>NZ_JAHZSV010000013.1 GCF_019457905.1 Flagellimonas abyssi | reverse complement strand
AACAAAAAAGTCGGAAGAATAATCTTCCGACCATGACTGCTCAATTGAGCGCCTTTTTTGTTTTTGTGAATTAATTCATCTTAATGGGAACGTACTCTCCATTTTCTGGTTTTTCGTAAAACGCACTCGGTTTGGCATCCTCACTCAGCATAACTTCTTCAAAATTGACCGTGCTTGCCGGTTCCATAATCGTTCTGCCTTCATACTTATGCCATGTAATCGATTTTGGCAGCACCAGTCCATTCACTTCTTGCCAGTTATCGTAGTGAATCCATTTTACATTATCCGAACTTTCCCCAGAACGATAGGTCACGGTATAACCCAACCAAGCCATCTGGTGGCTCTCTGGATCATAATAAATAAAATATTCATCTTTGGATGAAGCGCCAACACCCGACTCATAGGCTATTTGAAGACCAGGATACTTTTTGCCATCATATTCTAAATCTTCGGTAGCAGAATATAGGATACCTTCGTCTGCCAACACAAAGGGCATGGCATAAAAGTAAAACATCAAATTATGATAAAAGCCTGCATCGCCTTCATAGTTCCCACTTTCATTCAAGAGCCAAGCTTGTTCTCCGTCAAAACCCATCGAAAATTGTTCCGTGTCAATTCTATCCTTTCGGGACCATAAATCAATGGTATGGGTTTCGGACTGGTTTGGTTTTGGCAGCACAAAGGATATTGTTCGTTGCGACTTCCATTGTTTCAAACCTCCATGTGCATCAAAAACTTTCGTCAAGGCATCAGGGTAAACAGCTTCATCAACAAGCAGTTCCTGCTGAACTGGCGTTTCATTTTTTTCTGTTTTGAGATTTTGTTTACAGGCGGTTAGGCCAATAAAAAGTAATAGGATGGTTAATTTGTTCATGGATTAAATTTTACCAGTTGGTCGAAAAGCCCTTTTTATAATTACAGGAATGGCTATTTTTACCCCCTATGGAAGCTAAATTCATCAGCAGTGCCCAGAATCCCTTGGTAAAAAAGATTCTGCAACTCAAAGAAAAGTCCCGTGAACGAAGAAAAGCAGGAGTTTTTGTGGTAGAAGGCCAACGGGAGATTGAATTGGCGCAAAAGGGAGGCTATGTTTTGCAAACGCTTCTCTATTGTCCAGAACTGATGGGTTCCAGCTCCGTTGAAGCTTTTACCAAGACTTCCGACCAAGAAATTATCCAAGTTTCCGAAAGTGTTTACGGTAAAATTGCCCATCGGGGGACCACCGAAGGCATCATGGGCTTGATGCGTTCCAAAGACCATACGCTGGCAAACATCGTTTTCAAAGATGAAACACCTTTGGTACTGGTGGCCGAAGCCACAGAAAAACCAGGAAACATCGGCGCGCTTTTGCGCACTGCGGATGCCGCAGCCGTGGATGCCGTTTTAATAGCAAACCCCAAATCAGACCTATATAGTCCGAATATTATCCGTTCCAGCGTGGGCTGCCTGTTTACCAATCAGATTGGCGTAGGAACAACGGACGAAATCATTGATTTTTTACAAACCAACCAAATCAAAATCTACTGTGCCGCCCTCACCGCTTCCAAAAATTATGTGGAGTGCGATTTTAAAGCCGCTTCTGCCCTTGTAATGGGTACGGAAGCTACTGGATTGACAGAAAAATGGCTTCAAAATTCCGACCAAAACATAATTATACCGATGCAAGGAGAAATAGACTCCATGAATGTTTCGGTATCCGCTGCAATACTTATATTTGAGGCGAAGCGCCAGCGCGGATTTTAAGCTATGGAAAAAAATGTACTCTTTTATATCATTCTGGCCATACTTGTGGTCCAATACCTGGCTCACCAGTATTTGGAACACTTGAATGCCAAGCGTTTCAAATCGGCTTTGCCACCAGAACTTGCCGATGTGTTTGATGAACAGGAATATCAAAAATCGCAACAATACAAGAAAATCAATTATAAATTTGGAGTCATTTCGGATGGCTTTTCATTGATTCTGACCATCTGCTTTCTTGCTTTAGGAGGTTTTGAATGGGTGGACCAACTCACGCGTTCCATCACTGAAAAACCCATTCCGATGGCATTGATTTTCTTTGGAATCGTTATGCTGGGAAGTGCCATTTTGGGACTTCCATTCTCTTATTACCGAACATTTGTGATCGAGGAAGAATATGGGTTCAACAAAACAACAAAATCCACTTTTTTCACCGATAAAATTAAGGGCAGCATTCTAACCGTTGTTCTTGGAGGAGGGATTTTGACATTGTTCATGTTGTTCTATCAATCCACAGGGCAATATTTTTGGATCTACGCATGGATTGCCGTTGGAATCTTCATTTTGTTTATCAACCTATTTTATAGCCGATTGATTGTTCCCATCTTCAACAAACAGACACCGCTTGAAGATGGTAGTCTAAAAAGTTCCATTGAAAATTATGCGCAAAAAGTCGGGTTCGAGCTTCAAAATATATTTGTGATCGATGGTTCCAAGCGATCCACAAAAGCAAATGCCTATTTTTCAGGATTTGGAAAAGAGAAAAGAATCACTTTGTTCGACACCTTGATCAACGACCTTAGCGAAGATGAAATTGTGGCTGTATTAGCTCACGAAGTAGGTCACTATAAACGCAACCATATTATTGTAAATCTTGTAGTTTCGCTATTGACCACAGGTTTGACGTTGTTCGTTCTTTCATTGTTCATCAACCATCCAGAAATATCCTTGGCCATTGGGGTCTCCACACCAAGTTTCCATGCGGCATTGGTCGGGTTTGCATTGTTATACAGTCCAATATCCGAAGTCACTGGATTGATTATGAACTATTTATCCCGAAAATTCGAATTTCAGGCGGATGACTTTGCGAAAAATACTTTTGCGGCAACCCCTTTGGTCTCTTCCTTAAAAAAGTTGTCCAAAAAGAGTTTGAGCAATTTAACACCTCACCCAGCTTACGTATTTGTGCACTATTCGCACCCCCCTTTAGTGGAACGTATCCGAAACCTAAAGGCATAGTTTTTGTTGTTTAGATAATAAGATTATAGTAAATTTAATATACTATGACAGAGGCTGCTATTGAAAAAGAGAACAAGGAGATTGCGAAGCAGTACAAGGAATTACTTCGCATAAGCTACCAAACATTGACGGACGAGGACAAGAAGTTGATTCGTTCCGCCTTTGATGTGGCCGTTGACGCCCACAAGGACCAGCGAAGAAAATCCGGGGAAGCCTACATCTTCCACCCCATTGCCGTGGCTAAGATCGTAGCTTCGGAAATAGGCCTGGATGCCGTTTCCATTTCCTCTGCCCTGCTGCACGATGTAGTTGAGGATACCGCCTATACATTGGCCGATATTGAGCGGATGTTCGGTGAGACGGTTGCCCGGATTGTGGATGGACTCACCAAAATTGCTCACCTTAAAAAGGACAAGGATATAAGTCAGCAAGCGGAAAACTTCCGTAAAATGCTGCTGACCCTGCATGATGACGTTCGGGTAATCATCATCAAGATAGCCGACCGTTACCACAATATGCTCACCATGGATTCCATGCCGGAGCACAAACAAGTGAAGATTGCGTCGGAAACCCTCTACATCTATGCGCCACTGGCCCATAGAATTGGGCTGTACAACATCAAAACCCATTTGGAGGACCTTTCCCTAAAGTATACGGAACCAGAGGTCTACAACGACATTTATGCCAAAATAGAGGACACCGAAGAAGAGAGCTTGGCCTATATCGAGGATTTTTCCAATGTGATCAGGACATCTTTGGATAAAGAGGGACTCAATTATTTTATCAAGGGCAGGATGAAGTCCATTTTCTCCATCCGTAAAAAGATGAAGACACAAAACGTCACCTTTGATGAAGTATATGACAAATTCGCAATCCGTATCATCTATAAATCGGACAAGAAAAACGAAAAGTTCCTTGCCTGGAAAATTTACTCCATAGTAACCGATCACTTTACTCCCAACCCTATCCGTTTACGCGACTGGATTACCTCACCAAAATCTACGGGTTACGAAGCACTTCACATTACCGTTATGGGCCCCAAGGGCAAATGGGTAGAAGTACAGATTCGAAGTGAGCGCATGCACGAGATTGCCGAAAAAGGATATGCCGCCCACTTTAAATACAAGCACGGAGCGCAAAAAGAGCAAGGTATCGAGGAGTGGCTGAACAAATTACAGGAAGCATTGGAAAGCGCCAATGGCAACGCGGTTGATTTTGTGGAGGAATTTAAGCTCAACCTTTACTCCAAAGAAATATTCGTATTCACTCCCAAAGGAGATTTAAAATCCATGCCGAAAGGGGCGACGGCTTTGGATTTCGCTTTCAATATCCATACGGAAATTGGGATGAAGACCCGTGGTGCCAAGGTCAATGGAAAATTGGTTCCGCTGGGAACAAAACTAAGAAGTGGCGATCAGGTTGAGATCATCACCTCCGAAAGTGCCAAACCTACACAAACATGGTTGGACTATGCCGAAACGGCCCGCGCACGTTCCAAAATCAAATCATCGCTAAGCGAGGAGAAAAAAGAAGTCGCCGAAGAAGGGAAGGAAATTCTACGCCGCAAACTCAAGGCACAGAAAATTAACCTGAACGAGGACACCGTGAACAAATTGGTGACCTTTTTCAAACTAAAAACCAGTTTGGACCTTTTCTATCGGGTTGGTATCGGGGTTATCGACAACGACAAGTTGAAAGATTTCTCTTCGTCCTATCACAACGCATTTATCAATTTCTTCAAAAACAGGATACGTAAAAGTCCTACCCCAAAAGATGTTGACAGAAATGAGATTACCACCAAATACGATCTGCTTGTTTTTGGTAAAGAGGAAGAAAGGCTCAACTATAAATTGTCACAATGCTGCAACCCCATACCTGGGGACGAGGTATTTGGCTTCGTAAGTGTAAACGATGGCATTAAAGTTCATAAAAAGAACTGTCCCAATGCTATTTCACTTCAGTCCAACTATGCCTACCGCATCATTAGTGCAAAATGGATAGATTCATCTCAAGAAGAATTTTCCGTCGACATCCAAATCACGGGCATCGACAACATGGGTCTGGTAAAGGATATCACCAAAATTATTTCGGAAAATATGCACGTAAATATGAGGAACCTCAATTTTAGTGCAGATGGCGGAACCTTCAAGGGAAAAATTACGCTCGTGGTAAAAAACAATAATATCCTACAACGGCTGATGAACAATTTAAAGCAGGTCGAAGGTATAGATAAAGTGACCAGAATTTAAATTTTAACTGTACCTTTGTGCATTAGCATAGGTAGAAAGCCATGGGAAATAATAAAAATCAGGAAATTGTAAAAAACGTGTTCACGGCCTTTCTTGAGGAAAAAGGACACCGCAAAACACCTGAACGCTACGCCATTTTACAGGAAATTTATGAAAGTGACGATCATTTTGACGTAGAATCCCTTTACATTAAAATGAAAACCAAGAATTATAGGGTGAGTCGTGCAACGCTTTACAATACCATCGAACTTTTATTGGAATGTAAATTGGTCAGAAAGCACCAATTCGGAAAAAATCAGGCACAGTACGAGAAATCCTATTTTGACCGTCAGCACGACCATGTGATACTGACCGATACCGGAGAGGTGGTAGAATTTTGTGACCCACGCATTCAATCCATCAAAAAAACCATTGAGGAGGTCTTTGACATAAAAATCAGTAACCACTCATTATACTTCTACGGAACCCGAAACAAAGAAAAAAACCTAACTGAATAACCCACATATTACATGGTAGATTTATTGCTTGGACTCCAATGGGGAGACGAAGGAAAAGGAAAAATTGTTGATGTACTGACCAAGGAATACGATATTATCGCCAGATTTCAAGGAGGTCCAAATGCAGGGCACACTTTGGAATTTGATGGTATAAAACACGTTTTGCACACCATTCCCTCCGGAATATTTCACAAAAATGCCATCAATGTGGTAGGTAACGGAGTCGTAATCGACCCCGTAATATTTAAAAAGGAGCTCGATAACTTGGAGAAATTCAATATAGACATCGAAACCAAGCTCTTTATTTCGCGTAAAGCTCATTTGATTTTACCAACACACCGATTGTTAGATGCGGCTTCTGAGGCTTCCAAAGGAAAAGCAAAAATCGGTTCTACCCTAAAGGGTATCGGCCCCACCTATATGGACAAAACTGGCCGTAACGGTATGCGAGTAGGTGATTTGGAGTTCGACGACTGGAAAACAAAATACCGAGCCCTTGCCGACAAACACGAAGCCATGATTGATTTTTACAATGTGGACATCCAATACAACCTTGATGAATTAGAAGCCGAGTTCTGCGAAGGTGTGGAAACATTGAAAAAATTAACCTTCATTGATAGTGAGGAATATATCTTCAAGGCACAGACCGAGGGCAAAAAAATATTGGCAGAGGGAGCACAAGGCTCTCTTTTGGACATTGATTTTGGAACCTATCCATTCGTAACATCGTCAAACACTACCGCTGCCGGTGCCTGTACTGGTTTAGGCGTTGCTCCTAACAATATCAAAAATGTGTTGGGAATTTTCAAGGCCTATACCACCAGAGTGGGAAGCGGCCCCTTCCCTACCGAATTATTTGATGAAGACGGTGCTACCATGGCCAAAGTCGGAAACGAATTTGGTGCAACAACAGGAAGACCCCGACGTTGTGGTTGGTTGGATTTGGTTGCCTTGAAATACGCCGTTCAAATTAACGGTGTAACAGAACTGATGATGATGAAAGCCGATGTGCTTAGTGGTTTTGACACCATCAAGGTATGTACCGCTTACAAGTACAAAGGAGAGGAAATTAAACACCTTCCATACAGCATAGAAGAGGAATATGTCACCCCTATCTACAAGGAAATGAAGGGATGGTCGCAAGATTTGACCCAACTTTCCAAAGCGGAGGATTTACCGGCTACTTTGAATGATTACATCGCCTTTTTGGAAGAACAACTGAACGTTCCAATTAAGATTGTATCGGTAGGTCCGGACAGGCTCCAGACCATTCATCGGTAGACCTATTTTATTTGTGTCAGATTAGCTTTATGTGACCAATGTCACTTTAAGGAACGTTCGTTTACTTTACCTTTAAATAGATTTAAAATTGAAGCGAAATGAAACAAAATCTAAATCAAATAGGACTCGATAGAACAGCTTCCAATGACTTGGCAGATAAACTAAATGAGTTGCTGGCCAATTATCAGATATTCTACATGAATGCCCGTGGATTTCATTGGAACATTAAAGGTGAGAAGTTTTTTGAACTCCACCTTAAGTTCGAAGAACTCTATAACGATTCATTGGTTAAAATTGATGAAATTGCTGAACGAATCTTGACTTTGGGCTTTACTCCCCCACATACCTTTGGGGATTATATAGAGCTGTCAAAAATAAAGGTCGCCAAAAATATATCGAATGGCACCGAGGCCATTCAGCTGATATTAAAAGGATATGAAGTGCTATTGCCTTTGGAAAGAGAACTTTTAGAACTGTCAGGCGAGTCCAATGATGAAGGCACCAATGCATTGATGAGCGACTACATCCGCGAGCAGGAAAAACTGATTTGGATGTACTCGGCATACCTCAATCAATAACTTATATGACCAAAGACATTCTTAAGGATTTAATCGCGCAGAACAAAAAAACCTGTGATTATACGTTCGTTGAGATCACTCAAGAAAACAGCGTGCTAAAATTAAATGATGATACCGCATCCGTTGGATTCATTTATCGTCATATTGGAGAAATAATACATCTGCTCTCACAATTTTTTGGGATTCCCACAGATGTTGAAAACACAACCATGGGCCAAACAGACTCGGGGAAAGTCTACGACAAGAAAGAAAGTCAACAACTTATTGATGACGGCTACCAAGTATTGTACGACCTTGTTGAAAATCTTTCTGAAGACCAATGGAGAGAAACCTTGGACACTCCTTTTTTCGGACCCATTTCCAGGGTCAGGTTGTTAGGGCATATTTTATATCACACAACTTACCATTGCGGACAAATCACCCTGACTCTCAAACGAGGAAAATAAAATACAGCGCCGTAAACGTTTGGCAGAGAAATCCCAAAGCTTTCTAAACGATGCATGCCACTTCCGTTAAAAACCCTACTTTTGGGCAAAATTTTATGGACTTGAAAAGCATTTCATTTCTCATTCTATCACTTTTCGCTTTTAGCGTTTTTGCCCAGGACCAACAACCACAAGGCGGTCGACAGATTAACATCGTATATGGGGCCAATTTCACCAAGGACGAAGCTCAGTTCCCAGGGGCATCCATTTTTAGCAAGGACGATGAGCGACAGGTACAGTTTGAACACCAAGGTGCAGACCTTTGGTGCGATATTGCTATTTTTTATGCCGAAGAGAACCGCTTGAAAGCCATTGGCAACATTCGCTTGCAACAAGGAGACTCCATTGAAATGAACAGTGGAAAAATGGATTATGATGGAAACACTAAGTTAGCCAAGGCATGGGAAAAAGTGGACCTCACAAACGGGCAAATGCGATTGACCACCGACACCCTTTACTTTAACAGGGAAAAACAGGAGGCCTATTATAATTCTGGCGGTAAGGTGGTAGACTCTGTCAATGTGCTTACTAGTAAGGTGGGAACCTATTTTATGACAGCAAAGAAGTACCAGTTCCAGCGTAACGTACACATAGACAACCCTGATTATATTATCGATTCGGAGCAGTTAGACTATTACACCACCTCCAAGAACGCCTACATGTACGGACCTTCTACTATTACCGGAGAGGAATACAAAATCTATTGCGAGCGGGGTTTTTATGACACTACTATCGAACAAGGGTACGGTATCAAGAATACCCGTATCGATTACGACAATAAAATAATCGAGGGCGACAGTCTCTATTTTGATAAAGCTTCTGAATTTGCTTCGGCCACGAACAATATTCAGATTACGGACACCATCAATAATGGGGTTATTCGTGCTCACTATGCAGAGGTGCACAAGGCCAAGGATTCTGTTTTTGCTACCAAAAGAGCGGTCTCCATTAGCTTGGTGGAAAAAGATTCGCTTTACATGCACGGCGACACCTTAATGGTTACCGGCAAAGAAGAGGAACGTGTTCTCAGGGCCTTCAGAAATGCCAAATTCTATAAAACCGACTTGAGCGGCAAGTGCGATTCCATCCATTTTGAGGAAAGAACAGGAATCACCCAATTGATTACCAATCCTATTTTATGGAACGTGGACAACCAGATTACCGGAGATAGCATCCATTTGATATCCGATATGGAAACCGATAAACTGGATTCCCTAAAAGTCATAGAAAATGCATTCATTATTTCTTTGGACACCATTAGCAAAACTGGGTATAATCAGGCCAAGGGTAAAAATCTCTTTGGCAAGTTCATAGAAAATGAATTGAAGATCATTGATTTGGTCCAAAACACCGAGGTGATTTACTACGTCTACAACGATGACGAAGAGCTGATCGGAATCGATAAGACCATTTGTAGCAAAATACGGTTGCTCATGGCAAACAACGATATTGAGGACATCACCTTTTTTGTAAATCCCGATGGAGATATCTTTCCTGAGACCGATTTGCCCGTAGAGAGCAGAAAACTAAAAGGATTTGTTTGGCGGGGCGATGAACGGATAAGGTCAAAAGAAGAAATTTTTGATGAAGACGACAACAATATCGAACTGGTAAAAATTAGGGGCATAGACAATCCTATAGATATTGATGCCGAGGAAAACGAGCGACAAAACAACCAGAACGACCCCATCAACGCACCCAACACCAAAGCGGTAAAACCCAAAAAAACCGCTGTTCAAAAGAAAGCGCAGACACCATAATGTCCAAAAAAGATTTTTTCACATACCAAGCCCAAACCTCCCCACATCCATTGGCCTTGGAGGTTTCTCACGCCAAGGGGAGCTACATCTACGACGTGGATGGGAACGCCCATTTGGATTTTGTGGCAGGTGTATCGGCTTGCAGTTTGGGACACGGCCACCCCAAGGTAGTGGATGCCATCAAAACACAGGTGGACCAGTATATGCATGTTATGGTCTATGGCGAGTATATTCAACGACCTGCCGTGGAATTCTCCAAACTATTGACCTCCCATCTTCCCGAAAACTTAAATACCACCTATTTGGTCAATTCGGGCACGGAAGCCATGGAAGGAGCCATTAAATTGGCACGAAGGCATACTGGACGTTCTCAGGTAATCTCCGCAAAAAATGCCTATCATGGCAACACCATGGGGAGTTTAAGCCTTATGGGACTGGAAGAACGCAAAAGTGCTTTTCGACCTTTGATTCCCGATATTCGTTTTATTCAGTTCAATGCTGAAGAAGAAATTAAGAACATCTCCGAAAAAACTGCTGCTGTGGTCTTGGAAACCATCCAAGGTGGTGCAGGCTTTATTTTGCCCGAAAATGGATATCTGGAAAAAATACGAAAACGCTGCGACGAAGTGGGGGCATTGTTGATTCTGGACGAAATACAGCCCGGCTTCGGCCGTACCGGTAAATTGTTCGCTTTTGAGCACTTTGATTGTCCTCCAGATATCTTGGTCATTGGAAAAGGCATGGCATCGGGCCTTCCCGTTGGAGCTTTTGTGGCATCCCACGAGTTAATGGCCGATTTAAAAGAAAACCCGAAATTTGGACACATCACAACTTTTGGTGGCAATCCTGTAATTGCAGCCGCAAGCTTGGCGACCCTAAAAGAAATCACCGAAACAGACCTTATCCCACAAACCCTGGAAAAGGAAAAACTGTTCCGTAAACTATTGCAACATCCACTAATAAAAGAAATACGCGGTAAAGGTTTAATGCTCGCTCCGATTATGGAGAGCAAGGAAATAGCTGACTATTTGGTCCTCGAGGCCGCAAAAAAAGGACTCATCCTTTTCTGGCTGTTATTTGAGCCAAAAGCTGTGAGAATCTCTCCTCCCTTAACCATTTCCATGAAAGAAATAGAGGAAGGATGCGACCAAATCCTTGGGATTTTAAACAACTATAAATCCGATACTGTTAACTAATTTGTTGATAACATACCCCTAAAATGGACTTTAAGAGTAGCTCAAAGGGTTAATTTTAAGTCCATAGTTCAACCAAAAACGTTCCTATGGCGTTAGAATCTAACGAATATCCAGACAAATCCATTAGTAAGTTTGAGTCCATGCTCAAGACGGATGACGTCTATTTCTTTGATGCGGAGGACTTTGAGGAAATCATTCACCACTACCTGAACAACGGTAAAATCTCCTTGGGCAAAAAAGCCATCCAGATTGGTTTGGAGCAACATCCAAATTCCATGGAATTGAAACTTTTACAAGTGGAGGTCTTGGCTTTCGAGGACAAATTTGAAGCTGCCGAAACACTTCTGGACGAGATTCAGAACATAAACGCAGACAACGAGGAAGTCTATATCCAACGGGCGAACATCCGTTCCAAGCAAGACAAGCACCAAGAAGCAGTCAACTTACTATTGGAGGCTTTGAACATCACGGACCACTCTTTTGACATCCACTCGCTTTTAGGCATGGAATACCTGTTCATGGATAATTATGAGCAAGCAAAGCTCAGCTTTATGCGCTGTGTGGAAATTGATGACGAAGACTATTCATCCCTTTACAACGTGGTGTACTGCTTTGAGTTTTTGGAAGATTTTGATGGAAGCATCTATTACCTGAACGATTATTTGGACAGAAACCCCTATTGTGAGGTTGCTTGGCATCAACTGGGCAAAATGTACCTTGCAAAACAATTGTATATCGAAGCGTTGACCGCTTTTGATTTTGCCGTGATTTCTGATGATTCCTTTATCGGGGCCTATTTTGAAAAAGGCAAGGTTTTGGAAAAATTGGGCAGGTACAATGAGGCCATCGAAAATTATGAATCCACAATATCCATGGAAGATCCTACCTCCTACGCATTCTTGCGACTTGGAAAGTGTCATGAAAAACTGGGGAACTACGATCTGGCAAAATACTATTACTATCACACCGTTCATGAGGACCCTTTGCTGGACAAGGGTTGGTTGGCCATTACAGATTTTCATTTTGGACAAAAAAATTATGAAAAAGCCCTATATTACATCAACAAGGCCATAAATATTGATGGTGAAAACCCAAAGTATTGGAAAAAATCCGGTAAGATCTATGCCGCCCTCAAAAACTGGGACGAAGCTGATTTTGCCTATAAGCAAGCTGTGGACCTAGGGAACTACGAACTCTCCACATGGAAAAACTGGGGCGAGGTCCTTAACAAAATTGGAGATTATAATTCCGCCATCCAAGTGCTGATCCAAGGATTGGAGTTTTACCCCGACAATTGCGAACTCACCTATAAATTGGCGGGCTTACATTTAAAAAATGATGACTTGGCCGAATCAAAACAGATTTTATCCAAGGCCATGAAACTGGATATTGGTAAATTGCGACAGTTTGAAAAAGAATTCCCCGAATTCACTGAAGTCGATTGGGTGAAAGCGCTGGTTTCAAAAATCAGGAAAACAGCCAAGTAGCCAGTACATTATCCAAATCCATGCAAGAACGTAGTATACTGCAATACGTATTCATAACCCTTAAAGGAATGGCCATGGGTGCTGCCGATGTGGTGCCGGGTGTCTCCGGAGGTACCATCGCCTTTATTTCGGGCATTTATGAAGAGCTTATCACCTCCATCAACAATATCAACCTTTCTTTGATTCCGATTTTAAAAAAAGAAGGAATAAGGGCTGTTTGGAACAAGGTGAACGGCAACTTTTTGGTGGCGTTGTTTCTTGGCATTTTCATCAGCGTGCTCTCTTTGGCAAAGTTCCTGAGCTGGCTTTTGGAGAACGAACCCATTCTTCTCTGGTCCTTTTTCTTTGGATTGGTAGTAGCTTCCATATTTTTGGTGGGCAAGGAAATCAAAAGATGGACCATCGGTTCAGTTATTGTTTTGATTCTGGGCGCTATCCTTGCATTTTTTATAACCGAATTGCCCGCAAGCGATAACACCGACAACCTCCCCTATCTGTTCCTATCAGGCGCTTTGGCTATTTGCGCCATGATTCTTCCTGGTATTTCCGGAGCTTTTATCTTGGTGCTGTTAGGGTCCTACAAAACCATTTTGGATGCAGTGCACGAAAGGGATATCAAAATAATTTTGACCGTGGGGGTTGGGGCTGTTTTCGGACTGCTGAGCTTTGCTCGGTTGCTCAAATGGATGTTCAACCACTATAAAAACATCACATTGGCATTGTTGACAGGGTTCATTCTGGGTTCTTTAAACAAAATTTGGCCATGGAAAAAAGTTCTGGAGACCAAGACTTTTGGCGAAAAGATTATTGTTGTGGACGATATGAACGTACTCCCCGGTGCTTTTGAGGGAGATAGCAAATTAATGCTCGCCATTGTATTAGCCATCCTAGGTTTTTCACTTATTTTTATCCTGGAAAGATTAGCTTCCAAAAAATAAGGAAAACCTATATAGGCACATGCAGCAACCTAGAACATATCTGGACAACTTCTTCTTGGTCATCAAAGGCCTATGTATGGGAGCTGCAAACAAGGTTCCAGGGGTTTCCGGTGGCATCGTTGCTTTTGTTGCCGGTTTTTACGAGGAATTTATCTATTCCCTTCAAAAACTGAACTCAAAGGCCCTAAAACTTTTCTTCAACGGAAGGTTTAGGAGTTTTTTCCGGTATATCAACGCTAAATTTCTGGGACTTTTGATTTTCGGCATGTTGGTCAGCTACTTTAGCGTGTCGCGAATTTTGGATTACTTTTTAAAGCATAACGAACTATTTGTTTGGTCCACTTTTTTTGGCATGGTCATCGGTTCCATCTATCATATTGGAAAAGACTTTTCTCCGTGGAACAAACGCACCATTCCCGCTGGGCTCATTGGTCTTATCATTGGCATTTCAATTAGCTTTTTAAATCCCGCAAAAGAAAATGACAATCTGTTCTTTATCTTTTTCTGCGGTATTGTCAGTGTATCCGGAATGACCCTTCCTGGACTTTCAGGTTCCTTTATTTTGATTTTGATGGGGAATTACGTGTTACTTTTAGTGGATTCCGTAAACGCGCTGTATGATACATTTTCCGAGATGTTTTCGGGGGATTTCAGTTTTTTCAATAATGCTGAACGGATGCATACACTAAAAATACTGGCAGTTTTCACCTTAGGATCAATTACCGGATTAGTGACATTTTCACATTTATTGAGCTATTTATTAAAGCATTACAAATCAACCACCACCGCAGTCCTGCTCGGGTTTATCACAGGGTCTTTGGGCGTGTTGTGGCCATGGAAAAAAACAATTTTCAAATTGGACCCCGCCAATCATCCAATTTTGGATACTAACGGAAACAAGATAATTCTAAACTATACCCGGTATTTCCCCGATATGGCGAAGGCTGAAACATGGTGGGCCATACTTTTTATTTTAATGGGGATTTTGGTATTATTAATTTTGGATTGGTATGGCAAAAACAGAAAAAAGAATGAACAGATACGGCCTTCTAGGTAAAAATATCTCTTACTCCTTTTCTCAAGGTTATTTTACCCAAAAGTTCCAAGATTTAGGACTAAAGGACCACAGTTACGAGAATTTTGACCTTCAAAAAATTGAAGAAGTCCAAGATATAATTAAACAGGAAAATATCCGAGGGCTCAATGTCACCATTCCATATAAGCAGGAAATTATTCCTTTTTTGGATGAGCTAGATTCCAAAGCAGAGAAAATCGGCGCCGTTAACACCGTTCAATTTTCAGAAAATAAGCTAAAGGGATTCAATACGGATGCCCACGGTTTTCAAAAATCACTGGAACCCTACTTAAAGCCTCATCACAAAAGCGCATTGATTTTGGGAACAGGAGGCGCCTCCAAAGCTGTTCAATATGTGCTCAACGAACTTGGAATATCCAATACGTACGTCTCGCGAAGCAAGAAAGTCGGGCAATATACCTATGAAGAACTGGACAGGGGTATTATTCAAAAAAACACCTTGATCATTAATTGCACGCCCCTTGGAACCTATCCCAACGTCGAGGACAAACCTGAAATTCCCTACCAGCACATCGGCACGCAGCACCTGCTTTACGACTTAATCTACAATCCCGAAAAAACAAGTTTTCTTTCTATGGGCGAATCCAATGGAGCCGCTATTTGCAATGGGCTAAAAATGTTGAAAGGACAAGCTGAAAAGGCTTGGGAAATCTGGAATAATGTATAAAATCGGCTATTGATATAGCGATTCCACCAACATGTACAACCATTATATTAAAGCAAAAGAAGAATCAATACTTTTGCTATTAGACAATTAAGTTGTTAAATTGGCTATAACTTTCATCAATCAATTAGGTAAACAAGCAACGAATGCAGGAAAATGATCGTAAACTTCAGCAAGCTGAAGGTGGCAAAGAGGAAATAACAGAGAGTTCAAAAACACATTTGGAAGAGACCGAACAGGCCGAAGCAAAAGTGTCCGAGCAGACTGCACCTAAAAATGAAGAGGAAAAACAACCTGAAAAGGAAACTTCTTCCGAAACCAAGGATGAGGAAACGAGTGCCAAAAACGATGAATCCAATGATCATTTGGACGAAATAGATGAATCCAATGCAGAGGATGCGGAAGATACCGAAAATGAAAAAAGGCATACCATTCCCATGCTGGATTACCACTCCATGTCCATGGAAAATCTGGTAGGAGAATTACAAAGATTGGTCAAAAATGAAAAGGTCCAAGCCATCAACAAGCACGTAAGTGCCATTAAATACGAGTTTGACCAAAAGTTTCAGGATTTTTTAGATGAAAAGAAGGAGGAGTTTGTATCCAAAGGGGGTAACGAGATTGATTTTCGATACAACTCTGTCGCCAAAAGGCAGTTCAACGAAGTATATTCCGATTTCCGTGAAAAACGGGACCAATATTACAAGCAACTAGATCAATCCCTAAAGAGCAACCTTCAAAATAGATTGGAAATAATTGAAGAGTTGAAAGGGCTTATTGATATTGAAGAAGACATCAACACGACCTATAATAACTTTAAAGATTTACAGCACCGGTGGAAAAATGCCGGTCCCATTCCACGTACCAATTACAACGATGTTTGGCGCACTTATCACCATCACATGGAAATCTTTTACGATTTCCTTCACTTGAACCGTGAATTGCGTGATTTAGATTTTAAACACAATCTGGAAGAAAAACAAAAATTGGTGGAACGTGCCGAGGCATTGGCCAACGAACCTGATTTAAACAAAGCCTTCCGCGAGCTACAGACGCTTCACAAAATTTGGAAAGAGGACATTGGACCTGTTGCCAAGGAGCATCGCGAGGAAATCTGGGAAAAGTTCAGCAATGCCACGAAGGCCATGCACCAGCGCAGGCAGGAACACTTTCAAGAACTGGAAAAGGTCTACGAAAAAAATTACGAGAAAAAACAGGAAATTATTGCTGCTATATCTTCGATTTCGGAGAATGTTGCGAACAACCACCGAGGTATCCAACAGCAGATAAAAGAAGTTGAAGCGCTTAGGGATTCATTTTTTAAAGCAGGCAAAGTTCCGCAAAGAGTAAACGAGGAGACGTGGGACCAGTTTAAACAGAGCGTTCGTAAGTTCAACAGGACCAAAAATGCCTTCTACAAAAACCAAAAGAAGGAACAACAGGAAAATCTGGAAAAGAAAAAAGAACTGTTGGAGTTGGCCATCTCTTTAAAAGATAGTGATGAGTGGGCCGAGGTAACACCTCAAATGAAGCGCATTCAGAGCGACTGGAAAAAAATAGGTCATGTGCCCCGTAAATACTCAGACAAAATCTGGAAAGAGTTCAAGGATGCCTGCAACCATTATTTTGACCGTTTGCATTCGGACAAGAACGAGGCCCATCAAGAAGAGTTTGAAAACTTTAAAAAGAAAAGTGAGTGCCTCGACCGTCTAAAAGAATTCCAACTAAGTGGCGATAAGAAAAAAGATATAGAGGATATTAAAGCCTTTTTGGCCGAATGGAAAAAATATGGCCGCATTCCTTACAACAAAAAACACATCAATAGCAAGTTCAATAAAATTGTAGACGCCCTGCTAAAGAAATTGGGAGTTGGCAAACAACAATCCGAACTGCTCAAATACGGAAACAAGGTCCAAGAGTTGGCAAAAACAGAGGACAACTATGCCATTGGCAACGAGCGCGTATTTGTAAAGCGTAAAATTGATGAGGTTAAATCTGAAATCCGTCAATTGGAGAACAACCTCCAGTTCTTCTCCAACGCTTCGGAGGACAATCCATTGGTAATGGAGGTCATAAACAACCTGAACAAACAAAAAGAGGCACTCCAGACTTGGAAGGAAAAAATGAAAAACCTCAATATCCTGGAACACAAGCTCAATAAGGAATCCGAAGAAGAAGAAAACGAGAGTAGCGAAGAAGAATAGCTACTATTTGCAACTTCTAAAAACAATAAAAGGACCTCCTTATCGGCGGTCCTTTCTTATTCTTGGACAGTTACACTTCAATATACTCCAACAGATAATTGATTAAATCCGTAGTGGTCACAATACCAACAAGTTTACCATTGTCCACAACCGGTAACGCATGAAACTCTTTTTTGGAAAGAAAGCGCGCCACATCACGGATAGACGTTTCAGAGTTTACACTGACAACATCATTGACCATCACCTGTGGAATCGTAAACATGTTGTACACAATGGTATCCACGTATTCCTCTTGTTCATCCACCGCATCGGCAAAGCTAATCCGCAACAAATCCGTATAACTCAATATACCCTTTATGGCATTACCTTCTACAACTGGAATATGCCGAATATGATGCTTTTTAAATAACTTTTCCGCGGTCACCAAATCGTCATTGGTGGTAAGTGTCACCAATTTTTTGGTCATTATTTTTGAAACAGGCATACTATTTTTCATCATTCATGTATTTATGGATTCCTTGAATGAAGTTAGTCCTATCTCCGTTGGAAAAGTATGACAAATATCACTGTTGATTGAGCTTTCAACAATATGACAGGTCAAAAAAAATATATCGAAATCTCTCTTTGGTATTCTTTTTTTGGCCATACACCTCATTTTTTTGCTTTTGTTGTCCTGTTTGAAGCATTTTTAAACAGTTAAACCAATCAACCACCATGAAATATTTTTTTGTTCCCCTTTTGATTTTCTTTTATTCGATTTCCGGATATTCCCAAAACTATTATGAAACCAGCTGGGTAAGCGGTGAAGTAAAGTACACCGCCTTGGTCATTTTTTACGAGGAAAATGAAGCTTTGGTCCGCGTAAAATATTATGCCAATGGTTCGGACAAACTGGCCAACTATATCTGCAGCTATAAAAATTTTACAAAGTCCGATGGTACAGCGGACAGATATTTAGACGGGAATGATGCCTTTATTGTTCGTGGACCATCCAATGCCAGCTATAGTGCGGACAATTTTTATGTAAAGGATAACAATGGTGCTTACACAGCCTATACCGCAGACGATAATACTTTTGAAGGAGGTGACTTTACGGAATCGATGAAGCCTATGCTATACTGGGTAGCATTAAACCCAGAAGCTTTGACCAAAGGCTATTTGGACGATTACTTTAATGAAGATGAAGATGTATTCCGATTGCTTGTCTATTTAAACAAAGGTGAACTATCTTTTCCTGTCAAAACAAATGCTGTAACCGTTCTGGCCAATGGTTTTGATGGTGAATCGGTCTGGGCTGCGGCCATGGAGAAAACGAGCAAAGTTTCATACACCGAGCAGAAAATTAAAACATCGAACGAATTCCCAAGCGACTGGATTAAACAGGAATGGGACAATGGCCTAAACATATCGGCTTTCGATTACGATGAATATAAAAATCAATTTACCGTTCTTATGAGCAAGGGGAATGGACTACAGCCACAATCATGGAAAAAATCGGATACTTTTCCCAAGGACTGGGTCACCGAAAAATGGAACGATGATTACCAAATTACCTCAATGATGTATGGTAAAGGAAATTGGTACTTGGCCATGAATAAAAACACAGGGTATATTTCCCAAAGATGGAAAACCAGTTACGATATTCCCCGAGATTGGATTATTGACAATTGGAACGAGAACTACGCAATTACCTCTGCCACCTACGGTAACGGTGTTTGGGCAATAACCATGACCCAAGGCTCAAAACTTGGCGCACAGACATGGAAAACGGAAACAACATATCCATTTGACTGGATAAAAGAACGAGCCGATAAAGGCTATTCCATTACAACAATAACCTATGGAGATGGTATGTGGCTTTTGGTGATGTCCAAAAATGAAACGAATACCACAAACAGATCCAGTACACAATATAAGGATGTCCCTATTGATTGGATATTAAGAAACGTTATTGCGAACTAGCGCAAGGTTACTTGGCTACGTTTACCGATCTAGTTTCTCGGATTACGGTTACTTTTACCTGGCCAGGATAGGTCATGTCCGTTTGGATTTTCTGTGAAATCTCAAAAGACAGCTCGGCAGCTTTGTCATCGTTTACCTTTTCACTTTCAACGATTACACGCAGCTCCCTACCGGCCTGAATGGCATAGGCTTTCTGTACTCCATGGAAACCAAAGGCTATATCTTCCAAATCCTTTAAACGTTGGATATAGGAGTCCAACACCTGTCTTCTGGCCCCCGGTCTTGCACCACTAATGGCATCACAGACCTGAACTATTGGAGACAATAGTGTAGTCATCTCTATTTCATCGTGGTGGGCACCTATCGCGTTACAGACTTCATCCTTTTCACCAAACTTCTGGGCCCACTGCATACCCAAGATAGCGTGCGGTGTTTCCACCTCCACCTCTGCCATGGGAACCTTTCCTATGTCGTGCAACAAACCGGCCCTTTTGGCCAATTTAGGGTTAAGTCCAAGTTCTGCTGCCATAACCCCACAAAGTTTGGCAACTTCACGAGAGTGCTGTAACAGGTTTTGTCCGTAAGAGGAGCGATACTTCATTCTACCTACCGCTTTAATCAACTCAGGGTGCAATCCATGGATTCCCAAATCGATTACGGTACGCTTACCTATCTCGGCTATCTCTTCGTTGATTTGTTTTTCGGTCTTCTTCACTACCTCTTCAATACGGGCAGGGTGAATACGGCCATCTGTCACCAATCGGTGCAATGACAATCGTGCCACCTCTCTTCTAACGGAGTCAAAACAGGATAGAATAATAGCTTCTGGAGTATCATCAACAATAATCTCGACCCCTGTAGCGGCCTCGATAGCCCGTATATTTCGACCTTCACGGCCAATAATGCGTCCCTTTACGTCATCAGACTCCAAATTGAATACGGAAACACAATTTTCCACTGCTTCTTCGGTACCTATACGCTGAATGGTATTGACCACAATTTTTCGTGCCTCTTGTTGTGCGGTAAGCTTTGCTTCTTCCAGAGTATTCTGCAAATAGGCCATGGCATCGCTTTTTGCGGTCTCTTTTAAAGATTCCAACAATTGTGCCTTCGCATCTTCTGCGGAAAGACCGGAGATTACCTCTAGTTGTTGCACTTGACTTTTATGGAGTTTTTCTACTTCGGATTGCTTCTTGTCCAGAATATCACTTTTATACTCGACCTCCTTTATCTTTTGTTGATATTGATCGTTGAGTTTTTTGTTCTTGGCCAATTCGCTGCTTACCTGTGATTCTTTATCCCTGGTACGTTTTTCGGCCTCAGCTATTTTTTTATCCTTGTTGATAATAACCTTCTCATGCTCAGCCTTCAACTCCAAAAACTTTTCCTTGGCTTGGAAAATCTTATCCTTTTTAATGCTCTCTCCTTCTTTATTCGCCTCCTTAACAATGTAGGCAGCCTCCTTCTTTGCATTGGCAATGGTCTTGGACGCTTTGCCCTTCTCCATCATCTTGGCTATTGCGAACCCTATTGCCAAGCCCACTATAGCTGCGACAACAATTACTATGATATTATCCATGTTTGATTGTGTTTAGTTTAAAAAAAAAGCCCACATCGGAAGAAGTTTTGTACAAACTCCAAAATACAGGTTTAGGGCTACCAAGCTGATCAAGGATCCCTATACAAGTAGGGCCTGCTTTTACAGCCTAAACTCACCCTTTCTAATTATATTAGTGTTGAGTTTGTCAAAAATAAATTACCAATGTGGGCAGTAACAATATTTTATTTAAAAGAACTTATTCCCCCAATTTGGAATGTACCAGTTCGTCCAAGGCCCTGAGACGCTGCATAGCTGCCTCTGCATTTTCCGAACGGTCTATTCCGCTTTGCTCAATTTTGGATGCAAATTGTAAGGCACACATGGCCAAAACATCCTGCTTGTCCCGAACGGCATAGTTTTGCTCAAACTTTTTTGCCAGATTTTCTATGTTCTTGGCTGCTTTTCGCAACCCTTCCTCTTGCTTGGGGTCAATCGTTAAAGGATACACCCTATCAGCAATGGAAAGCTTTATTTTGAGCTTCTCGTCCATATTCTCGGTACCAGTTAATCCGCCAACTTTGCAATGCAAACATCAAGTTCGCGAATCAATGTATTTATTTTGAGCTTAGCTTCTGTTTTACTAGTATTACTACCCAGCATTGTGTTTGCCATTTTTAGGGAATCATATTTTTCCTCCCATTCGTTGAGCTCCTTCTGTTGAAGTCCATTTTCTTCTTTTTGAAGTTCCAATTCCTGTTTCAACTTGGCATTGAGTTGGTGCAACAGCTCCATTTTGTGAAGCAATTTGCTCACCTTGTTCTCCAAAGAATCAACAATCTCAACAAGTTCGCTCATATATGCAAACAACAATACGTATTACACAAAGTTAACGATCCTGCCACAACCTCGCAATACTTTTAAGATTTATTCTTAAAGCTTTGCTTCAAGTAAAAAGTGGTTTCCTCCAAAACTTTTTATCAAATCAAAACATTGGTTACTTTCGTAAGGAATTATTGTTTTTATATGCGCCTCTATCTTTTTTTTATCACTTTTTTTATTGCATTGCACCTATCTGCCCAAAAAGAATATCCTCAGGATGTATTTGGTTCCCCTTTGGACATTCCCTTGGTTTTGGCCGGCACTTTTGGTGAACTACGCTCCAATCATTTCCATTCCGGCATGGACATTAAGACGCAACAACGGGAAGGTCTTCCAGTATATGCCATCGCCGACGGTACGGTGACGCGTATCGTAGTTTCTCATTGGGGATATGGAAAAGCTCTTTATGTGGCCCACCCAAATGGCTACACTTCGGTGTATGCGCATCTTAAAAAGTTTGGGCCGGAAATAGAGGAATACGTTAAAAAAGTTCAATACGAAAAGCAGTCTTACGAGGTAGAAATGTTCCCTGATTATGGCGAACTCAAGGTGACCAATGGCAGTATAATCGCATATTCGGGCAATACGGGAGGGTCGGCCGGACCCCACCTTCATTTTGAAATCCGCAGCAGCGTTAGCGGCAAACCTACCAATCCATTACTTTACGGTTATGAGGTCAGGGATGCTACCGACCCAACTTTATTGGGATTGTATGGTTACCCGATTTCAGACGGAGCATTGATAAACAAGAGTGCGGAAAAAATCCAATTGAATTATACGAGACAATCCGATGGTTCCTTTTTGGCGGACAAAGTAACGGCCAGCGGCACGATTGGATTTGGAATCAACACTTTTGACCGCTTGGACATGGCCGCCAATCAGAATGGAGTTTATGCTGTAAAACAAACGGTGAATGGCCGGGTTTATTCTGAGTTTGATTTTGAAACCTTCTCCTTTGCCGAGACTCGATACATTAATACACTTGTTGATTATGCCCATTATTACGATCATAGACAGCGTATTCAAAAATGTTTTAAGGAGCCCTACAATCACCTTAGCATTTACAAATCACTGTACAACGACGGTAAAATAAATGTTGAAGAGGGTATGTCTTACAACGTTGAACTGCTCATTTCGGATTTGGCAGGAAACACCACAAAACTTGTTATCCCGATTGAAGGCAAAAAAGAAGAGGAAAAAATAACAAAAGAGGACAAAACCACGGAGAATTATTTGATTGCGGAGAAACCGAACAACTTTGACCTAGGTGCCGCTAAAGTATATTTCCCTGCCAGTACATTTTATGAAGATTTCTTCATCAATTTGGAAAAAGGGAACGATACCATCACCATTCACGATAACAGCGTTGCCGCTCACCGGAACTTTACAATCAGTTTCGACCCTTCAAAATATGCAATGGAAGATAGGAACCAGATGTTTATTGCTCATTTGGACAGTAGACTGAGACCATCCTATTCCAAAACTTACAAACGGGACGGTGCCTTTACCACACGCACCCGAACTTTGGGCACATACACCCTTGTTAGGGATAGCGTAGCCCCTCAAGTAAGACCAAAAAACTTTAAAGAAAAGCAATGGTTGAGCAATTACAACTACCTAAGCCTTACCATTACGGACGACCTCAGTGGCATTGATTCCTATTCCGCCACACTCAACGGAAAATGGATTTTGATGGAATACGAACCAAAAACCAATACCATCACCTATAATTTTGATGATAAGATCGTCAACGAAACGGAATGTGAACTAAAAGTAACCGTTACGGACAATGTGGGCAACTCCACTACATATACTGGCACTTTTTTCAGGAAATAGCATTACTTTTGCACACGAAAAGCAGGCTAGTCAAGTAAATGTCCTTTTTTAGAGCTCTAATAATCAACCTATCCAAAAGCGACCTCATCCAAAGATCAAGATTGTTGAATTAAAATTTGATGAATGAAAAAAATTGTCTTTGTTTTTGTTCTTTTCTCCAGTGCGCTAGCAATGGCCCAAAAGAACATTTATGAGAGCATAAGGTTTGATGAATATACCGAGGACCATGAAATTTTAGCGATCGTTCCCTTTATTGCCCACTTGGAACTTAAAAAAGCCGTAGATAACGATGAGCTCAATGTACTGGCCGAAAAAGAAGGGTATGCGGTACAAAATGCTTTGGAAACTTATTTTTCCAAACGGAAAAAGCGCAAAAAGTTCAATGTGGATTTCCAGAACATTATGAATACCAACGCTATTTTGGCCCAAAACAACATCAACTACAACAACATTGACACCTATACCACACAGGAATTATGCAAAATATTGGATGTGGACGGCATCATAAGTGGCAACCTTAATCTCAATATTTTACTTTCCGAAGGGGTCCCTACCGATTTCAGTATTTTGGATTATTTCAGCGGAAATGCCAACTACGGACGAATCGGGGTCAAGATAAGTGATGGTGATACGGGAAAGTTACTTTGGAAATATGAGAACGAAATTTCCAAAAAAACTGGAAAAAACACCAACGAGCTTATCGATAAAATGATGAAAACCGCTTCCAGAAAGTTTCCTTACGACAGGGAAAAAAGAAGGAATCGAAATTAATCAGCTATTGGCAAATTCTTTTAGGATCTCAACGGTGTAATCCAGTTCTTCCTTCGTGTTATACATGGAAAAAGAAAAGCGTAGACTGGGTTTATCCAACTCGGCCCCTTCCAAAATCTCATTCAGCACGTGCGAACCTTGATTGCTTCCCGATTGGCATGCACTTCCTTTGGAACAGGCGATTCCTTTCATATCCAAGTGGAACAATAGCATTAAGCCTTTCTGCTTATCAAAAGGCAACCGAATATTGGCCAAGGTATAGGTACTTTTTTCCAAATCTCCAGAAAGACCATTGCACTGCGCACCAGGAACCTCCTTTAAGACCTTATCCACAAAATACTTTTTCAGCTCCTTTACAGCTACTGTCTCTTCATCCAAATGTTCGTAAGCTTTAACAAACGCTTCTTCTAGACCAACAATATTATGGAACGGTTCTGTACCTGCACGGAACCCTCGTTCTTGGGAGCCCCCCACGATCAATGGCTTTAAACCCGAGTTTTTTCGGATAAAGGCAAAACCAACACCCTTAGGGCCATGGAATTTATGGGCAGCTGCCGTCATAAAATCAACATGAACCGCCTGCACATCCCACGGATAATGACCAATCGATTGTACGGTATCCGAATGAAAAAGTGCATTATTGGCCTTGCAAAGCTCTCCTACAGCGTTGATATCAGTGATATTGCCGATTTCATTGTTCACATGCATCAAGCTGACCAACTTTTTGGTGTCATCCTTTTTGAGCAATTCTTCCAAATGCTCCATGTCCGGACTTCCGAATTCATCCAAATCCACGTACGAAACATTGATACCATACTCCTTTTCCAGTTCCTCCACCGTGTGAAGCACTGCATGATGTTCAATTTTAGAAGTGATAATGGTCTGAACCCCCAAATCTCTTACGGCACATCGCAGGATCATGTTGTCCGCCTCGGTCCCGCCCGAAGTAAAAATGATTTCCGAAGGTTGGGCATTCAAGGTTTTCGCGATGGTTTTTCTTGCTTGCTCTACAGCGGTTTTTGCCGACCTACCAAAGCTATGGGTAGATGATGGGTTGCCATATTGCTGCGCAAGAGCTTCTTGCATCCGTTCAATTACCTCTTTCCTTACCTGCGTGGTCGCAGCGTTGTCCAGATAGACTTTTTGCATGATTCGGTTCACTTTTTAACAGGAGCAAAAGTACAGGAAATAAAGTTAATTTCTTTTAAAGTGATGCTAAGGATTAGTGTTTTAAAATGGAATTGCTTTAAATTTGATGCATGAGAAAATTTATCTTTTCAATTCTTGGTTGCATCACAATCCTTTCCTGTAGCGATGGGGATCTTCAAATCGAGACCATTGACTTTGACAGTGCCTCTATACAATATTGTGTCAATCCTGTTGCTGACGCCAAAAATTTGATGTTCAAAATAAATGATAGCGAAGCCCTCATATTAGAGCTTCAAAGTGGGGCCTTGAACCGCGGGGTTGCCGGAGATACGGTAATAACCGAAAGTACGGTCCCAGGACAATCCCAAGTAACGTACAGAGTTTTCTCGGATGCTGTTAACAAGGATTATTTTTGTAGCGATATCCCCACGGTGGACCCTAAAGTAATTGACGAAGTCGTTGCCGAAGGAGGCATGGTGATCATTGAGACTATGCCGATAGAAAACGATACCACACGTTTTGAACACAATATAAGTCTTAGCGGCATATCTTTTGTCACCGGAAATGGGGAACGCATTACGAATTTGGCCATAAATGAATTTGGAGAGGTAGTCACCGTAGTACCGGACTAAGTATTTTGGTAAATATAGACCTCGGTAGCCCCCAAACCATATTTTTGATAATCAGCATCGTAAAACTTCACATTGTCGTACCGATTGAAGAGATAGTGCAGTTCCTCTTTTAAAACACCTTCTCCCACACCGTGGATAAACACCACCTTTTGAATTCGCCTGTTAATGGCAAAATCCAATTGTCTTTTGGCGGTATCCAATTGAATGTTGAGCATATCGTAGTTGCTCATGCCCTTGCTTGACTTCACCAGTTGATGGATGTGTAGGTCAACTTCCATTTTTGGGGCACTCCTTTCTTTGGGCTTAATTACAGGAGCTTTTCTCCTTTTGGGGATTTCTTTTTCCTTTTTGATTTTGGCCACTTCATGATTGGAAACCGATATATCGCCACCAATCTTAACAAGATCACTACTGGCAAAATGCATGGGAAAACCATCGTCGGTAATCAATGTCACCCGATTGCCATCAACTTTTTGAATGATACCCGAAATGGCCTCATCCAACACCTCTGCCCTATCACCTATCGAAAATTTACCCATACTTAATTTCTAACTACAAAAATGGTCCAAAAATTAAACTTGAATACAAAAATAATAGTATTTTCGGGCTCTACAGACAATGATGTACCTAACACCGACCATAATCGCCTTTAATCTTGAAGATTATATGCTCCCTTGCCTGAACAAGCATCTCACGGGCATAGATTGCCCTGGATGTGGCCTGCAACGTTCGGTCAACCTCTTACTGCATGGAGAATTCATAGCTGCTTTTCAAATGTACCCTGCCATTTATCCAATATTGGTATTATTGGCTTTTCTGGTCACCAGTAGTTTTGTTAAGTTTCAACGTTCAAATCAGATTAAAATGATTTTAACATTGCTTACCGTAGGTACCGTTATAATAAGTTACATACTAAAAATGAATAACCTCTTTAATTAAAAATTTGAAATTATGGAACAACAAAAACTTCCAAACGCGACCTTGATATTGGTCTTCGGAATTATTTCTATAGTAACCTGCTGTTGCTATGGTATAATCGGACTTATTTTTGGTGTAATCGGTTTAATCTTGGCCAACAAGGCTCTAAAACTTTATGCTGAAAACCCAGAAATGTACGAAGGTGTACAAAACGTAAAAACAGGAAGAATCCTTGCCATTATTGGTATCGTTTTAAATGTTTTGGCTCTTGCCTACTATATTTGGGCTCTTTCTTTCTTTGGATGGGAAACCCTACAAGATCCACAGAGAATGCAAGAAATTCTTGAACAATATCAATAATATAATCTTATGAACCAACAACCCCTACCTGGGGCCAGCACGGTGTTGACAATGGGGATACTCTCCATTGTCCTCACTTTGGTATGCTGCGGGCCATTTGGTGCTATTTTTAGCATCATTGGATTGGCAAAAGCTAAGACCGCGACCCAATTATACGAACAAAGCCCAGAGAATTATACGGATTACAGCAATGTAAAAACAGGCAAAATCCTCTCTTATGTAGGATTGGCTTTGGCGCTTGTTTCTTTGGTATTCGTAATCCTTTATTTTGGATTGATCATAGCGGCAATAACTACAGGTGAGTTGAGTGGCGAATTTTAATTCGCCACTTCACTTATAAATTTAAGACGGTACAAACGGAGTTCTTCATCTTCGTAGTCGCCATCAAATTCATCAATGGCAGCGGATATGGAATCGGTATCGGCCTCCAAAAAGTAATCGTGTATTTCTTCTTGTTGGTCCTCATCCAGTATTTCATCTATCCAGTAACCAATGTTCAACTTGGTTCCACTGAAAACAATCTGCTCCATTTCCTTGATAAGTTCCGGTAATTCCAATCCTTTGGCAGAAGCAATATCATCCAAGGGCAACTTTCTATCCACACTTTGGATCACGTAAAGTTTTAAAGCGGAATTGGCTCCTGTACTTTTTACTACAAGGTCATCCGGCCGTACTATGTCGTTCTCATCCACGTATTTAGAAATCAGCTCCACGAAGGCCTTTCCATATTTTTTTGCTTTTCCTTCCCCAACTCCTTGAATATTCAGAAGTTCGTTCATGGTCACTGGATACTTTAAGGACATATCTTCCAATGATGGGTCTTGAAAAACCACAAATGGCGGCACTTCATGTTTTTGCGCCTCTCGTTTGCGAAGGTCACGAAGCAATTTCAATAAATGTTCGTCCGCAACCGCTCCATTCGATTTTTCGGCGGTGACAATGTTTCCGGTATCGTCCTTGGAGTACACATGGTCCTTTGTCATCATAAATGACTCTGGGTTCTCGAGGTATTCCTTACCTGATTCGGTAAGGTTCAAAATACCATATCGTTCAATTTCTTTTTTTAGGAGTCCGGCCACCAAAACCTGCCTGGTCAACGCCATCCAAAATTCTTTGTCCTTATCCTTACCTATTCCAAAAAAACTTTTCTCATCGGTCTTATGCGAAGAAATCATGGCATTGGTCTTGCCGACCAGCACCCTTACAATCTCCTTGGTCTTGAACTTTTCCTTGGTATCCCTTACCACACTCAGAAGTTTCACCACATCTTCCTGGGCTTCTTCTTTGGGCTTGGGGTTTCTAGAATTGTCGTCCATATCAGCTCCTTCTCCGTTCTCTTCGTCAAAATCCTCACCGAAATAATGTAGTATAAATTTTCTACGGGAAATGGACGTTTCGGCATAGGCTACTATTTCCTGTAAAAGTGCATTTCCAATCTCTTGCTCCGCAACGGGCTTACCTGACATGAATTTTTCCAACTTTTCCACATCCTTGTATGCGTAATAGGCCAAACAATGCCCTTCTCCGCCGTCTCGCCCTGCTCGACCGGTTTCTTGATAATAGCTTTCAATACTTTTTGGAATATCGTGATGAATGACAAAACGGACATCGGGTTTGTCTATCCCCATACCAAAAGCAATGGTGGCCACCACCACATCTACCTCCTCCATCAAGAACATATCCTGATATTTGGAGCGGGTCTTCGCATCAAAACCTGCATGATAAGGAACGGCACTCACTCCATTTACTTGGAGCACTTGGGCCAATTCTTCCACTCTTTTGCGGCTCAAGCAATATATGATTCCAGATTTCCCCTGGTTCTGTTTAACAAAACGGATGATATCCGCATCCACATCTTTAGTTTTCGGAC
Organism: Flagellimonas abyssi; assembly: GCF_019457905.1. Lineage (GTDB taxonomy): Bacteria > Bacteroidota > Bacteroidia > Flavobacteriales > Flavobacteriaceae > Flagellimonas > Flagellimonas abyssi. The sequence continues at coordinate 144,364 of NZ_JAHZSV010000013.1, read as the reverse complement.
GCACCTCATAAAACAAATTGGGCCTATTGAACGATGCCTTGAACACCTTGGCGTCCGTCATGCCCAAGTTTTTGATGATGTCTTCCTGTACTTTTGGAGTAGCCGTTGCCGTAAGGCCTATTATGGGGATATTGTCCCCCAAACGATTGATAATGCCGCGAAGGTTTCGGTATTCGGGCCTAAAATCGTGCCCCCATTCCGAAATACAGTGGGCTTCATCCACAGCAACAAAGGAAAGTTTTACATTTTTTAAAAACTCAACATTTTCTTCCTTCGTCAACGATTCTGGAGCCACATAAAGCAGTTTGGTCACACCATTTGTAATGTCTTCCTTCACCTGCTTAACCTCGGTTTTCGTCAAAGAGGAGTTCAACACATGGGCAATACCATGCTGCTCGGATATGCCACGAATGGCATCCACTTGGTTTTTCATCAACGCAATCAAAGGGGATACAACTATCGCCGTTCCCTCTTTCATTATCGCCGGCAGTTGATAGCACAGAGATTTCCCTCCTCCTGTGGGCATAATCACAAACGTATCATTATCACTAAGGATATTCTGGATTACACCTTCCTGTAATCCTTTGAACTTCGAGAAACCAAAATATTTTTTGAGCGAGGAATGTAAATCAGTATTCATTAGGCTCATTTCCGCATTTTTCAATTTATTACAAGCAACCTAAACGGCAGTTGAAGCTTTTAATATTTACCATTCAATTACAGATGGATCTATTCTCACTTCCATAATAGTCTGTAAAAGATAGTTTGATTAGTTTTGTAATCTTAAATATAAGACATTCTTTTAGGAATGCAATCAGTTAATCGGTTTATTACATTATTATACTTTGAGCGACATTAAGTCAATTTTATCCATAGCAAAACGCACTCTCGAAATCGAGAGCAAAGCCGTAGCAAATTTGATTAGCCTTTTGGACGACCAGTTTGCGCATGCCGTACAGCACATTTTACAGTGCAACGGAAGAGTTATCGTATCAGGGGTCGGCAAAAGTGCCATAGTTGCCTCCAAAATTGTAGCAACATTGAACTCCACAGGAACGCCTGCCATTTTTATGCACGCGGCGGATGCCATTCATGGTGATTTGGGAACCATTCAAGAAAACGATGTGGTCATCTGCCTATCCCAGAGCGGCAATACCCCTGAGATAAAAGCATTGCTCCCCCTGATCAAAGTTGGAAAAAATAAGCTCATCGGCATTACAGGAAATATGGAATCCGTTCTGGCCAAACAGGCTGATTTTGTACTGAACACCTATGTGGAGAAAGAAGCGTGCCCCAACAATTTGGCGCCTACCACCAGCACCTCGGCACAAATGTCCATGGGTGATGCCCTCGCCATTTGCCTTTTGGAACTCAAGGGATTTAGCAGTTCCGATTTTGCCAAATATCACCCCGGTGGTGCTTTGGGAAAGAAGTTATATTTGCGCGTTGCCGACATTGTGGCCAACAATCAAAAACCACAGGTCGATATCAATGCCAAGGTAAAAGATGTAATTGTGGAAATATCCGAAAAAATGCTCGGTGCTACGGCAGTATTGGACCAAGAAAAGGTTGTGGGCATAGTAACTGATGGCGATGTACGAAGAATGTTGAGCAAATACGATAATATAAGTGGACTTACTGCGAAAGACATTATGACCTCGAACCCTAAGACGATAGACGTGGACACTTTGGCCGTGAAAGCGTTGAATCTGTTACAGGAAAAGAGCATATCGCAATTGTTGGCCTTTGATGGTGACAAATATGCCGGCGTGGTCCACATTCATAACCTTATAAACGAGGGAATCCTATAATGGCAAAAAAAGAGAGAAAAAGTCCAGATGAAATGTCCTTTTTGGACCATTTGGAAGAATTACGTTGGCATCTGGTACGTTCCACTTTGGCAGTTGTGATCATTGCCTGTGTAGCCTTTGTATTCAGGGGCTTTATTTTTGATACAATATTGTTCGGGCCCAAGAACATGGATTTCCCGACCTATCAGTTCTTTTGCAATATTGGAAAATTCTTCGGAGTGGATTCCGAATTCTGTGGAGACACCATCCCCTTCACCATTCAAAGTAGGTTGATGGCCGGACAGTTTTCCGCACATATCTGGACATCAATTTGGGCAGGGGTTATTCTAGGCTTCCCTTATATTTTATGGGAATTATGGAAATTTATCAGTCCAGGACTTTACGAAAACGAAAGAAAGCATTCCAGAGGATTCATCATTACGGCCTCAGGATTGTTCTTCCTTGGCGTACTCTTCGGTTATTACATCGTTGCACCATTGTCCATCAACTTTTTGGGGTCGTACCAAGTAAGCAAAGAGGTATTGAACGAAATCGACCTTGCTTCCTACATTGGAACGGTAAGGGCTTCTGTAATTGCTTGTGGGATTATGTTTGAACTGCCCATCGTTATTTTCTTTTTGACCAAGGTTGGGTTGGTAACTCCAGAAATCCTGAAGAAATACAGAAAGATAGCTTTGGTAATAATCTTGATACTGTCCGCAATCATTACACCACCGGATATAACAAGTCAAATCATTGTCTGTATTCCTGTACTTATATTGTATCAGGTAAGTATTTTTATTTCCAGAATGGTAGTCAGACAAGAAGCCAAAAAAGAGAAAGCTAGAAAAAATGCCAAATAAAGTAGAAGAGTTCAATGCCTATCGTGCCAAGATGAACGATAAGCTGCTTGCCGAGAACAACAAACTCATCAAACGGATTTTCAACTTGGATACCAACGCCTATATGGCCGGTGCTTTGGACGTAAAGACCAAAGAGCTCCTAGGCCTGGTAGCCTCCGCAGTTCTCCGTTGCGACGATTGTGTAAAGTATCACTTGGAGAGCTCCAAAAAAGCCGGTGCCAATAAGGAAGAGGTAATGGAAACCCTTGGCATCGCCACCCTGGTGGGCGGAACTATTGTAGTCCCACATTTGCGACGTGCCTACGAATATTGGGAAGACTTGGAAGAAACCGAAGCTTAAAAAAATCCAAAAGACCATTCGGTAGACAAAGAATATGTTTAGTTTTGGCAAATTCCTATGAAGCTACGCGCAGAAAATATAATGAAGGCCTACCGAGGCCGAAAAGTTGTTAAGGGAATTTCCCTAGAAGTAAACCAAGGCGAAATTGTTGGACTGCTAGGTCCAAATGGAGCTGGGAAGACCACATCTTTCTATATGATCGTTGGTTTGATAAAACCCAATGGCGGGAATATCTATCTGGATGATATGAACATTACCAGTTTCCCCATGTACAAAAGGGCGCAGAATGGCATTGGTTATTTAGCGCAAGAAGCATCGGTTTTCCGAAAATTGAGCATTGAAAAAAACATCCTGAGTGTGTTGCAGCTTACCAAATTGAGTAAAAAGGAGCAACATATGAAGATGGAGTCCCTGATCGATGAGTTCGGTCTTGGACATATCCGCAAAAACCGTGGCGACCTGCTCTCAGGGGGTGAACGTCGTAGAACTGAGATTGCACGTGCATTGGCCACCGACCCTAAATTTATTCTTTTGGACGAACCCTTTGCCGGGGTCGACCCCGTAGCGGTGGAGGATATTCAGCGAATCGTGGCCCAGTTGAAGAACAAAAACATCGGTATTTTAATCACCGACCACAATGTTCAGGAAACCTTGGCCATTACCGAACGCTCCTATCTTATGTTCGAAGGTGGTATCCTCAAAGCTGGCATCCCCGAGGAACTTGCCATGGATGAAATGGTGAGAAAGGTCTACTTGGGTCAAAACTTTGAGCTACGTAAAAAGAAATTGGATTTTTAAATCTACTTCTCGGATGGCATTAATAAAGAAGCCAAAACATAAAAAAGTATGATCACCGGTATAGCCAAAAACCGTAAGGTCAAAAGCAATACCAAGCTGCCAATGATAAACAAATAGCGAATACCGTTATCTTTAAAACCCCAATTTTTAAACTTTAGAGCAAAAAGTTTGATGGGCGAGTTCAACAAATACGAGCTCAAAACCGTCAAAATCACCAAAAACCATGGGTTAAGGATGATATTGCTCAATGTATCGTTATTATGATACAGAAGAATCATGGGCAACGAAAGAATCAAAAGAGCATTGGCCGGTGTTGGCAATCCTACAAAAGAAGAGACTTGATTCTCATCCACATTAAATTTGGCCAATCTGTAGGCAGAGGCCAAGGTGATGGCAAAGCCCACAAAAGGCAACAGGGTGATTTCTGCATCGTGACCAATGAAACCAAGGTTCCAACCGCCGCGTTCCGCCATGCTCAACAATTGGAACATAACCACACCCGGTACCAGCCCACTGGTGATCACATCGGCCAAGGAATCCAATTGCACACCTATTTCGCTCTGTACACCAAGCAGTCGTGCAGCAAGACCATCAAAAAAGTCAAAGAAAATCCCGATAAACACAAAAAGCGCGGCCCACTCTAAATGATTGAGCACCGCGAACACCGTGGCAACACAACCACTTAATACATTGAGCAAGGTTAAAAAATTGGGAATATAGGACTTCATGAAATTAGATTTCCGTAAAAATAAAGGAAAAATTAAACTGTGTACAACGGATAGTAGACCGAGTCGTTTTTATTATGATATTTGTTCTGATAAAATACATAATGAAAAGAAAGCTGCACTTATTATTTTTTTGCTTTGCCATTGGGAACTTTCTATTTTCCCAGACCCCGCAGCTCACTGAAAACTCTAAAGTAAGCTTGCTCACCTGTGCGGCTGGCGACGAACTCTATTACGCTTTTGGCCACAGTGCTTTCCGGGTACAAGATTCTTCTTTGGGAATAGATGTAGTCTATAATTACGGGACATTTGATTTCAATCAACCAAACTTTTACCTAAATTTCACCAAGGGCAGAATGATCTATTCCCTTTCTCGTAGAAGTTTTGAAGCATTCCTTTACGAATACGAATTGGAAAAAAGATGGGTAAAAGAGCAAATTTTAGACCTAAGCATACAACAACGCAACCAACTCCTCGCTTTTTTTGAAGAAAACTATCTGCCCGAAAACAGGGATTACCTATATGACCCGTTGTTGAACAACTGTTCCAGCATTACGGGAGATATCTTAAAAGAACAATTTGGTGAAGCCATTGTTTTTGATGGTTCATATCTCGAGAAACAATATACTTTTCGCCAGCTGGTAAGGCAGTTTATGGATGTAAACACATGGTCCATGTTTGGTATTGACCTCGCTTTTGGCTCGCCTGTGGACAGAAAGGCCACGGTTCAGGAACATATGTTTTTGCCTTATTACGCTATGGAGCAGCTACGGCACACCACCTTGAACGGAAAACCTTTGGTAAAAAGGGAGCGTACCATTTTAGACTATAGCGAGCATACCCAAAAAAGTTTTTTTCCGCTCTCCCCCCTATTTTGGTTTTTGATGTTCTTGGCTTTTACGGCCGTCATCACCTATTTTGATCACAAACACAAGACACGTAGCCGCTGGCTGGATTTTTCGCTACTATTCATTACAGGATTGGCAGGAACCTTTCTATTCTTACTCTGGGTAGCAGCAGACCACACATCCACCCCTTATAATTTTAATATTTTATGGGCATTCCCAACCAACGCAATCGTGGCTTTCGCCTTGGTTTTTCAAGATAAAATACCCCAATGGGCTCCAAAATACCTGTGGGCGGCTCTGGGGTTAATGGGCATAGTACTTTTGCTTTGGATAATTAAGATCCAGATTTTTTCTCCTGTCCTTATTCCTTTACTTTTGACGATGGCCATTCGATACCTGTACATCATCAGGTATTCCAAATTATAGATCGGCCCACAAACAATACCCATGAACTTACTAACGGTCGAAAACATATCAAAATCGTATGGGGAGCTGGTGCTCTTCTCCGATATTTCCTTTGGAATCAACAAGGACCAAAAGATTGCTCTTATTGCCAAAAACGGAAGCGGCAAAACCTCCATTCTCAATATCATGTCGGGAAAGGATACTTCCGAAACAGGCCAAGTAACTACCCGAAAAGGCATCAAAATCTCTTTTTTGGAGCAAGAACCCGACCTGAACCCGAACTTGACCATTGAGGAGACCATTTTTACTACCGACAATGAAATTCTGAAAGTAATTGCCAACTACGAAAAAGCAGTTGAGAACCCGGAGAATACAGAGCAGTACCAAAAAGCCTTCGAGGCCATGGACCGACTCAATGCCTGGGATTTTGAAACGCAGTACAAACAAATCCTCTTTCAATTACAGCTTTCCAAGCTCGATGCTAAAGTGAGCACCCTCTCAGGCGGACAAAAAAAGCGATTGGCCCTGGCCAACGCCCTCCTCAACAAACCCGACTTGATGATCTTGGATGAGCCTACCAACCACTTGGACCTTGAAATGATCGAGTGGTTGGAAGCATACTTCGCCAAGGAAAGCATCACCCTGTTTATGGTTACGCACGACCGCTATTTTTTGGATAGGGTTTGTAATGAGATATTGGAACTGGACAACAACCAACTATATACCTACAAGGGCAATTACTCCTATTACCTGAGTGAAAAGGAGGCCCGGATGGAACGTGAGGCCGTGGAGCAGCAAAAGACCAAAATGCTGTACAAAAAAGAATTGGACTGGATGCGCAGACAACCCAAGGCCCGTACCACAAAATCCAAATCCCGTATTGATGATTTTGCCGAAATCAAACAGCGGGCCCATCAAAGGCGCCAAGAGCACGAGGTACAATTAGAGCTGAACATGGAACGGATGGGAAGCAAGATCTTGGAGCTGCACAATATTTCAAAATCCTATGGCGATAAGACCATCCTAAACAAATTTGACTACAACTTCACCAAAGGTGAACGTGTTGGCATTATTGGTAAAAACGGTACGGGGAAATCCACATTTTTGAACATCATAACCCAACAAGAGGGTGTCGAGGGCGGTAAAGTAGTGGTCGGTGATACCGTAAAGTTCGGGTACTATACACAAAAAGGAATCCATGTTAAAGAAGGGCAAAAAGTAATCGATGTCATTCGGGAATTTGGTGATTTCATTCCTTTGAAGAAAGGACGCCAAATATCCGCACAGCAATTACTGGAGCGGTTTCTTTTCGACCGTAAAAAACAATACGATTTTGTTGAAAAATTGAGCGGCGGTGAACGTAAACGACTGTATTTATGTACCGTGCTCATTCAAAATCCGAACTTCCTTATTCTGGATGAACCTACCAACGATTTGGACATTGTTACGTTGAATGTTTTGGAAAGCTTTTTGTTGGATTTTCCCGGATGCTTGATCGTGGTCTCCCACGACCGTTATTTTATGGACAAAATCGTGGATCACTTATTTGTGTTCCGTGGAGAAGGTGTTATTGAAGATTTTCCTGGCAACTACTCGGATTACCGGACCTACGAGAGCAGTAAAATACTAGAGGAACGCGAAAACAAGAACACTTCTTCAGAAAAAACCGAGAACAATTGGCGGGACACCAGCAGCGGCAAACTGTCTTATTCGGAACAAAAGGAATACAAACAATTGGAAAAGGACATTCAAAAACTGGAAGAGAAAAAAGTAGTGCTCCAGAATAAGTTCACCGACCCTGAACTAGATGGGGACGAAATTGCCAACCTTTCCATTGAACTTAAAGAAGTAACCGACGCCATCGAAGAAAAAACAGAACGCTGGTTCGAGCTTTCTTCCATTTTAGAAGGATAAAAATGTGGTTCCGATTCATTTCATATCTAATTTTTTTAGCCAAATCCACCAATCAGCATGGCGTGCACTCCCCTTTTGTGTACCAGTACGTCACAAAATGTCTTTATTCCAAAAAAAAGTTACATAAGAACAAAAGCATCAATGTACTTCTCAAGACCATCGGCTATTTTGGCTTTCAAAATGTCAGCATTAAAAATACTCCTGAAGTCAAAGAATTGGTCAAACAGAATTTTCCTCATATCCAATTTGAAGAAAACACGGTCGACCTTCTTTATGTGGATAAAATAGATATGCTGTTATTTCAAAAAATATGCTATGAAGGAAAGTTGCACAACGACAGTCTTATCTTGATTGGCTCCATGTATAAAAACAAGGGAACTTTAGACCAATGGAAACATTTGATTGCCTTACCAGAAATCACCGTAAGCATAGATATGTATTATTGCGGCCTTATTTCCATCCGAAGGGAACAGGTAAAGGAACATTTCACGATTCGGATTTAAAACGGTAATTTTAGGTTATGGAAAATCTAGCATCAGACAACACCATTTGGTATGTTTTGGCCGTTTTGGGGCTTATTTATCTGATTATTTTGTTCAGAAACAGAAAAGGAACCAAACGCCGAAAGTCCCGTAAGTTTATGGAGGGCAAACGCCAACACGACAAGAACAATGAACAATATTAGCCAGAAATACAGATAAGCATCCCTGACTACTGACTACTGACTACTAACTACTGACTACTAACTACTGACTACTGACTACTGAAAAAATGAAGATATATACCAAAACCGGGGACAAGGGCACCACTTCTTTATTTACGGGCACACGCGTCCCTAAACACCACGTTCGTATTGAAAGTTACGGCACCATAGATGAACTCAACTCCCACTTAGGACTTTTGAGGGATCAGGATATGGATGAACATTCCAAAAAAACGCTTAGCCTTATCCAAGAAAAGCTTTTTACCGTCGGTTCCATATTGGCAACAGAGCCGAAAAAGGACAAAAGACTTAAAATTCCGCGTATAAGCTCAGAAGATATTGAATTTTTGGAACAGGAAATGGACAAGATGAACGAAAGCCTTCCAGAAATGACACATTTTATACTCCCCGGAGGGCATACCACCGTGTCATACTGTCATATTGCCAGAACAGTTTGCCGTCGTGGTGAGCGCATGATTTCCTATTTACATGAGAATGAACCGGTGCCGGAGAACGTTTTATCCTACATCAACCGACTTTCCGATTATTTGTTTGTTCTGGCACGCAAATTGTCCAAAGATTTAAATGCCGAAGAGGTCAAGTGGATTCCTGAGAAGTTAGACTGACAAAATCGCTTTTTTAGCCTAAATGTTTTGTCAACAATAAAATAATTTTTAAATAATGGTGTTTTTACTTGGCAGATTGGGTTTAAAAATTATTTTTGCAAAAAATTTAAAATCAAACCGTTACTATGTACTGGACTTTAGAACTAGCTTCATATTTAAGTGATGCGCCTTGGCCAGCAACCAAAGACGAACTGATAGATTACGCCATTCGAACAGGAGCGCCGTTGGAAGTTGTAGAAAATTTACAATCGATGGAGGAAGAAGGAGGCGAGATATACGAGTCAATCGAAGAAATTTGGCCCGATTATCCCACCGAAGAGGACTATCTCTGGAACGAGGATGAATATTAAATCCGAAAGCACAAACCACGTTAAAAAGTCTCATTTGAGGCTTTTTTTTATGTAATTTTGACAGCCTAGCCGAAGAATTCCATCCTAATCCCATCAATGGAACGGCTTTTGACAATCAAAAGAAAAAACATTTCATGAGTTTTATTAATTCCGTACTTAAGGTTTTCGTAGGAGATAAATCGGAGAAGGATGTAAAGTCCCTACAACCTTTGGTAAAAGAGATAAAATCCTTTGAGCAACAACTTGAAGGATTGTCACATGATGAACTGAGACAAAAAACAGCATCTTTTAAAGCAAGAATTGCTGAAGACTGTAAAGAAATCAACGATAAAATCGCTGCGCTAAAAGAAGAAGTGGAAAATTCGAACGACATTGATCGTAACGAAGAAATCTACTCCGAAATCGACAAGCTCAATGAGGAAGCCTATAAAATTTCCGAAAAGACTTTGGAAGATATCCTTCCCGAGGCCTTTGCCGTTGTAAAGGAAACTGCAAAACGATTTGCGGCCAACGAAACCTTAACGGTAACTGCCAGTGAATTTGACAGAGTACTTTCCGGCGACAAGGATTATGTTTCCTTGGAAGGTGACAAAGCGGTTTGGCAAAACTCATGGGATGCCGCAGGAAAAGAAGTAACTTGGGATATGGTGCACTACGATGTGCAGCTTATCGGAGGTATTGCGCTACATCAAGGTAAGATTGCCGAGATGCAGACAGGTGAAGGTAAAACTTTGGTAGCAACCCTCCCGCTCTATCTTAATGCATTGGCCGGTAAGGGGGCACACTTGGTAACGGTAAACGACTACCTTGCCAAAAGGGATAGCGCTTGGATGGCTCCGTTGTTCGAGTTTCATGGACTTTCCGTGGATTGTATCGACAAGCACAGACCCAATTCAGACGGAAGAAGAGCAGCCTACAACGCCGATATCACATACGGAACCAACAATGAATTTGGTTTTGACTACCTCCGCGATAACATGGCGCACACCCCAGATGATTTGGTACAGCGTCCGCACCACTATGCCATTGTCGATGAGGTGGATTCTGTATTGATTGATGATGCCCGTACACCTTTAATAATTTCTGGTCCGGTTCCCGAAGGAGACCGCCACGAGTTCAACGAACTAAAACCACAGGTGTCCAATATTGTTCAACAACAACGTCAGCACCTGACAGGAGTCTTGGCCGAGGCCAAAAAACTCATAAAAGAAGGAAATACCAAAGAAGGTGGCTTCTTGTTACTACGAGTACACCGTGGGCTTCCAAAAAATAAGGCACTCATCAAGTTTTTGAGTGAAGAAGGGGTCAAGCAATTGCTTCAAAAGACCGAAAACTTCTATATGCAGGACAATAATAGGGAAATGCCAAAAGTGGACGAAGACCTATTGTTCGTAATCGATGAAAAAAACAATCAAATAGAGCTTACCGATAAAGGAGTAGAATACATTTCCACCGATCAGGACAAAGAATTTTTTGTGATGCCCGACATCGGTAGTGAAATTGCCAAAATCGAGAACCAAAACCTCGAGATTGAAAAAGAAGCGGAGCTCAAGGAAGAACTCTTTAAGGATTTCGCCGTTAAAAGCGAGCGCATACACACTATGACCCAGTTGTTGAAGGCATATACCCTATTCGAAAAGGATGTGGAGTATGTGGTAATGAACAACAAGGTAATGATCGTGGACGAGCAAACAGGTCGTATCATGGACGGTCGTAGGTACTCGGATGGTCTTCACCAAGCCATAGAGGCCAAGGAGAACGTAAAAATCGAGGCCATGACCCAAACTTTTGCAACTGTTACCCTCCAGAACTACTTTAGAATGTACAGCAAGCTATCTGGAATGACGGGTACAGCGGTAACGGAAGCAGGTGAATTTTGGGAAATCTACGAGTTGGATGTAATGGAAATTCCAACCAATAGGCCCATTGCTCGTGACGATAGACAAGATTTGATCTACAAGACCAAACGGGAAAAATACAATGCCATCATCGAAGAGGTTACGAAACTATCTCAATCGGGCAGACCTGTATTGATTGGTACCACTTCCGTTGAAATTTCGGAATTATTATCCAAATTGTTGAGTGTCCGCAAGGTTCCTCACAATGTTTTGAACGCGAAGCTTCATAAAAAAGAGGCGGATATTGTTGCCGAAGCCGGTAAAGGCGGTATTGTTACCATTGCAACCAACATGGCCGGTAGGGGTACCGATATTAAATTATCCCCTGAGGTAAAAGAAGCAGGTGGTTTGGCCATTATTGGTACTGAGCGCCACGATTCCCGACGTGTGGACAGGCAGTTGAGAGGGCGTTCCGGACGTCAGGGAGACCCTGGAAGCTCCCAATTCTATGTTTCTTTGGAAGACAACCTGATGCGTTTGTTCGGTTCCGACCGAGTTGCCAAAATGATGGACCGCATGGGCTTGGAAGATGGTGAAGTGATACAGCACTCCATGATGACCAAATCCATTGAACGTGCTCAGAAAAAAGTAGAGGAGAACAACTTTGGTATTCGTAAGCGTTTGTTGGAGTATGATGATGTTATGAATGCCCAACGGGAGGTAATCTACAAAAGAAGAAGACACGCATTGGAAGGTGAACGCCTAAAAGTGGACATCGCCAATATGATCTATGATACTTCTGAAGCCATTGCCGAAACCAATAAAATGGCCGATGATTTCAAGAACTTTGAGTTCGAGCTCATCAAATATTTCTCCATCACCTCACCTATTGATGAAGAAGAATTCAAGAAAATGAGCTTTCAACAGATTGCCAATAAAGTCAACGACGAAGCTTACAAGTACTACAAAGAAAAAATGGAACGTAGTGCCACGGTTGCCTTCCAGGTCATCAAAAAGGTTTATGAAGATCAGACCAACAAGTTTGAGCGCATCGTAGTTCCATTTACGGACGGCATCAAGTCCTTGAACGTTGTGACCAATTTGGAAAAGGCGTACAATACCGATGGAAAACAGTTGATCACGGATTTTGAGAAGAACATCACACTGGCAATCATCGACGATTCTTGGAAAACGCATTTGCGTAAAATGGACGAATTGAAACAGTCCGTTCAATTGGCTGTTCACGAGCAAAAAGACCCATTATTGATCTATAAGTTCGAAGCTTTTGAGCTTTTCAAGGAAATGATCGACAAGGTAAACCGCGAAGTAATATCGTTCTTGTTCAAAGGAGAATTACCTTCCGAAAACACTGCTCAAATCCAAGAGGCCAGGAACGTTCGCAGACCAAAGGAGAATATTCAGACTTCTAAAGAGGAAATACCGAACAGCGATGAGTTGGCCGCACAGAACAGAGCTGCAGGCCAAACCCAGGGACAGCGACCTCAAGTAACAGAAACCATTATTCGGGAAAAACCGAAAATTGGAAGAAACGAAAGGGTTACCATTAAAAATGTAATGTCCGGTGAGAGCAAGACAGTCAAGTTTAAACAGGCCGAACCCCTTATAGACAAAGGAGAGTGGGTTTTGGTGAACGACTAATCCAAACCTTATAGCAAGTATAAAGTGGTAGTTATTAAAGCTGCCACTTTTTTTATATCAAAAACATAGTTAGATTTACATCGTAAAACACCCCATAAAGCTACTCTATTATACCGATTCAACCTTTTTATGATAGAGGGATATTCACGCGCAGCATATGAAAAGTCCTGGTAAGGATACATATAGGATACAAGATAAGATTACTTTGATACTAAAGGTAAATTACAATTCTTCCTTCTTTGCTGCCATCTTTGGATTGGTATGCTACTTCTTTTTGGGTATAGATGGCATTGTTCCATATACCTTTTGGGGCTATGCAATCATAAATCTGATAAATACATTGCTGTACAAGCAACATGAAAAATTGGTGCTCACCTATAACCTGACCTCCATTTTGTCTATGTTCGGCGCAATTGTGATTACCCTCTACAGCGGCGGTATAGACAGCCCGTTCGTTTTTGTTTTGGCGATAATAGTGTTTGCCGGTTATGTGACCACAAAAGTATTTGGCCAATTGTACCTCATACTGAATTTGGCCGTTCTCACCTTGCTTTTCCTATACGATACAGGTGATTTTAAAATATCTGAAAATACAATCCCTTTAGAATCGCGCGATTGGTTTGCTTACTTGAGCGCCATGTTCGCTGTATACTTGTTGGGAGGGGTATTTGGTAAAAATCTTTTAAGTGCCCACCATAGGTTGTACAAATCCCGTAATGAGATTCAGGAGCGTATAGATGAAAAAGAGATACTGCTGAAAGAGGTACACCATCGCGTGAAAAATAACTTACAGACAGTTTCGAGCTTACTGAGCCTACAATCTAGGTCTATTGACGATAGTAAAATCAGTAACATCATCAAAAGTAGCCAAAATAGGGTGGTATCCATGGCAATGGTACATGAAATGCTCTACAAGCGTGATGATTATCTATCCAAAATAGAGCTAAAACCATACGTTCAGGAGTTGTGCGACTATTTGGTTAGGTCCGTAAAAGGCAGCGTGAACGATGTAAAGGTCAATCTGGATATCAACAATTACAAGTTGAGCATTGACACGGTGATTCCCTTGGGCCTGATCATCAATGAAACCATTACCAACGCACTAAAGTATGGAATTGCAGAAGTCCAAAATGGTGAAATCCATGTTTCTGTAGAAAAAATTGATGACAATCGGTACAGAATGCACCTTGGGGATAACGGAATTGGTTATTCCGAGGAAATAAATCCAAAAACATCCAACTCACTTGGATTAAAACTCATCTACAACCTTGCACGACAACTAAGAGGCTCTATTACCAGGGACTATGCCAAAAAAGGAACCCACTACACTATAGAGTTTGAAGAAGTGATAGAACAGTTCAACTCTGTGGATCAGTAGAACAAGTAAGATTTGGCAGAAATGAAAAGGTCGGCTTACACCGACCATTCCTACCTATTTCCAATATAAACTTAAACTTCTATAGTTTTCTTTCCCTGAAAGAGAAGGCTATACTTGCCAAAACAAAGGCGATACTTAACGACAACACAAAAGGTATCAACATATCCAACATCATAATTAAGCCAATTTTGACTTATCGTTCTTTGTTTTAAAAGTAAGCTCTTTTTTGATTTTGGAGTTTTTAAACTTGTACAATCTAGCTGTTTTTCTATCCTTTCTGATTGTATGGTTGATTTCGATTTTCAACTCAACACCAACAGTAAGGGTATCAACTTTAGTTTCTTTGGGAGCATTTTGGGCAAAAGCCATGGTTCCGAAAAAAGTTACTGCGATAATGGTGAAAATTGTCTTCATTGTTCTGATTGTTTAACGATGTAAAATTACTTTCACGAACAAGGTCAAATCGATTTCCCTCGCTCAATGACACCTTTCTTTCGGTGAATAAATTTTTTTCGGGTGAAGTGCATTTTATCCTCGATGAGCGTTTTTGAACCTGAAAACAGCATAACGAAGGCATGTGCATTTCATCGATAATCCGCTTTGCAGTTCATCTGTAACCTACTGAACAGCAATAATTTGTTTGTAAGAAAAAGACTAGTTTTTTTGAGTTTATGTAAGAAAAATGGCTAAAATTGACATTTGTCAATTTGAAACATAGGAAGGAGGTATTTCATCTTTAAGAAGGATGATTAACATTTTTTAACGGCCATCCAAGTAATTGTTGGTATCTTATTACTACTAAACAAGAAACTAAAATGAAAATCGTGAGAACTCCATTTTTAATTCTACTCCTAATGGCATCCATAAGTTGCCAACCCAAAAACAAATCCGACAAGCAAGAAGTTGCCCAAACAGAAGAATCGGACACCCAAATGGCGGGGAAAATGAGCGAGGAACAACTCCAAAAATACGAGACGGCTTATTTTGCCAGCGGATGCTTTTGGTGCGTGGAAGCTATTTTTGAAAGCGTAAAAGGCGTTAAAGAAGTATATTCTGGATACTCTGGAGGCGCGGAAAAGAACCCTACCTACGAAGAAGTTTCCTATGGCAGGACGAACCATGCAGAAGCGGTAGAGGTATTCTATGACCCTGATGTGATATCCTTTACCCAATTGGTCCAAGTATTTTTTGGTTCCCACGACCCCACGACCCTAAACCGTCAAGGGCCCGACCGCGGTGCCCAATATCGTTCCATTGCCTTTTATAAAAACGACAAGGAAAAAAAGATCATTTTGGATTACATGGATAAACTTAGGTCCGAAAATGTATATGGTGACCGCGCTATAGTTACCGAGGTGACTCCTTTTGAAAAATTTTATAAAGCTGAAGCATATCATCAGGACTACGAAAAACGTAATCCGAACAACAGTTATATCAGAAATGTTTCGATTCCTAGGTTGAATCGTTTCAAAGAGAACTTTAAGTCCTACCTAAAAGAAGATGCTCATTGATAAGTGATGTGGTAGATGCTGGTCGTTGAAGAGTTATATCGACCAATATTCGAGGTGGTTCCTTGGGACGTGCAAAACAAGCTAGTTTTTAAGAACCACCTCGCTGTATTTGGAATTTATTTTGATGGTCTTGCCACCATTCTTGCTGATGTTATAGCCTGTATGCAGATTGGACCCATGATTCTTCACAGAGGTCAACTTTAATGTTTTTGGGTAAGTAAAACCAGAGGTTGTTTCATTTACGGAGATAGCGTAGGAAGCTTCGGGTAGTTTACAGTCAAGTTCGCCGTTCTCCATGGAAATGTTGATGGTATTGAAACCACTGGCCACCTCATCAATGCTCAAGGCACCAAAATTATTGGTCACCAATGCATTGTTCACCACCCTCCCGATTACTACGTTGGATGAAACCGAGTTCAGTTTCAAATCCTTTACCTCTTTCAAATTCACCTTATCGGAGTAATCCGTCTTCAGACTGCCATAATTCCAATTTTGCACCACAACAGGGGAATAGGACACTCGAATATCAGTATTGGCCCCATCAATGGTAGAGGCAAGCAAGCTTGCGTAGGACAAGCTTGCGTTGATGTTTTTGGCATTCTCCGCCAATTTTACCTCACCATGGCGTACATTCATTTTTACCTTGATGTACTTCGGCATTTTGATGATGATTCGTTTTTTGACCTTATACTCTTTATGTTTTCCATCAGATGAAAAATAGAACACGTTTGGACTTCCGTGTACCCTTACCTCTTCACGTAGTTTCTTTCTGAACTCCGCCTGCTCAGCTCTTATTTCTGCTTGGTGGGCACGGATTTCTTCACGTTGTTCCTGCATCCTCTCATGCATTTCTTCACGTACTTTTTCGCGCTCTTCCCTAACTTTCTCACGTTCGTCCCTCAACTCTTCTCTCCGGGCCTCGCGCTCCTCGGCCAATTTTTCCATCTCTTCGCCCCATTTCTCAAAACGCTCCTTATATTCCTTATCAAAGGTTTTGTCGAATTCCTTTTTCCATTCCTTCATGTATTTATCTCCATCCTTCTTGTAGGCATCGTAATCAAACTCAATTGGAGGAAAAGGTGGCAAGGGCGGCATGGAAGGCATTACCGCTATTTCAGCAAAATCAATCTCTGGCATTTCCGGTATCTCCACACTGGCCATAATCTCGGCAACCGAGGGCATTTCGGGAATATCTATGTTCACCGTGTTAAAATCGAAGGCATAGCTAGGCCCGGCTCCTTCGGTACTGATTTCAATTTCCTTGCTGTTACCCATAATTTTGACCAAATCCTTTTTGAAATAAGAATCGGCTTCCTCCTTCTCCACTCCTTCCAGTTCGATTATTGCCGTAATTTCCACCTGGTCCTTGTCCCAAGTCTCAAATTGGATATCCGCATAACTGGTATTGATATTCAATTCCGTGTCATTATCGACATTGAAGGTTTCCTTGTAGGTTTTGGACTTCTCCTGCGCTTGGCCGGTAAATCCGACCAAGGCAAGAAGCAATCCGCTAAACAATATTTGATGATTCCTGTTCATTTTTTGATGATTTTAATTGATTCAACTTTGATTGTAATTTTTGCAACAACTGCAACCGTAGCTGTAGGTTGTTGATCAAGGCATTGATGGTTTGGTCATTGGGTCCCAATTCGTTCAACTCCTGATTAAGTCTCTGGTATTCCTTGTTCAGTTCCGCCAAGCGATCCATATAACTATCCACGAGCTCCTTGTTTCCAGGGTCATCGGCCAACTCAGCCAATTGCAGATTGATGTTTGTGGTATAATAGGTTTCGATTTTTTTAAGATCCGGTGAAAGGTCCCCCAAGGAAATACCTTGAGCTTCTTCATTGGGATTTTCCCTGTCCACCACCGTTATCTTTTCATCGGGCACAACCTCGCCCCCATTATTGTTGAAATAATAAACGGACAACCCTACAGCAACCACAACAGAAGCGGCAATCTGCATCCAAAGGGAAATGACCTTTTTCTTGGGAGGATTATTGGGCAACTCCTCTTCGAGCTTCGCAAAAAAGCGGTCCTCATGTCCCTCCCTCATTTTGAAGCTTTTTTGCTCCCTTTCCTTTTCAAACAATTCTCTAAGATCACGTGCCATAAGCTAAATCTTTTAATTTTTCCTTTAATTGTGTTTTTCCTCGTAGCAATCGGGTGCGCGATGCGGTTTCGGTTATTCCAAGTATTTCAGAAATTTCCGAGTGGTCGTACCCTTCCACTAAGAACAATTGTACAACATACCTATATTTTTGGGGCAACTCTTCAATCGCTTTCTTTACCTGATCAATGGAGATTCCTTCCTCCACGGACCAATCATCCTCCTCGGCCACTTGCAAATAACTCTCATTGAGTTCCACAGTTCGTTGGTGCTTCGACTTTAAAAAATCGATACTGCCGTTTACAACAATTCTCTTCAACCAGGCCCCGAACGTAACATCTCCCTTAAACTGTCCAATACGCTGAAATGCTTTGATAAAGGAATCCTGCAACACATCCTCCGCATCATCGGTATTTTTAAGGAACCTCATGGCCACACAGAACATACCATCGCAATATTGGCGATACAGTTGCATTTGTGCTTGGCGGTCGTTCGCCTTGCACTTTTCTACAAGCTCGATATGGAGCACACTTGGTTCTATGTCTGGTTTTTTAGTTGTTCTGTACTAATGACGTTGCAAAAAATGCAACGTTGCAAATTAGGGCGTTTTTTATTCAATTTTAACAAAAAAAAGCCCCGTTGAAAAATCAACAGGGCTCATTATTAAGAAGTTAAACCAATTATTCGTCCAACAACAAATTTAGGTGAACTGTGATATTATCACGCGTTGCCTTGCTGTAAGGACACATATCGTGGGCTTCGTTGATAATAGTTTCACCTGTTTCCTTATCTACCGTGGGCAAATACGTATCCAAAGTAACCTCTAAGAAAAATCCATCGTCTTCCTTATTAAAGGCAACTATGGCCGTAACGCTAAAATCCCCAAGATCATCAATATCATGGCTTTTGGCAACAGCCTCCACTGCACCTGCGTAGCAAGTAGAATATGCGGCGGCAAACAGCTCCTCCGGATTTGTAGATTTTGGATCAGGCTTTCCCTTAGAATTCGGCATGCTGATGGGAAAGTCCAAAACACCGTCCTCGCTCTTTACGTGTCCTGATCTTCCTCCTGTATTGGTGGCCTGGGCCTCAAAAATAGTCTTCATCTTTTAAATGTTTATAGGTTCATAAAAATCGGCAGCTTTGCAGTTGCCAATCATTAAACGAATAAGGTACCAATTTGCTAGCGGATGTCAGCTCAAATAGATATTAAATTTTTGTGAAATGGATAGATTGGAAATCCGCCTTCAAACAGACCAAAGAACTGACAAACCCGTAAAATCTTCATAAATTCGTATAAACTGATGAACCGTACGCTTGGCAGACGATAATAAAACACCTTCGAACACCATTTCCAAAATCAAGGCGCTCAGAAAACAAGAGCTTTCTGCCGATGCCTTGGCACAAGGTATTTTTGATGGTAACAAAGCTATGCTTGCCAAAGCCATAACCCTTTTGGAAAGCACAAGGACGGCCCATTTTGAAAAAGCAAACGCCGTTATTGAAAAGTGTCTTACCCGACCCACGAACAGTATTCGTTTGGGAATTACGGGAGTTCCCGGGGTCGGTAAAAGCTCATTTATCGAAACCTTGGGCAAAACCCTTACAGACCAAGGCAACAAGGTGGCCGTTTTGGCCGTGGACCCCACCAGCTCTTTGAGCAAGGGAAGCATTTTAGGCGATAAAACCCGAATGGAAACCTTGGCCAAGGACCCAAACGCCTTTATCCGCCCCTCCCCTTCCGGAACCTCCTTGGGCGGTGTGGCGCAAAAAACCCGTGAAAGTATCATCCTCTGTGAAACTGCTGGCTACAATGTGATCTTGGTAGAAACCGTAGGTGTTGGCCAAAGTGAAATAGCGGTACACAGCATGGTGGATTTTTTCCTGCTTTTAAAATTATCAGGTGCTGGCGACGAACTGCAAGGCATAAAAAGGGGCATTATGGAAATGGCCGATGCCATAGCCATAAACAAAGCGGATGGCAGTAATTTGGAGCACGCCAAGCTGGCCGTAAGCGAATTTTCCAGAGCATTGCACCTGTATCCGCCCAAAGCCAATGGATGGACGCCCAAAGTGATGAAGTGTTCCGCGGTGGAAAAAACAGGCATTGAAGAAATCTGGGGAATGGTGCAGCAATTTGTCGAGCACAACAAGAAAAATGGCTTTTTTGAAAAGAACCGACAGCAACAGAACAAGAACTGGTTTCTTCAAACGGTGGACGAATACATCAAACAATTTTTCCATCAAAAAGAAACTTTTAAAATAGAACAGGCCCAATTGTTGACAGAAATCGAAGACCACAAAATTTCGCCGTTCTACGCCGCAAAAGTCCTATTGGACAAGATTACCAAGGAACTTTAAATAAAAGCAATAAATTTGCACAGATTTTATACTGAATGAGCACTGTTACCGACTCCCTTTTATCCATAGTGGTTCCTTTGTACAACGAGGAGGACAATGTGGTCCTTTTGACCCAAAAAATCAACGAGAGCCTTGAGGGATACAACTATCAAATTGTATACGTGGATGATTTTTCCACGGATAAAACCCGCATCAAGGTCAAGGAAATGGATGATAAAAGAGTCCATTTGATTGAATTGAAAAAGAACTACGGCCAGAGTTTGGCCTTGGCAGCAGGAATCGATTATGCCGAAGGAGAATATATTATCACCATGGACGGGGATTTGCAAAACGACCCCTCCGATATTCCGGGAATGTTGGAATACGCCATTACCGAAGAATATGACCTCGTTACGGGCATACGTCAGAAAAGAAAGGACTCCCAAGTCAAAAAAATACCGTCCAAAATCGCTAACTTTTTGGTACGGAGGGTTACCAAACTTGACATTAAGGACAATGGCTGTGCGCTCAAGGTTTTCACCAAGGATATAGCGAAAAGCCTGAATTTGTATGGCGAGATGCACCGGTTCATCACACTTTTGGCCCATTTGGAAGGTGCACAGATAAAACAAGTTCCGGTAAAACATCACGCCAGGCACGCTGGGGTTTCCAAATACGGTTTGGAACGGGTTTTTAAGGTAGTGGCCGATATGATGCTGTTACTGTTCATTAGAAAATACTTCCAACGCCCCATCCATCTCTTCGGAATCTTTGGGGTGCTACTGGTAATCCTTGGGGTTTTGATCAACGTTTACTTATTGATTGTGAAACTCGGATTTGGACAGGATATCGGAACCAGACCATTGCTTATTTTCGGGATGATGTTTATTGTTGGTGGAATCCAATTGTTCACCATCGGAATTGTGATGGAACTTTTGATTCGTACCTACTACGAATCACAGCAGAAGCGACCATATCGCATTAAAAAAATCAGCATAGGTGACGGAAAAGCTGCGTAAAAAGAGCATTACTGCTCTAAAAATTATTATCAGTGCAGTATTGATTTACTTTATTTTTACCAAAATAGAGTTGAAGGATGTGCTCCAAACGCTAAAAAAGAGCGACCCACTATACTTATTCTTAGCGTTGCTGTTTTTTGTATTGTCCAAAGTTTTATCGGCTTTTAGAACCAACTTATATTTCCATCAAATCGGAGCAAAGATTTCCCAGTTGAGCAATTTGAAGCTTTACTTGTTGGGAATGTTCTACAACCTGTTCCTGCCTGGAGGCATTGGCGGAGATGCCTACAAAGGCTACGTGATACAGAAAGAATATCAACCCGGCACCAAAAAAGTGGTGTCCAGTTTGCTGCTGGATCGTTTAAGCGGGATGTTGTTGCTTTTTGTATATGCTTGTGTTCTTGCCCTGTTGTCCAAAAATGAATTTTTCCAAAGCTTTTATGGGTTGATTGTAGCTGCCATTCCATTGAGTGTGGTTGTGTTTTGGTTCGTGAACAAGACCTTTTTTTCCACCACCCTACCCGTTTTTTGGAAATCCGTGGGATTTTCGGCCTTAGTACAATTGGCACAATTGGTCAGTGTACTTTTCATTTTGAAGTCTTTGTCCGTACGTTTGGATACCATTGAATACCTGTTTGTATTTCTGGTTTCTTCGATTGTCTCCGTAATTCCTTTGACCATTGGAGGGATTGGCAGTAGGGAGGTTACCTTTTTATACGGGGCAAAATGGCTGGGATTAGATGAGAGCACATCCATTGGGATTAGCTTCGCTTTCTTTTTAATTACTGCCCTAACTTCGCTGTTTGGGGTGATCTATCACTTTAAAAAACCAAAACTGGAATCCGTGGACTAGTCCAAATGCACCAAATGCATTTTGTTCAATTTATCTTCTCGGGTATTCGGATTTAGGAATTTGATCTGCAATCGGGTGATACGGAACTGATCCACGGTAATTTGCTCGTCCCAAGCAATTCCATTGTCTTTCAATTGTTTTAATTCGTCATCCGTGGCGTAGACCCAAACATCCTCCTTTTTGGCAATTTCCGGTATTGAAACTATTTCAACCGGCTTTTTGTTATAGAAATCCAACGACCAAGAATATCTTTCCGAGATCTTATAAATATTGTCCACGGGAATATTGTTCTCCCGTACCTTTTCTGCCATATTGGAACCACCTTGATAATCGAGCAGTTTGGGGTAAAAATGGGCATTCATTAAACCGTTTAACAGAACTGAACTCAAAATGCCTATCGTTAAAATTTTTGTGTAGGGAGTTTCTTTTTGGATGATTAAATATGCAACCAATGCGAGCGCTATCAACAATAACAAATAGCTGTACCAATGCTCCAATTTGAAGACGTAGAAGCTCACCAACAGCGCAAAGACCACCACCAATCCCAATATAAAATATTGGATGCCCAAAATCACCTTGGCCATCTTCAATTTCTGATCCTGATACAGAACAAATAGAAAAGCTGCGGATAAAATCGAATACAAAGGCATCAAAATGTTCATGTAGTGCGGCAATTTAAACTGCGCAAAACTGATGAGAAGGAACAAAATGGAAATCCCGCCCACGGTCAGAAATTCCAAATTGGGTCTGTAAGCAAACTTGGCTTCCCAGAAGGCTTTTACCTTCGTCCAGTAGCCAATCAAAGCAAGAACCGTCCAAGGCAGGAAAACCCACAAAAAAGTATGGAAGAAAAAGAAAAAATCACTACTGTTCTTCCCAACGCCCTCTCCACTCATACGTTCAAAACTCTGCTCCCAAAAAATAAAGAAGATACCGCTTCGATTGTCCTTGCCACGAATCACTTTTTCGGGATGTAAATCAAACTGATGGTAATACGCATACAGCATTGGGGCAATCGTCAATCCAAATACCAAAACGGCCACTAAGATTCTCCAATTGAGCAATCGTCCCCACTTTCGGGTATAAGCCAAGTGGCAAAGAATGGAAATACCAATCACGACCAAGGCAATCTGCCCTTTGGTGGAAAAAGCCATTCCCGCTCCAAAGGCCCCCAAAGCAATACTTTTTAGTGTTCCCTTTTCAATATAGGTCGCCAATTGCCAGATGGAAAATATGGTGAATCCTGTCAACACAGCATCGGTACGGACATCAATGTTGGCCAAAACCATGGTTTGAGCCGTCATAAAAATCAATGAGGCGAACCGACCTACATCCTTATTATATAGTAATTTTCCAAGTCCGTAGCAGCTATAAGCCCCCAACAAAGTGGACAAAATACCTGGAATGCGGTACGCCCAATCGTGAACACCAAAAATTTTATAGGAAAGTGCGGCCAACCAGTAGTGCATATGTGGCTTGTCCAGATATTCTTCAGGTCCTTTAAACAGGCTCAAAAAATCATTTTCCTGCGCCATTCGCATGGCCATGACCGCAAATTGGGCGGAATCGTTCTCGAACAGGGTCGCGAACATCCCAATGATGTACACCAAGACAATCAATCCAATATAAAACCAGTATCTGGCGGTCGAAATCATACCCCTGTTTTTTGGAAAGCAAATATAGCCAACTTGGCCCACAACCAACCGAAAAGTGACCCTACCAAGACGCCTGTCAGCACGTCCAACGGATAATGCACGCCAATATAAATACGGCTATAGGCCACAATACAGGCCCAAAACAGCAAAACCCAAGAAATATATTTCACTTTATTTATGAACAACACCGTAAAGAAAATCGCTGGGCCAAATGAGTTGGCCGCGTGGGCAGAAAAATACCCAAATTGTCCGCCGCAATAACTTTTTACCAAGCGCATTGCACTGCTTACTTCGGGTTCGTGGCAGGGACGCAAACGACCGATGCCATACTTGAAAAAGTTGGACAGTTGATCGGTGCAAGTAATCAGCAAAGCGATGGACACCAAAATAATTCCTGTTCCCTTCCAACCAAAGGTTCTGTAAGATAAATAGAATAACAGTAGATAAAGTGGCGCAGAGTTTCTGGTCGTCGTTATGAACATCCAGAAGCCGTCCCACGCTTCGGTTCCCAATCCGTTAAGGAACAAAAACAGTTCTTTATCGTATTGCAGTACTTGTTCGATCATTAATCGTCGTATCTGGAGACTTCTCGATCATAAAAAGCAGTGGCTGCCTCAATCAGGTTTTCTGTTTCGTCCATTAAATCGGCTTCATCTTCTTTGGAGAATTCTTCCATCCATTCGACTTCATCATTCTCTAGGTTAATAATGAATCGTGGGTATTCCGTGTGAACGATAAAAATGGCCTCGGGAAAATCCGTATTGTCGGCCAATAAAAATTTAGGTAGTTCCATTTATCAAATAGTTAGATTTCAAATTGTTGGAATCTTTTTAATTCAAGCGCCTTTATCTATTAGTTTTTAGCTTTTCTGCTACCTCGTCATAATATTCTTGTGACAGTACTTCAATCCACGTTGTTGGCTGTTCGCCACTATACAAAGCCAAATACGTAACATCACTGAACTTTGTTGAGGAATGCCAATGCTCAATATTTTTTTCACATTTAATAACATCGCCTGCTTTTAGTATCATAGGTTCTTTACCTCTTTCTTGATAATATGCTTCTCCATCAACAATTATAAGAACTTGGGCAGAACTATGTTTGTGCCAATCCAAGGTGGAATTGGCTTTAAAGGTTGCTTTTGTGATATTATAACCAAGCTCTGCATCATTGTGAATAATAGGATTTAGCCAGGCTTCTCCTATGTAATGCGTGTTTGGAGCTTTAGTGCCTTCTGTAAGGTATGAAGAAACATTATATTCAGAATTTTGGGAAAATACCGATATTGAGGTTAAAATTAAAAGAGTAAAAATTGAACTTTTCATTCTACACGTCTATAGATTCATATATTTCTTCGTCAAAAAGTTGAATCGAAGATACAACATTACGGCCGATGCGGTAAGGCCCGACAGCAATCCGATCCAAATCCCTGTGCTTTCCAAATTAGTGTGCAAGCCCAAATAAAAACAAATCGGGAAACCAATCAACCAATAAGCGATGAACGTAATGAGTGTGGGCACCTTCACATCTTGCAGACCGCGTAGCGCTCCCAAAACCACTACTTGAAGCCCATCGGAAATCTGAAAAAATGCCGAAACCAACAACAATTTGGCAGCAATAAATATCACTTCGGTATTATCAGCCTGATTTGCGATATCGTCCACATCCAAATAAATGGTGGGGAACCAATGCCGTCCGATCAAGAAAATGGCCGCGAAGGCTATTTCCACAAGCAGGGTCAAGAAAAATACCGATTCGGCGATGCGCTTGAGTTCTTTGTGGTTTTGAAGTCCTTTTTGGTTCCCGACCCTGACCATTGCTGCAACGCTGAGTCCAGTTCCTACCATAAACGTCATACTGCTCAAGTTCAAGGCAATCTGATTGGCGGCCTGCGCATTTTTGCCCAATACCCCGCTCAACCAAATGGCTGCGGTAAAAATGGCAACTTCAAAAAACATCTGCAAAGCGGATGGAAAACCAAGGTTGATGATTTTTTTCATCACTTTCTTTTCAATACTTCTAAAGTTGAAATGGGTCACGTAGAATTCAAACTTCTTTTTTCGTTGGAGCAGATACCAAATAAACGCGACCATAATCACACGTGAAATCAAAGTGCCCACGGCTGCCCCTACAATCCCCATTTTGGGAAATCCGAAGGAACCAAAAATGAGCAGATAATTCAAGGTGATGTTGACCACATTGGCCACAATAGTAGTGTACATGGGGTATTTGGTCTGCGACAGACCATCAGAAAACTGTTTAAAAGCCTGGAATATGATCAAAGGCACCAGCGAAAAAGCCACCAAATCCAAATACGGCATGGCAAGTTCCACTACCTCAGGAGGCTGCTCCATATGATGCATCAAGGGTTTGGAAACTTGAATCAATCCAAAAAGGGACAATCCCAATAGGGTACAAAGCACCAAACCGTGTTTCAGGGCACTTTTGCCTGCCGCTCGGTCTTTCGCTCCATCCGCTTCGGCGACCAAAGGCGTAATGGCCGTGGAAAATCCAATACCAAGGGACATGGCGATAAAAACAAAACTGTTTCCCAAAGAAACGGCTGCCAGTTCGGCGGTTCCCAACTGCCCCACCATAATGTTGTCCGCAAAGGCCACAAAGGTATGGCCCAGCATCCCCAAGATTACGGGGTAGGACAATTTGAGATTATAGGCAAATTCTTTGGTGTAGTTTTGAAACACAACGGATACTTAAAAAGGATGGCAAATATAGCCAGATTGGTGACATTTGTCTCCAAACTTTATGTTAGCTTACGGACAAATTTAAAGTTGCTTCGCCTCTTCCCAGAACACGTCCATTTCGGCCAGACTCATATCGCTCATGGTTTTTCCAGCCTCTTTGGCTTTTTGCTCCAAATATTGAAACCGGTTGATGAACTTTTTATTGGTACGCTCCAATGCATTCTCTGGGTTGATTTTTAGAAAACGGGCATAGTTCACCATGGAAAATAGCACATCACCGAATTCGGATTCCATTTTGTCGGCATCATTGGCCTCCACCTCTTCTTGAAGCTCGCCAAGCTCCTCTTTCAATTTTTCAAAAACCTGTTCGGGTTTTTCCCAATCAAATCCGACACCTGCCACTTTATCTTGGATTCGGTTGGCTTTTACCAAAGATGGCAATCCGTTGGGCACACCCTCGAGCACGCTCTTTTTGCCTTCTTTTAATTTGATGTTTTCCCAATTCTGCTTTACCTCTTCCTCATTTTCCACCTTTACGTCCCCATAAATGTGCGGGTGCCTGTTGATGAGTTTCTCACAAATACCATGGGCCACATCGGCAATATCAAAATCTTGGGTTTCCGAACCGATTTTGGCATAAAAAACAATATGCAGTAAAATATCGCCCAATTCCTTTTTTACTTCTTCCAAATCATTGTCCAGTATGGCATCGCCCAACTCGTAGGTTTCCTCAATGGTCAGATGGCGAAGGGTTTGCATCGTCTGCTTCCTGTCCCACGGACATTTTTCGCGCAATTCGTCCATAATGGTCAAAAGGCGGTCAAAGGCGGCCAACTGTTCCGATCTTGTGTTCATGGCTTTGGATTTTGTCCAAAAATACGAAGTCCGATTGGTTGAAATTCCATCGTCAAAATTTACTTATGAAAAGTATTTCGGTATTTTTCAACAAAGCCTACTTACGGAAAAATATTACTATCTTGAACCTCATTTTAGGCAAAACCAGTAGAATGAAACATCTTATTATTGCGTTGCTCATGATCCCTGCGATGGCCATGTGTCAAACCGATAATCCCTTTGAAAATGAAGTAAAGGCAATCCAGCAAAAGAATGATTCCCTTTGGGATTCGTCCCGACCGACGATTGTTTTTACGGGAAGTTCGAGCATTCGTTTTTGGGACGATGTCCAGGAACGTTTTCCAGAGCACCAAGTATTGAACACAGGTTTTGGAGGCTCTCAATTTTCCGACCTTGAGCTTTATTTGGATGAGCTTATCTTGAACTACAATCCTGTAAAAGTCTTTATTTATGAGGGCGACAACGATATTTTTGCCAAGAAGAGACCCCGAAAAATAGTGCAAAGGGCCGAATACATTCTTGGCATACTTCAACAAAGGAATCCAAATATGGAGATTGTTTTGATTTCTGCCAAACCAAGTATTGCCCGTTGGAATTACAGGGGCAGGTACCGAAGACTAAACCGTAAACTTGACAAACTGGCTGCAAAAAACGAGAAAATAGATTTTGTGGATGTTTGGTATCCGATGCTGGACAACAGAAAAGTGAAACAAGATATTTTTATTGAAGATGGCCTGCACATGAATGATAAAGGGTATGACATCTGGTACGATGTGATCAAAAACTATATAGACTAAAACTAAACAAACGTGATTTATAGATCAATTTTGCTGTTCGTTGCAGTTATCTGCATGGCAGCTTGCCAAACCAAAAAAGAGGAAATCAATTTTCCAAAAACAGACTTAGCCAATGCTCCGTTAATTCCAAAACCCATTAAAACCATTCCAACTGGAAACGCTTTTGGTCTGGATGCAGGAACTGCCATTTATACCTCGACCACAAATCCCGAATTTGAGAAAGTGGGCCAGTTTTTATCCGAAAGCATTAAATCCAAAATAGGACTTGATGTTACCGTAAACTCATCATCTGAAGATAAATTGGAGCGATTGATCTACATTAACCAATCGGACAGTGTGGATTTGGAAAATCCCGAAGCCTATCAACTTTACATTAAAAAAGATTCTATTTTACTGAACGCCAAAACTGCCGCGGGTGCTTTTAGAGGGGTGCAAACGCTTCGGCAACTCATTCCGGAAAAGAGCAATGATACGCTTGCAGACCACCCTATATGGGTAATTCCTTCAGGAAAAATAATGGATGCTCCAAAATACGCATACCGCAGTTCCATGTTGGACGTGGCCCGTCACTTTTTCACCATAGATGAGGTCAAAAAATATATAGATGCCTTGGCATATTACAAATTCAACACGTTGCACTTGCATTTATCGGACGATCAAGGGTGGCGTATTGAAATCAAGTCTTGGCCAAAACTGACCGAGGTCGGTGGTGCTAGCGAAGTTGGCGGTGGTGAAGGCGGCTTTTACACCCAAGAAGAATACAAAGACCTAGTAGCTTATGCTGCTGACAGACATATTACCATTGTACCTGAGATTGATATGCCCGGACATACCAATTCGGCATCGTTGAGTTATCCATTTTTGCACTATGCGGGAGCAGAGACCCCACGTGTTCGTACCGACATGAAAGTGGGCTATAGTTCTTTTGATGCCCAAAAAGATACGGTTTACAGCTTTCTGGATGATGTTATTGGTGAAATTGCCATGATGACCCCTGGCCCCTATTTTCATATTGGCGGTGATGAAAGCCATGTAACCAGAAAGAGCGACTATATTCTTTTTGTGGAAAAAGTGGGCAAGTTGGTTCAAAAGCACAACAAAAGAATGATTGGTTGGGACGAAATAGCACAAGCGGATATTGACCCTAACTCGATTGCACAATTATGGAACGAGCCTAAAAATGCATTGAAGGCTGCCGAAAATGGTTCCAAAATCATTATTTCGCCTGCAAAAAAGGCCTATTTGGACATGAAATATGATTCCATTTCAGAATATGGCTTAAACTGGGCCGGTTACATCCCTGTTGATGTAGGGTACCAATGGGACCCAGAAACCTATGCCGAAGGGCTTGCCAAAGAAAATATTCTCGGCATTGAAGCTCCGTTATGGTCCGAAACCATTAGCAATGGAACCGAATTGGAATATTTGGCGTTCCCAAGATTGATTGGATATGCCGAATTGGGATGGTCGCCTAGTGAACACCTTAATTGGGACGACTATAAAAAACGTCTCGCAGCACAGGTTCCTTATCTGGAATCCATGCAGATCAACTATTACCCAACAAAGTTGGTGGACTGGGAAAAAGAATAGTGTTTATTCTTCCTCTTCTTCGGAAGCAGATACAGTAGGTTCCTCGGCATCCTTTTCTTCTTCAACAAAATCAGTGATGTTGTTGTCGAGAAGGATGTTGTACCACTGTATGATTTTCTTGATGTCGCTAGCATATACGCGATCCTCATCATAATTGGGAAGTACTTCGAAGAAATACTCTTCCAACTCAATTTTTTCAGCTTTGTGACTGATGGAAGTTTTTTTGCCTCCCTCTTTTTCTTTTATTTTCTGGAAAACTTCCTTTAAAGGAACTTCTTCTTCCAAGGTATAAATGGCTATTTCGGACAGCACGCTTACATTGCTTCTTAATCCAACGGTTACACGTTTGCCATCCAATAGGGATTCGCCAACAAAGCCACCTCGGGTTTGGGTCAATAATTTGTAAAGTCCTGGTTTACCTCCAATGGATAAAATCTTGTCTAATGCCATTCAAATAATAATTTTATGCGCGCAAAAATATGTTTTTATCGCAAACTGCGATTTTTTTAACGTCCTTTTTTGATGTTGGGAAACCTCATTCGGTAATCCACACTGATTTTTCCTTTGGAAATTTTGTCCAATCGGTTTTTTATCAGTCGTTTCTTTAGGGTTGAAAGCTTATCGGTGAACAAAACACCTTCGATATGGTCGTATTCGTGCTGAATCACCCGGGCCAATAGCCCATCGTAGGTTTCCGTGTGGGTCTTAAAGTCCTCATCCAAATAATTGATGGTGATTTCTGGCTTTCGTTTTACATCTTCGCGGATATCGGGTATGCTCAAACAACCTTCGTTAAAGTCCCACTCTTTGCCGTTTTCCTCTTCAATCGTGGCATTGATGAATACTTTTTTGAATCCATCGAGCTGCTTTTGCTCAGCTTCGGTCAACTCATCATCATCGGCAAAAGGAGTCGTATCGACCATAAACACTCGGATAGGAAGTCCCACTTGGGGAGCGGCCAGGCCAACGCCATGAGCATTGTACATGGTCTCCCACATATTGGTGATCAATTCGTCAAGTTTTGGATATTCTGATGTAATATCCTTCGCCTTTTTTCGCAAAACGGGATCTCCGTAAGCTACTATGGGTAAAATCATAAAATCAAAATCTGTTTAAGTAGGCCTGCAATATGAGCGTGGCACTTATTTCATCGACTAGGGCCTTATCCCTTCTTTTCTTCTTTTTCATTCCGCTGTCCAACATGGATTGAAATGCCATTTTGGAGGTGAACCGCTCATCTTGTCGCTCCACGGGAATGGAAGGAAACTTGGCCTTCAGCTTTTTCAAAAAAACCTGGATAAGCTCCTCGGACTCGGAAGCGGTGTTATCCATTTGCTTGGGCAGCCCCACAACAAAAAGTTCAACAGATTCTTTTTGGGTGTACTCGTCCAAAAAGGATAACAAGTCCTTGGTTTCAATGGTGGTCAATCCAGAAGCAATCAAATGAAGTTCATCGGTAATCGCTATTCCGGTCCGTACCTTTCCAAAATCCAAAGCCAAAATTCTAGCCAAAATAATTTTTTGGCAAAAATAACCTTAAAAATGTTATGCGCTTAAAAATGGCAACCATAATTCTGTCATGGGGCTTATCTTTGTCAAAACTTTAAGAAAAATGACAGAATTAAGAACGCTCATTGAAAAAGCGTGGGACAATAGGGAGTTGCTGGAGGAAGAAAAGACTCAAGACGCCATACGCGAAGTGATAAAGCTTATTGATTCAGGAGAGCTACGGTGTGCTGAACCCACAGAGGACGGCTGGCAGATAAACGAATGGGTAAAAAAGGGGGTGGTACTGTACTTCCCCATCCAAAAAATGGAGGTTCTAGAAGCTGGTATTTTTGAATATCACGATAAAATTCCGTTGAAGAAAGGCTATAAAGAAAAAGGTGTTCGCGTGGTTCCCCATGCGGTGGCAAGACACGGAGCTTATATTTCTAAGGGCACTATTTTGATGCCGAGTTATGTAAACATCGGCGCCTATGTCGATGAAGGAACCATGGTGGACACTTGGGCCACGGTGGGCAGTTGCGCCCAAATTGGTAAAAACGTTCACTTAAGTGGTGGTGTCGGTATAGGTGGGGTTTTGGAACCTTTACAGGCAGCTCCGGTAATTATTGAGGACAATGCTTTTATCGGCTCCAGATGTATTGTGGTGGAAGGTGTCCGAGTAGAAAAAGAAGCAGTTTTGGGCGCGAATGTTGTTTTGACGGCATCCACCAAGATAATTGATGTGACAGGTGATGAACCTGTGGAATTAAAAGGTAGAGTACCAGCAAGATCTGTTGTTATTCCCGGCAGTTACACGAAAAAATTCCCTGCTGGCGAATATCAGGTGCCTTGTGCCTTGATCATTGGTAAAAGAAAGGAAAGTACGGACAAAAAAACATCGCTGAACAATGCGCTTCGCGAGCACAAAGTTGCTGTGTAGCCACAATTAATCTGCATCTCAGCAGAATTTTAGAGTCAAGTCTTTATATGGGGTTGCTTTTTTCGTTAGATTGAAGCAACCCTATTGTTTTTTTGGTGTCTATAAAATACCTAACGGGATTAAAATTTGAGATTTTAACAAAAACGAAGTAGGGGTGTTTACGTGTTGATTGTTTGTAAGAAAAAGAAACGCCTAAACAATTTTTACGCTACTTTTTTGTTATAGATTTGTAAAATATTAAACACTACACCAATAAATTATGGCTGAATTGCGCACCCCAAAGCAAAAAATATCAGCACTTGTGATTACCTATAATGAAATGGGCTACATTGAAAAATGTATTGATTCCGTTTCTTTCGCTGATGAAATATTAGTCGTTGACTCTTACAGTACCGACGGCACTTACGAGTATCTTTTGAACCATCCAAAAGTAAAAGTGATTCAAAACCCTTTTGAAAATTTCACCGCTCAAAAGTCGTTTACGCTTAAACAAGCAGCCAACGATTGGGTTTTATTCTTGGATGCCGATGAAGTGGTTACGGAAAGTCTTCAAAAGGAAATCTTAGCAACCATTAATAATCCAGATGCCCACGAAGCTTATTGGTTCTATCGAAAGTTTATGTTCCAAAACGAACCTTTGAATTTCAGTGGTTGGCAAACGGACAAAAATTATAGGCTTTTCCGAAAAAGCAAAGCTCATTTTACCGATCAAAAAATTGTTCATGAAACTTTGGTAGTGGATGGCAAATCTGGAATCCTTAAAGAAAAATTGACTCATTTTTGCTACAAAAACTATGAGGACTACAAAGGGAAAATGCTTAAGTATGGCCAATTAAAGGCCAAAGAGGATTTCTACAAGGAAAAACATTTTAACTATGTATTGATGACGGTAAAGCCCGTCTGGAAATTCTTCAACCACTATATCCTCCGTTTAGGGATTTTGGACGGCAAAAAAGGATGGAGCATTTGTTACTTGAACGCCCTTGGCGTTTTGGAAAGGTTCAGAGAGCTAAAAAGACTGGAAAAAAAGAACGAGCTGGCCTACTATTTGGTGATGCCATAGTATGTCCACACCATTTTGTTTGACCTAGTCTCTTTGCGTATAGCTTGATTTTTAGCAATGGATTCTGGCGTTTTATAACCTCTCTTGTGGTCTAAGTGCACACAGACTGCACTATAGCGCAATTGTTTGGATTTAATCCCAAAATTGAACAAACGCTCGCCCAATTCACGGTCCTGTCCGCCATACTGCATGCGTTCATCAAAGCCGTTTACGTTTAATATATCCTTTTTCCAACCTGAGGAATTATGGCCGTTCCAACTGGCATTGGTCGGAGTAACCGTGTTCAATAACTTAGATATTATTCCACTAGCGGTAAGCTTGTTGTTCTTGAAAGTCTTGGGAATACCTTTTTCCTTAAGCCAATTAATGTTGAAACATTTCTGCTTTTCGATATCCTCCAAAGTAATCATTCTGGAAATGTTCATCGGAAGCATATAATACCCGCCCGAAATAAAATACCCCTGCTCTTTGTTAATGTAATGCACCTCTACAAAATCCTCACGTGGAATACAATCACCGTCCGTCATAATAATGTAATCAGCATTACAGGCTTCGACCGCTTTATTTAAAATCCTAGATTTCTGGAAGCCATCATCCTCTTGCCACACATGGACAATGTTGTAAAAAACCTCATCGGACATCTTTTCCAATAATTCCTTGGTCTTGGGACCAGAACCATCATCCGCAATAACCACCTCAAAATCCTTGAAAAGCTGGCAATTGAACCCCCACAACACCTTTTTCAGCCACTCTTCGGCATTATAGGTGCTAATGATTACTGATATTTTAGGTAATTCTGTTTCGTTTGGGTTCATCTGGGCAAAAATAGAAATATTAAATGTTATCTCATATGCTTAATTTTGTGATTCTAAACTCTTAGAATGAAGGTCAAGGAAATTCCTGTTTCACTTTTTTATCAGGCCAATCTAACCAGGCAATCCAAAGAAAGGCTGATTTCTCATAAAAAATGCGTTCCGGTTATTGTTTCGCTGGCATCGATTCCATCCAGGCTGAACATAGTGCACCTTACAATTCGAAGTTTATTGAATCAAGATGTGCTGCCCGAAAAAATTTTGCTGTGGCTGCATGAAGACCTAAAAAATAAAGTTCCAAAAAAACTTACCGACCTAGTTGGAAATATCTTCAGTATAGAGTTTACCGATTACTACAGTTCACATAGAAAATTGGTGGAGCCTTTAAAACTATACCCTGAAAAAATTATTGCTACTTGTGATGATGATATGATGTATCGCCAAAAATGGCTGTCAAACCTTTATGAAGCCCATCAAGAGAACCCTGATAAAATCATCGCAAACCAAACCCGCTGCATAACCTACAATGAATCTGGAGAGCTACTACCTTACAAACAATGGAATTCCAATCTAGCAGAATGCAAAAACAAAAAACTTATTCTGCCCATCGGTGCGGGAGGCACTCTCTATCCCCCAAACACCATGGATACACAAGTTTTTGACAGGGGGTTATTTTTAAGGCTTGCCCCCAATGCGGACGATCTATGGTTCAAAATAATGGGGCTGTTAAAAGGAACACAATCCATACAAGCCCATAACAGTGAAAAAGAGCCCATACCCATTTTGGGGTCACAAAAAGTCTCATTAAAAAAAGGAAATATTGGTATGGATAAAAACAGAGTACAATGGCAGGCTTTGACCGACCATTTTCAACTAAAATTCTAAAACATTGATCGAAGAAATCAACAACTGCAATAAAGTGCTGCAAGAAGGCGGGCTCATCCTCTACCCTACCGATACCGTCTGGGGCATAGGCTGCGATGCCACTAATCCCGAAGCCGTAAAAAAAGTGTACGCTCTTAAAAAGCGCGAAGACACCAAAGCACTTATCTGCTTAGTGGCCAACCAGGCCATGTTGGAGCGCCATGTAAAAGAAGTGCCCGAAGTCGCTTACGATATCATGGACCTGGCAACCAAACCTACCACCATTGTATTTGATGAACCCATTGGGATAGCGGAAAATCTGGTCGCAGAAGACAATACACTGGCGATTCGTGTGGCTTCCGATAAATTCTGCCAGTACCTCATCAATAAATTCAGGAAACCCATTGTTTCCACATCCGCCAACATTTCGGGCAATCCCACCCCAAAACAATTCAAGGATATCGATGAAGAAATTTTAAAAGGAGTGGACTATGTGGTAAATTTGCCGGATGAAAATATAAACCCTTCCCCCTCCTCTATCATTAAATTGAGCAACGACGGACAGGTGAAGGTTATTCGGGAATAACAATGGCGAAGGAATTCCATACAGCGGCAATACAACATCCTATTTTTAAACTTATCGGCGAAGCTTCAGACGAACTGGGCGTGGACTCCTACGTTATCGGTGGTTTTGTTCGCGATTATTTCTTAAAAAGAAATACGCCAAAAGATATTGATGTGGTCGCTGTTGGAAGCGGAATAGCACTTGCCAAAAAAGTAGCCTCGAAACTTAAGGGCAAACCAGAAATATCCGTATTCAAGAATTTTGGAACCGCGATGATCAAGCATAAAGATTTAGAGCTTGAGTTTGTAGGTGCCAGAAAAGAAAGCTACAATCGAGATAGCCGAAAACCCATTGTGGAAGATGGCACTTTGGAAGACGACCAAAACCGCCGCGATTTCACCATAAACGCGATGGCCCTGGCCCTTAACCAATCCAATTTTGGAGAACTTTTAGACCCGTTTGATGGTTTAGCGGACTTGGATAGGCAAATCATTCGAACCCCTTTGGAGCCGGGCATTACCTATTCCGACGACCCGCTACGGATGATGCGTGCCATTCGGTTTGCAACACAACTGCATTTTACCATTGAGCTACAATCGCTTCAGGCCATTACCGAGAACAAAGACCGTATCAAAATTGTTTCCAAGGAACGTATCGTGGACGAACTCAACAAAATATTGATGAGTTCCAAACCGTCCATAGGATTTTCGTTGATGCACAAAACTGAGCTTCTACCTTTAATATTGCCAGAGCTTACCGCTTTACAAGGTATAGAAGAGATAGAAGGTCAACGTCATAAAGATAATTTTTGGCACACCTTGGAGGTCGTGGACAATATTTCCGAAACCACGGACAACCTCTGGTTGCGATGGGCGGCATTGCTTCACGATATCGGCAAGGCACCCACCAAAAAATTCCATAAAAAAATCGGTTGGACCTTCCATGCCCATGAATTTGTAGGGGCAAAAATGGTGTACAAACTCTTCAAGAGGTTGCGGTTGCCTTTGAACGAGAAAATGAAATTCGTTCAAAAAATGGTATTGATGAGTTCAAGACCCATTATTTTGTCCGAAGATCACGTCACGGATTCCGCGGTTCGGCGGTTGGTTTTTGATGCCGGAGATTTTGTGGAAGACCTTATGACACTTTGTGAGGCGGACATCACAACAAAAAATCCTCGCAAACAAGAAAAATACAAGAACAATTTTAAGATTGTACGCCAAAAAATAGTGGAAGTAGAAGAGCGTGACCACGTTCGGAACTTTCAGCCCCCTGTTTCCGGTGAGGAGATCATGAAGACCTTCAACTTGAAACCTTCCAAGGAAATCGGCATCATCAAAGATGCCATCAAAGAAGCGATTTTGGAAGGCGAAATTCCGAACGAATATGAGGCCGCCTACCAGTTTATGTTGGAAAAAGGCAAAAAATTGAACCTAAAAGTCCACTCCGAATGAAAAAGAGCAAATATGTAGTGTATTGGTTGTTAACTGGGTGTTTTCTCATTTTTGTAATGGTTTTGGTAGGCGGTATTACTCGCCTTACCCATTCTGGGCTTTCCATATCCGACTATAAATTGATTCACGGTACCATTCCCCCAATGAATGAGCAAGAATGGCAGGAAGCCTTTGACCTGTACAAACAATATCCTGAGTACCAAAAGCTCAACTATCATTTTGGAATTGAGGAATTCAAGGACATCTATTTTTGGGAGTGGCTTCACAGGGTTATTGGAAGGTTTATAGGGATTGTGTTCATCATTCCGTTCCTGTATTTTTTATTCAAGAAGAAATTGGACAGTCCGACCGTAAAAAAATGTCTGGTCCTGCTCTTTTTAGGTGGGTTTCAAGGGTTTCTCGGTTGGTACATGGTAAAAAGCGGGCTTGTGGACCGTCCGGATGTATCCCACTTTAGGTTGGCCGCACACTTAACGACGGCCTTTCTCACCTTTGCTTATAGCCTGTGGGTGGCACTAGACCTCATTTACCCCTACAAGAAAGAAATCAATCTGAAAATCCGGAACTTGATCAGGGTCGGACTTGTGCTTTTGTTGCTTCAAATTATCTGGGGTGCTTTTGTTGCCGGTTTGGATGCAGGATTCATCCACAACCATTGGCCGCTGATGAGCGATGGCAAGTTGATTCATGAAACCGTTTATATTGAACAGCAACCCGTGATCAAAAACTTTTATGAAGGTAAGAGCGGCGTACAGTTTGTCCATCGATATTTGGCATATATTGTAGTTGGTGCAATAGCTTTGATTTGGTACAGAACCCGTAAAATTCAGAGGACTACACTTCAAGAAAAAGGATTACAAGTATTGTTGGCCTTGGTTTTTACGCAATTTGTATTGGGTGTGCTCACTTTGGTTTACGCCGTGCCGCTGTGGCTGGGAATCGCACATCAAATAGGTGCATTTTTCCTTTTAGCAGCCATGACTTTTACCCTGCACAGGTTCTCCAAATAAGGTCTATTTATTGTACCTTTGTGCCCACTCTAAAATTTGATGGATGATTTATAAAATCAGGATAATACTTGATGCTGAGGAAGATATCTTTCGAGATATCGAAATTGAAGACCAAAATACCTTGGAGGATTTTCACAATGCCATAACACAAGCTTTTGGTTTTGAGGGAAGTGAAATGGCCTCTTTTTATACTTGTGATGAGGAATGGAACCAAGATGAGGAAATTGCTCTTTTTGATATGAGCGAGAACGGTTCCGATATCCGGTTGATGAACGAAACTACTTTGGATGATGTGATGACCGAAAATAATCCGAAGTTGATTTATGTTTACGACTTTTTTAGCATGTGGACGTT
Organism: Flagellimonas abyssi; assembly: GCF_019457905.1. GTDB lineage: Bacteria > Bacteroidota > Bacteroidia > Flavobacteriales > Flavobacteriaceae > Flagellimonas > Flagellimonas abyssi. The sequence continues at coordinate 106,145 of NZ_JAHZSV010000013.1, read as the reverse complement.
TTTTGTGGAACTTGCAGATATTGTTGAAAAAGAAGATGGGAGAATATACCCAAATGTATTGTTCACCTTTGGTGAACTACCGGATGCCCCGCCGGAAAAAAAGTTCGAAGCAGACTCCAATGAGGAGGAAGACGGAAACTATGACGACCTTTTGGACAGCTACGACGACATGGACTTTGATGAAAACTGGAACTAACCTAACTCTTGACCAAGTTTTAACCATTAACATTTAATCTTAACATGCTAAACCTATATAACGCCCAAATTGAAAGTATTTCACTTCATCGTGTTGGCAACAAAAGTAAAAATGAGTCTGCCTTTTTATCCGCAGAACCTTTTTCGCTGAACGATGAAATGGCAGGACTTTTAAAGGAATACTTTTTTAAACCGTTTAGGGAAAAAGAGGAAAATTACTACAAATTTGGTCACGATGTAGATTTGGAGTTCAATGAGGTGCATGCGGCGGTAACTGGTATTTTTGAAAATCCATCTGACAACCACAGGCTTTCCAAAAAGATTACCACTTATCTTTTTGAGCAATCCAACCACCCACATATAAAAAGCGGTGAGGTATACGTGGTCCATTTTTCGGATATGGTGATAGATAATCAAAAAACGGATGCCGTTGGTATTTTTAAAAGTGAGTTAAAGCACGATTTCCTTCAATTTGAAGAAAATGAGCACAACTTGGAGATCTTGATTCGACAAGGTATCAACATCAATAAGCTTGACAAGGGATGCATCGTTTTCAACATCAACAAAGAAGAAGGATTTAAAGTTCTTTCCGTAGATAGCAACCGTTATGATGCCAAATACTGGCTGGAAAACTTTTTGGGAGTGCTGCCATTGACCGATGACAACTTCTACACCAAGAATTACCTGAAGTTCTGCCAAAACTTCGCCAAGGATGTGGTATTACCGGCCGAGGACAAGCAACAAGAGGTCTTGTTCATGAACCGTGCAGTGAACCACTTTGCCAAAAACGATAATTTTGAGGAGACCTCATTCTTGAACGAGGTGATGGAAAACCCTGAACTCATACCGGAATTCAAGCACTACAAGGTTGAGAAAGGTCCAAAATATAGCATTGAGGATGTTTCCAATTTTGATATCGCGAACAAAGCTGTGAGCGATGCCCGTAAAAAAATCAAGAATGTCATCAATCTGGACACCAACATCCAGATAAAAATGGATTTCATCAACCCGGAATCCGCAGAAAAATTTGTGGAAAAAGGTTGGGACGAGGAACGCCAGATGTACTACTATCTAGTGTATTTCAACAAAGAGCAAAAGAGCTAGAATTTTTTTTCTATAATCTGTCGCATACTTACGTCTTCGTAGTTACGCTTCACAAAATCCAGGGCATGTATCAACACTTCGCCCATGGTTTTGCTGTCTCGGAAGTTAATATCTCCAGTTAGGTCCAATAGCTGCGTTTTTAACATTTCGGTGTTTTCCGGCGGAGCAATGGTATCAACTTCGCACACATCCAACAGTCGCTTGAGCCTTCTACCCCAGCTCAATATTCTTTTGGCGATTATGGAGCGTTCTTCCACAATATATTGATTCACAGAGTCGACCGTCAATTTGCTCTGAACCAAATCCACCATTACTTTGTTCTCCTTAAAAAATTGTGGCCGGTACACTTTTATTTTTCCTTCATAACATTGCTGGTCAAAATCGATGGCCCTTATCTTGTAGTTCACACTATCAAAATCGTGTGTGGGCACAATCACATAGTTGTACGAGCGCATATCGCCCAACAACCTAATCATACAACGTTCATTGAACTTTACGAATTCCTTGGCAATCTGCGCTTTATCAAATTCTGAGCATTCGGGCAGGTTTTTTTTGAAGAACACATCACCGGGAATACCTACAATATGCTCCTCGATCAATGTATTTTGATAAATGACAAAATTGAGGTTGTACGGCGACAACATATGCTCCAACTCCAATCCATACACACGGGAAGCATCGGTTTTTTTTACATAGAACAAGGTGTAGTTATCGTTCAGAATATTCCGAACCTTGATCCTGAAGGGTTTAGAGTTCCCAAATGTGCAATAATCCACATAGTCCACGTTCAAATATTGGAAAATCTTATCGCTACCATCGGAAACAAAATTGGAATAGACCCGCTTTAGGGCCAAATCGATTTCATCCCGATCAAACTCTGGATAAAAAACCCGTACCCATAGGGTATCCTCATCATTGGCATCATACACGGCAACACTTCCCGAGAACCGGAGAAGGTCATCATAATGGATGGGAATCTCTATTTTTCGGTTGTAATATTTCAAATATTCATCAAGCTCCTTGCTTATGGGATAGGCAGGTTTCTTTTTCGACATCAACTTTTCTTCCGACATTGTATTCGATTATTTGTAACAAATTGTAATATACTTCGTCAAGTTAGTATAAACCATTCAAAAAACGATAGCATCTTTTGGAAACAATACTTACCGTAAGCCATCTTACCAAAAAATTTGGTTATCTCACCGCAGTCAACGACCTCTCCTTTACCATTGAAAAGGGGAACGTTTATGGCATTTTGGGACCCAATGGAAGTGGTAAATCGACCACATTGGGCATTATTTTGAACGTTGTAAACCGTACTTCTGGAGAATTTAGTTGGTTCGACGGTTCAACAACTACCCATGATGCCCTAAAAAAAGTGGGGGCCATTATTGAACGCCCCAATTTTTATCCGTACATGAATGCTATTCAAAACTTAAGGTTGGTATGCAAAATAAAGGATGTACCAGAAACAAAAATTCAGGAAAAACTGGAGCTGGTCGGGCTGTGGGACCGTCGCAACAGTAAGTTCAAGACGTATTCTTTGGGGATGAAACAACGTATGGCTATTGCATCGGCCCTGCTCAACGACCCTGAAATATTGATTTTGGACGAGCCCACCAATGGCTTGGACCCTCAGGGAATACATCAAATCAGGGAAATCATCAAAACTATAGCTAACCAGGGTACCACCATTTTATTGGCATCGCACTTATTGGACGAGGTGGAAAAGGTATGTTCCCATGTTATCATCCTTAGAAAAGGGGAAAACCTCTACTCCGGTCCGGTAGACAGCATGTTGGCAAGTCATGGTTTTTTTGAATTAAGGTCTACCGACTTGGACCAATTGCAAACCCTATTGGAAAAAAGTGCCAGTTTTGGCAAAATAGAAAACTTCAATGGAACGCTGACTGCTTATTTAAAAGAGGAAATGGATGCCGAAAGTTTGAACAAAATGTTGTTTGAAAAAGGGATTACCCTATCCCATCTTGTAAAGCGAAAAGAAAGCCTTGAGGAACAATTTTTAACCCTGACCAAGAACCAATAATCAAAAAAACGAATGTTACGTCTCCTACAAATAGAATTTATAAAACTGTGGAACAATAGGGCCAGCAAGGTACTTATTATCTCCTATTTTGTGCTCCTGACTTCCATTGCCCTCATTGCAGCCATTAAGTTTGATATTGGCCCGGTAGAGTTCCATCTTGCCGACCAAGGCATATTTAACTTCCCATACATTTGGCACTTCAACACCTTTGTCACTGCATTGTTTAAACTGTTTTTGGCCATTGTTATCGTTTCCATGATGTCCAACGAATACAGCAACAAGACCATAAAACAAAATTTGATAGACGGATTATCTAAAAAGGAATTCATTACTTCCAAAGTTCTTACGGTAATATCCTTTGCACTGATATCCACCATATTTGTTTTCGTGGTCTCCATGATTCTTGGTTTGGCATATTCGGACTACAATGAAATGTCCATTATATTCTCTGATTTGGAGTTTTTGCCCGCTTTCTTTATCAAGTTGGTCGGATTCTTCTCATTCTGTCTTTTCTTGGGGATTTTGGTGAAACGCTCTGCCTTTGCACTCGGTTTCCTCATCCTATGGACCATATTTGAGCAAGTGGTATTTGGCTTGTTGGGATGGAAAGTGATGAGTTGGGAAGCCGCTAAAGCAGTAAAACGCTTCTTTCCGTTGGAATCCATGTCCAATTTGATCAAAGAACCCTTTACAAGACTCTCTGCGGTACAAAATATTGGACAACAGATTGGAGAGGATATGAAGTTCGACTACCATGTGTATTGGTACGAGTTCTTCATAGTCATTATCTGGACGGCCATTTTCATCTATTTATCCTACGCCTTGTTGAAGAAACGCGATTTGTAACAACATCAACTAAGAATATTAGAGCTTTGCTTCTATTTGGTGGCTACCTTTAGTATTTTTACTTTATGAAATTTCAGGTAGTTTCCGACTTTAAGCCAACGGGCGATCAGCCCGAGGCCATACGACAATTGGTAGAGGGAATTGAATCCAAGGCTCAACATCAAACCTTGCTCGGGGTTACCGGGTCCGGAAAAACATTTACCGTTGCCAATGTGGTGGAATCTGTTCAGAAACCTACCTTGGTATTGGCCCACAACAAGACCCTGGCGGCACAATTGTATTCGGAGTTCAAGCAATTTTTTCCCAACAATGCGGTGGAATATTTTGTATCCTACTACGATTATTATCAGCCAGAGGCCTATATCCCCACGAGCGGACTTTACATTGAAAAAGACCTTTCCATTAACGAGGATATCGAAAAGTTGAGATTGAGCACCACTTCATCCCTTCTATCCGGAAGGCGTGATGTGCTTGTAGTCGCTTCGGTTTCCTGTCTGTACGGTATCGGTAATCCAATAGAGTTCCAGAAAAACGTCATTACCATTCATAGGGACCAGGTCATTTCAAGAACCAAGTTTTTAAAGCAGTTGGTGCAAAGCCTATATGCCCGAACCACCGCTGATTTTAGAAACGGGAACTTTAGGGTAAAGGGAGATGTAGTGGATGTATTCCCCGGATATGCAGACCATGCGTTCCGTATCCATTTTTTTGGTGATGAAATCGAAGAAATCGAAGCATTGGACCCATACAATAATAATGTAATCGAGGTTTATGATACTCTGAACATCTACCCGGCAAACATGTTCGTTACCTCTCCCGATGTACTCCAGAATGCCATTAAGGAGATACAGGACGACCTTGTGAAGCAGATAGATTACTTCAAAGAAATAGGGCGACCTCTGGAAGCCAAACGTTTGGAAGAACGTACTAATTTCGACCTTGAAATGATTCGAGAACTGGGATATTGTTCCGGAATCGAGAATTACTCCAGGTATTTGGATGGGAGAAAACCAGGAACGCGGCCCTTCTGCTTGTTGGATTATTTTCCAGATGACTATTTGATGGTCATAGATGAAAGCCACGTGACCATACCCCAAGTGCACGCCATGTACGGCGGAGACCGTTCCAGAAAAGAAAATTTGGTGGAATATGGTTTCCGTTTGCCTGCGGCCATGGATAACCGTCCTTTAAAATTTGAAGAGTTTGAAGCACTTCAAAACCAAGTGCTTTATGTAAGTGCCACACCGGCAGATTACGAACTGGAACTCAGTGAAGGGGTTTATGTGGAACAGATTATCCGTCCAACTGGATTATTGGACCCCATTATCGAAGTTAGGCCCAGTGAAAACCAAATCGATGATTTGGTAGAGGAGATTCAGCAACGGGTAGAACTGGATGAGCGTACATTGGTCACCACCCTGACCAAACGAATGGCGGAGGAACTTACCAAATATCTAACACGGATAGATGTCCGTTGTCGCTATATCCATAGTGATGTGGATACACTGGAGCGAGTTGAAATCATGCAGGATTTACGAAAAGGGCTTTTTGATGTGCTGATAGGTGTAAACCTCTTACGTGAAGGTTTGGATTTACCAGAAGTATCCCTGGTGGCCATTTTGGATGCAGATAAGGAAGGTTTTTTACGCAGTAACCGTTCCCTGACACAGACCGTGGGCCGAGCCGCGCGTAACTTAAACGGAAAGGCCATAATGTATGCGGACAAAATCACCGAAAGCATGCAAAAGACCATTGACGAAACCAATTACCGTCGGGACAAGCAGATGACGTACAACAAGGAGAATAACATCACCCCAACAGCATTAAAGAAAAACCTGGATAGCGCATTAGCCAAAAATTCCGTATCCACCTACCACTTTCAAAAGGAAGAATTGAGAGCTGCCGAACCTGATTTAAAATATATAACTGAAGATCAAAAGGAAAAATTAATCAGGGAGAAGCGAAAAGCCATGGAAAAAGCGGCCAAAGAGCTCGATTTTATGCAAGCCGCCAAACTAAGGGACGAGATAAAAATGCTTCAGGAAAAGGAATAGAAAATGGCCCGTAATTATAATTGCGGGCCATTTTCTATTTAATTATTGATTTCCTCCACCAGGGCCACAATTCGTCAGAACTGTTTTTTTAGATATAGTACAAGTACTGCCATCGGACAATGTTATATAAGCATAAATCCATAGATCATAATTGCTCCAATTATTTGTAGGAAGATATAATGCCTGCGGTATCGTATAATTACCATTGGGGTTATTTGTGCTGCCGAACGATACATGATTATAGGGTCCAATGGTATATTCCCAGTCGACCGATACCACATTGTTAGCGCAATGTAAATAGGCAAGGAAATCAATACATCCTTCTACATGTGAAATACCCAAACAAGATTGACCAGGACAGCTAATACTCGGAACACGCTTGAAAGACTGTATATCAGAGCATTCAAGAGAGCCATTGGTCCCGTATGCTTTTATACTTCCCCCATTAAAGTTAGAAGCAAATTGGAAAGTAGCAGAATTGCCCGAACTACTTATCAGTGTGATAGCTCCACTCTCAACGGTCCATGTAACCGTAGGATTTGAAATATTTGAGGAATAAGTAAAGGAATATTGATTTCCAGCTTGTGGGGTAGTAGTCCCTAATATATCACATGTGGTCTTAGCTGTAGTAGAAGATGAAGATTTATTATTTAAACCTTCCCCATCCATAATAACCGGATTATCCACCTCTAAAGTTTCAAGATTTTGATTTTCAAAAGCAGGTGTCTCCTCTTTTGCACATGAACTTAGTGTGAGGACAATACAGCTCACATAAAACAATCTGATAATTGTAGTCTTAATAAAATTTTTCATAATTAAATAGTTAATGGTTAAACTTACTTTAAATGTAAGATTTTTTTTATTAATTATTTTAAAAAACAAAAAAAGCGCCCCCGCATATGCAGGAGCGCTCCTCAACTAACCAACTAATCCAACCATCATGAAACACCTATAGTTGGTGTTCTAATGTCTTATGCAATCTCTATCAATCTTTTTGGTTTTGGCAAAGCCTCTTGTTTTTTGGGCAATGTCAATTTCAACACTCCGTCCTCGTACTTAGCGTCGATTTTGGAACCGTCTACGGTCTCAGGCAATGTAAAGGCTCTTTTAAATGAAGAATATGAGAATTCCTTTCTTGTATAATTATCATTGCTCTCTTCATTCTCAGTTTTCATTTCACTGGAAATGGTCAAGACATCATTGTCAATCTCAACTTTAAAATCATCTTTTTTCATACCTGGAACGGCAAGTTCCAATTCATATCCTTCTGTATTGTCCTTTATGTTTACTGCGGGAACCGATGTATTCCACTTTTCAGTTCCGCCGAACCAGTCAGGACTTACAAAATCGTTCATCAAGGATGGAAAAAACAGGTTATTTCTTTTTACTATACTCATGGCGATTCAATTTTTAGTTAAACATTCAAATCACCATGTATAAGACAAAACTTATACCAACAGAAAACACATGCCTATTTGACATGAAATAAATTAGAAAAGATGCCAATTTGACATTAGTTATAATATGCCTTAAAGATATTTATAAGCACATCGGGTGGAACAATATTGTCCGGGTAGCGATGCATAACCTCCAACACCTGACTTATGGCAGATGGAGGCAAGCCCATTTTCAACCCAATATTATAAAGTGTATCAATCTCCTTTTTATGTTGTTCCTGATCTATGTTCATCAAAAGCATAAGCCTATGGAACTGTACAATCCGTTCTGCTTGGGTTTTTAATCGAATTTTGGGAGATTTTTGTTTGAGGAGACTATCGAGAACATCTTTATCCATCTCCAGACTATGGGCTACTTTAAGTAAAAAATCATATTCCGATTGTTTCAGGGAATGATCTACCCTTGCAAAGGCGATCAACTCGGAGAGAATGCTCAGTTTTTCCTCATAACTACCCATAAATTAAGGTTTTGGTTTGGAGTCCTAAATAGATAACTCCAAAACAGCTCATTTTAGTACACAAAAAAGCCCTGAAATTCAGGGCTTTTTCTAACTAACTCAAACAATTCCCGTTTATTAAGCGGTAATTCTTACTGGGATTTCGTAAACTCTACCGGGAGCAACGTTGTCCAATTGCACTTTTTTATAGTTCAATCGACTTTTTACGAAACCTTCCAAAACTTCATCTTTTGTCTCTACAGAAAGTACGATCAATTCACCTTTTTCGTTAACGATGAACTTCACTTCTGCTGTCAACTCATTCTGGTCGGCATTAAATTGATTGTCCTTCAACATTTCATAAATCTGACCGGAAAGGTTGTTGTCGTTTGTAGCTTTCTTTCCCTTTGTTGCAAAAGCACTCATAGTTGCAAAAAATACCAATGCTACTGTACCAGTTTTAAATTTTCTCATGATTTTTGTTTTTTGATTAAAATTGATGATTAACAATGTGTCAATATTTAGGGTTGATTAAACTCCCTTTTTAATGACACCTCAAAAATAAGACGATAAAAAAACATAATTGTTACACTCTTTAACGATTTAACAAATGTTTAATGTAGTTACCTCTGCAACAATATTAGTGAATGAACCCCTTTCTTTATAAAGAACTCAAAGGATGATAAGGAACACATTGAATACGTAGGGAATACTGTTAACAGTCTAGAAAAGCACTAAAATTTATGACGGATACATTGTGGAATAAAAAAAGGGCAACGTTAATAAAACGTTGCCCTTTTCCATTTTTAAAGTGGTAGAACTAGCTCAACACTTCCTCTACCTTATCTGCAGCTTCTTTAAATTGTACAGCTGAATGTACCGCCAAGCCAGAGTTATCGATAATTTCCTTCGCCAACTCGGCATTGGTTCCTTGCAATCTTACAATAATTGGCACTTGGATGGCATCTCCCATATTTTTATAGGCATCCACAACACCTTGGGCAACACGATCACAACGAACGATTCCTCCGAAGATATTGATCAATATTGCTTTTACGTTCGTATCCTTAAGAATAATACGGAAGGCTTCCTCTACCCTTTTGGCATCCGCGGTACCTCCAACATCCAAGAAGTTGGCAGGTTCACCACCGGCCATTTTTATTAAGTCCATAGTGGCCATTGCCAATCCGGCACCGTTTACCATACAACCTACATTACCATCCAAATCAACATAGTTAAGACCAACTTCACGAGCTTCAACCTCGATTGGGTTTTCTTCCCGAAGGTCACGCATTTCTGCATAAGTCTTTCTTCTGTAAAGTGCGTTATCGTCTATGGTCACCTTGGCATCAACTGCCATAATTTTATCATCGGAAGTCTTCAAAACCGGGTTGATCTCAAAAAGACTGGAATCACTCTCAACATACGCCTTGTACAAAGACATCACAAATTTTACCATTTCTTTGAATGCAGTTCCGGAAAGTCCAAGATTGAAAGCGATTCTTCTTGCTTGGAAAGGCAATAGGCCCAATCCCGGGTCCACCTCTTCAGTAAAAATCAAATGTGGTGTTTTTTCGGCCACTTCTTCAATATCCATACCTCCTTCGGTAGAATACATGATCATGTTTCTTCCCGTACCTCTATTTAGAAGAACGGACATATAAAATTCGCTGGTTTCGCTGTCACCAGGATAGTAAACATCCTCGGCCACCAAAACTTGGTGTACTTTTTTACCTTCGGCAGACGTTTGTGGGGTAACCAAGTTCATTCCTATAATGTTACCTGCCAACTCTTCTACTTCCTTCAAGTTTTTGGCTAGTTTTACACCACCACCCTTACCTCGGCCACCAGCATGTACTTGCGCTTTGATTACGTGCCATCCGGTTCCGGTTTCTTCAGTAAGTTGTTTTGCGGCATCTACCGCTTCCTTGGCGTTGTGGGCAACTATCCCTCTCTGGATTCTAACTCCAAAACTCGCTAAAATCTCTTTTCCTTGATATTCGTGAAGATTCATCTGTGAATTTACTTTTGTTTGAAGACAAAAATAGAAAACACCGCTGACAAATTGAAGATGTTAAATGATTAATTAAAGATAAGCACCTATAAATTGCATCTTTTGTTCCATGGAATCACTACAACTTAAAATCTTGAAAGTCCAAAGGATCAAAATTTTTGAAATGCCCGTTCATTTCAATCACCTCTTTGGTTCGATTCACCTTATTGAGAACATGGGTCGTTGTTTCTAAATGGGCCTTGATAAAATTCAAGCGGTCCGTTTCTTTGGTCATCAGTAATAATTCATATTCTTGCTCAAAGGAGAGACCCATTTTGTGGGCCAACGAATAACTGTTGAATTGTTTTGGCGATGTTTTTGCAAATGGCACATCCATAATATCGTATAGTTCCTCCACTTTTTGAAGCACCTCATCCCTTAAGTTTTCGTCGGCATCGTTCTCGACATCCAAAAACTCGACCTCACCGCCACCATAAAGCTTACCTTCCATCTGCTTTTCAAAGCTCAGTACCTTAAAAACTTGACGCGCCACGCAAACGACATCCATCTCACCGGTATCATATGTGTTCACGACTTCTACCAATTGCACCTCGGTGCCATAGGAAATAGAATTGTTGATATAAACCGGAACACCAAAGGTCATGGCCTCTCTTCTACAATCGTTTATCAATTGTTTGTAACGGTCTTCAAAAATATGTAGCGGCACCGTTTCTCCCGGATAAAATACCGACTGTAATGGGAATAAGGGTAGTTTCATTATTGCGATTTGCCTAAAAATACAGATGAAAACCTAAACCCGCAACTCCATAAAACCTATAGTTGTTTTAAATCAAACAACTTGTTATATTTTGATAAAAATGTTTTATTTCTTGCGTGTATAAACAACAAAATATAGTTTTGCTCAAAATACCGTACAATATGAATTCTAAGGACTTACTTCAGCTAACCGAGCAATTTGGCGCACCGCTATATGTTTATGATGCCGATAAGATCACATCACAATACAAAAAGCTCACCAATGCTTTTAAGGGCGTACCCAATCTAAAGCTGAACTATGCGGCCAAGGCTTTGTCGAATGTTAGCATCCTACGATTGTTGAACAGCCTTGGAAGTGGTCTGGATACGGTATCCATACAAGAAGTAAAATTGGGGCTTTTGGCCGGTTTTAAGCCGGAATCTATCATTTTCACCCCTAACGGGGTTTCTTTGGAAGAGATTGAGGAAGCCGCAGCGCTTGGGGTTCAAGTGAATATTGACAACCTTTCTATTTTGGAACAGTTTGGAAGTAAGCATCCTGACATTCCCGTTTGTATCCGTATCAACCCTCATGTGATGGCGGGAGGAAATTCCAACATCTCCGTGGGACATATCGATTCCAAATTTGGAATCAGCGTACATCAGATTCCACACTTATTGCGTATTGTGGAGTTGACCAACATGAATATCAACGGTATCCACATGCACACAGGTAGTGATATTTTGGATATTGATGTATTCCTCTACGCTTCAGAAATTCTTTTTGAAACTGCAAAAAACTTCAAGGACTTAGAGTTTATCGACTTTGGCAGCGGTTTTAAAGTTCCATATAAAGAAGGTGATATACAGACCAATGTGGATGAGTTGGGCAAAAAATTGACCAAAAGATTCAATGAGTTCTGCAAAGAATACGGCAGAGAACTTACCCTTGCTTTCGAACCGGGGAAATTCTTGGTTAGTGAAGCTGGCTTCTTTTTGGCCAAAGTAAACGTGGTAAAACAAACCACCTCTACCGTTTTTGCCAGTATCGATTCAGGTTTCAACCATTTGATTCGCCCCATGTTGTACGGGTCTACTCATCAAATTGTAAATATCTCCAATCCAAAAGGCAGGGAGCGTTATTACTCCGTAGTGGGGTACATTTGTGAAACGGATACCTTTGGAAGCAATCGAAGAATCAATGAAATATCCGAAGGGGATATCCTTTGCTTTAAAAATGCAGGTGCCTATTGCTTCACCATGGCCAGCAATTACAACTCCAGATATAGGCCTGCAGAGGTACTGTGGTATCAAGGAAAAGCGCATTTAATTAGAAAAAGGGAGACTTTTGATGACATCTTGAACAATCAAGTTGATGTGAAGGAGCTTTTTGAACCATCAAAAAAGCAAACTGTAAAATAACCCACAAAGCATTATTAGACTGTTAAAGGCAATACTTTTTTGGCACAATTTTCGTTAGCTTTGTATTGATATGATGACGATTACGTCAAAAAAACCAAGACTATGCGCTCAATTTTTACCCAAATCTGCTTACTTTTTCTAGTATTCTCGGGCTTAAATGTACAAGCCCAAGATATTAATTGGATTTCCTGGGAGGAAGCTGTTGAACTTTCCAAAACGGATGCCAAACCCAAAAAAATATTTGTGGATGTTTATACGGACTGGTGCGGATGGTGCAAAAAAATGGATCAAAACACTTTTCAAAACCCCGAAGTATCCAAATACATGCAGGACAACTTCTATATGGTAAAAATGGACGCTGAAGGTAAAGAACCAATTGTATATCAAGGCAAGACTTTTAAGTACGTCCCCTCGGGAAGAAGAGGCTACCACGAGCTGGCAGCGGCACTTTTGCAAGGAAAAATGAGCTATCCGACCGTTGTTTTCTTGGATGAATCTCTAAATATGCTGTCTCCCGTTCCTGGTTATCAACAAGTGGAACCCTTTATGCAGATTGCCAAATATTTTGGCGAGAACATCTACAAGGACAAGGACTGGCAAAGCTATGCTGGGAAATAAAATTCCCCAGCCACTTTGGCCTTATTTCTTATCTGCTATAGTTCGGACTTTCTTTCGTAATCGTAACATTATGCGGATGGCTCTCGTGAATTCCGCTGGATGTTATCTTCACAAATTGCGCATTGTTTTTTAAGGTCTCAATATCCTTGGCTCCACAATAGCCCATACCGGCACGTAGTCCTCCAATAAATTGATGCATACTTTCCACCAACTCGCCTTTGTAAGGCACACGCCCAACAATACCTTCGGGAACCAATTTTTTGATATCGTCCTCAACATCTTGGAAATAACGGTCCTTACTACCTTGCTTCATAGCCTCAACAGAACCCATTCCACGGTAGGATTTGAACTTACGACCTTCATAAATAATGGTCTCTCCAGGTGACTCCTTGGTCCCGGCCAATAATGACCCTAACATTACGGTATCGGCTCCAGCGGCCAAGGCTTTTGGAATATCACCAGTGTACCGGATTCCCCCATCTGCAATAACAGGGACTCCCGTACCTTTTAATGCCGCAGAAACCTCCAAAACTGCTGAGAACTGTGGAAAACCCACACCGGCAACCACTCGAGTGGTACAAATAGAACCAGGTCCAATACCTACTTTTACGGCATCAGCACCAGCTTCCACCAAATATTTGGCAGCCTCGGCCGTGGCAATGTTACCTACCACAACTTCCAATTCCGGAAAGGATTTCTTGACCTCTTTTAAGATACTGACAACACCTTTGGTGTGTCCGTGAGCAGTATCTATAATGATGGCATCCACACCCGATTTCACCAATGCTCCTGCGCGGTCTACGGCATCTGCAGTAACGCCGATGGCAGCAGCTACGCGCAATCGTCCGTACTGGTCCTTATTGGCTATGGGTTTTTGGGTAAGTTTTGTAATATCCCTAAAGGTAATGAGGCCTATAAGCTCGTCATTGTCGTTTATTACTGGAAGCTTTTCAATTTTGTTCTCTTGCAGGATCACTTCTGCCTGTTGAAGTGAAGTACCCTCGGCGACAGTCACCAAATTTTCGGACGTCATTACATCCGCAATGGGCCTATCGTCATTTTTCTCAAAACGAAGATCGCGATTGGTCACAATACCAATCAGCTTTTTGTTGCTGTCCACAATGGGAATTCCACCGATACTATGCTCTCTCATGCTTGCTTTGGCATCGCGCACCACGGATTCCAATGGCAGAGTGACAGGATCCATGATCATTCCACTCTCTGCCCGCTTTACTTTTCTGACCTTAAGTGCCTGTTGCTCAATGGTCATGTTTTTGTGAAGCACACCAATACCGCCTTCCCTTGCCATGGCTATGGCCATACGGGATTCGGTCACTGTATCCATCGCTGCGGAAACAATGGGCACATTTATGGTGATGTTCTTTGTAAATTTTGATTGAATATTTACTTCTCGGGGAAGTACTTCGGAGTATGCCGGCACAAGAAGAACGTCGTCGTACGTAAGTCCTTCTCCAACAATTTTGTTCTGGTGAGCTTCCATTGCAATTACGGATTAATTGCGTGCAAATATACCACTAATTTATTGGATTACCTCGCTGTGCCTGGATTACATTTTTTCCGACTCCCAGAAATTTGTTCAATTATTTAGAATCATTCTATATAATTGTTACCTTTAGGGTTCAAACCTTTTTTATGTGCAGATTTTTGAATGTAATGAACCGGTCGAAAAATGGTGTATTGACTTTCTGTGACCACACCAAATTATTTCAATTATTATACAACAACCTCTGTTTTGAGTTGTATGAATGGGAGCTCGACGCTTTAAGGGAACACATTGAGCAACTGGATATTCCCTATTGGGAAAAACACTTGAAAAACTGGAGCCATCAACGTAAAATTCCAATCTCCGTGGGCAAAAAGCACTTCATCATCTTGGTAAACAAGGAAGAGGTCAGCGAACTATTAAGCTTATTGTGCTTTGAAAAGCAAGGGGTAGAGTTATTAAGTCATGATGAAATCGACTATCAATTCATCGAGAACTGATACCTGATATTTTGAATTTGTTCGGGAATAAACATTGCCAAAGCACCAAAATTGCCGAGCCCGTATAGGTAACGGTCATCAAAATTCCGGAAAAAACAACGATGTACCTAAACCAGCTGACTCCGGACCACATCACATAGATACCACCGAAGGTTAGAACAATGGAAAGAAATGGTTCTAGGGTCAAAAATAGCTTTAGTTTCTTTGTTGCCTTTGTAAGCCAAACCAATATACCCAATAGAAAAAATATAAGGGACATGGATAGCACGTGTGTGTGAACGACCGTCAACATTTCCCGATTTCCTTTTTTAAATTTCATCACCTCGGCATCTTCATCCTCTTCATTGCCCAAGTAATTTTCTTCAATCCCAACTGGGGTTGTCGACTCGGTTTCTTGGATAAAAAGCAATCCTGTGAAATATCCCACTGAGAGAACAATCACGAAAGTTGCAATAAAAACACGCAGTTCTTTGGGTAAATTGGGCAATAGTCCGTTGTACTTCATAAAGGTGAATCGTTGGAAGCATCAAATATATCAATTTAGACTCAATCTAAATAAATGAAGAGTGATTTTATCTATTCTGAAAAGGTTTAATGGTACACAGAGAACAATTCCGTAGCCTTATTGTAGGCAGCTTCAAAAACCATCCAGTTGACACCTGAATCGGCTTTTTCCGTGGTAAAATAGGAGAGCATTTTTTCGGTGGGCATATTGCCCGTCAATTCGTCCTTGGCCATTGGGCAACCGCCAAAACCTTGCACAGCTCCATCAAAACGGCGGCAACCGGCTTTATAGGCCGCATCCACCTTTTCGTGCCATTTTGTGGGCGTTGTGTGCAAATGGGCCCCGAATTCAATATCTGGATATTTGGGGATTAAGTTGGAAAACAAATAATCTATGACCTCGGATGTAGAACTGCCAATGGTATCCGACAATGATAGTATTCTGGTTCCCATTTCGGCCAGTTTTTCGGTCCACTCCCCCACTATCTCCACGTTCCAAGGATCTCCGTAGGGATTCCCAAACCCCATGGAAATATAGGTGACCACTTCTTTATTGTTTGCATCTGCCAGTTCCAAGATTCCCTTTAACGTTTCCACCGATTGATCGATGGTCTTGTGGGTATTCCGCATCTGAAAGTTTTCGGAAATGGAAAAAGGAAAACCTAGATAATCGATTGCTTTGTGTTCGCATGCATCTTGAGCGCCTCGTACATTTGCCACTATAGCCAAAAGTTTACTTCGAGTGCGTGACAAATCCAACTTTGCCAAAACCTCTGCTGTATCCTGCATCTGCGGTATAGCCTTGGGGGATACAAAACTTCCAAAGTCAATCGTATCAAAACCGCAACCCAACAAGGATTGGATATACTTTACCTTTTCATCCGTGGGGATAAAGGTTTTGATACCCTGCATGGCATCCCTTGGACATTCTATGAGTTTAACTTTTTGCATAGTCTCCCGTAAAAATAGCACTTATTTCTCCGACAGAAATAGATAAAGAGCAATCCCCACAAAAACAACTATCTGCACCCATTTTAAATAGAATCCTGTTTTTTGATGACGCGAAAGATACTTGGTGATTTTACCCGCCAAAACTGCAATTGTACCGAAAACAATAAGGGCAGAAAGCATAAAAAGCAATCCCAAAATATAAAATTGAACAACGGTACTGAGACTGTCACTGAACAAAAAACCAGGAAAAAATGCCAAAAAAAAGATAGTGACCTTGGGGTTGAGCACATTCATGGTGAACCCAGTCCAAAAAAGTTTTCGGGGTGATTTAACAGTTTTGTTTTTGTTATCCAAAAGAATTGAAGCATCGCTACGATAAACTTGATAGGCCAAATACAATAAATATATGGCACCAAACAATTTGATGACAAAAAACAAGGTATCGCTTTGTTTAATGATTTCGGACACCCCAAAAGCCAACAGTGTGGTATGCACCAAACAGCCCGAAACCAATCCAAAAACAGTGGCCAAACCAGATTTTGTGCCGTTACTGATACTTTGGGTAAGTACAAAAATATTATCAGGTCCCGGCGAAATGGCGAGTACCAAAGATGAGACTAAAAAGCCAATCAATATAGGGGTATTGATGGTTTCCAGAAATAGTAGCAAACCGTACATATTTTCTTAACCCATTTTCTCCAAAATGGCTTTGTTGATTTTTTTGATAAGTGCAGGGCCCTCGTAAATAAAACCGGTATAAAGTTGAACCAAATCCGCGCCTGCCTCCAATTTTTCCAATGCATCGGCTTCTGAATGAATACCTCCCACCCCAATAATCGGAAATGCTTTTCTACTGTTATCGGCCAAAAATCGGATTACCTCTGTACTCCTATTAGTTAAGGGTTTACCGCTTAATCCTCCAGTTTCTTCAGATAAGGTAAGATGTGATTTTAAATCGTTTCGCGCAATAGTAGTGTTTGTGGCAATTACACCATCAATTTTTGTGTCGGCAACAATTTCGATGATGTCCAACAGTTGGTCGTCCGTTAAATCAGGGGCAATCTTCAATAATATCGGTTTCTCTTTCTTGGACGTGCTCTTGGCCAGTTTTTTATTCTGACTTTTTAGCTTTTTGAGCAAATTGGTCAACGGCTCCCTATCCTGTAACTCTCTTAGGCCTGGCGTATTGGGTGAACTCACATTTACCACAAAATAGTCCACATGATCAAACAAAGCTTCAAAACAGATGAGATAATCCTTCAATGCGTCCTCGTTAGCTGTTACTTTGTTCTTTCCAATATTACCTCCAACAATTACACGGTGCCCTTTCTTCAACTGCTCAACAGCCTCAAAAACCCCTTTGTTGTTGAACCCCATTCTATTTATAATGGCCTTATCATCCTTTAATCTGAATAATCTTTTTTTAGGGTTCCCCGGCTGTGGTTTCGGAGTTACAGTTCCGATTTCCACAAATCCAAACCCAAAATCCGAAAACTCGTTGTACAATTTGGCATCTTTATCAAAACCAGCGGCCAAACCAACTGGATTCTTAAATCTCACTCCAAATACTTCCCGTTTCAATCTCGGGTCATCAACAACAAAAATCTTTCGAAAAATACTGCCCAAACCCAATCTTGAAAAAAACTTTATAGCCCTAAAAGTAAAGTGGTGCACGGCTTCTGGGTCAAACAAAAAAAGTACCGGACGAATAAGGATTTTGTACATTCAGAATGGATTTTGGACAAAAATAAAAACTCTTAAAACAGTTCTTAACATTTCGGTCAATTTTCGTCAACAGACCTATTTACATAGATGGGGCGCAGGGTCATTTGGTTGCACAGCTTCAAATACCTATCATATTGTGTTTGGGTGAAACTTTCCAGCAGTCTTTTATCCATCATATGGACATTTTTTGCCATGCTATCGATAAAGGATTGGTACTTTTTGGACACTTCAATCAGAACTTCGGGCGAGCTATCCTCGTTTTGTTTCATTAGGTACTCTGCCCGTTCCTTAAAAATATCGTTCCTGATCTTTAGTTCGGCACTCCAATTTTTCAAGTTGTCCTTTTGCTCTTCAGTGAGCTCAAAAACTTTGGTAATGGTCTCGTTATCCCTACCGCCAACACCTAAAATACAATCCATCTGGGCGGTTCCGTAAAATCCAGATATCAAAAAAAGAAAATATACCAGCGGTTTCAAGTGAAGTTGATTTTAATGGTTCGTGAAAGATACTTATTAATGCCCTTGATTTGCAAAATTACGTTTGAATAAGCCTTATTTTTGATGAAACTCGACACCCGACCATGGAAAAGTTATTGTCCCGATTTTTAGATTACGTGACCACTGACACACAGAGCGCCCCCTATTCCAAGACCACTCCAAGTACAGAAAAACAATGGGACCTAGCGAAAAAATTAGTGATGGAACTGCACCAAATCGGTATGCAGGAGGTCTCAATCG
This sequence comes from Flagellimonas abyssi, assembly GCF_019457905.1. Taxonomy (GTDB): domain Bacteria; phylum Bacteroidota; class Bacteroidia; order Flavobacteriales; family Flavobacteriaceae; genus Flagellimonas; species Flagellimonas abyssi. The sequence continues at coordinate 87,295 of NZ_JAHZSV010000013.1, read as the reverse complement.
ACGAAAATGCCTACATAATGGCAACCTTGCCCAGCAATACTGATAAAAAAGTACCTACCATTGGATTTGTGTCTCATTTTGATACTTCCCCGGATTTCTCGGGCAGAAATGTAAAACCACAGATCATTGAAAATTATGACGGGAAAGATATTGTGCTCAACAAGTTGAACAACATTGTTCTATCTCCGGATTATTTTGAAGATTTAAAGGCTTACATAGGGCAGACATTGATTACCACGGATGGCACGACTCTCTTGGGCGCTGATGACAAAGCAGGTATTGCCGAAATTATTACTGCAATGGAATACTTGATTCAACATCCTGAGATCAAACATGGAAAAATTAGGATTGCCTTTACTCCCGATGAAGAAATTGGACGCGGTGCCCACAAATTTGATGTGGAAAAATTTGGCGCCGAATGGGCCTACACCATGGATGGTAGCCAAGTTGGCGAGCTGGAATATGAAAACTTCAATGCCGCAAAGGCCAAGATTACCGTATCGGGAAAAAGTGTGCATCCCGGATATGCAAAGAACAAAATGGTAAACGCCATTGGGATTGCCAACGACTATTTAACCCATTTGCCCCCAAGCGAAGTACCCGAACACACCACGGGTCGGGAAGGTTTTTTCCATGTTCACAAAATCAAGGGGGAAATTGAAAAAGCAGAAATAGAACTTATCATCCGTGATCACGATGCTGTACATTTTCAAGCCAGAAAAGACCTTTTAAACGACATAAAGGAAAAACTCAACAAAAAATATGGAGAGTTCATCAGCCTGACCATTGAGGACCAGTATAAGAATATGAGAGAGAAGGTGGAACCGGTCTTTCATATTGTAGAAATAGCGGAAGAAGCTATGAAATCTCTCCAAATAGAACCAATCATTAAACCTATCCGTGGAGGGACCGATGGCTCCCAACTCAGTTTTATGGGACTGCCCTGCCCCAACATTTTTGCCGGTGGGCACAATTTCCATGGCAAATACGAGTACGTTCCCTTGGAAAGCATGGAAAAAGCTGTGCTGGTTATCGCCAAAATTTGCGAACTTACCGCTAGTCAAATCAGATAGTTGTGGATAAAATCGAAAAACTGGAGTCTTTTTACGAAAGCGAGCATCCGTATAAGGGCGGCATTGCTCTACTGCGAGAGATTGCCCTAAAAACAGAAGCCGTAGAGGACTTTAAATGGAGTATACCTGTTTATACGTTGGATGGCAAAAATGTATTTGGCATTGGAAAGTTCAAGAGTTATTTCGGTGTTTGGTTTTTTAATGGTGTATTTTTAAAGGATCCAAAAAAGGTTTTGGAGAATGCACAGGATGGCAAGACCAAGGGGATGCGCCATTGGAAGTTCCACGATTTGGAAGAAGTCAACGAAAAGGCTGTACTGGCCTATATGAACGAAGCCTTGGAAAATCAAAAAAAAGGATTGGAAATAAAAGCCGAGAAAACCAAAGAGATAGAGATTCCCGAATTGCTACAATCCAAACTTGACAGTGATTCCGTTTTAAAATCTTCCTTTGAAAATTTCACTCCATACAAACAAAAAGAGTTCTGTGAGTACATTGCCGAGGCCAAACAAGAAAAAACCAAACTGCGCAGGTTGGAAAAAATACTTCCCATGATCAAAGATGGTGTCGGGTTGAATGATGGGTATAGGTAATCGGCATCTCATCATCAGTCAATTGAAACAAGGCATCGGTCATCATAATTAAAACGAATCATACCTTTAACGATAGGTGAACCCAAAAAGCTTTCCATCCTTTCTAATTACCTGTTTTCTTTACCTGACTGATTTGGGAACGGCCAATTGTAAACTCTGTGGTTGTATATGGACCGAAAAAGTATTGTATTTGCCAATAAATTCACCATCTACCTGAAGGGCGATCGGTGATTCGCATTCGACCGATACAGACGTGGCTTGATACATTTCCATGGAAGTCTCTTTTTTTAGACTGTTGCCTCGAAAGGTTTCCAAAACTTCACGAACACCTAATTTTTTATACAAAATCACTTCAAAATTGCCATCATCAATCTTACCCTCTGGATTTACGATGGCTCCCGTTCCATATTTTCTGGCATTGGAAAAAACCAGCAGTACACCTTCTCTTTCTATCACCTTATCCTCAATGGAAATCTTGAATTTATAAGGGTAGTTGGATTTCAACAAGGTTGGAATGCTTTGAACGGCATACCCCCACATTCCACTAGCCCCTGACTTTTCATAGTTATAAATCAATTCAGCATTGATTCCAACATCTGCGATATGGGCACAAAATATATCATTGATAAAAAGACTGTCAATGGTTAAAGGATCACCATTCAAGGCGATATCAAATTGCTGGTTCAAGTTTTTTGGAATTTGCATAGAAGTAGCCAGTCCATTTGCGGAACCACAAGCTAAAATTCCCAATACAATATCTTTGTTCAAAAGTTTGGAAGCTACCATATTTATGGTTCCATCACCACCAGCTGCAACTACTCGTACATATGCTTTGTCCTGTAGTAATTTCTCAATCTTCTTTTCGTCATTTTTTCCAGAAGTTTTATAGGTTTCAATATTGAATCTGGATTCATTGGACCATTCATCAACCAAGTCCATTACTTCACTTACATTAATAGAACCTGCAGTTGGGTTTATGATTAATAGAAGATTCTCTTTCATTATATTTTAATATATTATCCTAATGATAAATTTATCATTTTTTCAGCAACAGTTCGTATGAAGGTGGATATAAGCATTTATCGTGGTTATATGAATAACAAGGAATTAATAATCTCGGGACATGTTTTCAAATCTTGGGCACCTAGCCAATACAGCATTGAAAGGAGAGCCATTAAACATGCCTTCTCCATACTGAAAATGTTTACGGTAAAACCACTATCCAATGAAAAGGTCACACTTCAATTTCAAGGTGAATCGGTATCGACCAAAACAATGAAAGATGGTTATTTTAATTTTAGAATCCCTTTTGACAAACCATTGACAAGCGGCTGGTATCCCTGTAGTGTGAGATGCGATTATGGTAAATTTAATATTGTGACCAATGGCGAAATCTTAAAACCACATACTGGCAGATATGGAATTATTTCCGATATTGACGATACATTTTTGATATCGCACAGTTCCAATATCTTTAAAAAACTTTATGTGATGTTGACTCAAAATATTGATAAGCGAAAAATATTCGATGATGTACCTTCACATTACCAAGCATTAAGTATGGCCGGACTAAAGGATAATAATTCCTTTAATTCATTTTTTTATGTTTCCAGTAGCGAATGGAACCTTTATTCGTTCATAGTTGCCATCGCCAATAAATACAGATTGCCCAAAGCCGTGGTCAAATTAAAGAAAATCAAAACTGGACTCGGGGATTTCTTTTTCACAGGAGGCGGAAGTCACGATCACAAATTTGAGAAAATTAAAGATATCATTTCCTTTTACCCGGAACTCGATTATGTATTGTTGGGCGATGATTCACAAAAAGACCCCTACCTTTATGAACGTATATGCAAGGTTTTCCCTAAAAACATCAAAGCAATTTATATACGCCAAACGGGCAACAAACCTAAAGAAAAGGTAAAAAGCATTTTAAAGAACGTTAGGTCCTTAAACGTTAAGTATCTTTATTTTAATAACAGTAGCGATGCCATAGCACATTCTAAGGATATTGGCATTATTGAAAAATAATACTATTTTTTGCTCAAGTTCTTAGTTGCCGACAAACACATTCTCCGATAATCATCAACAGCAGCTCAAAAAGAATATATTGGTTAATCTTAACTACAGATTTAACCTTGAAACCACATTTAACGATTCATTGACAGCCATTTATAGTCAAAATGCATTCTTTTGTTTTATGGCTAAATTTTCACTGACCCTTATTTTTATTGGCTGTCTTTTGTTTTCTGTCAAAAGTAAAGCCCAAGAAAACTACCTGAACTACCATTCCAAAGTAATTGAGTGTGAACAGCTGATTGCTGAAGGAAAATACTCTTCTGCGATTGATACATTTGATTCTCTATTTAAACAGTTTGATTTCTCGTTTTTAAGAGACATCAAAGTTGCTACTGAGCTCAGTGCATATCAAAATGATTATCAATCAGGATTACAATTCACGAGAATGGGAATCAAAGCTGGTTGGACACTGAAAAGCATCAAAAAAAATGACAATTTACAGTCATTAAAAAAATCTTCGGAATGGTCAAAGCTTTTATCCGAATATGATTCCCTCCACCAAATATACTTATCGGGACTAAATCCTCTGCTCAAGGAACAAGTCCATGAAATGTTCAAAAAGGACCAGAAAAAAGCACTTGGGGCATTGTTCAGAATTGGACAAAAAGCCAAAAGGAGGTATTCAGAAAAAAAATTTGCCCCTCATAGCGAGCAGCAGTTAGAACAACTGGAGCAAATTTTAAAAGAGTATGGTTATCCAGGTGAACGGCTTACAGGGAACAACCTATGGGGATCCGTGATTTTAAGTCACCATAATTCAATATCCGTAAATTATAATTCGAAAGATACCATCTACGCTTATTTAAGGCCAAAATTATTAAATGCACTGAAACAGGGTGAAATATCACCGTACGAATTAGCCCAAATAGAAGATTGGCGAACTGCAGCTTTAAATAATCATGCATTAACATCCTATGGATTTCTTGGAGCCATTACGGATGATACAGCTTTGGAAACGACAAACAACAATAGAAATGTTATCGGATTACGAAGTATTTCCCTTAGGAATGATTTAATCGATGTTGAAAATAAAACTGGAATGAACCTACATCTACCCAAAGGGTGGCAAAATGGAAAAATAACAGTTGCCACAGACGCTGAACGGTAAGTCGAGCTCCGTCAGTCACTGTTAATTTCAACCAAAAACCTGTCTTTTACCCCATCTTCGGGAACTTCCATCCATTATGGTATTGCTTGGATATTAGAGCATCGGCTTCCGAATGGTTGAACTTGTTGTTCTCCGCATCCCAGAACAAACGTTCCCCTGTTTTGTAAGCAATGTTACCCATGTGGCTCACCACAGCTGCATCATAACCGATTTTAATCGGTGCCTTCAAGATTGATTTATCCCTCGACTTTACCGCTTCTAAAAAGTTTTGTGTGTGCAATCCCAAACCTTGGCCAACACCCTGCTGTAAGGGTACAGCTTCTATTTTTGGTCCCAAATCTTGACTCCAATGTGGACGATCATGCTCCGGGATCACCTCCCAGCCACCACGGTCGAGCACCAAAGTTCCATTGTTCCCGATAAAAGCAATACCGTGGTTACGCCCGTAATTGCCACCATCAATCCCGGTGGCATGCTCCCAAAGCAGGGAAAAATCACCAAAATCATAAATGGTTTGTAAAGTATCAGGGGTTTCGGCCGCATCGTTGGGGTAGGCAAACTTACCTCCCATGGCCATCACAGATTTGGGCGTAGATGCTTTCATTCCGAAAAGAGCGTAATCAATCAAATGAACACCCCAATCCGTCATTAATCCTCCTGCATAGTCCCAAAACCATCTAAAATTAAAGTGAAACCTGTTTGGGTTGAAGGGTCTGTTCTCCGCAGGTCCCAACCACATATCATAATCTACGCCAGCAGGTACAGGGCCATTGGGCACCACGGGAACGGATGACATCCAACCTTGGTACGCCCATGTTTTTACCAGTCTTATCTGACCCAACTTACCGGAATGCACATAGCTGATGGCATCCACAAAATGGGGTTCGCTGCGTTGCCATTGTCCTATCTGCACCATTCTGTCGCTTGCATTTACCTTGGCAAGCATGGCATCGCTCTCTGCCACTGAATTGGCTATGGGCTTTTCACAATATACATCCTTACCGGCATCAATGGCATCGGTAAGTTGTAGGCAATGCCAGTGGTCCGGCGTTCCAATAATCGCGATATGAATATCTTTATCTTCCAACAGTTTTCGGTAATCGGAATACCATTTAGGCTTTTTGATTCCTCCCTTTTCCAGTTCGGCAGTTTTTTCGCGAAGTACATTTTCATCCACATCGCAAAGGGCTACAACTTCGACCTCGCTGTTCTGCAACATAGAACTCAAATCGGAAAAGCCCATTCCTTTACAACCAATAAGGCCAACCTGAATTTTATCATTTGGACTGATGGTTTTTCTAATCGATGCCAGCAACTCCGTTGGCAATACCATTGATGCTCCCATGGCCGCAGCTCCCAAACTGCTTTGCTTTACAAACTGTCTTCTGGTTCCCATATTTTTTCAAAATTTGGGATAAGATACAAAAAAAACGTCCCTCGAAATGTAATTCCTAAGGGACGTTCTTGATGTAATATACTGTTTTCGCTTACTTCTTTTCGTCGGGAGTATTTAATTTTTTGCTCATTTCCATGGAAATGGCAGAGCGATCAAACTTTAAACGGCCAGCCATGGTCTCAATGACACAGGAAAAATCCTTGTCGTTCAATTCCACAATCTTACCGTGCAAACCACTCTTGGTAATAATTTTGTCTCCTTTTTTTAATTCGGAAGCGAATTTTTTCTCATCCTTCTGACGTTTGATCTGCGGGCGAATCATAAAAAAGTATGCCACGGCAAAAATCAATATCAGCGGTAAAAACTGTTGTAAGTTTTCCATTTAGGTCTTTTAAATTATTTTACAGGACCAGCTGGTGTAGCTTCTGGTGCTTGTACAAATGCTTTGATTCTTACGATTTCAGAACCTTTGGCGGTGTTTGCTGTTACCGTAATGGTTTTGGTCACCTGATTTTGACCAGAACCGTTGAATTTCACCAACAACTCACCTTTTTCACCCGGTGCAATAGGCTCCTTTGGAGGGTTTGGCACTGTACAGCCACAGCTACTTTTAGCATCGGTAATGATCAATGGGGCATCACCTGTATTGGTAAATGTAAATACGGTTTCTTGAGGTGTTCCTCTTTGGATGGTACCGAAATCGTGCTCGGTTTTCTCAAAGGTCATTACAGGAACTTTTTTATCGGCCTCATCTCTGCTTACAGCGCTTTCAACATTGTCAGCAACTATCTTTTGCGATGCTTTGTCCTTGCATGATACACTGGTTAGGGTAACCACTGCGATCAAACTCAAAATTGTTGTTATTCTTTTCATGATTAAAATTTGTTTTCCCAAAATTAAGGAATTATTGTTTATTGTAGACCCCTACCTATTTTTTGCAGCCTTCCATCCGATTTGTACTCTTTTGCCAACTTATCCAACACCCCATTTATAAATATACTACTCTTGGGTGTAGAATACTCTTTGGCAATCTCCAAATACTCGTTCAGGGTCACTTTTTCTGGAATGGAGGGAAAGTTAAGTAACTCGCATATTGCCATTTTAAGGATAATGGAGTCAATCTCAGCAATACGGTCGTTGTCCCAATTCGGAGTTTTTCCTTCAATTTCTTTCTCCCATTTACCATCGTTAAGAAGTGTCTTGGTCAAAAGGTCATTGGCAAAATCCAAATCCTGTTGATCCTTGAGCAATGCAGGTAAAAAGAAACGGTCTCCAGAATCTGGCTTGGCCTTTTTAAGACGTTTGACCAAAAAAGTATTTACAATGGGGAAATCATCTACCCAAGTAAGCTTATCGTCCTCAAAGTAATCGTAGATTTTTTCGTTGGGAGCTATAATCTCTTTGAACAATTGTAGCACCACATCACGGTCATCAGTATGATCATCGGCTCCGTTCAGCATATATTGCTTATAAATATCACTGGCCATGATTTCCCTGTAGATGATCTTTACATATTCATCGTTCAGGTACCAATTGTCCAGTTTGCGCTTGGAGAGTTCATTCTTCAATGCCTCGTTGTTGACCAGTTGCAAAAGCAATCGGTTTTTTACAAATTTTTCTGGATTGGGATATTTATCCTCTTCGGTGGCCACGTATTTTTTGGAAGCGTGGCTTACATGTTTCTCGGCCAAACGGTGCAGTTCTGCCAAAAGGCTTAAAATCAAAAGATATAGAACATACATATTTTCTATACTCACTCTTAGGAACTTTTCCTGCTTTTGAAGCGAATCGTCCTTGGATTGCACCAATGCATAGATACATTGCATCACTTTTACCCTAATGTGCCTTCTGGTTAACATGTTTAAAGAACTTTTAAAGTCATTATTTGGCTTTCACACCGCAAAAGTAATCTTATATTTGATTCTTACCTACCAAAGTTACTTTCTTATCAGTTTTATAACATTTACTTTGTGAGGTATGGTATATATTTGCGGGATTGTCTGCTTACATCGAAGCTAAAAAACCACCTTTCTCCCTCTTATGAAAGAACTGAAGCACTTAAATAAATATTTTAAGAAATATTGGCTTAAACTGCTATTGGGTATATTGATTACCATAATTGCACGGATTTTTTCCCTTGTAATGCCTTCTTACGTGAACAAATCCATCCAGGCCGTGGAGGATTTTATGTCGGATGTGATTACGTTGTCCGATGCCAAAGGATTACTGCTCCAGTACATTTTGATTATTGTCGGCGCAGCTTTTTTATCAGGATTGTTCACTTTTCTGATGCGCCAGACCATTATAAATGTATCTCGATATATTGAATATGACCTCAAAAACGAGGTGTTCGACCATTACCAGCTCCTCAGTCTTAATTTTTACAAGAAAAACCGAATCGGGGATTTAATGAACCGAATCAGCGAGGACATCAACCAGGTGCGATTGTACGGTGGGCCTGCCATTATGTACGGTATACAGACCTTGACCCTTTTTGTCTGCTTGATTCCCCTAATGTTCATAAAAGCTCCCACTCTTGCAGCCTATACCCTGCTCCCGTTACCCATCTTATCGGTTTTGATATATCAAATCAGCAAGATAATCCACAAAAGGAGCACCAAAGTGCAGGAATTTCTATCCACCCTTTCCACGTTTACCCAAGAATCCTTTTCAGGAATTTCTGTAATCAAAGCATACAGTATTGAGCCTCGTATCAATAATGAACTACGCGATTTGGCCCAAGAGGGAAAAGATACCAGTATGGCCTTGGCCAAAGTAAATGCATGGTTCTTTCCTTTGATGATATTATTGATCGGGGTGAGCAACCTGTTCGTTATATATATTGGAGGACGCCAATACATCAATGGGGAAATTGAAACCATTGGAATTATTGCAGAATTTATATTATATGTCAATATGCTTACATGGCCCGTTGCCATTGTAGGATGGCTAACATCCATTGTACAACGCGCAGAAGCTTCACAAAAAAGAATCAACGAATTTTTGAAAGAGGAACCCTCCATCCAAAATATGGTAAAGGAGCCTACCCCGATCAAAGGCGATATCGAATTCAAGAATGTGACTTTCACTTACGAGGACACCAACATCACTGCCCTCAAAAATGTTTCGTTCTCGGTAAAAGCAGGCCAGACCGTAGCCATTTTAGGAAAAACAGGTTCCGGAAAATCTACCATATTGGATTTGGTGGCACGTTTGTACGACACCTCTTCAGGCGAAGTATTGATTGATGGAATACCCGTTCAAAATCTAAATTTGGACAGTTTACGAAGTTCTATCGGTGCCGTACCGCAAGATGCTTTTCTATTCTCGGACACTATTGAGAACAATATCCGTTTTGGTAATGAGAACGCCACCCATGATGAAATTGTAGCGGTCGCAAAAAAAGCGGTCGTCCATAAAAACATTGAAGGGTTTGCCAAAAAATACAATACTATTTTGGGCGAACGCGGCATTACGTTGAGTGGAGGACAAAAACAGCGTGTTTCCATTGCCCGGGCATTGCTCAAAGACCCAAAAATCTATTTGTTCGATGATTCCCTTTCTGCAGTGGATACCGAAACGGAGGAAGAGATTCTCAATAATTTGAAAAAAGTTTCAAAAAGCAAGACCACATTGATTGTGAGCCATAGGGTATCATCTGCCAAAAACGCGGATAAGATTATCGTATTGGACAATGGAAGCATCATACAAGAAGGCACACATGAAGAACTGAACAATACTGATGGGTATTATAAAGACCTTTACATTAATCAGCTTTCGGGCAAAGAATCATAAAAAAGTTGCTGAATTAGCTTTTTTTTTACATTTTTGGTAACGTAATTCAACATAGTACTAAATACACTATACCATATGGGCCAGAAAGATACAATGGATCAGGAAGAGATTTATTCGAAAGTCTTAAGAGCAGGAAGAAGAACCTACTTTTTCGACGTCAGAAGCACCAAGGCCGGAGACTATTACCTTACCATAACAGAGAGTAAAAAGTTTACTCACGATGATGGTTCTTTCCATTACAAAAAGCATAAAATTTATTTGTACAAAGAGGATTTTAGCGCTTTCCGTGAGATTATGGAAGAGATGATGGACTACATCATTGATGAAAAAGGAAGCGAGGTCATCTCCGAACGCCACCAAAAAGATTTTAAAAAGGAGGATGAAGAAGAAACTTTCAGTGAAAATGGAACTGCCACCGGTAGCAATTTTACCGATGTGAGTTTTGACGATATCTAAAAAACAATTCCTTCAATAATTTAAAACGACCTGTATTTTGCAGGTCGTTTTTTTATTTTTACCATAGCGTTACCACAACAAAAAACTAAGAACCATGGCTAGGACACCCAGCAACATGCTTCCCTTGGGCACCAAGGCACCTGATTTTAAACTTTTCGATACCATTTCCGGCACATCCATATCGTTGAACAGTGCAAAAGGTGAAAAGGGTACGGTAGTAATGTTCATATGCAACCACTGCCCTTTTGTACTTCACGTAAACCCAATGATTGTTGAATTGGCCAAGAAGTATCAAGAAAAAGGTATTGCGTTTGTCGCTATATCGAGTAACGATGTGGAAAACTACCCCCAGGACTCCCCAGATCTTATGAAACAAAAAGCAAAAGAAGAGGGGTATACGTTTCCGTATCTGTATGATGAAACCCAAGAGGTCGCCAAAGCCTACGATGCAGCTTGTACACCGGATATTTATCTTTTTGATCCTCAACTAACCTTGGTTTATAGGGGGCAACTTGATGGCTCCAGACCTGGAAACGATGTTCCCCTAACAGGATCCGATCTTAAAAAAGCAATGGACGCTATTCTGGAAGGAAAAGAGGTTGAGCAAGACCAAAAACCGAGTTTGGGATGTAATATCAAATGGAAAAACACCTAACTATAAATGAACTGTGATGTTTTGGACAATACCGTAACATTAGTTCCTGTCAACCACGACAACCATACAACCTACTTGACCATTGGCATTAAATCCTATCGCGAGAATTACCTCCATTTATGGGAAAATGAAGACCCAACACCATACATTTCAAATGGTTTTACGTCTGATGTTGTAGAACGTGAACTACAAGACCCCAATGTTTTGAATTTTCTGGTCAACTTGGGAGAAGAAACGGTTGGCGTCCTTAAATTGCTAAAAGACTGTGGCATTGATGAAATATCGGATACCGAGGCATTAAAAGCCGAAAAAATCTATCTTTTGAAAGAGCATTCAGGCAAAGGCATTGGCAAACAATTGATTCAGTTTATTGAAGAAACGGCCAGGGCACTGAACAAAAAAGTCATTTGGCTGGATGCCATGCAAAAAGGCAAACCGGTACAGTTTTATCAAAAAAATGGCTTTATCATCAAAAGGGAGAGCGAAGTAACACTTCCCCATGTAAAACCAGAAGAGAAGCCCATGTATATTTTGACCAAAGAACTTTAGCCTACCACCCTTTGCGTTCAACCAAATTTAAGATATGCGAGTAATGGTGATTACCGTGCCATGCATAACGCCCAATGTTCTCCTTTAAATTGGTTTTTTGGTTTCCATCTGGATGGATAAAACTCCGTTGCAAATCCTCTTCTGAAAGCCCCTTCAACAAATACACCAACTTGGCATGTATGGCACTCAAATGGTACAACGACATGAGTATTGGAGCGGTTCTTGTATCGAACAGCTCCGCCCAAGCCTTTTCATTGTAGGCCTTTATGGTCGGAGTATCCTCTGTCAAAGCCCACTTAAAACGTATATAGCTGTTATGGTGACTATCAGAAATATGATGGACCAACTGCCGTACCGTCCAACCTCCGGGACGATAAGGAGTTTCGAGTTGTTGCTCCGAAAGCGGGGCAACCAAATCGCTCAATCTTTGAGGGAGTGTTTCCAAATCAGTGATCCATTTTTCGAGATTATCACTTGTAATAGCATCAGGAATCTCAAATTTTCCTATCGGATAGCGCAGTTGTTCCAAGGTTTCATTTTCCATAAACTAAAAATAATAACTTTTTGGCAATAACACACTTCATCAAAAAGCCGTATTTTAATACACTTTTAACTGATTTACAACTAGACAACCAAATAATCTAGTAATTTTGTAGAGTACTAATTTATAAACCTAAAAATTAAAATATATGGCAACTTTAAGATTGGGAGATACCGCTCCGGATTTTACTGCGGTAACTTCAGAAGGAACATTGAATTTTTATGAATATCTTGGGGATAGCTGGGGAATTTTGTTCTCCCACCCTGCTGATTTCACGCCCGTTTGCACAACTGAACTGGGTACCGCGGCCAAATTCAAGGATGAGTTTGACAAAAGAAATGTAAAAATGATGGCTTTGAGTGTCGATGGTGCCGCTTCACACTTGGAATGGATAAAGGACATCAATGAAACCCAAAACACTGAGGTGAATTTTCCGATAGTTGCAGACGTAGAGCGAAAGGTGTCCGATCTTTATGATATGATCCACCCTAACGCGGACAATACGTTGACCGTTCGTTCAGTATTCATTATCGATCCAGATAAAAAAATCAAACTTACGCTCACCTATCCCGCCTCTACCGGACGTAATTTTTACGAATTGCTCAGAGTTGTGGATTCATTGCAGTTAACAGCAAACCATAAAGTAGCTACTCCAGCCAACTGGAAAAACGGTGAAAAAGTGGTAGTTAGCCCTGCCATACCTACAGAAGAAGCGAAAAATATTTTTACAAAAGGGGTGGAAGAAGTAAAACCATACCTACGTTTGACGCCTGATCCAACAGCTTAATTTTTTTTATTTGAAGAAAAAAACTGATTGCCAATAAATTAAACGTACCTTTGGAGCCAATTTAATTTTTTCAATTTATATTATGAGTAAAGGAACAGTAAAATTCTTCAATGATTCTAAAGGTTACGGATTTATCACTGAAGATGGTTCAAACACAGATCACTTCGTACACATTTCAGGTTTAATCGATGAAATCAGAGAAGGTGACGTTGTAGAATTCGAACTACAACAAGGTAAAAAAGGATTGAACGCCGTTAACGTACAAGTTGCGGATTAGGTTATAATAAACTTTTTTTCTAGACAAGCCTGGGCTTTTGCCCAGGCTTTTTTTTGCTTTTTTTCAAATTCTACGCAACCATTCCAAAGTTTCCTATCTAAGGAATAAACAAACACTGTTCCCCATAACCATATAAACCTAACAATAAATGAATACCTTTTTCGGAGTACTTTCGTTTTTATTGATTGTCAATGCCCTGCTATTGGTATGGAGTGTCAATGGTTCAAAAAAGTAACAAAAAAGTCGATTAGGGCAATAGGTAGGGTTTTTTACCGTTGAACTGTTACCTAATAAACACGTTACAACCATGACAACTTTTTTAAGCATTCTTGTTGCACTACTCGCACTTAACGCCTGTTTATTGTTTTTGAGCGTAAACCGGGCCAAATAAAAAAAGCCTCCATTACTGAAGGCTTTCTATGTTTTGATGTGAAATTTCTTATTTCACGTTCATCAATTCTACATCAAAAATCAATGTTGCGTTGGGTGGAATAACTCCGCCTGCTCCGGTACTTCCATAGGCTAAGTGCGATGGTATCACAAAACGGGCCTTGTCACCAACTTTTAGCAAACTGATACCTTCATCCCAACCGGGAATTACTTGTCCAATGCCCAATGAAAAATCTATGGGTTGCTTTCTTTTATAGGATGAATCGAATACTTGACCATTCGTCAAAGCACCTTCATAATGCACGGATACGGTTTTACCTTTTTCTGCTTTGGCACCGCTACCTTTTTGAATAATCTTATAACGAAGCCCACTATCGGTCTTATCAAAACCGGCGGCCAACTTTTCCATTTCAGCCTCAGCGGCAGCCTTTTGCTCTGCGATACGCTTTTCCCTTGCACCTTCAAATGTACGGAAAGCCTCAATAGCGTTCCATTTTTGGGCCTCTTCACCTACCCTTACAATTTCCAAGGTTTCAATCGAATCTCCTTGAGAAATGGCATCCACAACATCCTGACCTTCTTCAACACGACCGAACACAGTATGCTTATTGTCCAACCATGGGGTGGCTACATGAGTGATAAAAAATTGGCTCCCATTGGTACCGGGCCCTGCGTTGGCCATGGATAGTACTCCAGGTCCATCATGCACCAAATCTGGATGGAATTCATCATCAAACTTGTATCCTGGGTCTCCGGTTCCAGTTCCGGAAGGACATCCGCCCTGAACCATAAAATCGGCAATTACCCTGTGGAACTTTAGTCCATCATAATACGGTTTTCCTTGTGGCTTAGCACTGTTCTCCATATTCCCTTCTGCCAGTGCAACAAAGTTGCCAACCGTTCCAGGTGTTTTATCATGCGTAAGCTTCACCAATATTTCACCTTTGGAAGTATTGAACTTTGCGTAGATTCCGTCTTGCATTGTATATGATTAATAGATTATTAGAAAATTGGATTCTTGTTTTTCCGATGGGCAAAGATAGGTGTTTATGGGCAAGGTAAAAAGTTGGTGATTACTTTGAGGAATACAGTATACATGAGACAATTATCCATCAAAAGGTTATGGAGCAATAATTTCTTGAAAATGAAACCAAGGCTTAAATTAGTAGTATGAAAAACACCATATCCGAGCGTATTGCCGATTTTCTAAAAAGCTACCCCCCCTTCAATGCCATGGAATCCAAACAGCTGGAGCAGTTGTCCATTGAGGTCACCATAATCCACAAAGAGACCAACACGGTGGTTTTCTCCCAAGGTGAAAGTCCGCACGACAATTTTTATGTGGTGAACAAAGGTGCCGTGGCACTTTCCAAATCAGGTTCAAGCCAGATATTGGATATTTGTGATGAAGGTGATGTGTTCGGATTGCGCCCCTTGCTGGCCAATGAAAGTTATAAATTGGAAGCGAAGGCCTATGAAGAAACCATCCTCTACGCCATTCCCATCAAAGATTTCAAGCCACTGGCTCTCGAAAACAAACGTATCGGGAATTTTTTGATAGAAAGCTTTGCTTCCAATACGGGAAACCCCTATTCCATTAAACATCGTGGCAAGCTCTATGGGGACAACATCGATTCCAATCAATATTCCAGCGACAAAATGCTGGATTTGCAGCCCATTAAATATTCAACCAAGCTCATCACTTGCAAGGAGGGCACACAAGTAAAGACCATTGCCAACAAAATGACCAAGCACAATGTAGGTTGTATGTTGGTGGTTCGGGAAGA
Organism: Flagellimonas abyssi; assembly: GCF_019457905.1. Classification (GTDB taxonomy): domain Bacteria; phylum Bacteroidota; class Bacteroidia; order Flavobacteriales; family Flavobacteriaceae; genus Flagellimonas; species Flagellimonas abyssi. The sequence continues at coordinate 71,809 of NZ_JAHZSV010000013.1, read as the reverse complement.
CCTTCCCGTGGGTATCATAACGGACAAGGATATCCGGAAAAAAGTGGCAACAGGATTATATCCCATTACTGCATCCGCCCAATCTATAATGTCATCTCCCATTATCACCTACCCCAAAGGACTTACTTTGGCGCAATCGCAAATGGCCATGATGAAGAGCGATATCAGTCATTTAGTGCTCACAGAGGATGGGACTACGGACTCAAAAGTGGCAGGAATCTTATCCAAACATGATATAATGGTAGCTGTCGGGAACAACCCCGCAGTACTTTTACGCGCCATAAAAAGGGCTTCCAAAGCAAAAAGACTACGCAGCATTCGACATGGAATCATGAATCTGCTTCAAGGTTATTTGGAACAGAACATTCCGTTGGGACTAGTTTCCAAAATTATTTCCGAACTCAATGATGCCTCCACGAAGCAGGTGGTAAAAATCGCATTGTCGAAAATGGAAAAAGAACCCCCTGTAAAATTTACTTGGTTGAGCATGGGCAGCCAAGGTCGTGGCGAACAATTATTGAACACTGACCAAGACAACGCCATTATTTTTGAAGATGTACCAAAGGAGAATTTAGAAGTTACCCGGTCCTATTTCTTAAAATTGGGCGAACGGATTTCCAAAATGCTAAATACCATTGGTTTTGAATATTGTCCAGCGGATATGATGGCTTCCAACCTTTCGTGGTGCCATAGCCTTAGTGAATGGAAGGATGTAACAAGACATTGGATACATAACCCTGGGCCAGATGAAATACTTTTATCATCCATATTTTTTGATTACAATGTTACTTTTGGTGACAAGGCATTGGCCGATGAACTCTCACAAAGTATTTTTGACAGTGTACAGGGATATCCCCTATTTTTTACCCATTTGGCAAGCGGTGCACTGCAAAACCCTTCTCCTTCTGGTTTTTTTAGGGATTTTCTTGTAGAGCAAGATGGTGAGCACAAGGATTTTTTCGATTTAAAACTTCGTGCCCTAATGCCCATTATAGATGCTGCACGGGTATTGATTTTATCCCACTCCATCAAATCTATCAACAATACAGCCGAACGTTATGAAAAACTCGCAGAATTGGAGCCCAATAATAAAGAGCTTTATCTCGCTTGCTCCTATGCCAGTAAAGCATTGTTGAAATTTAGAACGAGACAGGGGCTGTTGCATAACGATTCGGGCCGATATATTGCTTTGGATAAATTGAACAAAGAAGAAAAAATCAAACTGAAGAGAACCTTCAAGACTGTCAAGGAAATTCAATCCTTGATAGAGGTGAGGTTCCAAGTAAAAAACCTTTTACGCTAATGTGGCCGTTCTCCAAAAAGAAACCGCTGGAACTGCCCGATTTCTGGCGGGCCTATGAGGAGCATTTCAAAGAAAAGCTTCCAGAGGATATCCATGAAAATATTTTTGTAGTGTTGGATACGGAGACCACCGGTTTTAGTTTCACAAAGGACCGAATGCTCTGTATAGGTGCCCTAAAGCTTAAGGACAACAATATTGTGGTCAAGGACACTTTTGAAGTTTATATCCAACAGGAACACTATGATTCCGAAAGTGCTGAAATCCATGGAATCCTTAAGAAAAGTAAGAAGAACACTATTTCCGAACTTGAAGCCCTGAAGCAATTTTTGGTATATGTCAAAAGTTATATACTGGTGGGACACCATGTGATGTTCGATGTCAATATGATCAATGCCGCGCTCAAAAGGAACGGATTGCCCAAACTCAAAAACAAGACATTGGACACTGAATCCCTATACATTAGAACCCTTTTGATTTCTTCTGTGGTCCAAAAAAAGGAAAGATACTCCTTGGACGACCTTGCCAAAAAATTCAGTATCTCCAGAAAAGATAGACATACAGCTTTAGGCGACGCCTTTATTACAGCTATAGCTTTTTTGAGAACCATTGAAAAACTAAAACCTCAAAAAATAAAGGACCTCCTAAGATAAAGAGGTCCTTCTTCATTTTATTGAACAAGCCTTTTTAAAGACTCTCCTTCATTATCGATTCCACTACTTCCGGATTCAATAAAGTTGAAGTGTCCCCCAAGTTGCCTGTATCCTTGGAAGCTATCTTTCTAAGGATTCTCCTCATGATCTTACCGCTTCGTGTTTTTGGCAATCCTTCCACAAACTGGATTTTATCCAGCTTGGCAATGGGTCCAATATGTTCGGTAATCAATTGATTGATTTCCTTTTTGAGGTTATCACGATTACGATCTTCCCCTGTTTCCTTCAGAATAATATAACCGTACAATGCATTTCCTTTGATATCGTGTGGGAAACCAACAATGGCGGATTCGGCCACGGCTGGATGCTCGTTTATGGCATCTTCGATGGGTGCCGTTCCTAAATTATGACCGGACACGATGATAACATCATCAACCCTACCGGTGATTCGATAGTAGCCCACCTCATCCCTGAGTGCTCCATCACCGGTAAAATATTTCCCTTCAAAAGCAGAAAAATAGGTGTCCTTATATCGCTGGTGATTACCCCAGATGGTTCTTGCAATGGATGGCCATGGATACTTGATGCAAAGCCTTCCATCAACTTGGTTTCCTTTGATTTCCTTACCATTTTCATCCATCAGTGCCGGTTGAATACCTGGCATGGGCAAAGTAGCATACGTCGGCTTCGTTGGTGTGGAGAAAGGTATTGGTGAAATAAGGATACCTCCGGTCTCTGTTTGCCACCAAGTATCCACAATGGGGCATTTTTTATCACCTACGTGATCATTGTACCAATGCCATGCTTCTTCATTGATCGGCTCTCCCACAGTACCCAGAACTTTAAGGCTGGAAAGATCGTGATTGGTCACAAAATCCAGATTCTCTTTGGCCAATGCCCGTATTGCCGTAGGTGCCGTGTAGAACTGCGTTACTTTGTGTTTTTGTACCACATCCCAAAAGCGTCCAAAGTCCGGGTAAGACGGAACACCTTCAAACATTACCGTTGTGGCCCCGTTGGCCAATGGCCCATATACAATATAAGAGTGTCCAGTAATCCACCCTATATCAGCAGTACACCAATACACATCCTCTTCGCGATATTGGAATACATTTTTAAAGGTGTAGGCAGTATAAACCATATAACCTCCCGTGGTGTGAACCATTCCTTTGGGCCTACCTGTAGAGCCAGAGGTATAAAGAATAAACAATGGGTCTTCAGCATCCATTATTTCCGGATCGCAATCAGAATATGCTTTATCCAATAGGGGTTGAACCCAAACATCCCTACCGCCTTTCATGTTTACTTCCCCTCCGGTTCGTTTAGAAACCAACACAGTTTTCACATCAGGGCAACTTTCCAAAGCTTCATCCACGATTGCTTTTAGATCAATAACCTTTTTTCCTCGGTAAGAACCATCTGAAGTAAGTACCATTTTAGCGCCACAATCGTTGATTCTTGTTGCTAATGCGGTTGATGAAAACCCTGCAAAAACTACAGAATGAATGGCCCCAATACGAGCACAGGCCAAAAGAGAGATAGCCAAATCAGGAATCATTGGTAAATAAATAACTACCCTATCCCCCTTTTCAACACCTTGCTCCTTCAACACATTCGCATATTTGCAAACACGCTCGTGAAGTTGGCTGTAAGTTATATGTTCTGCTTCCTCGTTAGGGTCGTTCGGTTCAAAAAGAATAGCCGTTTTATCTCCCCTTATCCGGAGGTGGCGGTCGATACAGTTCTCGGTAATGTTCAATTTGGCCCCTTTGAACCAGCTAACCTCTGGTTTTGTAAAGTCCCATTCTAAAACTGAATCCCATTTTTTTCGCCAATGAAAGTGTTCTTCTGCTACTTCTTCCCAAAATCCTTCAGGGTTCCTTACGGATTTTCGATACACCTGAAAATACTCCTCCAAGTGTTTAATGTGGTAGTTACTCATTATGTTCAATTAAATTTTAAGCTGCTTTAAAAATAAGGAAAAACGGAGTGATTTCACAGCTATTCTAATGTTCAATTGCCTCTCCCGCCCCACTTGGAACCCGAATATTTTCTACAATTTCCTGTACTTCCTCCGGAGGATCAGCCGTAAACGTGTTAACAATGATGGCCACCACGAAATTGACAATCATAGCGATACTTCCGAACCCTTCTGGTGAAACTCCGAACCACCAATTTTCCTGTAGGCCAGCCACTGCTTCTTGACCTCCATCAAATATTCCAAACTTGAATTTGAGCATATAGAAAAGCATTAAGCAAAGACCAACAATCATTCCGGAGACGGCACCTTTACTGTTCATCTTTTTATAAAAAATCCCTAGAATAATGGCAGGGAAAAACGATGCCGCAGCTAAACCAAAGGCCAAAGCGACTACTGCAGCCACAAATCCGGGCGGATTTATGCCAAAGTAACCAGCTACTACAACCGCCACAGCTGCCGAAAGTCGGGCCGCCCATAGCTCCGCTTTTTCCGAAAGATCAGGTTTAAGGACGTTCTTTATCAAATCATGGGAAACCGAGGAAGAAATCACTAGCAATAACCCTGCAGCGGTTGACAGTGCCGCGGCAAGTCCTCCTGCGGCAATCAAGCCAATGACCCAAGCGGGAAGGTCGGCAATCTCCGGGTTGGCCAATACCATGATGTCGCGATCTACCGTAAGTTCGTTTACCTCTGGAGATGCCACGTACTGTATTTTTCCGTCACCGTTTTTATCCTCGTGCGCAATCAACCCTGTTTTTTCCCACCTACTGAACCATTCTGGCATTTGATCATACTCTTTTCCACTTACCGTTTCAATAAGATTAGTTCTGGCAAAAACGGCCACTGCTGGTGCCGTTGTGTAGAGTATTGCAATGAACAAGAGGGCCAATCCCGCCGATTTTCTGGCATCTCGGACCCGTTTTACGGTAAAAAATCGTACAATCACATGTGGCAGTCCCGCCGTACCCACCATTAAAGCAAGTGTTATTGCAAACACATCTACGGTACTTTTGCTACCATCCGTATATGCCGCAAAACCCAATTCTTCGGAAAGACCATCCAGTTTATCCAAAAGATAAGTCCCGGACCCATCGGATAAGGTATCCCCAAAACCTAACTGGGGAACAGGGTTACCCGTCATTTGGATTGAAATAAATATAGCGGGCACCATAAAGGCAAATATCAATACGCAGTATTGGGCCACTTGGGTATAGGTAATTCCCTTCATCCCCCCGAGAACGGCATAGAACAATACAATCACCATTCCGATAACGACGCCTGTGTTTATATCAACCTCGAGGTATCTAGAAAATACGATTCCAACTCCTCGCATTTGCCCCGCCACATAGGTAAAGGAAACAATAAGCGCACAGATAACTGCAACAACACGTGCCGTTTTGGAATAGTAACGTTCCCCGATAAAATCGGGCACGGTAAACTTTCCGAACTTTCTTAGGTATGGTGCCAATAAAAGGGCCAAAAGCACGTAGCCACCAGTCCATCCCATTAAATACACAGCTCCGTCATACCCTGCAAAGGATATGATTCCTGCCATGGAGATAAAGGAGGCCGCCGACATCCAATCGGCTGCGGTTGCCATTCCGTTGGCCAAAGGAGACACTCCTCCACCGGCCACGTAGAATTCTTTTGTGGAACCAGCCCGGGACCAAATGGCAATTCCTATATACAGACCAAAGGATAGTGCGACCAATGCATAGGTCCAAATTTGAACATCACTCATAATAAAGTTTTAATGATTGGTTAATCCTCGTTGTAGCCGTATTTTTTGTCCAACTTGTTCATAAGCCGAACGTATACAAAAATGAGAATGACAAATACATAGATAGCTCCTTGCTGGGCAAACCAAAATCCCAGTTTAAAGCCTCCAATGCGGATGGAATCCAACGCATCCTTAAAGAGAATGCCGGCCCCGTAGGAGACCAAGAACCATATGAGGAGTAAAATCGTCAAATACTTTAAATTCTCTCTCCAATATGCGGTAGCCTTTTTTTGTTTTTCTGACATGGTGTTGGTTTGTTTAGTTAATTCCTTTGTGCCATGTCAATATATCAATTTAGTTTTAAGATTTATTACTATTGAGGCAACAAAAAAAGGGAATTCACAGAATTCCCTTTCTTTTATTGGTCACATAACAAGTGTGCAATGATTATTTTGCCAAATATGCGGTTACATTGGATAAAATTCTTTCCTGTAGATCAGAGATATCACTTTTCACAAATTTCTCTCCAGTAATATTCTCATAAAGTTCGATATATCGATTGGACACCGATTCGATGTACTCATCCGACATTTCGGGAACCGATTGCCCCTCCAGTCCTTGGAATCCATTGGAAATCAACCATTGTCTAACAAATTCTTTGGACAATTGTTTTTGAGCTTCTCCTTTATCCTGACGTTCCTCGTAACCCTCTGCATAAAAATAACGTGATGAATCCGGAGTATGTATCTCATCAATCAACACAATTTCACCATCTTTGGTCTTACCGAATTCATATTTGGTATCAACTAAAATCAATCCTCGTTTGGCCGCGATTTCGGTTCCTCTTTGAAAAAGAGCACGGGTATATTTTTCTAAGACTTCATAATCTTCTTTGGATACAATACCTCGTTTTAAAATATCTTCTTTGGAAATATCCTCGTCATGATCTCCCTTTTCCGCTTTGGTAGCCGGCGTGATGATGGGTTCCGGAAACTTATCGTTCTCTTTCATCCCTTCGGGCATTGGCACCCCACAAAGCAATCTTTTACCAGCTTTGTACTCACGAGAGGCGTGGCCTGACATGTAGCCCCTGATCACCATTTCCACTTTATAGGGCTCGCAAGCCTTTCCGATAGCTACATTGGGATCTGGAGTGGCCATCAACCAGTTGGGAACAATATCCTCGGTATCCTTCATCATTTTGGTGGCTATTTGATTTAAAATCTGACCTTTGTAGGGAATTCCCTTGGGCATCACCACGTCAAATGCAGAAAGGCGGTCTGTGGCCACCATCACCAAAATATCGTTGTCCAATGTATAAACCTCTCTTACCTTTCCTTTATAAACCGATTTTTGTCCAGGAAAGTTAAAATCCGTGGACATAAGCGTATTCATTCCCATATTTTTTTAGTATTGATTTTGGTGCTCTATGTTTTTATAGGCATCAATCACCTTTTTCACCAATTTGTGCCGTATCACATCTTTATCATCCAAGTAAATGATACTGATGCCCTCCACATTCTTCAAAATAAGCAAAGCCTCTTTGAGACCTGAAATTACCCTACGTGGCAAATCTATCTGCCCGGGGTCGCCTGTCAACAAAAACTTGGCGTTTTTACCCATACGTGTCAGGAACATTTTCATTTGGGCGTGGGTGGTATTCTGCGCCTCGTCCAAGATTACAAAGGCATTATCCAAAGTGCGTCCGCGCATGAAGGCCATCGGCGCAATCTGGATTGTACCGTCCTCGATATACTTTTCCAATTTTTCAGAAGGAATCATATCACGAAGTGCATCATACAAAGGCTGCATATAGGGATCTAGCTTCTCTTTAAGGTCGCCGGGAAGAAAACCTAGGTTCTCACCTGCTTCCACAGCAGGTCGTGTAAGAATAATACGCCTCACTTGTTTTTCTTTCAAAGCTTTTACGGCCAAGGCAACACCGGTGTAGGTCTTACCGGTACCGGCAGGACCAATGGCAAAGACCATATCGTCCACTTTACAGGCATCCACCAATCGTCTTTGATTGGCGGTCTGGGCCTTTATCAATCTGCCACTGACACCGTGCACCAAAACATCACCACTACTTTTGGAAGATGTATATTCCTCCTTGCTACTACTGGTAAGCACTCGCTCGATCATGTTTTCATCGAGTTTGTTGTATTTGGCAAATTGGCTGGTAAGCTCGTCAAAGCGCTTGTCGAACTCTTCCAAAAGCTCTTCATCACCAAATACCTTGATTTTGTTGCCCCGAGCCACAATCTTAAGTTTAGGAAAATACTTTTTAAGCAACTCGATATTGGAATTTTGTTGTCCAAAAAATTCCTGGGGGCTAATATCCGTAAGTTCAATTATTAGTTCGTTCAAAAATTGTGAGGTGTTACAGTTGTTTTTGAAGAATTTAATTCTTTCTTTTTTGACTAATTTTACAAACAAACTTAACTAAAAATCAATTTGAACGCGGAAAAACATATCAACAGTATTGTATGCCAATCATAACCCTAACTACCGATTTTGGATACAAGGACCACTTTGTGGGTGCTGTTAAAGGGGCAATACTGAGCAACATCCCTGATATTAGTATTGTTGATATTTCGCACTCCATTAGTCCTTTCAACATTCAGGAATGTGCCTATATCCTTAGGAACGCCTACCGTTCGTTCCCAAAGGGAACGGTTCATATTGTTGGAGTGGATTCGGAAATTTCACCAGAAAACGAGCATATTGTGGTTCAAGTGGACGGGCAGTATTTTGTAAGCGCCAACAGTGGTGTTATTTCCTTGATAACTTCCGAGGTTCAACCCGAAAAAGTCGTGGAAATCAATCTACCCAATGCGGAAGCCGGTGCTTTTCCCGTACTCCACATTTTTGTTCAGGTAGCCTGCCATATTGCTCGCGGCGGGAAACTAGAAGTTATAGGCCGACCCTTCGAAAACTTGAAAGAGCTACGCGATTTTGAACCACGCATCACCAATGAAGGCAAATCCATTACGGGCAATGTTATTTATATTGATAACTACGGGAATGTGGTCACCAATATCCAGAAAAGTCTTTTTGAGGCCTATCGTAGCGGTCGTGATTTTGAGATTATTGCACGGACCACCAAAATACGGCAAGTGCACCAGAGCTATAACGGCATCATCAACTATAATTTGGAACGGAACCAGCGCAAAGGTCCAGGAGATGCGCTCGCCCTGTTCAATTCTGCCGGCTATATTGAGCTCGCCATTTATAAAAGTGACCTGAATTCCGTTGGGGGAGCATCTTCGCTCCTTGGACTGAATTACAGGGACACGGTAACCATAAATTTCCTGTAAATGTTGATACGCATTGTAAAACTGACTTTTAAACCCGAAAATATTGCTAGTTTTGAGCGAATCTTTGAAGAATCTAAAAATGGCATCTTGTCTTTCGATGGTTGTAATATGGTAGAACTGTATCAAGACATTACGAATTCCAACATATTTTTCACCTATAGTTTTTGGGATACGGAAGCCCATCTGGACAACTATAGAAACTCGGATTTCTTTAAAGGGGTTTGGGGCAATACCAAAAAATTGTTCGCCGATAAACCCGAAGCTTGGAGTGTTCATAAAATTCAATCAACAAACCCATCTTAATGTTCGCAATTTTTAAGAGAGAGGTACGGTCTTTTTTCACATCGCCCATCGGTTATTTGATCGTGGGGTCGTTTTTACTGCTCAATGGACTGTTCCTTTGGGTCTTCAAAAGCGAATACAACATTTTTGATTACGGCTTTGCCGATTTGAGCAACTTCTTTTTGCTGGCTCCTTGGATTTTTATTTTTTTGGTGCCCGCCATAACCATGAAGAGCTTTTCCGAAGAACGGAAAATGGGTACGCTGGAATTGCTGTTGATCAAACCCATCTCCATCTGGAAATTGGTACTCGGGAAATTTTGGGGCGCCTTTCTTTTGTGCGTTATCGCAGTAATCCCGACGATAGTGTATGTTTTCGCCATATCTGGATTGGGAATGACAGAGGGCAATTACGACCTTGGCGTCGTACTGGGCTCTTACTTTGGATTGTTGTTTTTGATGGCCTGTTACACATCCATCGGGATATTTGCCTCTACCCTTTCCGATAATCAAATCATTGCATTTTTGGTGGGGATTTTGGTCTGCTTTCTGATTTTTAACGGGTTTGATGCTGCATCTTCGCTGTTTTCCAATGGAGAAACGCAACAAACCATACAATCGCTCGGAGCAAAGACACATTTTGATAGTATTGCAAGAGGTGTGATAGACACCCGTGATTTGGTCTTCTTTATTTCATTGACATTGTTGTTTCTGTATCTCACTTTTCAACGTTTAAAACAATTGCCAAGGTAATGGGGAAGTTTTTTGTATCCATCGTAAAAGTGATTGTGGCCGTGGTGGTCATCAACCTATTGGCCAGTTTTGTGTACACCCGTTTCGACCTTACGGAGGAAAAACGCTATACACTCTCCGAACCTGCCGTAGCGGTAGCACAAAAATTTGAAACCCCTGTAATTGTTGACCTGCTGTTGGATGGCAACATTCCAGCAGAGTTTGCCAAACTGAAAACGGAGACCATACAACTCTTGGAATCCTTCGGGTCTAAAAATAGCAACATCAAATATAATTTGGTGGACCCTTTGGAGGATAGCGAAAATCCACAGGAAACTGTTGCCCAATTGGAGAGCTTGGGTCTACAGCCTGCCAATGTTACCGTAGAGGAAAACGGAAAGGTATCCAATGAGCTGGTTTTCCCTTGGGCCATGGTCAACTACAACGACCAGACGGTAAAAGTGCCATTGCTCAAGAATAAATTGGGTTCTTCAGCCGAAGATCGCATCAATAATTCGGTACAGCAACTGGAATACGCCTTTGCCGATGCCTTTACCAAATTGAGCATAGAAGAAAAAAAGAGCATTGCCGTTATCAAAGGAAATGGCGAACTGGATGATATTTATATCGCGGATTACCTCACTACCATTCGCGACTACTACAACATTGGCGCCATAACCTTGGATTCAGTGGCCAGCAATCCGCAAAATGTATTAAATCAGCTTAAAAACTTTGACCTTGCGCTGATTGCCAAACCTACGGAGGCGTTTACCGATCAAGAAAAATATGTGATGGATCAATATATGGTTCAAGGAGGCAAGTCCATTTGGATGGTAGACCAAGTCAATATGGAAATGGACAGCATTTATGCAGGTGGTGGAGAGGCCATTGCTGTTCCCCGAGATTTGAACCTGAAAGATTTGTTCTTCAAATATGGGGTCCGCATCAATCCTGTTTTGGTCAATGACCTATATTTTACCCAAATAGTACTGGCTTCGGGTGAAGGGAACGATTCACAGTACAATCCCCTGCCTTGGTTTTATTATCCCATGGTTTTTTCGCAGAACAATCATCCCATCAACACCAACATTGAGGCGGTACGATTACAGTTTACCAGTCCGATGGATGTATTGGAAAACGATTATGAGAAGACTATCTTGTTACAGAGTTCACCACTTTCCAAAACAGACGGAATTCCAAGAGTTGTCAGTCTCGACATGATCAACCAACAACCTGATCAGGAAACTTACAACAATGGCAATCTTCCATTGGCCGTCTTGATAGAGGGAAAATTTACCTCAATGTACAAGAACAGGGTAAAACCCTTAAAGCTTCAAAATACCTTGGAGGAAGGCCCCGAAAACAAAATGATCGTAATCTCGGATGGGGACGTCATCAAAAACCAATTACGGAATGGCAGACCGCTGGAATTGGGCTACGATAAATGGACCAACAACCGCTATGGGAACAAGGAATTTTTGGTGAACAGCACAAATTACCTTTTGGACAACACGGGGCTTATTAACATTCGAAACAAGAAAGTATCCATTCCTCTTTTGGATGTTAAAAAAATAGCAGCACAAAAAAACAAGTGGCAGCTTGTAAACATTGGACTTCCAGTAGTTTTGACCCTGCTGTTCGGTCTCTTCTTTGGCTATTACAGAAAACGCAAGTTTACCACTTAAGTGTTGATAAATTTGTTTCTCTGCTAAATCCATTTGGGATATATTTGTTTTTATTGATTTTACAGGCCGTAAAACGCGAATTAATTGCACAAAAAGCAACTATACTAAAGTATTTCGTTGATGAAATTTATCGTATCCAGTACATATTTATTGAAGCAGCTTCAGGTTTTGGGAGGAGTTATCAACAATAGCAACACCTTGCCCATTCTTGACAATTTTTTGTTCGATCTTAAAGAAAGTAAGTTAACGGTTTCCGCATCCGATTTGGAAACTACCATGAGCACTGTTTTGGAAGTGGATTCCGATTCCGAAGGAACCATAGCAGTTCCTGCTCGTTTGCTTTTGGATACCCTAAAAACATTCCCTGAACAACCGTTGACCTTTGTTGTTGAGGACAACAACACGGTAGAAATTAGTTCCAATCACGGTAAATATGCCTTGGCCTATGCCGATGGAGCGGAATTCCCGAAAGCGGTGGAAGTCTCCAACCCGAGCTCCACTACCCTATTGGGCGATATTTTGGCAACGGCTATCAACAAGACCATATTCGCTGCAGGAAACGACGACCTTCGCCCCGTAATGAGCGGTGTGTTCTTCCAATTTTCTCCAGAGAATTTGACCTTTGTGGCCACCGATGCGCACAAATTGGTGAAATACCAACGACAAGATGTAACAGCTTCCCAAGTAGCGGAATTCATCATGCCCAAAAAGCCTTTGACGTTATTGAAAGGAATTTTGGCAGGTTCCGAATCCGAAGTGACCATAGAATACAATGACAGTAATGCCAAGTTCTATTTTGACAATACAGAATTGGTGTGTCGATTGATCGATGGAAAATATCCAAACTACGAAGCGGTAATTCCAAAGGAAAACCCGAACAAATTAACGATTGCAAGAAATCAATTCCTTAGCTCGGTGAGAAGGGTTTCCATTTTCTCCAACAAGACCACGCATCAAATCCGTTTGAAGATTGCAGGAGCTGAACTCAATATTTCTGCCGAAGATGTGGATTACAGCAACAAAGCGGAAGAAAGATTGTCCTGTTCCTATCAAGGAGACGATATGCAGATTGGATTCAACTCTAGATTTCTTCTGGAAATGTTGAACAATTTGTCTTCGGATGAAGTTTCACTTGAAATGAGTTTGCCAAACAGAGCAGGAATCCTTACCCCTATCGATGGATTGGACGAAGGCGAGCACGTGACGATGTTGGTGATGCCTGTGATGCTGAACAACTAAATTAACTACCCAACCATAAAATTGAAAAAGCTGGAGCAAATTGTTCCAGCTTTTTTGTTTTACGATATAAACCTGATCGTCATAAAATGTGATGGGGATTCACCATTTGCAGCCTTCACTGCATTTACGATAGGCAATATAAACCCAATGATTGCTACTCCTATCAAACCCAATATACCCAAGCCCAAAAGTAAAATGGCCGGAATACTGATGATGATATAAAGTATAAGGCTAATCTGAAAATTGATGATGGCCTTTCCATGTTCGTTCATACCCTCGACCCTATCTTTGGAGGACAACCAAATAATCAAAGGAACGATTAGGCTTCCAAAGCCGGTTACATAGGATAACAGTTGCGTAAGATGCGTCACGGCCAACAAGGTATTGTCTGTTCTGACCGCTTTTTGATTTATAACTTCCATTTTTGATTGATTTTGATGATTCATCTTATTAGTATTCAAATCACTAAAAATGTTACAAACACGCATGAATTCGTACTTTTGTGCCCATGTCGTATACAGATAACATTGTAGCCTTGGCAACGCCTTCAGGAACAGGGGCGATTGCAGTAATCAGGGTCTCTGGACCGGATGCCATTACATTGATGGACCCATTGTTCAAGTCTATAAAAAATAAAAAGTTGGTGGAACAAAAGAGTCACACCATCCATTTGGGAAATATCGTTGATGGTGATAAAATTCTGGATGAGGCATTGGTGTCCATTTTTAAAGGGCCACATTCCTACACAGGTGAAAATGTGGTGGAGATTTCGTGTCACGGCTCCCCTTTTATTCAACAACAAATTATTCAATTATTGTTAAGGAATGGTTGTCGTTCTGCATCGGCCGGGGAGTTTACCTTAAGGGCTTTCCTGAATGGTAAAATGGATTTAAGCCAGGCCGAAGCTGTGGCCGACCTTATTGCCAGTGATAGCGAAGCTGCCCACGACATTGCGATGCAACAGATGCGCGGTGGATTCAGCAACGAAATTCAGGAATTGCGACAAGAGTTGTTGAATTTTGCATCATTGATTGAACTGGAACTTGACTTCTCCCAAGAAGATGTGGAATTTGCCGATAGAACCCAGTTCAACGAGTTGTTGAATCGCATCAGTTCGGTACTTAAAAAGTTGATTGATTCCTTCGCACTTGGCAACGTCATCAAAAACGGAATACCCGTGGCCATTGTGGGCCAACCGAATGTGGGAAAATCGACCCTGCTCAATGTTCTGCTCAACGAGGAAAGAGCCATAGTAAGCGAGATTGCAGGTACCACTCGTGATACCGTCGAAGACCATATCAGCATCAAAGGCATCAATTTCAGGTTTATCGATACCGCAGGAATCAGGGAAACTGTTGATATTGTTGAAAAAATTGGGATTGAACGCACCTTCGACAAAATTGAAAAGGCCCGTCTCATCATTTACCTTTTTGACGGGATGGAATTTGACAAAGCAGAACTCGACCTGATTCAAAAACGCTACCCTAACAAACAATTGTTGCCAATCTGCAATAAAATGGATTTGCTGAGCCTTGGGCAGAAAGAAAAAATAACATCCGAAATACCCAATGTACTATTCCTTTCAGCAAAATTTAAAGAAGGGATTCCCGAACTTGAAAGCAAGCTTCTTTCTTTGGTGGATTCAGGGGCATTGAGCGGCGATACCACCATCATTACAAATAGTCGACACTACGATGCGCTATTGAAAGCTTTGGAAGAAATCCAAAAAGTAAAAGAAGGTTTGGACATGGAGCTTTCCAGTGATTTGATGGCCATCGATATTCGACAGGCACTCTATCACTTAGGGGAAATTACGGGAAGCGTTACCACTGATGACCTTTTGGGCAACATTTTTTCCAATTTCTGTATCGGCAAATAAGCGCCAATTTTTTTTGATTTAATTTGATTCGATTTGATGCTATATTATTAGTTATCAACACTTTATATTATAACTTTTTTGCCAACATCTTCCTTACTTACCCCTTTTTTAAGTAATTTTTACACCTCATTTACACCTCAAATGAAAATACACCTCAAAAAGAAAAAACTCAAAAGTGGAAAAACGAGCCTTTATATTGAATATTATAAAGGTCATAAAAGCACCTCCAAGAATAAAATTAAACATTTTCGAGAATTTGAATATCTAGATCTTTATTTAATAAATGACCCCCAAACAGCTCAAGATAAAAGGACCAATAAGGAACAACTAGAATTGGCCAAGAAAATCCTGGCGATCCGAAAAGCTGAAGTCTATCAAGGAAAATTCAAAATACAGAACAACTTCAAGGGTAAAACAACATTTCTTTCCTATTATGAACTTAAAAAAGAGGAACGCTATGAGACCAAGGGCAATTATGACAACTGGGATGCCGCTCAAAAGCATTTGGAAAAGTACTGTCCCGAACACATCACATTCCATGATGTCGATGTGGATTTCATAAAAGGCTTTAGAAAGTACCTGGACACTGTAGCGGTCACCAAAAGTGAGAAAAAATTATCCCAGAATACCAAGCATACCTATTTCAATAAGTTCAAGGCTTGTCTCAGGGCAGCATTCGATGAGGGATTCCTAAAAGAGAATTTGGTAAAAAAGGTCAAAGGATTTACCATGGCCGAATCTACCAGGGAATACCTCACTTCCCAAGAGCTTCAGAACCTGGCAAGAACAGAATGCAGATTCCCAAAGCTCAAACGCGCCTTCCTCTTTTCAGCCCTTACCGGAGTCAGATGGTCGGATATTAACAAACTCAAATGGGAAGAAGTACGTGATGAAGGGACCGATCAATCGGGAAGACCTATGTACCGTATTGTGTTCAAACAAAAAAAGACCGATGGAGTGGAATACCTATATATATCGAAACAGGCAAGAGATTTATTGGGTGAACGACGGAAACCCGAAGACAGGGTGTTCACTGGGCTCTGCTACAGTGCCCATATGAACATTCAGTTATTAAAATGGTGCATGCAAGCGGGAATCACCAAACATATTACTTTCCACTCCGCAAGACATACCAATGCTGTCCTACTATTGGAAAACGGTGCGGACATATACACGGTATCCAAGCGATTGGGCCACAGGGAAATCAGAACCACCCAAATCTATGCCAAGATCATTGATGAAAAGATGAAGCAAGCAGCGGAGATGCTTCCCAAGTTGAATCTGGAAACCATGGGATTGTCCTGAATTTAATTCCCGAATTTGGTCCTTATGTCCTTGAACCAATCCCTTATGCCCAAAAAATATATGTGATTCTATAATTACCTTGTTGATAACTCATACTTTTCAGCCCAACCCCTGATTATTTTTGTTGGACATTGAGGTCATTTATATTCAAACGACACCAAAACAATACAACTTACTGTATATCTGTATTTTGTGAATATTTTCACCAATGCCCACATATTTTAAACTGCCTTTTCTCCCTACCTTTATCTACAGAATTCTACCATAGGAAACAAAGCGCTTTGTTCATTTTGAATTTTTAAATCCGAAAAAATGAACAATATTGAATTAAACGAGAAACTCAACAACATCGAACGTCTTTTGTTGGGATCAAAAAAGGTACTCACTTTTGACGAGGCCTGTGACTACACAGGGATATCCAGAAGTTATCTCTACAAACTGACCGCCGCAGGTAAAATACCCCATAGCAAGCCCAACGGAAAGTTGATTTATTTTGACATCGATCGTCTCAACAAATGGCTGTTGAGAAATGATAGAAAATCCACCTGTGAAACCAACGACCAAGCGGTTGAATATATCCTGAGAAAGGGATAGCCATGTTTCATATCAACACCTCATGCTATTTCTCCAAATAGCTAAAAAATCATTACATATGAAAAATATTCCCTACATCAGGGTTGGGACCACTTTTTACAAGTTGGTCAGAATACCCACCATATCGGGACATTTCAATGAGCTACTGGTACCATGGAACGAACACATCATCAAACAGGACCACGGAAAGGATTATTTAAGCAATGTCCCAAAATACGATGGGTTCGCCTGTATTCCCAGCCATGTTGATTTCAAAAAAGAACACCATGGGTTTTACAATACCTACTCACCATTGGAGCACGAGCTCCAAGCCGGGGACTTTCCACATACCCTGTCCTTATTGAAACATATTTTTGGACATCAATTGAAATTGGGACTGGACTATCTGCAGTTATTGTACCAAAAACCTGTCCAGATACTTCCAATTCTGTGCCTGGTTTCCAAGGAAAGGAACACTGGGAAAAGTACCTTTCTCAAATGGCTCAAGGAAATTTTCGGGAATAACCTGACCTATCTGACCAATGACAGTTTCGGAAGTCAGTTCAACTCGGATTGGGCCAACAAACTATTGATTTGTATTGACGAGGTGTTGTTCAACAAAGAGGAACTCACCGAGCGCATCAAGTACCTGAGTACCACCAACCGAAACAAATTGGAGGCCAAGGGCAAGGACAAAAGGGAAGTGGAATTTTTTGGCAAGTTCATCCTTTGTAGCAATAACGAGGATAACTTTATCAAGATCGATGCCCATGAGACCAGGTTCTGGGTACGAAAAATACCACCATTAAAAAAAGAAGATACGGAGTATTTGGAACAATTAACAAAAGAAATCCCTACCTTTTTACATCACTTGACAAAAAGAAAGCTCCATTCCCTGCAACGATCACGGATGTGGTTTTCCCCAAAGGAAGTATATACCCCAGCATTAAAGAAACTGGTGTACAACAACCGTAATCGTGTAGAAAAGGAACTGGCCAGCCTCTTGGTCAGTGCCATGGAAAAATTTGATGTGGACTCAGTAGACCTCTGTCCCATCGATGCCCTACACCTGCTCAATCGGACAAGGGTCAAGACCGATCTGACCCAACTGAGGAGGCTGTTGAAGAAAGATTGGAAACTGGACAACCAGCCGAACTCCAACAAGTACCAAAAAATAACCATCTGGAACAACGGTGAGATCAATGCCGAAGATGCCAAAGGGAGGTACTTTACCATTAAAAAGGAATTTTTGGTCCAAAATTTTGATGATTTGATGACAGATTGAGAAAATCCCAATGTTTATAATGGTTTAGGCTATCATCACTTTATCATCATTTTGTCATCAAAATAAAAAATGATGACAGGGCCCATGAAGAAAAAAAATAAAACGATGAACCGATGATAAAACGATGACTTGGGAACCATCAGTGTTAATAGGACTCCCCAAAGATTTGTCATCAAATCATCAAAAATCACCCAACAACAAAGCCATGAAAGAAAAAAGAATGAACTGTGAAACGGCACGCAATCTTTGCATCTTATCTGCATTGGCGGATATGGGACATTTCCCGACTAGGGAATCCAAAAGGGAAGCATGGTTCCTCAGTCCTTTTCGAAAGGAGACCAAAGCTTCTTTCAAGGTCTCCAAAGTCCTGAACAGGTGGTATGACCATGGGGAGGGCGTTGGTGGAAACCTAATTGACCTGATGACGAGAATTACCGGTTCTTCCGTGTCCGAGGTATTGGAACTATTGGATGAAGGTTCATATTCCATGTCCCCTGCCCCGATAAAAGCAACGGCCAAGACCAAGAAAGGCATCATCGTTGGGGAAGTAATGGATATATGCCAACCTGCACTAGTGCAATATCTAGAGCATAGGTGTATCCCAATGGCCATTGCACGTTCCTATGTAAAGGAGGTTCATTTCAAAATGGGCAACCGGGATTTTTTTGCCATCGGCCTCGAAAATAGAAAGGGAGGATGGGAGCTCCGAAACAGCTTTCAAAAACTATGTTCCTCACCCAAGGCCATAACCTATATTAAAGAGGATAGAAAGTATTTAGCAGTTGTCGAGGGCATGTTCGATTTTCTATCACTAAAGGCCATTGGCCCGGCATGGTTGGTGGATTCGGACATAGTGGTCTTAAACTCCCTTGCTTTCGCCAACAACCTGAAAGGATTCATTGATGGTTACACTCACTGTAAGCTACTCTTGGACAACGATGGCGCCGGGGATAGCATGACCAAGTCTTTATTGGAACAGCATAGCAAATTCAAGGATGGAAGGGAACTATTTTGCGGGTTCAAGGACCTGAATGAAAAACTCCGATATGATCATTTGATGAAAATTGAAAAGGGAGTGGGCTTAAACCATATCCTTTAAATTTTTAAGCTTTCTTTTATATTTTTCAATTGCTCCAGGATTCAGGTCCATGATCAAATGTTTCTTAACCAATGGGTTTCTGCTCTCCACTACATGGTCAAGGACATGCCCAAAGTCACTTTTCAACTCCTCCAATTGCTCCTCCAAACGTTCGAATCTTATCCTCGGAACGGTAATCTCCCCATCAAAGGATTCCGGTTCCAAAGGCTTCCTGGTCTCCGTCAGTTGCTGTTCGATAAAGTCAAAATCATTGTCCAGTTCTTCCCCATTGGATTCCAGTTCCTGTTCAAAGAGCGCCTGGATCATACTGACCGTGGGCAGGGTCTGTTCCTTTTCGATGCTCCGCATGATGGCGACCATGGCATTGAAGCGGCGTTTGATCAGGTATTTGAGGCTGGCGATGGTCTCGTGCATCCATTCGTCCGGGGAGATCCCGTTATGTTCAAAAAACTCCACCATGGCCAACAGGGTCAGGGATTGGGAATGTCCATGTCTCCTGCAAAACCTTCGATACTTTAGGGCAATCGAAATTTTGATGCTCAGGCAGGTAAACTGCTCTTTTTCATAACCTATATCCATTTTTCCATTAAAAATTCCTTGGTTTTACTGGGCCCAGTGCATTTTTCCATTAAAAACAACCGGGCAGCTAATTTTCAATTTTCGAAAACACCCCATAAACAGGGACCTTGCGGAGCAAATATGATCGGTGGGACGCGTGAGCGTGCTACCCTCTTGCTCCTCCTTTTTGTCCCGCAAGGACAAAAACGCATCGCACTGCCCCTGAAAAAAAGGGCTTGACATATTCTTTGATCAATGGTACGGTCTTTTGGAAAGTCAAATCAGGAAATATTGCCGTACATTATTGGTTCACCATAAAGTTATGTTTTATTATAAAAAAAACCCAATCATAATGATTGGGTATGATTGTTCTTAATTGTTCGAACGGTCCTAGATTACATAAGCCCATGATCGGCAAAACTGTAATAATTGCCATCGGGGGCCAGGATAATATGGTCCAATACCTGGACATCGAACAATTGTGCCGCCCGTTGGATCTTTTGGGTCAATTGTTTGTCCATTTCACTGGCCTTCAACTGTCCCGATGGGTGGTTATGGGTCAGGATGATCCCCACGGAAAGCGTCTTGAGCACTATGGCAAAAAGGATGCGCATATCCACCAATGTTCCCGTGATACCACCATGGGACAATGGATAGATTCCTTTGACTTTATTGGAGCGGTTCAGCAATACGATCTTAAAAGTCTCGTGTAACCCAATGGTGTCCGCGTCCCAATTCCTGTACAAGAGTTGGGCCATCTCTTTGGAGTTCGTAATGGAGAGTGATTTCAGGGTACCAAGTTTTTCCCTATAACTTATCTGTATTTCGTTGACTTTGTGTTCCATGTTTTAGCCCTTGAAAGTTGAAAGAAAAAGCGCCCCATGGTTTGGGGCGCTTCCATCTTCTAGTCCTCATTGTTGCCTCCCAACAATAAGATCTCACTCACCACAACCTCGGTCACATAGCGTTTGTTACCTTCCTTATCTTCGTAGGACCTGTAGGTAAGTTTTCCCTCGACGGCAATTTCCTTGCCCTTGGTCACGAATCCCTCAACGATGTCCACCAGTTTTCCCCAACCGATCAGGGTGTGCCATTCGGTGTTGGTGATACGTTCTCCTTCGGCGTTTTTGTAATGGTCGTTGGTGGCCAGGTTCACCCGAACCATGCGCTTTCCGTTCTCAAAATCAGTGATTACCGGGTCCTGTCCAACGTTACCGATCAGCTGTACTTTGTTGCGTAAATTTCCCATGCTTAAAAGTTTATAAGATTAATAATTGTCCCTTAATTGCTTTGGTTGTTGTTTTCCAAATTTTAAGGGGGCGTTCGTTTGGTTTCCTTCGTGCACAGCACAATGAAAGAAGGGGGTTCTGTCAAGGCTTTTGACAAAAAATTGGGAGGGTACATAACGTAGTAAAACCCTTGGGTTTTCAAGGAAATGGATACCCTATTTGTTGGCAAAACAGGGCCTGGCCTTGAGAGGTTCCACAAGGGCCTTTGGGAATTCCATCTGACCCAATGGCAAGTGAGCGAACGGGAAGTTAAGCGAGTGAAGTCATTGGTGTCCTGATTGGAAGTTCCCAGGCACTGCCCTGTTTTCCGATGCCCCGGAAAACAAACTAGGGCTTCTTTTATTATAACCCCTTAAAATTTGATGGTGACATAACAGAATTTAAGTCTCTAATCGGTTAGTTTCAAAATAGGTATTTCAAATGGAGAGTATATTAGAATCCATTGTTTTCGCACTATTTTGAAAATTAATTAATCTGGCTTTTTTGAGCTTCCTGTGGAAAACGAGTCCTGATTATTATAAGATGCAAGTCTCAAGGTGTAATTTGCGAAAAATACCAAAAATTGGTATTTTTGAAGTAGAAATAGAAATTATGAGCAAGAACACATCAATATCACTTGGAAATTACTTTGACCAGTTTGTCAGTAACCAAGTTTCTGCTGGACGTTATAAAAACGTAAGTGAGGTAATTAGAGCTGGACTTCGACTTTTGGAAAACGAGGAAAGTAAAGTTATTGCGTTGAGAAACGCTATTCAAGAAGGAATTGACAGCGGAATTGCGCACGATTTTGACCCAGACAAACATCTTCAGGGATTAAAAGCTAGACGCAAAAAGAATGTCTAAATATGAACTGACCAATAAAGCGGTTGAGGATTTGACTGGAATTTGGGAATACACAATTGAAAAATGGTCAGAACAACAAGCTGATAGATATTATAATTTACTATTGGACAGTTGTCAGGATATTGCAGATAATCCCGAATTAGGGAAAAATTATGACGGAATCACAAATGACTTATTCGGACTTAAAACTAGTAGACATATAATTTTTTACAGGAAACGAAATGATTTCCCCATAGAAATTACGAGAATTTTACACGGACAAATGGATTTGAAAAATAGAATAACCGAATAAAGGTTTATCTGGCAATGATGGTACCATTCAATTTATCATTCTAATTGTGTAAGATACCGTTTGCCTAATAAAGGCACAAATAAGCCAACTATTAGAAAAGGCATACAATTTCAGAACATATACAAAACATTTTTAATGAATACCAACTGGATTATCAACTGGTAGTCCTGAAATCCTGGTCTACCATTGAGCATGATGACATTGTGGAAACGCCCGACATTGTATACCACTCTGGTCGGATAATATTGAGCACTCCTAGACTCAACACACAAACCTAACATTCAAATCACTACGGCCAAATATTCCATGGCTCAAACTTTCCGATTTTAATGATCCCGACCATCCTACTCATCAAAACTCTGCTTTATCAAGCTGAAGACAATTTACCTTTGATGTTGGAAAGGTCTAGAAATGGATTTACCATAAAATGTAAACAAAATTGTTTATATATGTGGTATGGTAAGTTATGCGGAAAAATATAAAGGAATACACCAAGGATTGATTCTGGAAAGGGAATTGAAGAAAAAATCGTTAAAGCAACGTCCATTCGCCTTGTCCATAAATGAACATCCGCAAACCATTAACGCCATTGTCAAGGGAAGAAGAGGAAAACAAAAAGCTTTATGAACGTCTTGTTCAAGCGGAAAAAGATAAGGTTAGTTACTTGGAAAAGCTTCTTAACAAAAAATGATTCTGCCTCGCTCAGCATCGTATCATTACCGTATTTTTTCGCATCATATCGTTTCATTAATTCATTTGACAATATGACCATGGCACTGAATTTGATGGATTTACGTTAAATAAGAAATTGATTTTTACCTTTACGTCATGAACAGAAGGCAAAATATAACCGCTATTTTCCCAAAACACCTTTTTTGGGAAGTGGATATGACCAGGTTAAATCCTCAAAGGGATAAAAACCTCATTATCCCCAGAGCTTTATTTGCCTCTACCGAAGATACTTTTATTGATGATATTGAGCATCTGGAAGAACTATATTCTAAAAATGAGATTTTACAAACGCTACGAAGCACCAAAGAACGTATCAGTAACACGGTTTGTGAATTGGTTGCCAAAAGATACCACGCCAAATCCTTCGCTCGCTTTGCTTTATGAGTGCCGTTAGTCCTGCACTTGCCAAAACCATAACAGAACTACAACTACTCAAAACCCTTGGGAAGTTTGGGCCTTCATAAAAGGAGGATATTCAGGGGCACATGGACAAGTTTAGGCAAGCCCGATAAACCTCCCAATAGGAATTAGACTTAGTTCAATACTGTAGTTGCTCCATAAATAAGGTGAATTTATTTATAACATAAACATAGCTTTGACTTCCTTACGCTCCATAGCAACCAGACCAAATTATTTTTTTATAGAAAATTCCTATATTCATAAATGTTCGAATAAACGATAACTGTACCATATCATAGAATAACAAATCAATTACAACTATTGCAAAACGGTTTTAATCAACTTAAAAGATATCAACAAGGTTTGATTTTCTTAACTTTTTTACACCCCTTTTACACCTCAAACTCTGGGAACCCCCATAAAATAAGGAAAAGTACATATGTATCGGGAAATAAGGCACGAGTGGCAATTCGAGCCCACCACCATCCGGTTTTGAGCACATTTCTATTCCAAGCGTAACTTTTTCAAGTGTGGTTTAGCTCTATTTTTCAACAAAACGTATATTTACCCCTGTTGCGCCGACCCCGTTTTTTAACAAACACAAATACATCTATTGATGAGAGCAACCATTACGTCCATTGAATTAAAAGGGCCGTTCAAATTCTTTGCACTATCGGCAACTGCATTAAAAATTCTAAAACAACTAAAATCTACCCATTGCAAGGAATTCAAAAAAAAGGGGATCTGGACCACACATTACACCATGACGCTCTGGAACACAGAAGAGGAATTGAAAGAGTTTGCCCGTAGCGGTGCACACCTTGAAGCCATGAAAAACAGCGGAAAGATTGCTAAGGAAATACGTACCATTACAATTGATACCGAGGTACTTCCGAATTGGTCTGCAGCAAAAAAACTGCTTGAAAAAGGAAAAGTGCGGAAGTTTTGAAAAATTACGGGAAAGTAACTTTGTACTGCTCTTTCTTGATGTATGGGCCGAATTGACCGTGGGTGTATTCAGCACCCCATTTGCTCTCAGTTAGTATTTTTAAAAGGTTCTTCCAGCTTAGCATCATTACATTCAAAAATTTATGTTAAATACGGACTTGTTCCCCAAAATCTGACTGTGACACGTATTATCCTTCCATAAATTTTAATGATCTTTAGGATTTTTAATAGGACGAATGGGCAAAAGGAAGAAGCAAGCCAAAGTATTACGCATATTTAGAAAAGTACACCGAACCACAGGAGCATTATTATTCATTTTTTTCTTTTTTATTTCTATATCCGGACTCATCTTGGGATGGAAAAAGAATTCCAACGGATATATTCTCCCCAAGACACAAAAAGGTACAACTGCCGACCTAAAAAAATGGCTGCCCGTTGACAGTCTTCATACCATAGCCATCAATACAATTCAAAATGAGTTTAGGGACAGAACTTTTGAAGTTGATCGTATTGATATTAGAAAGGAAAAGGGCTCTGTAAAATTTATTTTTGTCGACTCCTTTTATGAAATCCAGTTGGATGGTGCTAATGGCAATGTACTCTCCATCGGAAAAAGACGGTCTGATTTTTTGGAAAACGTTCACGATGGCTCTATTGTGGACGATTATCTAGGCTCCAATGGGTATATTAAATTGGTTTATACAACTGTAATGGGCGTTTCCCTATTTATTTTTACCGTAACCGGTTTTTGGCTTTGGTACGGACCAAAACGAATGAGAAAAGCCAGCAAAGCGTAATTCTTACCAAAAAGAAAACCGTTCAAACATAGTGATTAAACTGCTTAATTTTAGTTTTATCTTTTATCCCTTGATTTTTTTCACAGGAACCGTACCGTATTTATCGATAAGATAAACAAGGCTGGCCATGGTAGCAGCACCAAGTTCCAATTCGCGCTTGTTCACATGCTCAAAAGTATCATTTTCCGCATGGTGATGATCAAAATAGCGTTGGCTGTCAGGTCTGAGTCCGGCCAAGACCATTCCTTCCTCCTTTAATGGCCCTATATCCGCACCACTGCCGCCTTCATAAAACATATGAATCAAATACGGCTCGAATAAGTCTCGCCATCCTTGGATCTGCTTTAGGTTTTCTTCGGAAGCGTCTATGGAAAAACCTCTTGGAGTGAAGCCTCCTGAATCACTTTCCAAAGCAAATATGTGGTCTTCTCCTTTATTTCGAGCCACCTCGGCATACTTATTACCGCCTCGCATACCGTTTTCCTCGTTCATGAACAGCACCACGCGCAAAGTACGTTTTGGTTTATAGCCTGTTTCTTTTAACAGCCTTAGAACATCCATACTTTGAACACAGCCTGCACCATCGTCGTGCGAACCGTCACCCAAATCCCAAGAATCCAAGTGACCTCCTACAACCATAATCTCTTTGGGATATTCACTGCCTGTAATTTCTCCGATAACATTGTATGACTGTACATCTTCAAGCTGCTTACAGTTTTGTTTAAAGTAAAACTTGGCATTCGGATTCAATTTAATGGTCGCACTCAACAAATCTGCACCATTGGTACTGATTGCCGCCGCCGGTATACGCTTATCTACTGGAGTATCACCATATCCCATGGAGCCGGTGTGCGGATAATCGTCCAAACGAAGGTTCATAGAGCGAACAATCACACCAAGGGCACCATATTTTCCAGCCTCAGCCGCACCTGAATAGCGTTGGTCCACACATCCTGAATAGGCAGAAAAGGTGTTGATCATGGTAGGATCCATTGGGCGATTGTAGAAAACTATTTTTCCTGCGATTTTGTCTCTCCCAAGTTTCTCAAGGTCTTCAATTCCATTTACCTCGATTACACTAGCTTTTAATCCCCCGGAGGGTGTTGCCACAGAACCGCCAAGTGCGCAAATGGGCACATTGGTGGTTAATCCTGGCTTGTTTTCGATATATGCAAACTCAGGAACTCCCCTCACCCATTTAGGAACCATTACCGGCTGTAACCAAACCTTGTCAAGTCCCAGAGAGTCCAATTGAGCCTTTGTATAGTCGACCGCCTGCTGCGCCTGCACGGACCCGGAAAGCCGCCCACCAATTTGATTGGACAAATAGTTGAGCCAATCGTATGCCTTACCATTGGTCAATGCTTCATCATAAATTGCTTTTAATTGCTTTTCGTCTTCAGTTTGAGAAAAAAAGGGTGTGCTGACCAACAAAAAGGCCAGTATCAGAACAGTTCTCATGTAGTTTCTTTTTCCAGTTCTTGTTTAAAGGTTTCTAAATTAGCCTTTATTTCATCGTCCAGCTCAGGTTCCTCTATATCTTTGTACTTTTTTAACGCTTCCATCATTATGGAGGCCACAATTAAACGAGCCGCACTTTTATTGTCCGCTGGAATTACGAACCATGGCGCATGTTCCTTTGAAGTTTTGATCAGGGCTTCCTCATAGCAAGCCCGATATTTATCCCAAAGTTTTCGTTCCTCAAGGTCGCCTGGCGAAAATTTCCAATTCTTTTGTTTTAATTCAATTCTTCGTAAAAGACGCTGTCGTTGTTCCTCTTTGGATAAGTGAAGGAAAAATTTAAAAATTATGGTTCCATTATCGGAGATATGCTTTTCAAAATCATTGATTTGATTGTAACGTTTTTCCCAAAACTCATCATCAATATCCTCTACCGAATCAATCTTTGGAATGTTCTCGCCCAAAATATATTCAGGATGCACCTTGGTGACCAAAACATTCTCATAGTGTGTTCGGTTAAACACAGAGAATTTTCCTCTTTCGGGCAAAGCAACGTAGTGTCGCCAAAGATAATCGTGCTTTTTCTCTTTAGTTGATGGCACTTTGAAGCTATGCACTACCACTCCCCTAACATTAAAATCTTTGAACACTTCCCTAATCAAGCTATCCTTGCCCGCAGTATCCATTCCCTGCAAACAGACGAGGACCCCATATTTTCCATGGGCATAGAGTGTATCTTGAAAATCCCCAAGGTCTTTTCTGATATTTTTCAACTCCTTTTTAAGCTTCTTCTCGGATTCGTTAAAGTCCTCGTAGGTATCTATTTCGGACAACTTTTCTTTGCCGGTCACTCTATAATCCTCTGTATTGATTTCTTTCATAGGATTGAATATAATTCATTTTGACTACTCATTCAACCCAACCATAACTTAAAGATGTAATTCATCGATACTTTTACCTCTTATACCTTAAGATGGTTATTTAATCGATCTATTTGCCCTTCAAAACCATGAAAATGTAACTTTATGGAAATCAATACGCAAAGTCCCAAATCCTAAAGCGTTATGAAAAACAATAAGATTATCCTACTTGTAGTCTTTGTCATCGGCTTGCTTATTCTATGGCTTATGGCTTCCTTTACCACCCCTGCAAATGCTTGTGAATATGCAAGTTCCAACATAGAATACATTAAAAACAAGATTGAGGATGCGGTGATGGCCGACGATTTAAACATGGCCAAATATCATGCTTACAAAGCCCTGAACGGCATTGAAAAAACCAAGGACAATTTCTTGGACTGCGGTTGCGAGGGAGCTATAGAAAGTCTGGAATTGACGCAGGATTATTTAAAAACAGCTACCAAAGCTAATGTCCTGGCCAAATCGAAATTGGTTTTACACAAAGCCTTGGAACGCACTATTATTGGCATCAATGTTCTTAAAGAGTTTGAACAGGAAACATCCAGCGATTACGGAAGCAATGTACTGGTTATGAACACTACAGATGTACTTGATTTCAATCATGGTATGATGCTTACCCAAGGTGCATCCATAAAAAAACAAGTTCACCAGTGCTTATTGAGTTTTCAATCTTCCTTGGACAAAGTAGTTTCTGATGTGGATTGTAAAGATGCACGTAGGTTCGTTACCAACATTTATGAAGAAGCACGGCTGACGTTGTTGAACACCAATTTATCCCAACACAAAAAGGAATACCACCAAAGGGTAAAAACTTTGGCAAAAGAGGCATTGGATAGCCTTGGAAATTGTAATTGATTATTTACTGGCGAACAGCTTTACATCCTCTTCCGACACTTCCTTCCCGCCCAATATGATCAATCGCTCCACTACGTTACGAAGTTCACGAACGTTCCCGGTCCAATCATAACTTTTGAGCAATTCCACGGCTTTTTTGGAAAAACTCTTTTGTCCTGTACCCTGTTCTGCAGCGATTTTTGTAGAAAAATGTTCTATGAGCAAAGGAATGTCATTACGCCTTTCGTTCAAGGCGGGGACCTTTATCAAAATTACTGCTAAACGGTGGTATAGGTCTTCTCGGAACTTTCCCTCTTCTATTTCCTTCTTTAGATCTTTGTTGGTCGCGGCCAATACACGAACATCGACTTTAATATCCTTATCGGAACCAACACGCGAAATCTTGTTCTCCTGCAATGCCCTTAGCACCTTGGCCTGCGCCGAAAGGCTCATATCCCCGATCTCGTCCAAAAAGATGGTTCCTTTATTGGCGGCTTCAAATTTGCCTGCACGATCTTTAACGGCTGAAGTAAATGCCCCTTTCACGTGACCGAACAATTCACTCTCTATCAATTCAGAAGGAATTGCTGCACAGTTTACTTCTACAAAAGGGGATGATGAACGTGGGCTTTTTTCGTGGACCCAATGTGCCACCAGTTCCTTACCTGTTCCGTTGGAACCTGTAATCAAAACACGTGCATCGGTAGGCGCCACCTTTTCTATCATTTCTTTTATCGCTTCGATTTCCTTGCTCTCTCCGATCATTTCGTAATTCTTGGAAATCTTTTTCTTGAGCACCTTGTTCTCAACTGCCAATTCCTTTCTGTCCAAAGCATTCCTTACGGTGGTAAGCAATCGGTTCAAATCTGGCGGTTTGGAGATGTAATCGTAGGCTCCCAACCTCATGGTATTCACTGCCGTATCCAGGTCACCATGGCCCGATATCATGATAAAAGGTATCTCTGGCTTTATTTTTTTGGCAGCTTCAAGAACTTCTACCCCATCCATTTTTGGCATTTTGATGTCACAGAGCACAAGGTCAAAATCTTCTTTTTTGATAACATCTATTCCTGCTAGGCCATCCTCTGCTTCTACCACATTGTAGCTATCGTTCTCTTCGGCCAGTATTTTAACCAATACTCTTCTAATTGCCGATTCATCTTCTATTACCAAAATTTTTGACATATGCTGCTTTTTTAAAATATTCCGATCTTGAAGCCTGTCCTAATATAAAAATTTGGGTCTTTATTGAACAAAAATACTTCTCCTCTTTCTTTGTTCCGTAATTTTCCTTCTTGTATCAGGGTAGTCCCTGCTATTGCAAAAAAGGAAATACTTTCCGTAACATTATACTGATATCCCAAACTCCCGACCAATGTATTAAACGATATCCGTGATGCTACCGATCCATTATCCAAAACAATATCGTTTTGCAAATTCATAAAATAACCATCCAAGAACGATGCCAACTCAAAACTGTGCTTTTTATCCAGATGATATTTTAGGTTGGATTTTGGCACCCCCAGTACAAACGACCAATCTGGATGAAACCTTCTATAATAATGTATAAGGGGTAATGGCACTGGAACTCCTGCAGTGCTATTATAGGTTAATCCCAAAACGATCCTAAAAGGCTTATCCGCCTTCGGTTTCTCTTTCCAAAAGGCCGCCGAGGCATTCATAAAAAAATCTTCCTTAATTATCCCATCCAACAGATTGGATGCAATGCGCGGGGTCAAGATTGTCACCAAGTTCCAATCTTCGTTCCATTTTTTTATCAACCCCAAATTGAAATCAATGATATGGAACCTGATCATCTCCTTCTTATCAAAAGGAAGATCGGCAGTATATCCCATATCAAAACGGTTATATTCACCACCTATGGCCAAATATTCATCCTTTTCGTTGAGTTTTATTGGAACATTGAGGAGGGCTTTGTACCGTTGGGTCTTTACTCCACTTTCATTTTCTGGTATGTTTAGGTATTCCAATCTAAAAATATCCGTGCTTTGTGCCAATAGGCTTTGGCTACAAAGTATTACAACGAAAGCGAACCACTTCCAAATTGTAGTATGGTGACTTGATTTTTTTATGTCTTTTATTGTTTGGGCTGAATAATATGTATATCTCGTTGTGGGAACGGTATACTAACGTTGTTTTCTTTGAATTTGGTATTTATTTTATAGCGCATCTCACTTTTTATGCGCGGGTCCCTAAAGGTATCATTCGTAAAAAAATAAATGGAGAAAACCAATGCGGAATCCCCAAAATCCTCGAACAGAACAAAGGGTTTTGGATTCTTGAGTACTTGCTTTTGTGTATTGGCCACCTCTTCCAAGATTTTGGTCACAAGGTCGACATCACTACCGTAGGCAACACCGACAGTTACTTTCTCTCGGGTGGTTCTATGGTTTTGCGTATAGTTGTAAACAATATCGCTGATAAATTTATGGTTGGGAAGAATCAATACTTTGTCGTCCCGGGTTATTGCCCTTGTGGTTCGGAGTTTAATCTCGAACACCTTGCCTACTTTACCATCGACCTCTACTACATCACCAACCTGTAGGGACTTATCAACTATAATAAAAATACCTCCAAGAATATCCTTGAACAATTCCTGTAAAGCAAGACCCAAACCAACAAACAGTGCTGCGGATGCCGTAATTACCAAGGTTATGTCCACCCCCGCCGCACTTAGGGTCACTAAAACGGCAATAAGGTAAATCACATAGTTGATGAACTTAAAGACACTGGTAAACTTATGCTTGTCCTCTTGCTCCATTTTGCGCGTAAATATCAAGCGCAACCACTTTAACAAGAACTTTGTCACCACAATGGTAACCGTTAATAATAACAAAAGCCCAATGGTAAGATCTATGGATTTGTCCCCAGTGCCAATATGGAACCCAAGATCCAAAAAATCCTTTATGGACCCCCAGAGATCCTCGGTGATTATTTCTTTTATTTCTTCTGCACCGTCTTGCATACTATTCTAATATCTCAACCATTTTATCAATTCTTTATACGTTGGCTTTTTTCCATACATTAAAATACCTGTTCGGTAAATCTTTGCCGCTAGGGATACAATACCCAAAAAGGTAACGATCAATAGAAAAACGGACAACAAAAACTGCCACAAAGGTACTCCTCCTTCACCTATCCCCCCTGGCAAACGCATCAGCATAACAATGGGTGATGTTAACGGAAACAACGAAAAACCTACAGCTATTGGACCATGAGGGTTGCTAAAAACGGAAAAGAACCCGACATAAATAGCCAACATTAAAGGTAATATAATAGGAAAGATAAATTGTTGTGTATCCGTTTCATTATCCACGGCCGCTCCAATGGCTGCGTAAATGGAACTATAAATAAGGTAACCAAGTACAAAATAGATAAAAAACGATACAATGAGCAAGGCCCAAGGAATATCATAAATTTCCTTGGCGTACATCATCATATCGCTGTCCATTCCGCCAAACTGAGACATTCCGGCCGCTCCCGGGGTCATAATGCCATCGTTTGAAAGCGCGCTAAGGTCAATACCAAAAATCAGCACAGTCATAAACAACAATGCCGAAGCTGAAATGATCCAAATGGAAAACTGGGTGATTCCGGCCAAGGAATTTCCGATAATCTTACCGAGCATCAGTTGGAACGGTTTCACTGAAGAAATTATCACTTCAATGATTCTGCTCGTTTTTTCCTCGATAACGCTACGCATCACAAAACCTCCGTAGATAATAATGAACATCATGATCGCGTAGCCAAATCCGCCTCCGATAAAGGCTTTGATCTCGTTGATACCACGCATACTTTTTTCGCCATCAAACGTGGAGAGGTTGATTTCAAACGGTTTTTCTACCGTAGAGAACTGTTCGGAGGTGACCCCCAATTTTTGGAGTCTATCTTGCCTTAACTGATTTTGAAAAACATCCTCAAGCTCCTTGGTAATCGATGTATTGGGATTGTCCTTGGTAAAAAGATAGGCAGAACTAGATACTTCTTCCACCGTTTTCCCCTCGGGAATGTATAGCAGTCCATAATATTCCAATGCATTGGTTGAATCCTTTGCCTGCTCCAAGGTCAAATTATCCATATGCACGTAGGAAATATTTTTGGAAGGATAGAATTCGCTCTGGAAAAAAGAACTTTTGTTCAAAACACTCACTACCCTGGTTTCGTCATCATTTACTTTGGCCAAAAAAGCAATGAGCACAATCATCCCTACCATTAAAAGTGGGCTCAAAACAGTCATAACAATAAAAGAACGGTTGCGCACTTTGGCCAAATATTCTCTCTTTATGATCAACCCAAGTTTACTTGCCATTGTCCTTGTTGTTTACGGTTTGAATAAATATGTCGTTAGCAGATGGAATGGTCTCTTCAAATCTGTTGATGTTAGCAACTTTGGATAGTTCTGTTAAAATATCGCCTGTGTGCCTCGATGCCAACTGTACTTTAAAATTCAATTGGTTTTCAATGGGGTCTATTTCTGAAGAAAGGATATTGAACTTTTCCTCCAAGGATTTCAAAAAGTCTCTAGGATCCTTTTGCATCTGAACTCCAACATTGAAAATATTGTTTTTATATGCTTTTTTGATGTCCGACAATTTCCCATCCAAGATTTTTTCGGACTTATGAATAAGGGCAATGTACTCACAAAGCTCTTCCACGGATTCCATCCGGTGCGTGGAAAAAATAATGGAGGTTCCGTTTTCCTTTAATTGAAGAATCTCGTCTTTGATGATGTTGGCATTTATGGGGTCAAAACCACTGAAAGGTTCATCAAAAATCAACAATTTGGGTTCATGGAGTACGGTAACAATGAACTGGATTTTCTGGGCCATCCCTTTTGAAAGCTCCTGAATCTTCTTGTCCCACCAATCACCAATATCCAAACGGTCGAACCAGTATTTGAGCCTTGTTTTTGCTTCACTTTTGGACAACCCCTTTAGCTGTGCCAAATACAATGCCTGCTCACCCACCTTCATACTTTTGTACAGTCCTCTCTCCTCAGGCAAGTATCCTATGGATGCAATATGCTTTGGGGCCAAGGGCTCTCCATTAAGCAAAATCTCACCTGAGTCTTGATGCGTGATTTGATTGATTATTCTGATAAAAGAGGTTTTACCCGCCCCATTCGGACCCAAAAGTCCGTAAATGCAATTCTTCGGGATTTGAAGTGAGATGTTGCTCAACGCAGTGTGATTACCATATGTTTTGGTCACATTTTTGGCAACAAGGATATAATCCATGTAAACTATTTTTTCAAAGATATGTAATTGCTAGCTACCTGTTTTCCCATAAAAACAAAAACCCACCCTTAACAAAATCAAGGATGGGAAAAAAATTGCTATGAAAAAGAAAATTAGATATCGGTTACCCAACATCAGTTCCAAATATACGTTTTTTATTTAAACAGAAGATTTTTTTTCTTTTAAGAGAACATATCTTTCACTTTCTCAAAAAAGGATTTGTCCGATTTTTCAGGTTTTGGGGCAAAGTTTTCATCATCCTGCATACGCTCAAAAAACTCCTTTTGCTCTTTGTTTATGCTCTTTGGCGTCCAAACATTCACATGAACCAGCAAATCTCCGGCTCCATAACCGTTCAAACTGTTGATACCCTTTCCTCGAAGTCTTAAAATTTTTCCGGATTGCAGACCTGGCTCCAATTTTATACGGACTTTTCCTCCTATGGCGTCAATTTCCTTGGAGCTACCTAGAACCGCTTCTGGAATGCTTATATATAAGTCGTAATGTAAATTGTCTCCTTCGCGCTTTAGGGTAT
Source organism: Flagellimonas abyssi (assembly GCF_019457905.1). Lineage (GTDB taxonomy): Bacteria > Bacteroidota > Bacteroidia > Flavobacteriales > Flavobacteriaceae > Flagellimonas > Flagellimonas abyssi. Next base: position 37,894 of record NZ_JAHZSV010000013.1, on the reverse strand, counting down.
CGTGTTCAACGGTTTCTATGGCCACCAGCAAATCTCCTGCGATACTGTTCCCCGGGGCATCGTTTCCTTTTCCGGTAACTTTGAGCTGCATACCATCCTCAACACCTGGTGGAATTTTGATGGATACGGTTTCTTCCACCACCTTGAGTCCCTGTGCATCGGCATCGGAAGGCTTTTTATCTATTGACTGACCGGCTCCACCACAAGTGGTACAGGTAGTCGCTGTTTGCATTCTACCCAAGATGGTGTTGGTGATTTTTGTAATCTGTCCCGTACCATTACAGGTTGGACAGGTTTTATAGGTTACGCCATCCGCTTGGAGCTTTCTACGCACCTTCACCTTTTTCTCGACGCCATTGGCAACTTCTTCCAAGGTTAACTTTACGCGAATACGCAAGTTACTGCCCTTGGCTCTACGCTGTCCGCCGCCAAAGCCGCCAAATCCGCTGAATCCGCCGCCAAAAGCTCCTCCAAAAATATCACCGAACTGACTGAAGATATCGTCCATATTCATACCTCCGCCACCAAATCCTCCACTACCATCGAAGGCGGCATGGCCAAATTGGTCATACTTTGCCCTTTTGTCAGGGTTGCCCAACACCTCATATGCCTCGGCAGATTTCTTGAACATTTCCTCCGCCTTGGTATCTCCTGGATTTTTATCCGGGTGGTACTCAATGGCCTTTTTTCGGTAGGCTTTCTTGATTTCTGCAGCAGAGGCTCCTTTGGAGACTCCTAATATTTCGTAATAATCTTCCTTCATACAACTTTAGTTTCCAACAACAACTTTAGGATGTCTAATGATTCGGTCTCCCAGTTTAAACCCTTTTTCCACTACATCTATGATCTTCCCTTTCATTTTCTTGTCAGGTGCAGGTATTTGGGTGATGGCATCGTGCACTTCTGCATCAAATGCATCCCCTGGCTCTACTTCAACCTGCTCAAGACCTTTGTTCTTAAGGGTTTCCCTAAATTTATTACTGATGAGTTCCACTCCTTTGAACATCTCTTTGTCCTCAGATTTGGAAAGTTCTTTTAATGCACGGTCAAAATCATCCAAAATGGGGAGCATGGCCACTATTACTTCTTGTCCAGCAGTCTTGAACAAATCCATACGCTCCTTGGAGGTTCTTCGCTTGTAATTTTCAAATTCCGCAAAAAGCCTCAAGAATTTCTCTTTTTCTTTGGCCAAATCTTCGCGCAATTTTTCCTCTTCCGAAAGCTCCTCCTCGTTTTGTTCCGCGTTTTCTGCCTCTATATGTTCTTCGTTCAGCTCAGTACTCTCTTCGGTTTGCCCTTTTTTAGGCTCATCTTCCATTTCCTCAACCTTACTTTTATTGCTCATGTTGTATTGTTTTATTCTGATTTGAAGTGGCAAAAGTACTGCCAATTGTATAAAAATGTCAAAATGTCACCGCAAAACATAAAAAAAGCCGCCTAAGCGGACTTTCTATATTTAAATATGTTGAAATTTAAACGTATTAAGCTTCAACGGATGCAGGAATTCCTTCCTCTTGTGAAGCATATAAATTTTTAAGTGCCTGACAGATATTGGCATATTGAAAAGCAAAACCTTCCTCTTCAATTTTTTTTCCACTTACCCTTTGGCTGGCCAATAATAAAGTGGACATGTCGCCCAACAATGCTTTTAGAATGAAAGCGGGCACATTTGGCAACCACAGGGGACGATCTAAAATTCTTGCCAATTCCTTGGTCAGCTTAGTGTTTGTTACCGGATTTGGCGCCACAGCATTGTAAACACCGGTAAGATTGTTCTCAACGGCAAATACAAACATTTGTGCCAAATCTTCGATATGAACCCAAGATTGCCATTGATCCCCTGTACCAATCGGTGCTCCAACAAAGTTTTTTACGGGAATGGCCATTTTTGGCAATGCTCCCCCTTCTGAAGAAAGAACAAGGCCTATTCTTATTTTGGTGACATCGATTCCAAGCGCCATAAAAGTATCGGCCTCTGTCTCCCATTTTGTCACGACATCTCCCAAGAAACCATCGTCTACCTTTTTGGTATCCTCATCAAAATACTCACAAAGAGAGTCCGGGTAAATACCTATTGCAGATGCAGAAACAAGGCATTCCACCTCCTTATTGCCAGACTTTTCCAAACCCTTTTTCAAGGTTTGAAGGCTATTGATCCTACTGGAAAGCACTCTCTTTTTATGTTGGGGAGTCCAACGTTTGGCAATACTTGCGCCGGCCAAATTAATGATGGCCTGAACATCATGAAAACAATCCAAATCAATCTCTCCTTTGTTCGGATTCCAATAAAATCCTTGGAAATCTTCGGAAGAATCTATCTTATCTTTGCTTGTAGTCAAATAATTTACTGGAATACCCTTTTGGTGCAACACCTTTACTATGGCTTGCCCCACCAGTCCAGTAGCTCCTGTTATCAACACCTTCATATATCATCCTTTTGTACAAAGTTATAGGTTTAATTGACTGTTTATGAGACCTTAATTTAGGTTTAACATATTTGTTTAAACTTTAGATCTATTTATGACACTAAAAGGATAAAACTTAACAGCTTATTGGCATTTATGAGGTTTTTAGGGCTCTGAGCATTTCTCTTTTGCCGGGCGGTCCGGGCAATCGCTCCACGGTAAACCCTACGGCCTGCATAGCCCTGCGCACACTACCTTTGGCAGCATACGTGACCAAAACGCCATCGATTGCAAGTGCTTGGTACATTTTTAAAAAGATTTTCTCTGTCCATAGTTCTGGCTGTACGCGGGCACCAAATGCATCAAAATAGATAAGGTTGAACAAATCTTGCTGGTCGATTTGCTTAAAATCCTTTTTTTGTTTCAAAAGAGAAAAATCGGTTGTAATCGAAATGACTTCTTCCCATGGACAACTGTGCATTTTTTGAAACATTTGCTCTAATCCTTCAAAACCCAATTGCTCGCAATAGTCCAACTGATTCACTTCTTCCATGGAAACAGGAAACGCTTCCACACCAACATAATCGATTTGCAGGTTTTGTCGCACTGCTTCGTGAAGGGTAATGAGGGCATTCAGTCCTGTTCCGAAACCTATTTCCAGCAGATGGACTTTTCGATTCTGAAATAACCTTAGGCCATGCTCGATAAAAACATGGTAGGCTTCTTGAACCGCACCATGTTTGGAATGGTACTGCTCGTCCCAATCTTCTATTTGGATGGTCTTGGAACCATCGCCCGTGGTGATTATTTTTCGTTTCAAGGTTGGCTGGCGATCAATACACCATCAGCTTCAAACCTAAGCGTTTTCTTGGGGGCGGTAATTTGGGCCAGTTCATCTTCGGAAGCACCCTCATCCTCAGCGTAATGCCTTTGGTCTTCAACAGACATTTCTTCAAAAAAAGCTGCTCCGTTCATCACCACTTTTTTTCCTGCGGCATCCTTTGGTACAAAGAAACCATAATCCTTAAAGCGGACAAAAACCTCATCATTGGACTCCAATTTCACCTTCATCCAGCATCCTTTGGCTTGGCAAACTTCCTTGATCTCACCAACTATTTGGGTCTGTAAGGAATCTTTTCCAGAAATTTCATCAAATGGAGCCGATGTTTTGGAAGCCTCCCCGGAAATTTTGAATTCTTCTCCAAAGTAATCGCCCTCTATGGTTTCTTGCTTACACGAAACCAGTACCATACCTAGTAAAATAATAGTAGCAAAAGTGTTAAAAATCCTCATTTTTGATAACATTTAAATAATTGTGGGTCAAGTCCAATATTTAGATTTGATAAACGTCCAAAACTAACAATAAATAGCTAATTTTATCCCTGTAAATGTAAGTGATATGGAAACATTAGCGAATAAAATAGCTATAGAAAGAGCCAAAAGCTCAAAAATCCATGATGTGGATTTTGACAATCTTTCCTTTGGAAGTGTTTATTCCGACCATATGTTGGTCTGTGATTATAAAGATGGTGAGTGGTCCGCTCCTAAAGTGGTTCCATACCAACCCATTACCCTGGACCCATCTGCAAAGATTTTCCACTACGGCCAATCTATTTTTGAAGGAATGAAAGCTTATAAGGATGAGAACGGTAAGGTCTGGCTTTTTAGGCCCGAAGAAAACTGCAAACGGTTGAACAAATCTGCAGAGAGACTTGCCATTCCACAAATCCCCGAAGCTTATTTTATGGAAGGGTTAAATGCCCTTATCCAAGTGGAAAGTGATTGGATTCCCCAAAACCCGGGAAGCTCCCTTTACATTAGACCATTTGTTTTTGCATCAGGAAACGGATTCCATGCTTCCCCAGCAAACGAGTATAAATTTATAATTGCCTGTGCTCCATCTGGATCCTATTTTTCTGGAAAGGTGAAAGTTTTGATAGAAGAAACCTATTCCCGCGCAGCCAATGGAGGTGTAGGTTACGCCAAAGCAGGTGGTAACTACGCCGGACAGTTTTACCCAACAAAGTTGGCCGCTGACAAGGGTTACCAACAAGTAATCTGGACGGACGACAACACCCATGAATTTATTGAGGAAGCTGGTGCAATGAACGTTTTTGTACGCATTAACGATACCTTGATGACCGCCCCTACCAGCGATCGTATTTTGGACGGAATAACCAGAAAGAGCATTTTGGACATTGCCAAGGATGAAGGTATTACAACCGAAGTTCGCAAAATATCCGTTCATGAATTGGTGGAAGCTGCGGAAAACGGCTCGTTAAAAGAAATGTTCGGGGCAGGTACGGCAGCTGTAGTTTCTCCGATTTCAGGTTTTGGATATCATGGAAAGGATTATGATTTGCCAGAGTTGGAAGAAAGCTATGCTTCTTTATTGAAAAAAAGAATGACAGATATTCAGTACAACCGAGCAGAAGATAAATTTGGATGGCGACACGAAGTCATCTAGACCAAACCAAAAAGGCGCCGATCGGCGCCTTTTTTTATTTATCTATAATAGTTTGAATGTCCGGTTTAAAGTAATTTGGCCCTTTTAGCACCTTCCCATCTTCACGATAAATAGGCTTTCCATCGGCACCGAGCTTGCTCATATTACTCCGCTGAATCTCCTCGAACACTTCTTCAATCTTATATTGCATGCCGTGCTCCAATATGGTTCCGCATAATATATAGAGCATATCCCCAAGCGCGTCGGCCACCTCAACCAAATCATTATTGTTGGCGGCTTCCAAATATTCACGGTTTTCCTCGTCCATCAAATTAAACCTGAGTTTGTTCTTTTCTGCTCCTAAATCCGCTTTGGGTTTTTGCGACACTCCCAGACCAAACGAATTGTGGAAGAGCTCCACTGCCTTAATTTTACTTTTCATTACTTAATTTTGATTTAGCTTTGCATAAAAATATAAAATATGTTCAGCACAGGACAGGTAATTTTTGCAGCCCTATTCTTTATTGTCTTTGTCGTGATTATCGCTTCATCCTACCGAAAGGACAAAAAACTGCATAAAAAAAATTACAGAGGTGTAATTTGGATACTGGTTTCCTTTATATCTTTCATAATCATCCTCTTTCTAATTAAGTACTTCCTTAAAAATTAACAGTTTATTTGCAGTTGCCACAAAAATTGTAGCTTTTACAACAATAACAAGCATTCGATTTCCTTCCGATAAGAAAAATCGTACTTTTGTCTTACCATTAATTAAGCACCTAACCTATAATGACTGTATTTTTTAGCATCCTGTTTGTTTTGCTTGCTGTTAATGCAATTCTATTGATTTTCAGCGTGAATGGAGCCAAAAAAAGGTTTACAAAACCAATTCAACGGATTTCCGACATCTCAACCACCAAACTCTTCCCCCGAGAGACTGTTGAAACCGAGTACAAAGAAGCGGTTTAGTTTGTACCTTTAGGGCATGAAACAAGCCTTACTTGTCTTTTTGGGCGGGGGATTAGGAAGTGTTTTACGCTATCTTATTTCAAAACCGCTCAACCCTCTTTTCCATAATTTTTTTCTAGGAACATTCTTGGTAAACATTATTGGGTGTTTATTGATAGGTCTTTTTCTAGGGTTGTCAGCTAAAGGCAATATACTGAACAACAACACCTTATTTCTTGCCACTGGATTCTGCGGTGGCTTTACTACCTTCTCCGCTTTCGCTTTTGAAAAACACTCTTTATTAAAGGACGGCGACCTGCTCAACTTTTCTATCTACATGATTTCCAGCATTGGTATCGGCGTTTTGGCCGTTGTTCTGGGATTATGGATCGCCAAACACATTTAGTAGTTATAAATTGTATTTTTTAAGTTAAAATTTGTTAAAAAACGAACATTTATCACTTTTTAGGCGCTCAACCTTGTGAAAATTGAGCTCAAACACATTAAATGTTAACTTAAAATCAATAAATACCCAACAAACATTAACATAAAATTAAATACCCCTAAAATTTAAGGGGTATTTTTTTTATACCCATAAAAATAACCGACACCCCCCATACTTTTTTATGGTCTTGACTTTTATCCTATATATTTGAGACATCAATTAACTACTTAATTATGAAAAAAGTCGAGGCAATTATTAGAAAATCCAAATTTGATGAGGTAAAAAAAGCCCTCCATCAAATTGAGGTCAACTTCTTTAGTTACTGGGATGTAACGGGAGTTGGAAATGAAAAACAAGGACATGTCTATCGTGGCATATCGTACAGCACTAGCGATATTCAACGAAGGTATTTGGTTATCGTGGTTAGCGATGACTTCCTGGAAAAAACCGTGAACGTTTTATTGGACACTGCGAGCACTGGCAACGTAGGTGATGGAAAAATTTTCATCTCCGATGTTATCGAAGCCTACAGGATTAGAACCAAGGAAAGCGGAAGCGCAGGAATCAACTAACATTAATAGCCAAAAAACTTTAAAAACTTAGATTATGATTATTCAAGAACAAGAAGCGATAGACAAAGCCGTTGAAGCCATTACTGGCGACATGGGGGCCCTCTGGATCACCCTTGCGGCTATATTGGTGTTTTTTATGCAGGCAGGTTTCACCCTGTTGGAAATAGGTTTTACCCGTAGCAAGAACACTGGTAACATTATTATGAAAAACGTAATGGACTTGGCCGTTGGTTCGGTCATGTTCTGGGCATTAGGTTACGGTATCATGTATGGTAGCGACCTTGTAGGTGGAGGATTCTTTAGATCTAGTCCATCCGATCAAGGATATTTCTTTTTTAGTGCCGATGATTGGTACAACCTATTCTTCCAGACAGTATTCTGCGCTACAGCAGCCACTATTGTATCGGGAGCAATTGCTGGTAGGACCAAATTTTCGACCTATTTGATCTTTTCCGCTGTCCTTACCACCATCATCTACCCGATTTCAGGTAGCTGGTACTGGCCATTTGATGACGATGCATGGTTGAACACCGCAGGATTTGTTGATTTTGCCGGTTCTTCCGTGGTACACGCCGTAGGTGGTGCAGCTGCATTGGTTGCCGCCATTTTGGTAGGACCTAGAATCGGAAAATACGTGGATGGAAAAGCACAAGCAATCCCTGGACACAACATGGCCTTTGGCGCACTTGGTGTATTTATTCTTTGGTTGGGATGGTTCGGATTCAACGGAGGTTCCCAATTAGCTTGGGGCGGCGATGATACCATCGCAGCAACCAGTGTTATCATAAATACAAACCTAGCCGCTGCGATAGGAGCCATAGCTGCCCTATTTTTTACTTGGGCTAGATATGGCAAAGCTGATATTTCCATGACCCTTAACGGCGCTTTGGCCGGTTTGGTGGGGATTACTGCCGGATGTGGAGCCGTGAATGCTTGGGGAGCCCTTGCCATTGGCTTGGTATGCGGTATAATAGTGGTAGTCTCCATTGAATTTATCGATAAAAAACTTAAGATTGACGACCCAGTAGGAGCCATCTCCGTTCACGGAGTATGTGGTTTCATTGGAACTGTGCTGATCGGCCTATTTGCACTAGACGGCGGATTATTGTACGGTGGCGGAGCCAAACTACTGTGGGTTCAGACCTACGGATCGTTGTCCTACATTCTTTGGGCGGCCCTAGCATCCTTCATAGTACTTTTCATCTTGAAGAAAACTATTGGACTTAGAGTATCTGAAAAAGAGGAAGTTGAAGGTCTTGACCTACACGAACATGGTGTAGAAGCATACCCAGAACACATTTCCCAGGACAAATAGTCTTTAGGAAACTCTTAATCAAACTCACAAAAGATTGTAAAAAAAGGAACGGAGCGTTCTGCCAAACGCTCCGTCTAATAACCTTTTCAATCAAACTCACAATTATTACAACTAACTGTCCTTCAATAAAGGACAACTAAACGATTATGATATGAAAACGATTATAAATACAAATTTCGGAAAAATTTTGGCTATCGCCATTATTTCAATGGTAACATTTTCAGCCTCTGCACAGGAGGAAGAGACTTCCAAATTCAGTCTCAGTGGATCTGTTGACGCTTATTACAGAACAACATTCCATGACGCCGGAGAATCAACAACCGGCACTTTTACATCATTTGCCAACCAAACAGGTTTTGCATTAGGTATGGCCAATTTAATCGGCACCTACGACATGGGAGATACCGGTGTTGTCGTTGATTTGGTTTTTGGCCCTAGAGGTACCGAGGCCACTTTTAATAACGATGTTCTTAATGGCATAATCAATCAGGCGTATGTGTATTGGAATGTTTCCGAAAGCACCACACTTACTATGGGTCGTTTCAATACCTTTTTAGGATACGAGGTAATTGCTCCTCAAGCTAACTTTAACTATAGCGTTTCCTACCTTTTCTCCAATGGACCATTTTCACATTTGGGTCTTAAAGCAGATTTTGCACTTTCTGATGATGTAAGCTTAATGCTTGCTGTTATGAATCCATGGGATACAAATGATATCAGTGAAAGTGGAGAATATTCATTAGGAGGTCAGCTAGGATTTTACGATCAATTTCTGAACCTTTATTATGATAGCGGAAGAAATGGTGGTTTAGGGTTTGAAATTGATTATACCGGAGGATTTGACTTAACTGAAGATTTCTTCTTTGGAATCAATGCGGCCTATAATGACAATTCCGAGACAGGAACCGGTTTCTATGGTGCAGCCATTTACCCTCAATTCACTACTTCCGATAGCTTTGCCGTTGGACTCCGTGGAGAATACATGACTTTTACTGATGATGCAGTTGATGATGACTCCCCCGTTCTTGGATTAACATTGACCGGTAGCTTTACAAAAGATAATCTTATCATTAAACCAGAGGTTCGTTTGGACACTTGGGGAAATGATATAGAACCTTACGTGGACAGTGATGGAGCTTTCAGTAGCAACCAAGCTTCATTCTTGATTGCTGCGATTTACTCCTTCTAAAAATAATATTGATATGACACGAAAAAAGCCTTATTCCAATAGGATTAAGGCTTTTTTTAGTCCTTGTTAAAATTTTTCACTCCTGCTCTCACTTTAGTTCTCAAATAATTTTGCCTTGGCACTAGAGGGCAGGAGTACTTTTTGTTATACACACAATAAGGGTTGTATGCCTTGTTAAAGTCAATCACCAAAGTATCACCTTCAGGAATCGTCAAATCAATATATCTTCCCCCTCCATACGTCTCTTCCCCGTTGGTATTATCTAAAAAAGGCAAGAACAGATAATCTTCATATTCTTCATCATCCATCATATCCAAACTTTGGTATACCTCTAACTGGTGTTCGTTCCCGTTCAATTTAAAATGTGCGATTCCGTAGACCACTTCTTGCGTTTGCCTATCCGTAGTGCTGGGCATTAAAAAAGGTTCTGCATCTGGAGTACGCACAAAATGCGCCTTTACTATATAGTTGGTATCGGGCTCAAAAAAATCGAGCCCCTCGAAATCCTTACGGTATTTATCGGGCAAGGGGGATGAATCGGGGTCTTTAAAGCTCTCGTTCTGTTCTTTTTGATATTCCAAAATATCCGCTATCAAATCCGATTTTACGGCAACGGATTTCTCTTCATCATGGTATTTTTTACCCTGACCACAAGACATCAAAAAAACTACCAATAGTAAAAGTGCATATTTCATCCTGAAGCTGTTTTTACAAAAATACAGCTTAAACCCGTAAGAACTAAAGTCTTTGTCTACGGTCTATTTTCATCGAGTTTGATGTCATAACGTGCATCGTCAAGGTACTTGGACACCATTTCGTTGAACTCCGGGGTAATGCGGAACAAGGCTGTATGTTCCAGACTGTAGAGCTTTTCCTTATCCTTAAACCCTTTTTTCAAAAGTTCTTCCAAATAGAAGAGCGATGTTCCAAAATCATCATTCTTTGCACTGAGGGAAATGGTCTTGAGGTAATATTCATGATTCTCGGGCTCCAGAATGGTTTTCAGCATGTACAAAAATGCCAAAGCATCTTCATCCACCACTTCTTCGGAAGCTATTATCCGAATGTTATCTTCCGCCAAGGCATTTACAAAGCCCTTCAACCTATGGCCCATCTGCTTTTCATAGGGTTTTGATCCTGAAATAAACTTGCTAATCTCGCCCATTTGATGGTTCCACCATCCCAGATTGTTGAAATTATGGGTGTACACATCTTCCTCCATATAATATTGGTAATCCTCCTTGAGCAAGGATTCTTTTAAAAAGGCAGCGTTTTCTGCTCTTTTCATCGCTTTGAAGCCCCTATCCTTCCTCAAATCTTTCTGCACAGACCGGAGGGAATCCATATTTTTTAGAGCGCCGTACATGGACACCATTTCGGTCATGTATTGCTCTGCCCACAATAAATCACCAATGCTTTTCAACTGCTCCAATTTGCCCAAATCTTCTTGATAGGCCTTTTCTACATAGGCAGGGTCATTTGGAATCCATTTCCTTCCCATGGCATCCAAAGTGAATAGTTGCATTCCTTTTTCCAAGTATGAAACTCCAGGCCATTCCCCGCTTCCATCGTACAACAACACTTGATTGCGGAACTTATACCTGTCCAAAAGCTTGGCATCCGTCAACATAAACGGGTAATTAAAATTCTCTTTATTAACAATCCCTACAAAATGGAAAGGATTTTTGGTATTTATCAGCTCACGATTGGCCAAAGAGGCTCCAATGGACATTGTCCCGTTAACACCTGTGATCAAAACCGGAACCAAACTGGCAAACTGGCCTCCGGACTCACTACCTGCTGCATAAATCCTATCACCGTGTATGGGCAACATACTTGTAACCTTTTGAATAGATTGGCTTACCACCACCATATTCTTTGTCAGAGAAACACTGTCCAACAGTTTTGGAGCAGCCAGAACATACCCCTCATTTTCTGCTGCAACCACAAACATGGAAAGTGCCTTGGTCTCATTTCCCTCCGTATCCAACACCACCATCAACGGCCACTTTTTCTCCATGGAAAAGGTCTTGGGTATGTAAATGGAGTAGGTATTCTCTGTGGAATCGTTAATTGAAAGATTTTCAACAATCTCCCCTTTTTTTAAGACCAATTGTTGTGAGAAGATGGATAGTGCACAAAAACTGGTCAAAAGTGATAGCAAATATGTTTTTTTCATAACTCTATTTTAACAAAAATCTAGCCAAAGTCTGTTTCTAAATCATCAATTTAACAAGAAACTATTTACCGACTTTACTTTTTTTAATGGGGGAATTGGCTACTACATTGGACAACACAATGTGTGTTCTACATTCTCCGTATACGATGAGTTCATCGATAAATTTTTCCAAATGGGACTGATCCCGAAGCACCACCTCCATAATAATGTTTTCATTACCGGTGATACGGTAGCAATTTTCTACCTCCTGAAATGTTTTTACCTTGTCCAGAAAAGGCTTCAACTTACCCATAAAGGCACGCAACATGATTATCGCCTTCAGCTGGTATCCCGCCTCTACATAGGAAATGTTGGCACGATAGCTTTCAATGATGCCAAGGTCCTCCATTTTCTTAACGCGTTCCGCAACCGCTGGTGGGGTTAGTCCAATCTTTCTCCCAATATTGGCAAAAGATTCCCGTGCATTTTGCTGCAAATGATTCAAAATTTGCCAATTCAAGTCATCTATCTTCATATGGAAAGAAATTTACCGCTATTTTTTTGTTTTCGAAAGTAAAATCGAATTATAGCTTTCGTAACAAAAGTAAAAAAATTTGATTCGTGCGTAATTTTATGATTCAAAATTGCTAGAAAAACATGGAGAGAAATTCTCTTAACTCCCTTGGTGTATACCGTAGATCTTTGGCCCTTCGCGACATGAGCGAAGCGGTGGCTGCTTACTTTACCCAAAACAGAGAGATTTTGTCACTTCGCAAAATCGATTCTTTCCGAGATGATATCTCCCAATCCCTTTTGGTAGATGCCGACCTGATTACCAAGGAATTGGAACAGGCCGCATTGAGCAATTGTCCATCTGTACGTATGAGAAGCCTTTCTTACGTAAATATTATGACACGCAATATTCTTGCATATTGCAATGGTCTGGAAAGGGACGGCGTAAAAGAGAAGGAATACCTGAACTTGCTTAGAAAAGAGATTCGCATATTCCGTATTTCCTTTAAAAAATGGAGAAAGTCCTTGATCAACAAAAACGACTGATTCCTACATATTTCTTCGGTACTGCCCCCCTACTTCAAACAACGCTTCGGTAATTTGCCCCAATGAGCAATATTTGGCTGCCTCCATCAATTTTTCAAAGATATTCTCATTGTTGATGGCAACCTCCTGCAATTCATTCAACTGTTTGGAAGCTTCGTCCTCTTCCCTTTTGTGAAGGTTTTGCAAGGTCTTTATCTGATTTTCCTTTTCCTTTTCCGTAGCGCGGATGACCTCAGCAGGGAGAATGGTCGGTGAACCTTTGGAGCTCAAAAATGTGTTTACCCCAATAATCGGATATTCACCCGAGTGTTTTAGGGTTTCATAATGGAGACTTTCTTCTTGAATCTTGGAGCGTTGGTACATGGTTTCCATAGCTCCCAGCACACCCCCACGTTCGGTAATTCTATCAAACTCCATTAAAACAGCTTCCTCGACCAAATCGGTTAACTCTTCAATAATGAACGCCCCCTGTATCGGGTTTTCATTTTTGGTCAAGCCTAATTCTTTGTTGATGATCAACTGTATGGCCATGGCCCTACGGACAGATTCCTCGGTTGGTGTGGTAATGGCCTCATCATACGCATTGGTATGCAGCGAGTTACAGTTATCATAAATTGCATACAAGGCCTGAAGCGTGGTACGGATATCGTTGAAATCAATTTCCTGTGCGTGCAGGCTTCTTCCCGAGGTTTGGATGTGATATTTGAGCATTTGCGCCCTTGGATTGGCACCATACTTTTCTTTGAGGGCCTTGGACCAAATGCGTCTAGCTACGCGCCCTATGACCGCATATTCCGGGTCCACTCCGTTGGAAAAGAAAAACGAAAGATTCGGCCCAAACTTATTGATGTCCATTCCTCGGCTCAAGTAATATTCTACGTAGGTAAAACCATTGGAAAGTGTAAACGCCAACTGTGTTATGGGATTGGCGCCCGCCTCGGCAATGTGGTAGCCCGATATGGATACGGAGTAAAAATTGCGCACCTGTTGCTCAATAAAATACTCCTGCACATCGCCCATCAATCGCAATGCAAACTCCGTCGAGAAGATACAGGTGTTCTGTGCTTGGTCCTCTTTTAAAATATCGGCCTGTACCGTACCACGAACTTGGTTCAAGGTCTTAGCTTTTATTTCTTGGTAAACATTTTCGGGAAGCACTTGGTCCCCGGTTACACCCAAAAGCATTAGACCAAGACCGTTGTTCCCTTCGGGAAGTTCGCCGTAATAGGTGGGCTGCGCCACTCCTTTTTCTTTAAAAATGGTTTTGATTTTTTCATCGACCTCTTTTTGCAGACCATTTTCTTTGATATATTTCTCACAGTTTTGGTCAATGGCAGCGTTCATAAAAAAGGCTAAGAGCATTGGTGCAGGACCATTAATGGTCATACTTACCGAGGTCATTGGGCTGCTCAGGTCAAAACCAGAATACAATTTTTTGGCATCGTCCAAACAGCAGATGGACACACCTGCATTTCCTATTTTCCCATAGATATCAGGTCGGTGGTCCGGGTCGTTTCCGTACAAGGTCACAGAATCAAAAGCGGTGGACAAGCGTTTGGCCGGCATATCCATACTCACATAATGGAATCGGCGATTGGTGCGCTCCGGTCCACCCTCGCCCGCGAACATTCGCGTGGGGTCCTCCCCTTCTCTTTTGAACGGGTAAAGTCCCGCCGTGTAGGGAAACTCTCCTGGTACATTTTCTTGCAAAATCCACTGCAAAATATCGCCCCAAGCTTGGTATTTGGGCAAGGACACTTTTGGAATCTGACTGTGCGACAAGGATTCGGTATGCGTTTTTATATTGACTTCCTTGTCCCTTACTTTAAAGGAATAGATTTCCGATTTGTAACGGGCCACTTTTTCCCGCCATTTTAAGATGGCTTCCCAATTATGGGGATTCAAGTGCATTTTTACGCGGTCAAACTCTTTGATGAGGAGGTTGACCAATGCTTTGGATTCTTCATTTTTGATGTGCTTCCCGATTTCATCTTCATTCAAGCCGGATTTATCCAAAAATGACTTTTCGGCCTGTTCTTGGTCCATTTCCAACGTTGAAGCCAATGTTAAAAAGATACCGTAAAGCTTTTGGGCTATTTTGGATTCTTCCTTTGCCTTGGCATCATAACTTCTATTGTTTTCGGCTATTTCTGAAAGATATCGGGTTCTTGCTGGCGGAATCACATAAATTTTCTCCGCCATTTCCTGGGTAATCTCAATAGTGGAATTCAGAGTCGAACCTGCTTTCTCCATCAAGGTATCCATCACCTTTTTATAGAGACTGTTCATCCCAGGGTCATTGAACTGCGAAGCAATGGTACCGAAAATGGGAAGTTCATCTTCGTTGGTATGCCATAATCCGTGGTTGCGGGCATATTGCTTTTTCACATCGCGAAGGGCATCCAAAGCACCTCGTTTATCAAATTTATTGATGGCTACGATATCCGCAAAATCCAACATATCGATTTTTTCCAACTGCGTGGCCGCACCAAATTCGGGAGTCATCACGTAGAGCGATACATCACTGTGCTCCAATATTTCGGTATCGGACTGACCTATCCCTGAGGTTTCCAGAATAATCAGGTCGTATTTTGCCGCTTTCAGTACTTGTACAGCTTCCGAAACATGTTTGGACAGTGCCAAATTGGACTGCCGTGTGGCCAAGGAACGCATGTACACCCTTTCGCTATTGATGGCGTTCATTCGGATTCTATCGCCCAAAAGAGCACCTCCTGTTTTTCGTTTGGAAGGATCTACGGATACAATTCCGATGTGTTTATCCGGAAAATCCATTAAAAATCGACGCACCAACTCATCTACCAAACTGGACTTACCTGCCCCACCTGTTCCTGTGATTCCCAAAACGGGAACGCTATTTTTTGATTCTTCAATAATGGTTTGATACTTCTCAAATTCCTCGTGACGATTCTCTGCCAATGAAATTAAACGGGCCAAAGTGTTCGGATGCTTCTCTTCCAGCTCGTTCTCCAAGCTTTTTCCTTTGGAAAGATTCAGATCTGGAACGACAGTGTCGCATCTCTCCACTAAATCGTTGATCATACCTTGTAGACCCATTTCCCGGCCATCGTCGGGGGAATAAATACGTTCGATACCGTAATCCATCAGCTCTTTGATTTCTTCTGGAAGAATTACACCGCCACCACCGCCAAATATTTTGATGTGACCCGCTCCTCGTTCCTTCAACAAATCGAACATATAACGAAAGTATTCGTTATGCCCGCCTTGGTAAGATGTCAAAGCAATGGCATTGGCATCCTCTTGAATGGCACAATCCACCACTTCGGCAACACTCCTATCGTGCCCCAAATGAATCACCTCAACTCCTGTGGCCTGAATAATTCTTCTCATAATATTGATAGCCGCATCATGACCATCAAAAAGCGAGGCCGCGGTAACAATTCTGATTTTATTTTTGGGTTTGTAGGTTTTTATTTGTTCCATCTGCAATAAAAGGTCTGATTTTGCACTGCAATTTACAGAAAATGCAATTGAAAATTGATTTTGATTAAGATTGTATAAAAAATATTAAATCTTTGGGCTTGCTTTTTTGAATACCATAATTTTATCCGCTCAAATGTGTCCCATGAAACTGACCATTCTTATCAACTGCCCGGACCAATCCGGAATCATTCGTTCCGTTACCACCTTTGTGCACCAGCAAAAGGGAAACGTGGTATATCTGGATCAACACGTGGACAAACAGGCCGGTGTGTTTTTTATGCGCCTTAAAAGCGAGTTTGAACAGGAGATTGACCTATCCTCCTTCAAAACGGATTTTGAAAAAGAGTTGGCCAGTGAGTTCAACATGGAATGGGATGCATACACCGACGATTACAAGCCCAAAATGGCCATTTTTGTTTCCAAATACAATCATTGCCTCTACGATTTGCTAAGTAGGTACAATTCTGGGGAATTATCGGTGGACATACCATTTATATTGAGCAATCACACGGATTTGGAATATGTTGCGGAGCAGTTCAACATCCCCTATTTTCATATTCCCGTAACCAAAGCGACCAAGGAGGAGGCCGAGGACAAACAGTTGGGACTTTTGGAGCAATATGGGGTGGATTTTATTGTTTTGGCCAGGTATATGCAGATTGTATCTCCAAAGGTGATAGATGTATTCCCGCAGAAAATCATCAATATCCACCATTCGTTCTTACCTGCCTTTGCCGGGGCCAAACCCTACCATGCTGCTTTTGAAAGAGGTGTAAAAATTATTGGTGCCACGAGCCACTACGTAACAGAGGACTTGGATGCCGGACCAATTATAGAGCAAGATGTCACTACCGTTTCGCATACCCATTCGGTTAAGGATTTTATAGCCAAGGGAAGGGATTTGGAGCGTATTGTACTTTCGCGGGCGGTTCAACTTCATGTAGCGCGAAAAACGATGGTCTACAATAACAAGACCGTGATTTTTTCATAATCAAAGATTATGTATCTTATAATCAACGAGCAATAAACAAACAATTCAATCAATAGCCTAAAATGCATCAAGATTATATACAACCGAACCCATGGAGTATTATTGAGGAAGGTTTCGATAAAGGTCGGGTAAAATCTTCCGAAAGTCTTTTCAGTATAGGCAATGGGGCCATGGGGCAACGTGCCAATTTTGAAGAAGCCTATTCTGGCCCCACCTTTCAAGGCAGCTATATCGGAGGGGTTTATTATCCTGATAAAACCCGGGTAGGATGGTGGAAAAACGGCTATCCTGAATATTTTGCCAAGGTATTGAATGCTCCCAATTGGATTGGTATTGATGTAGAGATTGATGGCTCCGCTTTGGATTTGGCCACCTGCTCCAACATTAAAAATTTTAAACGCGAGCTGAACATGAGAGAGGGTTGGTACCAAAGAAGTTTTGTGGCCAACACATCCAAAAACATTGAAATAGAGGTGGTTGCGACTCGTTTCTTGAGTTTATCGCATGACGAAGTGGGAGCCATCAAGTTTGAGATTACTCCGCTCAATTCCGATGCCTCAATTGTTTTTAAACCCTATATCGATGCAGGTATTACCAATGAGGATAGCAACTGGGACGATAAGTTTTGGAATACTACAAAGATAACATCAGAAAAAAACAGGGCTTTTATTGCATCCCACACCATGAAGACAAATTTTAAGGTGTGCACATTTATGCAGGCCCATTTGTCGTATGGCGACAACCTAAAAGTAACGCCAGATGCAGAAAAGAAAGAAGAATTATCTATTGGTTTCGAATTCTCTCAAAATGTAAAAAAGGGCGAAAAAGTAAGTTTGACCAAATTTGGTGGATATACCGTGGACCGCAACCACCCGCCCGAAAAATTGACCGAAGCAGCAAATACTGTTTTAGACCAAGCATCATCACTTGGTTTTGAAGGGCTTTTGGAAGAACAGAAAAAAGCTTGGGCGTCCATCTGGGACATGAGCGACATTACGATTGAAGGTGACATAAAAGCTCAACAAGGCATCCGATTCAATATTTTTCAACTGAACCAAACATATACAGGTACTGATTCCCGATTGAACATTGGCCCGAAAGGATTTACGGGCGAAAAATACGGAGGTAGTACCTATTGGGATACCGAAGCGTACTGTTTACCATTTTATATGGCGACCAAAAACCAAGAAGTAGCTCGGAAATTGCTCAAGTACAGGTACAACCATCTGGAAAAAGCCATTGAAAATGCCGAAAAACTAGGTTTTAAGAACGGTGCCGCACTTTATCCGATGGTCACCATGAACGGAGAGGAATGCCATAATGAGTGGGAAATCACTTTTGAGGAAATCCATAGAAATGGGGCAATTGCCTACGCCATTTTTAACTATACCAGATACACTGAAGATTACAGCTACATTCCAGAAATGGGGCTTGAAGTCCTAATCGGTATAGCCCGTTTTTGGCAACAGCGGGTCAATTGGTCCGAACACCGAAACAAATATGTGATGCTGGGTGTGACCGGGCCAAACGAATATGAAAACAACGTACACAACAACTGGTACACTAACTATTTGGCCAAGTGGTGTCTGGAGTATGCTTTGGAACAGTTGGAACAGGTGCAACAAAACCATCCTGCGGATTACAAAAGGGTGATGGAAAAAACCAAGTTGACCAACGACGAGACAGGACTTTGGAAAAAAGTGGCTGCCCACATGTATTTCCCGTATTCCGAAGAGCATGGTGTCTATTTGCAACAAGATGGGTTCTTGGACAAGGATTTGGTCCGTGTGGCCGACTTGGACAAAAAAGAACGCCCCATTAACCAACATTGGAGCTGGGACAGAATTTTACGCTCACCCTACATCAAACAAGCAGATACGCTACAGGGATTCTATTTTTTTGAGAATCACTTTACCGAGCAGGAACTGGAAAAACACTTTGATTTTTATGAGCCGTTTACCGTTCATGAATCTTCGCTTTCGCCTTGCGTTCACTCGGTGCAGGCAGCCAAATTAGGCAGAATGGAACAAGCTTACACATTCTACCTGCGTACTTCTCGATTGGATTTGGACGATTACAATAAGGAAGTGGAAGAAGGATTGCACATTACCTCCATGGCAGGAACTTGGATGAGCATTGTTGAAGGCTTTGGCGGTATGAGGGTTAAGGACGGAAAACTTTCTTTTACCCCTAAAATCCCTGAACAATGGGAAATGTATTCCTTCAAAATCAATTTTAGGGAAAGAGTTATAAAAGTGACGGTGAGCCAAAATGGTGCTGATTTGGAGATTGACGGAGGCGAACCCCTAGAAATCGTCGTCAACGAAAAACCAATCACATTATCCGCTTAATCCATCAAATAAAAGAACGAAATAATTTTCGGATCGAGGTGATTTCAGCTAAAAATTGATAAAATCAATCAGTTTTAAGTTGATTCGAGCTATTTTCATATCAACTTAAAAATTTAACCATGAAAAGATTATTGCTATGCGTATTGGTATTCCAACTGGTGGGCTGTGCTGAACTGCAACAAGTGGTCAACCAATTGCCCCAAGGTACTGGAATCGGAAATGATCAAATAGCCCAAGGACTCCGCGAGGCCCTAAATATGGGAATTGAAAAACAAGTTAACAAACTTACGAGCGAGAACGGGTTCTATAAGAACGAACTAGTAAAAATCCTGCTGCCGGAAGAACTTCAAAAAGTGGACAAAACTTTGCGTGATATCGGTCTGTCCAGTTTGGCCGACGAAGGATTAAGAATTATCAACCGTGCCGCGGAAGATGCCGTTGGAGAAGCCACACCAATTTTTGTACAGGCAGTAAAGGGCATCACTTTTAACGATGCCAGACAAATACTTTTGGGGAACGATAACGCAGCGACTCAATATTTACAGCAAGCGACCAAGACACAACTGTACAACAAATTCAATCCGGTGATAAAAAATTCGTTCCAAAAAGTAGGCGCGGACCAAATCTGGAGCAATATTATCACCAAGTACAATAGCTTGCCGTTGACCAATGATGTAAACCCTGATTTAACCGATTATACCACCAATGAAGCCTTGGAAGGAGTGTACGCCATGATTGCGGTAGAGGAAAAGGAAATTAGGACAAAAGTTTCGTCAAGAACAACAGATTTGTTAAAAAAGGTCTTTGCTCTTCAGGATTAATCATAATTTTTTGATAAAAACGCAATAACTCAAAAAAGAAGACGTTATAAACTCAATAATTAAGTATAATTATAACAAAATCCTAAAGTTAAATTAACCTTGGCCTCAAGGTTAAACTTGAATTTTGTACAAGTTATCTGAGTTAGCATTTTTTTGAGTTAGTTAGTTTAAAAACCGGTGTTCCTCACCGGTTTTTTTCTTTATCGGTATCCCAAAAACGTTGAATCCTACATTTGAACCAGGAACATTTCAGTTTGAGCTCAAAAAACAACACTCCTCTCTTTTGAGTTAACAGTAGAACGGATTAAAGCATATTGTTCCGACAATTTGAACCAAATTACGCCCGTAAAAAGGATACGTTAATATTGTCCAAAACTAGTGTTAGCGAAGACTCCGAAATTGGCTGTATACGTTAAATTTTAGATAAATTACCTGATTTATAGACGTATACCTGCAACCAACGTAGTCCACCAGCATCTTTTGAACGTATCTTTGTTATTAACAAATCTTGAGAGCTATGAATAATCAAAATTGTAAAGTAGGGGCCGTAACACCGATTACAGGTTTAAGCCAAGCAGCTACCATTTTGGAGATAATGCACCAAAATTTTATGGAAAAAGCAGCCAGTGTAGCTGCAAAGGAGAATCAGTTGGATGAGTTTTTCAAAAGAAAGGCACAGAACATCAAAAAGATTTTAGAAAGCCTATAATCGGCATTGCTATGTTCTATTTGATTTTGTTCAGTTCAATTTGCATTTCTTGCTGGATTTCGTGTGCCTTTTTTGCAGCGGCTTCGGCAAAGTCATTGCCCGTTGATGCATAAATAATTCCTCTGGAAGAATTCACCAACAAACCTACATTTTTGGTGATTCCATACTTGCATACTTCTTGCAAACTACCTCCTTGTGCCCCTACTCCTGGAACCAATAAAAAGCTCTCAGGTACAATTTTTCGAATATCTTCCAAGTAAGAAGCCTTGGTGGCCCCGACCACATACATCAATCGTTCTGAACCTTTGTAGGTTTTGGAAACGGACAACACTTCTTTGTACAATTCCTGCCCATCAACATTTTTGGTCTGAAAATCATACGCGCCCTGATTGGAAGTCAATGCCAATAGGATGGTATGCTTATCCTTAAATTCCAAAAAAGGTTCAACGGAATCCTTGCCCATATACGGCGCAATGGTAATGGAATCAAAATCCATGGTCTCAAAAAAGGCCTTGGCATAGCGGGTAGATGTATTTCCGATATCTCCACGTTTGGCATCCGCAATGGTAAAAATCTCAGGATGCTCGGTATTTAGATATTCCATGGTTCGCTCCAAGGACTTCCACCCATCAATTCCATAGGCTTCATAAAAGGCAATATTGGGTTTATAGGCCACGCAATAGGAATGTGTAGCATCTATAATAGCTTTGTTGAAAGCGAAAATGGGATCCTCTTCTTTTAGAAGGTAATCAGGAATTTTATCCAAATCAGTGTCGAGACCAACACAGAGGAATGATTTTTTTTGACGTATCTGGGCGATTAAATCTTCTATCTTCATTGAGGTGCGTTCTCGAAAGTACTAAAAAATGTATGCTAAACATTAAAATATTTCTGAAGCTTCTTTGAGTTTTTCCGTGTTTTCCACCAACATCAACTCATCGATAATCTTTTGGACATCTCCGTTTATAATGTTCTGTAAATCGTAAAGGGTAAGACCTATTCGGTGATCGGTAACTCTTCCTTGCGGATAGTTATAGGTACGAATTTTGGCCGAACGGTCCCCGCTACTAACCTGAGAGTTACGTTTGGCAGCATCTTCGGCCTGTTTTTTGGCCAATTCCATATCATACAAACGTGCACGGAGCACCTTGAATGCCTTATCCTTGTTCTTGTGCTGGGATTTTTCATCCTGACATTGCGCCACAATTCCCGTAGGTTCGTGGGTAAGCCGTACGGCAGAATAGGTCGTATTCACCGACTGACCACCGGGTCCTGAAGAACAGAAATAATCGATACGAACGTCTTTGGGATCAATTTGAACGTCGAATTCCTCCGCCTCCGGAATTACCATTACGGTTGCGGCACTGGTGTGTACCCGACCTTGGGTCTCGGTCTGTGGTACACGTTGCACACGGTGCACCCCTGCTTCAAACTTGAGGGTTCCGTACACATCTTCTCCATTTACTTCAAAGTGGATTTCCTTGTATCCACCGCTGGTTCCCTCGCTCAAATCGATAACGTTGGTCTTCCATCCTTTGGATTCGCAATATTTGGTATACATACGGAACAGGTCGCCTGCAAAAATACTGGCTTCATCTCCACCGGTACCTGCACGGATTTCCATTACAACGTTTTTGGCATCTTCTGGATCTTTAGGAATCAGAAGAAACTTGATTTCCTCTTCCAATTTGGGCAAGGCACTTTTGGCCTCGTCCATCTGCATTTTGGCCATTTCCACCATTTCGGCATCACTGCCGTCCGAAATAATTTCCTCTGCCTCCTCTATGTTATTGGTAAGGGTTATGTATTCGTCACGTTTGTCGCTCAGCAATTTAAGGTCCTTATACTCCTTGTTCAGTTTTACGTACCTTTTTTGGTCCGCGATAATATCCGGCTGTATGATCAGGTCCGAAACCTCATCAAAACGCTGTTTTACAATGTTGAGTTTGTCTAGCATAAATCAATCCTCCTAATAGGAATGCGAATTTACGATTTTTTAATGGGATTATTTTCTAACCAAATGAGGTCAGTTACCAACAAAAGTAGTTCCAAAGGTAACAATGAAAGCATCAAGGCCGTCGCTACGATTATATCGGCTAAATTGAAGGTTGATGGTCTTTAAACCAAAATTGAGCAGCCGGGCACTCGTAAAAATATCCTTGTATTGCACTCCTACCCCGTATTGATGGGCATCATAATTGGACAAATCATAGTCCGAAGTATAAAAGTCGTAGGTAGACAATGCTTGCTCTTTGGGATAAAAATAATCCGCCGCTGTTTGGGTGTAGTAGCGGTAGCTGGGATATACGGTAAACTTATCCGAAAGTTTGACCGGGGCTTCCAGACTGGCTGTGTGTGAATTTACACCCCAATCATCCCAATAAAAGCGATAGTAAGATCGCAGGATCACCAAATCGTTCAAATAATAATTCAAACGACCACCAACAGGTAGTTTAAAACGACTATCTGGCAATTGCTCCACATTGTCCGCCAATTGAAACTCATCAATATAAAAATCCTCAAAATCCGAAAAATACACCCGCTGGAAGGGCGTGCTCAACAATCCGTGCTGGGATACCACATCCATAAAAAGTGCTCCTTGCAATTTTTGGCTCAAAATCTGGGAAAAGCTCAGGGAAAGCGAATAGGAGTTCCTGTTCTCATCATCAAATTCCGTAAAAATAGGGCTGTAATTCCCGTTCCCCGAGATACGATTATCAAAAAAACCTTCACGTAGTTCTATGGGATACTGTGAATTCCATTTATCCAAAAACACGCGACCGCTCAGGGTAATTTCTGTATTTTTTTCGTTGAACAATTTAGTAAAGCTGCCACCAAACCCTATGGAAGAATAATCGTATTCCGATGAAAAATAGGCGTTGGCACTCCAAATGGTGTTTCGGTCATCGGAACTATGTTGGTATGAGGGGTTGATATAGACCAGCATATCCTTTCGAGATTCTCCCGAAGAAGCGTCAAAAGGAGTAACATTGAGTCCACCGTCCAAAGGATTCACGTTACTGGAAGAAGCAGAGGTATAGGCGGACAGACCAACATCCACCGTTAAAATATCGTCTTCGTTCATAGGCATTCTAAGAACTATGCTCGAAGTCGCATCAGTTAACTCTTCGGTACCTTCCCCACCAGTTACTGCTGCATTTTGCCCATCCTGATTATAATAACTGAACAATACGTCGATTTCACTTGTCTCCAAAACCCTTCTCTTGTACGAAGTGTCCGCTTGTTGCGACCAGCCGATGAATGTTATCAAAAAGAAAAGGATTACGAAAACGGATTTTACTGATCTGGACAACTGCGTCATAAGGTTTTAGGTTGATTAAGCTAGCATCTAATTACATCCGCATCCGCCCCCTGTTTTGCCACCATTGGCACCGGAGGACGCCTCCCTATAAATATGGAAATTGGTCTCGAACCGTTCGCAAGGCCTGGCACTCAACTGCATCTCTTCAGCGTTCACATAGACTTTATCATACTCTCGCACTACAACGCAAGAGCTCGCTAAGATTAAAAGGAACAATAGAGCAATAAGTTTTCCCATACCATAAATGTACTAATTCGTATCGAACATAATCCCTGAACTTCGATGAACTTTGTTCTCAGAATCTACCACAACGGCCTCTACCCCATCAATCTGATTGATCATATGCAAACCAACATCGCGCCCCATTGTAAAAACTGCCGTTGCCAAAGCATCGCACAGCTCGGCTTGTTTGGCAAAAATGGAAACACTGTTGATTCCCCGCGTAGGATATCCCGTTCTTGGGTCGATAATATGGGAGTATTTTTCACCGTTGAGCGTGATGTATTTTTCGTAATTCCCCGAAGTGGCGACCGAGGACTCCACTACAGGCAACCAACTGAAAACTTTGCCCTTGCTCAATGGGTTGGCAATTCCTACCAACCATTTTTCCCCGGTTACCTTGGTTCCCCATGTAGTTAGGTCGCCAGAAGCGTTTATGATTCCTCCTTTCACATCCTTGGACACAAGTAAATCCTTCGCTTTATCAGCAGCATACCCCTTACCAATGGCCCCAAATCCGATTCTCATTCCTTTTTCAGGGAGATACACAGTCAGGTTTTCCGCATCTAATTTGATTTTTTTAAATCCCACTTTTGACACAGAATTTTTGATTTCGGCCTCACTTGGCATCTTATCCATGGTACCATCAAACTTCCAGATATTGTCCATGGAAGCATAAGTGATATCAAAAGCACCGTCTGTAATTTCAGATATTTTGATGGCTCGCTCAATCAATCCAAAAAGCTCTTGACTTACTTTAATGGGTTTTATACCTGCATTTTTGTTGACGAGGGAAGTTTCGGAGTTGTCGTCCCACGATGAAATAATCCGTTCTATCCGCTCAATTTCGGATACAGCTTCATCTATATTGATGTAACCTATTTCCTCGTTTGGTGCCACCACGGTTATCTCGAACCGAGTACCCATTAATTTTAAGGTCTTTTTTACGGTAACACCTGTTTGCCCCAACTGCCCGAACGACAGCAGGCAAGATAGACTGCACACTAAGGCTACGAGGATTTTCATTTTAAGAATTTATTGAGGGTATTAATATATTTTTCAGGACTGGTCCGGGCCACAAAGCCGGTAGTGCCCAATACATGTTGGTCTTTGTCCATAACCACCACCAATGGAAAGTATCCTTTGGTATTGTATTTTTCGGCCAAGGCCTTATTCTGGTTCATTTTGGCCTCTGGAAGTTGATTTTGTTTTTTCCTGGGAAAATCTGCGTCGTACATTACATAATGCTCCAAAGCATAAGCCTTGAACTCATCACTATCAAAAATATGTTTCTTTAAACGGATGCAAGGAGCGCACCAATCCGACCCTGAGAAAACCAGAACAATCGGTTTGTCCTCCGAAGACGCTTTGGTAAGTGCATCATCAAAACTTTCTTGCCACTGTTGTGCCTGAAGCATACCACAGCAAGTGAATAGTAGAATGTAGATTAATTTTTTCATTCGATTTGGGATTCAAAAAACTATTCATAAACCCGTAAAATGGAACCATCGAGTTCCGTATTGTAAACTGTTAGTGCCCTGGCCGGGGTTCCATCCACCTGATTTAACGGGGTTCCATCCTGACCAAACCTTGAACCATGCACATCGCAATAAAAAATACCGCCGCTCTGGTCCACAAAACGCACCTGATCATAAGATTGATGACTGCAAACTTGGCTCGCCGCCACATATTCTCCTTGTAGGTTTCTGGCAACGACCACTAAGTTCTTTAAAATAAAACCTCCGTTTTCGGAAAGATTCGAAGCTTCGGCTGAAGTAAGGTCAATGGTAAAGTCGATTCCTGTAGGCTCATCGACCAAGTTGCCATCAATTTCATCCTTGGAACACCCTTGTAAACAGGGAAATGTAAGGGCAAATGCGGCGCCAGCTCCCAAACTTCGGAGAAACTCTTTTCTTTCCATAGCATTAAGGTTTATATATTAAAACGCTATTTCCAGAGAAATCGTATGCTAGTATTCAAACTTGCCATACTCGCTTTGGATGGTCAATTTTTTGGTTTCGGATGGTTCTACCCGTC
The DNA here is from genome assembly GCF_019457905.1 of Flagellimonas abyssi. GTDB lineage: Bacteria > Bacteroidota > Bacteroidia > Flavobacteriales > Flavobacteriaceae > Flagellimonas > Flagellimonas abyssi. Next base: position 11,445 of record NZ_JAHZSV010000013.1, on the reverse strand, counting down.
CAATAATCCGTGCATCTACATCAAAGCTTTGAGAAATAGCAATAATTTTTTTTGCAACCCGCTCATCCACATATAGTTCCATTCGATGGCCACAGTTAAAAACTTGGTACATCTCTTTCCAATCGGTTCCAGATTGTTCTTGAATCAATTTGAACAGGGGTGGAATCGGGAACAGGTTATTTTTGACTATGTGCAGATTGTCCACAAAATGAAGAATCTTGGTCTGGGCTCCGCCACTGCAATGCACCATCCCATGGATTTCATCGGAAGAATATTGCTCCAATATTTTTTTGATGATGGGTGCGTATGTTCGCGTAGGCGACAAAACCAATTTCCCTGCATCAAGGGGTGAACCGGGCACCTCATCGGTTAGTTTTGTATTGCCCGAATACACCAATTCATCAGGAACAGATGCATCAAAACTTTCCGGGTATTTTTCTGCTAGATATTTTGAAAAAACGTCATGTCGCGCGGAAGTCAATCCATTACTGCCCATTCCGCCGTTATATTCGGTTTCGTAGCTCGCCTTTCCGAAGGAGGCCAACCCAACAATTACATCTCCAGCCTTGATATTGGCGTTATCAATGATATTTTTTCGTTCCATTCTGGCCGTTACGGTGGAATCAACTATTATAGTACGCACCAAATCGCCAACATCTGCAGTTTCACCTCCCGTGGAACGGATGGTGATGCCATGTTTGTCCAAATCGGATATCAATTCTTCGGTACCATTGATAATGGCCGAAATTACTTCCCCTGGAATCAAATTTTTGTTCCTTCCTATGGTAGAAGAAAGCATAATATTATCTGTGGCTCCGACGCAAATCAAATCATCCACGTTCATGATAAGTGCATCTTGCGCAATCCCTTTCCAAACCGAAACATCTCCTGTTTCTTTCCAATACATGTATGCCAAAGAGGATTTTGTTCCCGCACCATCGGCGTGCATTACCAAACAATGGTCTTCGCTACCTGTTAAATAATCGGGTACAATTTTACAGAACGCTTTAGGAAACAGTCCTTTATCAATATTCTTGATGGCGTTGTGCACATCTTCCTTCGAGGCAGAAACACCTCTTTGAGCATATCTTTTACTGGTATCCGATGACATATGAAAGGTTTGGGCAAAAATAACGGAAAGCCATCAAACTATTGATATGCTTTCCGTGTTTTCAATTTTTCTTGAGTGTTCTATTTGGAAAACAACATTTCGCGGTATTTGGTAAATGGCCAGAATTCATCGGCTATCAATTTCTCCAAGGCATCGGAATGCTCCCGTATCTTCTCAAAATACGGCTTTACATTGTTACAGTATGCCTGGGCCTTTTTATCCACTACGGACATTCCGTTGGCCCTTTTACGGGCATCGGCCATTTCATCGGTCAATCTTTTTATTTCAACAATATGTTCCCCTATCTGCTCCAAAATGTTCAATTGTCCCTCGGCCACTTTTTTATGAGCTGCCCCATAGACTTCTTTGAGACCACTGATGTTTTCCAGCAGCATATTTTGATATTTTACTGCTGCAGGAATGATATGATTATAGACCATTTCACCCAATACACGGCCCTCTATTTGGATATGGAAGATGTATGCTCCCAATTCCACCTCTTTGTGGGCCTTGAGTTCCACTTCGTTCATCACATCCATCTGCTTGAAGAGGTCGATACTCTCCTTTGCAGTGATTACCTGAAGGGCCTCTGGTGTATTTTTATTGAAGCTCAGTTTTCGCCTTCTTGCCTCTTCCTGCCATTCTATTCCGTAACCATCACCTTCAAAACGAATACGCTTGGAGGTTTTGATATACTCCCGAAGCACATTGAAAACGGCTTCGTCCTTTTTCAGGTTTTTCTTGTCTATCAATACATCAACCTCCTTTTTAAAGTCGGTCAGCTGTTTGGCCATGATCGTATTGAGCATGGTCATGGGCTTGGCGCAGTTCAACTTGGAGCCCACACCCCGCATTTCAAACTTGTTGCCCGTAAAGGCGAACGGTGATGTTCTGTTTCTATCGGTGTTGTCCAATAAAATTTCAGGAATCTTACCCACCACGTTAAGCTTAAGCTCTGTCTTTTCCTGGGGCGATAGCTTTCCTTTGGAAACACCCTCCAATTCATCGAGTACATCGCTGAGTTGTTTACCAATAAATATGGAAATGATCGGTGGCGGTGCTTCATTGGCCCCCAATCGATGATCGTTACTTGCGGAGGCAATGGATGCCCTCAACAATTCTTCATAGGTGTCCACGGCTTTGATGGTATTCACGAAAAACGTCAAAAACTGTAGGTTTTTCATGGGTGTTGTACCCGGGCTCAACAGGTTGACCCCTGTATCGGTGGCCAACGACCAATTATTGTGTTTACCCGAACCGTTGATTCCCGCAAATGGCTTTTCGTGGAACAACACCGAAAAATTATATTTATCGGCAATCTCTTCCATCACATCCATAAGCAATAGGTTATGGTCTACGGACAGATTGGCTTCTTCAAAAACCGGGGCCAGTTCAAACTGGTTTGGAGCCACCTCATTATGACGGGTTTTCACGGGAATGCCAAGTTTGGTACACTCTTTTTCCAGTTCACTCATAAAGCCCAGTACCCGGGCGGGTATCACACCAAAATAATGGTCATCAAGCTGTTGACCTTTAGCGGAAAAACTTCCCACCAGGGTACGGCCGGTTACGGAGAGGTCCAATCGGGAATTGGCCAGTGCCTTGTCTATCAAAAAATATTCTTGCTCCCACCCTAATGTGGCGTGGACTTTTCTTACATTTTTATCAAAATATTGCGCCACTCCTGTTGCAGCTTGGTCAACTGCTTGCAAAGCTCGAAGCAAAGGAGCTTTGTTATCCAAAGCCTCGCCTGTGTAGGCCACAAATATGGTGGGGATACAAAGTGTTGTCTTATAGACAAATGCCGGTGAGGTTGGATCCCATGCGGTATATCCGCGTGCTTCAAAAGTATTTCGGATTCCACCGCTCGGAAAACTGGAAGCATCTGGTTCTTGCTGTACCAATTGTGCTCCCCCAAACTTTTCCATTGCCTTGCCGTTGGGCAGAATATCAAAAAATGCATCGTGCTTCTCTGCCGTTGCACCTGTCAAGGGCTGAAACCAATGCGTATAGTGCGTAGCTCCCATGGAAAGTGCCCAGGCCTTCATGCCCTCGGCTACTTGGTCCGCAATCTTTCTATCTATTTTTGTGCCTTGGAAAATAGCTGATTTTACTTTTTCGAATGCTTCACCGGTAAGAAATTGAAGCATCTTATCTTCATTGAAAACATTTTTCGCAAATAGGTCCGATCTTTTGCCTGTTTCATCAATATTGATATGTTCCCTATTGCGGCTTTCGACCAAAGCTTGAAATCTTGTTTTCGGCATATTCAATAATTTTTAATTTTCAAATCTACAATTAAGAATTTAATAATTTAAACTTCAAAAATTACTTTTTTTTCATTGATCCCTTTCAAAAACAGGGGTAATATAAATAATAAAGGGAAGTTTGTGATTTTACCCCCTTAAAACATTGATAATTAAATGAAAAAACTATTTTTGTTAATCATAAAATTGAGAACGATTAACTACCAGAATTATGAGCAAATCTAAATTAGAGTATCTATGGTTGGATGGTTATGAGCCAACAGCCAACATTAGAAGCAAGACTAGAATTGAGGAAGATTTTAGCGGTAAATTGGAAGACTGCCCTACGTGGTCCTTCGATGGTTCTTCTACCAAACAAGCCGAAGGTGGTTCCTCTGACTGCCTGTTGAAGCCTGTTGCGATTTACCCTGATCCAGCAAGAAGAAATGGTTATTTGGTAATGACCGAGGTGTTGAACCCTGATGGAACTCCACACGCGAGCAACTCCAGAGCTACTATCGATGATGAGGATGACGACTTCTGGTTTGGATTTGAGCAGGAATACTTTATTATGGACACTGCAACTCAGTTGCCACTGGGCTTTCCTGTTGGAGGTTATCCAGGACCACAAGGTCTATACTACTGTTCCGTTGGTGGAAGAAACACTTGGGGCAGAGACCTAGTTGAGGAGCACGCCGACCTTTGTTTGGACGCTGGTCTTCAGTTCGAAGGTATCAACCAAGAAGTTGCCGCTGGACAGTGGGAATTCCAATTGTTCGCCAAAGGTGCCAAGAAAGCCGGTGATGAAATTTGGGTTGCACGCTATATGCTACAAAGATTGACCGAGAGCTACGGTTACTATATTGAGTACCATCCAAAACCTATCAAAGGTGACTGGAACGGTTCCGGTATGCACGCCAACTTCTCCAACGAGCTTTTAAGAACTTGCGGGTCTAAAGAAATTTACGAAAAAGTATGTGAAGCTTTCCGTCCGGTGACCAAAGAGCACATTGCCGTTTATGGTGAGTACAATGATGAGCGATTGACCGGTAAGCACGAAACTGCTTCCATTAGCGATTTTAGCTACGGAGTTTCCGATAGGGGTGCTTCCATCAGAATCCCTATTATGACCGTTGAAAGAGGCTGGAAAGGATGGTTGGAAGATAGAAGACCTGCTTCCAATGCCGATCCTTACAAAGTTGCGGCCGTTATCGTAAAAACGGTTAAATCCGCAAAAGTATAATAAACACGTATATAAATTAGTTGTTGATTATAGATGAAAACCGTCCCGCTTTTTGGGGCGGTTTTTATTTTATGGTAAAATAAACAAAGGTGACGTAAAAAGCCAAGAGAATCAATCCGTCTCTCCAGCCCAAACGCAATCCCTTGGGAAAGAAAACCAAAGGAAGAACAAGAAAGGATATTCCCAACATCCAAAAAATATCACTGGACAATAAACCTTGGTCCATAACTGTAATTGGAGTAATAATTGATGTTATACCCAGTACGGCCAACAGATTAAAAATGTTGGAACCAATCAAGTTCCCAAGAGATATTGCTTTTTCCTTTTTTAGTACCGCGATTACCGATGCCGCCAATTCCGGAATGCTTGTGCCTACCGAGACTATTGTGATTCCAATTATACGATCGCTTACCCCAAAAGAGGATGCCAATCCTACGGAGCCATCTATCAACAATTCCGAACCTCCCCAAAGCGCCGTCCCCCCTATTCCCAAAAAGAGAACGATCTTATACAGAGGCAAAGGCACATCATCCTCTGGCATTTCATCCACAACAGCTGTTTTCTGAAATCTTAAAAGGTAGACCAAAAACACAAATAGAAAGGATACTAAAATAATCCCTTCGTATTGCTGAAGCTCTCCATCAAAATATATAAAACCACCAAAGAGCAAAGAAGCAAGCATCATAACGGGCCAATCCGTAGTATAGAAGCTCTTTCTTACATCTATACTACCCATTATAACGGTAATGGCCAAAACCAGTCCTAAATTAGCTATGTTGGAACCGACCACATTACCTAGTGCCAAGTCGGGAAAACCATCAAGGGCCGCTTTTATACTAACTATCAGTTCAGGGGCTGAGGTGGCAAAGGAAACCACCGTCATGCCGACGACAATCTTGGGAATATTCATTCTAAGGGATAATGCCACTGCCGATTTTAACAACCAGTTTCCGCCTGCAATCAACAGTACCAACCCCAAAACAATAAAAAGTAAATTTCCCAAAAAGTAATTTTTCGGTCAAAGATAAGGGAAGAAACCCGCAACCAAGAAGGTTATCTAAAAAATAAAAACTATAAAAATAGTTAATAAACTATAAAAATAGTTGTTTAACTAAATTATTAGTATTAGGTTTGAACCATATAAGTACAGAATCATGCAAAAATTGACCAATAAGGAAGAGGAAATCATGAAAATTCTCTGGGAGCTCAAGAAGGCTTTCGTTAAGGAAATCCTAGAGGAGATTCAAGGTGAAAAACCGCATTACAATACGCTATCTACTATTGTTAGGAATTTACAGGAAAAAGGGTTTGTTGACTACGAAGCGTTCGGTAACACTCATAGATATTTCCCCGTAGTAACAAAGGAAGAGTATAGAAAAAAGTATGTGAACGCTGCCATTGCCGATTATTACAACGACTCTTTTAAAAGTTTGGTCTCCCACTTTGCGCAGGAGGAGAAAATTTCCATTTCGGAACTCAAAGAAATCATTGACTTAATAGAAAAGAAGAAGTAATGGAACCGATATTCATGTATCTTTTACAGTCCATCGTTATCTCTGGAGGTTTTTTGGCGGTGTATCATATTTTCTTAAAACATGAAACCCTTTTCAAAGAGAATAGATTGTTTCTTTTATCGGGTTTGGCATTGACCTTTTTGTTTCCTCTGATAAAAATCAAGAGAAACATTGTGGTTGACCGACCTATATTCACTGAAACCGGAGAGCAGTTATCCCAAGTGGCTCAAACAGCTTCTGAAAGTGTTTGGCACTCACCAGAAAACATTCTTCTTACCTTATACATAGGAGTCTGTATATTCTTAACGAGAAGATTTATTTTGAAGCTGGCTTCACTAAAAAAACTGGCCCAAAATGCATATCGAAGAAGAGAAAGACCGTTTTTGCACATGCAAACGGAAAAGAGAATCTACCCCTTCTCCTTTTTTAATTACATTTTTTACAATCCTAGTCTTTTTGAACCCAACGAGCTGCACTCGGTTCTAGAACATGAAAAAGTACATGCCCGGCAGCTTCACACCTTGGACATATTATTATTGGAAGTTTTAAAAATATTTTTCTGGTTCAACCCTGCATTGTGGTTTTACAAAAGTGCCGTAAAACAAAACCTGGAATATTTGGCCGATCACTTTGCCATTGCAAACGCAGGCGACAAAAAATCCTACCAGTATCTGATGCTAAAACAAGCGGTAGATACTCAGGAATACACTTTAGCCAATTCATTTTATAATTCATTAATCAAAAAGCGAATAGTCATGTTAAATCAAAATCAATCCAAAAAAATCAATGTGCTCAAAACGTTAATGGTCGCACCATTATTAGGGCTGCTGTTGGTCAGCTTTAATATTGAGGAAAATTTTCTCTATAAAGATCTGGACAGCATAGATAGTGTTATCGGCAACGAAACAGCCCCAAAAGATAAAACGGTGGAGTTGACGATCGACAAAAACACTACTGATACCGAACTGGACAAAATAAAAAAGGATCTGGCCAAAGACGGTATCGACTTTAGCTACACGACCGTTAGAAACGATAACAAGGAAATTATTGATATTTCCCTACAAATGAGCGGTAAAAACTCCAAGGGGAAAACGTTTAGCGGCAATTATAGTAGCAATTCCGATGACGCTATCGACCCCATAACGGTATTGTTTGATGATGAGAGCAACGCAGTTTCTTTTTGGAATGCAAGAAAGAAAAACGTAAGAATCCATAAAATTAAGGGAACAGGCACTATTAGCACCGGTGACAGCACCAAAATAATCATTAGGAAGAGGGATGATAAAAAAATAGTGATCGTGGACGGTAAACAACTGAGTGATGAAGAGGTTAAAGAACTTCATATTGGCAGTAACTCATCTCTACATGTTATTGATGAGGATTCTGACTTGGAAAACAAACATGTTACTATCCGAAAAATCGAGAAAAAAGGAAAAGGGAACCATGTTATGGTCATCAGGGATTCTGATGACGATAAGGACATTGAAGTGATAAGCGGGGACGATGACTCGAGCTATTTTTTTATAGACAATGACGGTAAAGGGGAGTCACTATATTATGTGGATGGCAAAAAGGCCAAATCAGAGGATATCAAAAAAATTGACCCCAAAGACATTGAGCGTATGGATGTATTAAAAGGCGATAAGGCGGTTGAAAAATATGGCAAGAAAGCCAAAAATGGAGTTATTGAAATAACAACGAAAAAAAGCAAATAATTAAACTAGAACCGTATTTTGAATTGTCCGTAGAACCGTCTTAGTAAGGCGGTTCTTTTTTTATTATGACAAACGAAAACCTTAAAATAGGCTCATTTATAAACGAAAGTCCTCTAGGTTTTCAAAGAGAAGGCAAAAAAGCCCCTACAAATATGACATTTTCAAATATAAAAGTCATTTTAACCTTACAATTTAAAACTTTTTTCAAGGACAGATATTTCAGTTGAAGAAACAAGTCGTTTTTAAGGATACAATCTCGTATTCAATTACATTATTTATTGCCTAATCACTTGGAATCATGATATCTATCATTATATATTCGAAGAAACAACAATAAAATAACTGTTTTTTCAAACCTAAAATCAATCAAAAAATGATAGCAATTGTAAAGTTTTTCATCACACTTCTAGTGCAACTCTTAACGCTTATATTTATTTAGGACCGTTAAGGGTTGCTACATTGTTATTAATGACAACCTCTTGTAAACTGGTTTACCTATATTTGTGAAAAGCAACGTATTCTTATGTTTTACAAGATATTGGCAAAAATCAATAAGGCCCTGCTTCCATCATACACTAAAAAGGGATTGGACCTCGCCAAAGCTTCCAAACTACAATTGGCCATTATAGGTTGGCGCTACTACGTTACCAAAAATGCGTTGGATTAATATTGGAGCAATACCTCTTTTTGGTATTCTTTTATTTTTTCTGCTCCGTTCAAAAATGTTAGTTCAATCAAAAAATTGCACTGGACCACTTCGCCTCCCAGTTTTTCCACCAATTTACAAACCGCCCTTGCTGTACCTCCCGTAGCAAGTACATCATCGTGCACCAAGACCCTCTCCCCTGCCTCAATGGCATCCGAATGTATTTCGAGTGTTCCTGTGCCATATTCCAAATCGTAAGGTTCCGAAATGGTTTTGTACGGAAGCTTTCCGGACTTACGAACGGTTACAAATCCTGCCCCAAGTTTTTCGGCCAGCATGGGCGCAAAGATAAATCCACGACTATCCACTCCGACCACTTTATCAATTTTCATATTGCTTGTAAAACCCAATAAGGCCTCCCCTGCTTTTTGGAATGCGAATGGGTTTTTCAATAGTGGGGTAATATCCTTAAAAACGACTCCTGGCTTGGGGAAATCCTCAATATCTCGAATGTAGGGTGCAAAATCCATTTTTTGTATGCTAGGGTTTTGTGGTAAAGTTAAAAAGAAATATATTTGCAGCCCTTAAATAAGGCCGCGTGGCGCAACTGAATAGCGCATCTGATTACGGCTCAGAAGGTTGCAGGTTTGAATCCTGCCGCGGTCACTGGGCAGCAATGCCAAACAAACGGAAAACCTTACAGACTATATAACTGTAAGGTTTTCAGCATTTTTAGGGTATCATTTAATTTGTTTTGATTTCATATCATTCGGTGACAAATCGGTCAACAAAATCAAATCGTCAACACTGTTGACCGAATGGAGCTCTAAAATACTGGTATATAGTTGATTTGACTTTCATCTTAACGTTTAACCCTAAGATGACAACTATGAAAACATCACACACCTTTTCTATCCTATTCTGGATCAACAAATCACGAGCTATTAACAATAAAGCGGAAATCTTTGTAAGAATCACCGTAAATGGGAAAAGAGCAAATATTGGTGTCAAGAGAAAAATTGATATTGACCTTTGGGACAACCTAAACAAAAAAGTCAAAGGAAAAACAAAAGAGTCAAAAGAAATCAATCGATATTTAAACCTTGTTCAAGCTAGATTATTAGGTATTTACCAAGATTTAAAATACAAGGGAGAATTGATAACACCACAATTAGTCAAATCACTTTATCACGGTGAAAATATCAACTCCAAAACTCTTTTAGAATTACTGGAGTACCATAATAGAAAAATTGAAAACACTCTGGCTCCAGGCACCATTCGAAATTTTGGAATCACCGAGAATTACATTAACAGATTTCTGAAAAAAAATCTCAAAACAACTGATGTTTATCTACGTCAGCTTAACTACAAGTTCATTTCAGATCTTGAAATGTTTTTAGTTAATTATTATCCAAAGGGTCATCCAAAGGCAATGAGCCACAACACCGTCATGAAGCATCTCCAAAGGCTTAGAAAAATAATCAATCTTGCTTATCAACTGGAATGGATTGAAAGAGACCCTTTTTTGCGTTGGAAACCAACATTTGAACAAAAACAAAGAGAATTCTTAAGTGCAAACGAACTAAACAATTTAGAAACATATAAATTCTTAATTGATCGATTAGATCGAGTTAGGGATCTTTTTGTTTTCAGCTGTTATACTGGAATCAGTTACTCAGACATTATGGAGTTAACGAACAACAATCTAATTATTGGCGAGGATGGGAATAATTGGATTGTTACAAAAAGATTGAAAACGAAAACTTCGGTCAGAGTCCCACTATTAGGTCCGGCTAAAAATATCCTGTTCAAATACAAAAATCACCCTGTCACAACGCACTCGGCAACACTTTTACCGAAAATCACCAACGAAAAAACCAATCTATATTTAAAAGAGATTGCAGATGCAGTTGGAATTAAAAAGAATTTAACCTTTCATATGGCACGACATACATTTGCCACAACGGTAACTTTATCAAATGGTGTACCAATTGAAACTGTATCCAAAATGTTGGGACATACCAAATTGGCTACTACTCAAATTTATGCTCGTGTTTTGGACAAAAAAATATCTGAAGATATGTTAGCCTTACAAAAGAAGCTAAAAATCAAACCAATAATATAATAGTTTATTTGAACTTTATAAATGTAGGAATTTCCCATAAATACCTGTTTGGTCAAATTCCGATAGATCTGGAGTTTTTAAGTTTATGAAAGTTTAGAGACGATCAGATTCCAAATAACCATTGTGATGGAACGCTTTTCAATTAGACATAGAATTAAGAAAAAGTTGATCAGTCCAAATCCTATAACCAACATTCCCGCCAAATATATAGAAGCCCAGCCCTTCTTTCCTTTGTATTTTCTGTAGTAGTATCTGATTACAAATACCAGGGCTATTTGATACAATACAAATTCAAATATCTCCATTGGCTAAGTCATCATTTATTTGAACTTTTGTTGCTCTCAACACTGATTTAAGAAATAGGTTAGAATACAAATACTATTCTGACGACTATCCAAGCTATCATTAATGTTGTGGCAAAAAAGAAGAGGGTTTTACCTCTGGCACGGTCCTCTGATGAATACGAATATACTTTATTACCGTCTGGAAGTGTTTTCTTTGATGTCCACAAAAAGTAGCCTATGATAATTCCTATTATGCCTCCAAGCAATGCAAATATATAGCCGGCATAGAGCCAAGGTTTTTGATTTCCCTCAGGTTCCGAAAGAGTCTTTAGCCTTTCTTTTTTAAATGTACTTAAAAGTTCCTGATCTATCGATTTCCCCCTATCTGTCAAAATTTTTTGAGCAAGTGTATAGTCAAACTCATTCCATTCATCAGCCTTTATTAGGATCTCATATAATTCTTCATTTGTAAATTCGAACAGATAATAATCGTTGTCCACTTGATTTATCAAATTCTTTGTGTAGCCTTCCCTAAAAATAGGACAGTTTAAAATTCAGATT
>NZ_JAHZSV010000012.1 GCF_019457905.1 Flagellimonas abyssi | reverse complement strand
ACTTCAAGGCCGTCATATTAATATGACGGCCTTTTTTTGTTTAACCTAACCCATCCAAGACATGTCCAGACCCTATATTTTGGCAGAGACCAACTGGAAACACTTGAAAAATGAATCTTTTGACCTTGCCATATTGCCATGGGGCGCCACCGAAGCCCACAATTACCACCTCCCCTACGCCACCGATGTCATTGAAGGAACGTCGATTGCAGAAGAATCTGCCAGAATTGCTTGGGAGCAAGGGAGCAAGGTGATTGTATTGCCCACCATACCGTTTGGAGTGAACACGGGGCAATCGGACATTTATTTGGACATGAACCTAAACCCAAGCACCCAATTTGCCATATTAAAGGATTTGATTACGGTATTGGACCGGCAAGGAATAAAAAAGTTCATGATTTTGAACAGTCACGGAGGCAATAATTGGAAAGCCATCATCAGAGAACTGGGATTACTTTTCCCGGAAATGTTCCTTTGTGTCACCAATTGGTTCAAACTTGGCAGTGATTCGGGTGTGTTTGAAAAACCGGGCGATCATGCCGATGAAATGGAAACCAGCCTCATCCTACATTTAACCCCCGAACTGGTACTGCCTAAAGAGGACTGGGGAGAGGGCAAGGAATTCAAAAACAAAATCAAAGCATTTTCCGAAGGATGGGCATGGACCGAACGACCTTGGTCCAAAGTAACGCAAGATACAGGGGTTGGCGACCCCAGCAAGGCCACCAAAGAAAAAGGTGAAACGTTCTTCAATTTGGTGTGTGCCAAAATGGGCAAATTACTGGTCGATATTTCCAACGCAGACATCAACGACCTTTATCAATAAAAAATGTCCGAAAGCAATCCATTACGCGTCTTCTTTTTGATACCACCAGAAGTCCAACTCTTGGATTTTGCAGGTCCCGCCCATCTTTTTTACGAAGCCAAAGAATACGGTGCCGAAATAGAAATATACTATCTAAGTTTAGACCTGAACTCTTCACAGCAATCAAGTGCCGGAGTTGCCATTGGGAAGCTTTTACCATTCAACACTTTTGAATTGAATAGCAATGACTTATTGTTTGTACCGGGGCTGGAGTCCAAACTCTTTTTGTCAGAACAATTTATACAGCAACACCAAAGCTTTTTTGAATGGCTGAAAAAGCAGGGCGAGTCCAAGGCCAGAATTTGTTCTGTTTGTACGGGAGCCTACCTCTTGGGGATTGCAAGGCTTTTAGACAACAAGGAGTGCACCACCCATTGGAAGCACCTCGATGATTTCAAACAACGGTTTCCAGACACGCAAGTGCTGACCGACCGCTTGATCGTAAAGGATGACAACATCTATTCAAGTGCAGGTGTTTCATCAGGTATCGACCTTTCCCTTTTTATTCTAGAAGAGCTTTTTGGAGCGGTATTCGCTTCCAAAATCGCTAAAGAAGTAGTCATTTATGCAAGAAGAACATCAAAAGACCCGCAATTAAGCATCTATCTACAATTTAGGAACCATTTGGAAAATCGGATACACGAGGTACAGGATATCCTGAGCCAAAACCTTGATATAAAGATAAAAATTGAGGAACTGGCCGAAATGGTTCACATGAGCCGAAGAAATCTCACCAGACTTTTCAAAACCACAACGGGAATAACCATTGGAGAATACTTGGAAAAATTAAGAGTGGAACATGCCAAACAGTTAATCGAAAATGGCTCCAAAGTCAATACCGCTGCATTGGCCTGCGGTCTCCAAAGTAGCAACCAACTAAGAACGCTTTTAAAAAAACATACTCCCCCTACCTAACCTATTTGGCCCGATACTGAGCACAATTGTCCTTTCAAAATAATAATGACCCATTTAATTTTGGACCCATCATCAAATCGAAAAAATGAAGAAGTCATTAATCATATTTTGTCAACTAATATTTATGAGCGTTGTAGCGCAAAGTTCAATCAACCAAACTGTGGCCTATGTTTGCCCACCCTGTAACAGTGAATGTGATGACATCACACATGATACGCCTGGTGTTTGCAAGCATTGCAACATGCCGCTAGTAAAGAAAGGAACCTCAAAGACCATCGCCTTCTACCTGCAAGATGGGGTCGAAGTATTGGACTTTTCAGGACCCATGGAGGTTTTCAGCTATGCGGGATATCGTGTGTTTACTGTATCGGCCACTAAAGAACCGATAAAGTCGCAAGGCATTTTGACCGTAGTCCCAGACTACAGTATTGATGATGCCCCAAAGGCAGATATATTGGCATTTTTTGGAGGCAACTCACAAGCCGCATCCCAAAACAAGGAGGTTATCGCATGGGTGAAAAAACAGGAGGATATTGAATATCATTTCTCGGTCTGTACCGGTGCATTTGTGTTGGCTGAAGCAGGTATTCTTGACGGAAAAGTCGCCACAACTTTCCATAACGCCCTATCCGACCTGGAAACAAACTATCCCAAAGTAGATGTCCGCAGAAATGTTAGATATGTGGATAATGGAGAGGTAATCACTACCGCAGGGATTTCTGCCGGAATCGATGGCGCCCTTCATCTTGTGGCCAAACTACAGGGTATAAACACAGCCAAGAGAACAGCTTTCTACATGGAATACGACAACTGGAATATGGGCAATGGACTCCTATTATCGGAATCGAATCCATACGCCGACCAAAGGCATGTGGCATTTTTTAAAGATTTTGAAGGCGTTTATCAATACAAGAATGATACAACCTTCAATCTAAAATATGATAAGAACCAAGGAAATTTATTGGTAGAAATCGACCATCTTTTTTACCCCATATATCATGAAACCGATGATGTTTTCTCTGATGTAAATAGTGAATATGTAGGGTTTATAAGAAACCCTTCCGGGGACATAACGGGTTACCAGCTGGAGAAAAATGGTAAAATATTCAAGAAACTTGATTAACCCGTAATTTAAGAAAATACACACTCAACAATCTTATTTTTAGATAATTACACCAAAATCAGTCAATAAACAAACAATTTATATGTAAATTTAACGTTAACTAATTGTAAACTGAACGTAATCTATTTATCTTTGATTACATAAAATCAATTAGTTATGACTGCTAGAATATATGCATGGGGGAAATTGATGAGTAAAAAATATCAGCAATTTTGGCTATATGCCAAGGATTATGCCCGAAAATGTAGGTTGGTATATAAAAGGATGTACAGTATTTAGTCTATCCTTTATATTTCTGCGGTAAGTATACCACTTTTTTGGTCTCGAAGAAATCCTCCTCAAAATACTCGTTTAAATCGAAGGTCTGGACGGTTTCATAACCCTGCAGTTCTTCCGTAAGATCTCCGCCCTTTAGATAAAGAATGCCATTTTTTCTCTGATGCGCGGAGTCTTTTTTGATTTTACCTTTGGTCCAATGCACAAAAGTGGGCATGGCCGCAACGGCCCTGCTCACAATAAAGTCAAATTGTCCTGGAATTTCTTCTACCCTGGAGTGATGGGTTTCAACATTTTCCAAACCTAATCCTTCCACTACCTCGTTGACCACCTTTATTTTTTTTCCAATGGCATCCACAAGGGTAAACTTTACGTTTGGAAACATAATAGCCAACGGAATTCCCGGGAAACCGCCACCGGTTCCCACATCCAAAATTTCCGACCCCTCATTGAACAATTGGACTTGGGCAATTCCCAGGGAATGAAGCACATGTCGCAAGTACAGCTCATCAATATCTTTACGCGAAACTACATTTATCTTTTGATTCCAGTCTTGGTAAAGCGTTTCCAGCTTTGCAAACTGCTCTTTCTGTTCCTCGTTGAGCGTCGTAAAATATTTAAATATAAGTTCCGCTTTCATGTTGCCAACCGTATTTTTGACAAAACTAATACTTTTACCAACCTTAACACCGTTCTAACAGAACGTTGTTAACTCTAAAAAGCATTTTAGTTACCTTTGTATAAAACTTTTTTTTATGGATAAGAATACCATCCGGTTTTCAAGAAGAGATTCCGCACAATTTTTCAGAACGCTGAACAAGAGAGTAAACGAATACTTCAAAGAAAACGACCTTAAGAAAACCGGGAACTGGAAACTTCACTTGAAGACGATAGTGATGTTTGCCATTTTTTTGACCCCTTATTTTTTAATGTTGACCCTTGATTTGCCTTTTTGGGGCTATCTGCTCCTTTCCATCACCATGGGTGTAGGAATGGCCGGAGTGGGAATGAACGTGATGCACGATGGAAACCATGGTGCCTACTCCAATAAAAAATGGGTAAACAAACTTATGGGAAGCAGTATCTACATTCTTGCTGGAAATGTATACAACTGGCAAGTTCAGCACAACGTGCTTCACCATACTTACACCAATATCCATGAACATGACGAGGATATGGAAGCTGGACGAATCCTAAGGTTCTCCGAGCATGCCGAGTGGAGAAAACACCATAAATTCCAACATTACTATTCCATACTACTATATGGTCTTCTGACCTTTAACTGGGCCATTACAACGGATTTTCAACAGATGTACCGTTACATGAAGAGAAAGTTGAGTTATGGAAAACTTCCCAACCCCGTGATCAACTGGAGCACATTGGTAATTACAAAAGTCATTTATCTGACCATCTGGATCGTGCTCCCATTAATTTTTGTTGATATCGCATGGTGGCAAGTGCTTCTTGGATTCTTTATCATGCACTACGTTGCCGGTGTCATCCTAAGTGTGGTTTTCCAGCTGGCTCATATTGTGGACCATGCAGAAACCCCGCTTCCCGATGAAGCAGGAAACATGAAAAACACCTGGGCTATTCACCAATTGTTCACAACGGTAAATTTTGGCACCAAGAATAGAATCGTTAACTGGTTTACAGGCGGATTGAACCATCAAGTGGAACACCATATTTTCCCTAACATCAGTCACATTCATTACACAAATATTTCAAAAATTGTGAAACAGACTGCCCAAGAGTTCAATTTACCGTACCACGAATATAAAACTACGAGAAAAGCCATAATTTCGCACTTCAAACACTTAAAGGAGTTGGGCAAAAACCCAGCACTCCAGTATCAGTAAAAAAACGAAGCATCAAATGAGCAACCATCTATCTGACAGGATCAAGAACATGTCCACGTCAGCAACTTTGGCCATGGCAGCCAAAGCACGGGAATTACGAAATGAAGGAAAGGATATTATCGGTCTGAGCTTGGGGGAACCCGATTTCAATATTCCCGATTTTATCAAGGATGCAGCAAAGCAGGCCATCGATGAAAATTATAGTAGCTATACACCTGTTGATGGGTACGCCGAGCTTAAAACAGCTATTTCGAATAAATTCAAAAGAGACAACAACCTTGATTACGGTGCAAACCAAATCGTAGTTTCCACGGGAGCAAAACAATCGCTTTTCAACGTGGCCATGGTAGTACTTAATCCTGGTGATGAAGTAATTCTTCCGGCACCATACTGGGTAAGTTACAGTGACATT
The DNA here is from genome assembly GCF_019457905.1 of Flagellimonas abyssi. Classification (GTDB taxonomy): domain Bacteria; phylum Bacteroidota; class Bacteroidia; order Flavobacteriales; family Flavobacteriaceae; genus Flagellimonas; species Flagellimonas abyssi. The sequence goes on along the minus strand of NZ_JAHZSV010000012.1, from coordinate 178,875 downwards.
GTAAAATTGGCCGAAGGAGTTCCAGTAGAGGTTCCCACACAAATCGACACCGATTTTAAAATGACACCTCAACAATTGGAAGCTGCCATTACCCCAAAGACAAGAATGCTTTGGTTCAGTTCGCCCTGCAATCCTAGTGGCTCCGTTTACAGTAAGGAAGAGTTGGAAGGTTTGGCCGAGGTATTGAAAAAACACCCGGATATCTACGTGGTATCCGATGAAATCTACGAGCACATTAACTTTACAGAAGGGGGGCATACGAGTATCGCAGGTATCGATGGCATGTACGATAGAACGGTAACCGTAAACGGTGTATCCAAGGCATTTGCCATGACCGGATGGCGTATTGGTTACATCGGCGCACCGGAATGGATTGCCAAGGGCTGTACCAAATTGCAAGGTCAGGTAACGAGTGGAGCGAATGCTATTGCTCAACGGGCCGTGATTACAGCTTTGGATGCCCCTGTCAGCAAAATCCAGTTTATGATCGATAAGTTCCATGAAAGAAGGGACCTTGTTCTTGATCTTTTGGGCCAAATTGAAGGATTCAACCTCAACGTTCCCGAGGGTGCATTTTATGTGTTCCCGGACATATCCGCTTACTTTGGAAAAACATTGAAAGGTGTGACGATCAACAATGCTTCTGATTTCTCACTGTATCTATTGGAACATGCAAATGTGGCCACGGTTACCGGTGAAGCATTCGGAAACCCGAACTGTATCCGCATATCTTATGCCGCATCGGAGAAGGAGTTGAAGGAAGCTATTTCGAGGATAAAGGCTGTACTTTAATATAAAAACAGGATATGCTGAAGCAAGTTCAGCTATTCATAATAAATTAGAAACCTCTTGAAGTCTACTTTGAGAGGTTTTTTATTAGGTCTTTTTCCAGAAATATGGGGTAAGCACAATCAATACAGTGAACAGTTCCAAACGCCCCAAGAGCATTAAAAAGGCACACCACCACTTACCTGCATCCGGGAGGCTATTGTAATTGCTCACAGGGTTCAAACTGCCCAAAGCGGGCCCAACGTTCCCCAGCGATGAAGCTGAACCACCTACCGCGGAAACAAAATCCAAGCCTAAGAAACCAAGCACTAGAGATCCGATAATAAACAGCAGCATGTAGAGCACAAAGAATGCTACAACATTATATACAATGTGTTCAGTAACTGTTTTTTGATTATATCTAACAGGAATAACCGCATTGGGGTGCAGGGTACGTTTAAACTCCAAGATACCATTCTTAATAATCAATAAATGGCGCATTACCTTGATTCCCCCTGCTGTGGAACCGGCAGATCCTCCGAGGAACATCAGACCAAAAAAGAAAACGGTCAAGAAATGGGTCCAAGAAGTAAAATCGGCAGAAACAAAACCGGTAGTGGTAATTACCGCGACCACCTGAAACAAGGTATGTCTAAAAGCACTTTCCGCCTTTCCCCAAACCATGGGATGAAAATCCGATACGGGAACGTCCGCTTTAAAATAAACGCCCAGAGCGGCCAAAATGGTAAAGATTGCTACAAAACCAAAATAGTACTTGAACTCTTCATCTTGAAAGATACGCTTTACCCTTCCGGTCAGTGCAAAATAACTGAGTACAAAGTTACTGCCCGCCAAAAACATGAACAGGATAATGATATATTGAATAACAGGTTGATCGTTCCAATAGGCCAAACTGGCATTTTTAGTGGAAAAACCACCTGTGGACATCGTGGCCAAGGCATGGTTTATAGCATCAAAAAATGACATCCCCGCAAATTTCAGCAACAAGGTTTCCAAAACAGTATACCCAAAATAGATAAGCCAAAGCCTTTTTGCTGTATCCGTAATCCGTGGGTGGAGCTTATCTCCACCAGGGCCTGGTGCTTCTGCACTGAACAACTGCATACCTCCAATACCTAAAAGCGGTAGAATGGCTATGGCCAAAACTATGATCCCCATCCCCCCAATCCAATGGGTAAGGCTTCGCCACAACAAAACACCTTCAGGAAGCGCCTCTATATCGTCCAATATGGATGCTCCTGTTGTTGTGTAACCAGACATGGTCTCAAAAAAAGCATCTGTTATGGAGGGAATGGAACCGGAAAAAAGATAGGGCAGCATACCAGAGATGGACATTACGATCCAGCCAAAGGTCACAACAATATACCCTTCTTTCTTTTTAACCTCCTTTTTATGTCCACGAGTATAGAACATGGCCATCATACCAAAAAGCATCGTGACTATGGCGGACAACATGATGTCCATTGTGGCACCATCTTTATAAATTCCACTAGCCAATGCCGCCAAGAGCATAAAGGACCCGTTGCAAAGCAACAACAATCCCATGATATGGATAATGATACGTGTATTGAGCTTCATTAGAGGAATAGCTTTTCTATGCGAGGTATGGCTTTGGGCAAACAACAGACTACCACTTTATCACCTTCAGCAATCCTAAAATCACCCAGTGCTATAATTCCTTCTCCATTTCGAATGACCCCGCCTATGCTCGCTTCCCTTGGAAAATTCAGTTCACGGATAATTTCTCCGTTCACTAACGAGGATGCCTTCACCTCAAACTCCAAGATTTCAGCATTCAAGTTGTTCAAACGGGTGAGGGCAAGCACCTCCCCTTTTCTGATATACCGGAATATGCTGTTTGCCGCAAGTAGTTTTTTATTGATGAGGGTATCCACCCCAATGGAATGTGACAACTGGAAGTAGTCCATATTCTCCACCAAGGCAATGGTCTTTTTTATTTTCTTGCTCTTGGCCACCAAGCACGACATAATATTGGTCTCGGAATTTCCCGTAACCGCGATAAAGGCATCCATGGACTCCAAGCTCTCCTCTTCCAACAGTTCCACATTGCGGCCATCCCCATTGATGACAAGTGCATGTGGCAACTCGTCTGCAATATCAAAGGCCTTTTCCTTATTTTTTTCAATAAGTTTTACGTTGAATTTTTTATTGCAAAGGTCACGAGCCGTTTTATAGCCCACCTTGCTTCCACCCAAGATCATCACATTTTTGATGTCCTGTTTTTGCATACCCGAGAGTTTATACAGCTCTTCAACACCCTTATCCGATGTAATGAAATAAACTTGGTCACCCTCTTTAAAAACGGTATCACCCCTTGGAATCAGAGTGAATTGTGTTCCTTTTCGCTGTAATGCAATGGGCATAAAGTTGAGCTCTGGAAAAATCCTTGCGGCCTCCTTGACCATCTTACCCACAAATGGGGCAGTTTTCGGAAGAATTACCCCAAACATGGTCAACAATCCTTCCTCAAATTGATAGGTATCGTTGAAGGCAGACTGATTAAGCATCAACTGTATTTCCGTAGCGGCAAGACGTTCCGGGGAAATAAGCTCATCGATGCCCAATTGTTCAAACCTGATAAGTTCCCTGTTGTCCATGAACTCCGTATTGGAAATCCGAGCCATGGTACGCTTGCAGCCCAATTGTTTTGCCAGCAAACAAAGGGTTAGATTAGTGGTCTCCGATGCGGTAACCCCGATCACAAGGTCGGAACCGTCTACATCGGCATCCTGTAGCACCTGTATAGACGTGGCATCACCGCGCAGCACTCGAATATCCAAATGGGTGTCCGCATAGGACAACCTTTCCTTATCGGTATCGATCAAAGTAATTTCCTGCGCTTCATAGGACAATAATTTTGCCAAATGAAACCCAACTTCACCAGCACCTGCAATAATGATTCTCATTGAATAGAATAGGATGTGTTCTTAAATAACCTCGTTTTGCACGCTGCAAACGATACTAAGAATGGTATGCTAAACGTAAACTCCATACTTTTAACCAAATACGGAAAATAAATCCCTTTGGAGGGCAAAATTACACAAATATTTTTGTCCGCATCCCCTATCCTAAGTTGTATATTTGCCAGCAAATAAAAGCTATGTCGGAAAAGGTGAAACCTTACAAAGAATCTGAGCTCGGCAAAAAGGAGCAAGTAAAGCAAATGTTCGATAACATTTCGGGGAACTACGATGGGCTTAACCGCATTATCTCCTTTGGAACAGATGTTAAGTGGCGCAAGAAAATAGTAGCCTTTTTAAAAGAGAAGTCCCCCGATTCCATTCTGGATATAGCCACCGGCACCGGAGACCTTGCCATAGCCATGGCCAAAACAGGTGCAACCAAAATCATTGGCCTTGACCTGTCTCCCGGTATGCTGGAGGTCGGCAAGAAAAAAGTATCCAACAAAAATTTACAGAACACCATTGAAATGGTCGTTGGGGACAGTGAGAACCTTCCCTTTGAGGATAATTCCTTTGATGCCATCACCGTGGCATTTGGTGTCCGAAACTTTGAAAACCTGGAAAAAGGGCTGGAAGAAATCTATAGGGTCTTGAAGCCCGAAGGACATTTTGTGGTCTTGGAAACTTCCGTACCTACCAAAACCCCATTCAAACAGGGTTATAGAATCTACACAAAATACGTGCTTCCTTCTATTGGAAACTTGTTCTCAAAAGATAGGTCGGCTTACAAATATTTGAGTGAATCCGCTTCTGTTTTTCCTCATGGACAGGCTTTCAACAATATTTTGAAGAAAATCGGGTTTATAGGAATAGAGAACAAACCACAAACAATGGGTGTAGCATCCATTTATGTTGCTTCAAAATAGATTGATGAAAAATCTCCTAATCCTATTTGGACTTATCGTATTATCGAACCAAATGGCCGTTGCCCAATTTGGAAGCGACCCCATCCTCAACCTTCAAAACGAGGACAAGAAATTTTTGAACTGGGGATATTATCTAGGTTTTAACCAATACGATTTTCAATTTGAGTACAAAGACGATATTGGCCAAGATATATTGGTGGACAAAAGTCTCGGATTCAACGTTGGCTTGATCGGGGAGCTTCGAATAAATGAGTTTTTGGATGCCCGTTTTGAACCGGGACTGCTCTACACTGCAAGAACATTGGGCTTCCCTGGATTTACTACGGAGAATGATGCGCTTCGCGAAGTGCGTTCCACCTACATTCGATTCCCTTTATTGTTGAAGGCCAGTACCCGAAGAATCGGAAACTGGAGACCGTTTATTGTTGGCGGGGTTTACACCTCCATTAACTTGGGAAGCAACGAAGATAGTTTGGATGACAACAGCAGTGGCCAGTTTAGGATGAAACAAAATGTTTACGGGTACGAAGTTGGGTTTGGAATTGATTTTTACACCGAATACTTTAAGTTCACACCATCCATTCGAGGTGTTTTTGCCTTAACGGACGAGTTGGTTCCCGATGCCGACCCCAATAGCCCTTGGACAGGTAACATTGCTGCCATGCGCACCCGCGGAATCTTTATCAATTTTACTTTTGAATAGCCTATTCCCTGCGGATTTCGTTGAGAAGAATTGCAGTGGCCGTGGCCACATTTAAACTTTCCGTAGTAGTTGCACCAAATTGCGGGATGGAGATTTTTTTGGTGATGAATTTTCCAACTTCAGCAGAAACGCCATTGGCTTCGTTGCCCATTACCAAAACACCTTTTTCCGCCAAATTGGAACCATAAACCGGCTCACCATCCATGTAGGCACCATAAATCGACATATCCGTTTTGTCCAAAAAGGTTATCAAATCAGTGTATTCAACATTTACCCTTGCAATAGAGCCCATAGTGGCCTGCAACACTTTTGGATTATAGCAGTCCACGGTATCCGTTGAACAGACTAATCGTTTAATCCCAAACCAATCACATAGTCGAACAATGGTTCCCATATTCCCAGGGTCTCGAACAGCATCCAAAACCACAACCCAATCGTCCAAATCCAAAGCTTCGGAATCCTTCATACGAAAAACACCGAGTATACCACTCGGATGCGTTAAGCTGCTCATCTGTTTCAATGTTTTTCCCGGAACCACTTCAGCCTGCTCAAATTTTTGAAGAAAATCAGTATCATCCACAAAAATCTGGTAAGTTTTAAAACCCGCATTCAACAATTCGTTCACGAGCTTTTCACCCTCTACAACGAATAGTCCATGTTGAGATCGGTACTTTTTTTGCTTTAGGCTAACAACTAGCTTAATTTGGTTTTTTGTAACCATCTAAATCGTGTATTTTTGGCTTCTATGAGTGGTTATTCTGGTGTAACGGGCAACTTGGCAAAAATAGGATTATTGTTGCTTTTGCTCAGCATTTTAGGTTGCAATACCTTAAAAAAGGTCGGAGAGGATGAATTATTGCTCACCAAGAACACTATTTTGGTAGATGAAGAAAAGGTCGCCAGTAGCGAAATCAAAGGCCTGATCAGCCAAAAGCCCAACAGCAGTGTACTTGGGTATCCTTTAAAATTGAACCTTTACAATCTAGCCAAGGAAAACCCCGATTCTTCATTCGAAGATTGGCTCAACAGAAAAGAAAAAAGGGAAAAACGATTGAACAATCTACTGTCCGAAAAACAGGTTTACAGATTACAGGAATCGTTTTTAGTAAAGGGATATAGCGAATTTCTGAAAAGGATCGGCGAACCTCCCGTAATCATCGATACCACCAAAACCAACAAATCCGTAAGCAAGCTCGAATCTTACTACAATAGCAAGGGTTATTTTAACAACACCGGGGAGTATGAGATAATTGAAGGTAAAAACGCAAAAAAAGCGCAGATAGAATACCGTGTCACATTGAACAAGCCCTACATTGTGGACACGATACAAAAAAACATCACCTCCCCCGAACTGGATTCCATTTACAAAAAATCGGCAAACAGAAGCTTTGTCAAGCAAGGGCAACAATTTGACCTGGACAATTTCACTTTGGAGCGAGAGCGCCTTACCACACTTTTCAGAAATTCTGGAGTCTACAATTTCCAAGAAAGCTCAATAAACTACAATATATTTAGGGATACCACCCAAGCTTCGGACGACCAATTGATGGATGTGGAACTGAACATCCGAAAGTTTAGGAGCACCAACGATAGTACCGATGCCAATATGCCCTACAAAGTGGCACGGCACAGAAAAATCAATATATATGCTGATTATGACCTGAACGGAAACTCAGACTCCCTAAAAACTCTTGAATACGACAACCACAACATAATTTATAGTGGAAAGCTCAGATATCGCCCCAAAGCACTGACCGATGCCATTTTCTTTGAAAAAGACAGTATTTATCGTGATTTGGACAGGATACGTACCTACCGACAAATCACCAACCTTAATACTTTTAAATACCCTAACATTGAGTTTATTCCGGACTCCACCCAAACACAACTGGAAACAAACATCTATCTAGCGGCCAAGCCCAAATATTCTTTGAACCTGAACTTTGACGTTACCCATTCCAACATTCAACAGGTGGGAACTGCTTTTAGTGCATCCGTTATCACAAGGAACGTTTTTGGGGGCGCGGAGACATTGAACATTTCTGCAAGGGGTTCCATCGGTTTATTGAGTGATGCCTCCCTATCGGATGGAAATTTTACATCGGAACTCGGTGGAGATGTCAATATCACCTTTCCCCGCATCTGGCTCCCCTTCAATACAGAAGGCATCATTCCTTATTACATGTTGCCCCAGACCCGATTGTCGGCAGGTACCAATTTCCAACGAAACATTGGGCTAGACAAGCAATCCCTAAACTCCATACTTTCCTTTAATTGGACACCTTCCGAAAGGTTGAAAAACAATATTGAACTGCTCAATGTCGAATTTGTAAGAAACGTAAATCCCGATAATTTTTACAACGTATACAGAAATACATTTTCCAACTTGAACAGGGTTGCCGACCAATTTCAGGACAATCCGCAATATTCACAATACTTCAGACCTTTGGAAGATGTTGATGATGAACCGGTACTAAGCATCCCAACTGGCGCGAATGGTTTTGTTAGAAACATATTGAATGATTCGATTCCTGTAAGTGCGGAGGATAAGGAGTTGGTCAACAGCATTGAGGAAAGGCGCAGAAGATTAACGGAAAACAACCTTATTTTCGCCACCAATTTCACTCATACGAAGAATAGTAAATCAGGCATCAACGACCTCGATTTTTATCAATATCGAATTAAAGTTGAAAGCGCCGGAGCCATGCTATCATTGCTCACCAACGTAATTCCCTTCAATAAAAATGACAATGGACAGAACCTAGTTTTCAGTGTCCCCTACTCCCAATATGTAAAAACCGAGTTCGATTACATTCGGCATTGGGAAATTGGAGGTTCACAGGTGATTGCCTTTAGAAGTTTTACTGGCCTGGCCATTCCGTATGGCAACTCGGACAACATTCCCTTTGTTCGAAGTTACTTCGCCGGGGGATCCAACGACAACCGTGCTTGGAACGCTTACGAGCTTGGTCCCGGAAAAACAGACAATATCAATGATTTTAACGAAGCAAACCTGAAAATTGCGCTGAACCTGGAATATCGTTTCCCGATAGCAGGCGATGTAAAAGGTGCCCTTTTTGCGGATGCGGGCAACATTTGGAACGTTTTCGACAGCGAGACAAATCCCGACGCCATTTTCACAGGGTTCTCTTCTTTGGGTGACCTTGCATTGGGTACCGGCGTGGGTCTGCGGTACGATTTCACCTATTTTGTCTTTAGGCTGGACGTAGGCTTCAAGACCTACAATCCGGCAAAAGTTGGGTCCGATCGCTGGTTTGATGGGTACAACTTTAAACAAGCTGCCTTTAACATAGGTATCAATTATCCTTTCTAGAGCAAATAATTTATTACTTTTGTTCCCTATTTAATTCGAAACCAATATAACTATGTCCCACAATATCAAGCCCGGTGTCGCTACCGGTGATGAAGTACAGGCAATTTTCAACCACGCAAAAGAAAACGGATACGCACTCCCTGCGGTAAATGTGATCGGTTCCGATAGCATCAACGCCGTTATGGAAACCGCTGCCACATTGAACTCTCCCGTTATCATCCAATTCTCTAACGGAGGTGCCCAGTTCAACGCAGGTAAAGGATTATCCAACGAAGACCAAAAAGCTGCCATTTTAGGTGCAGTTGCAGGTGCCAAGCACGTACATCAATTGGCCGAAGCTTACGGTGCCACCGTAATCCTTCATACAGACCACTGCGCCAAAAAATTATTGCCTTGGATCGATGGGCTTTTGGACGCTAGCGAAAAACATTATAAAGAAACTGGCAAATCATTGTTCAGTTCACACATGATCGACCTTTCCGAAGAGCCGATTGAGGAAAACATTGAAACCTGCAAGAAATATCTTGAGCGCATGAGCAAAATGGATATGACCTTGGAAATAGAGTTGGGAATTACCGGAGGTGAAGAAGACGGTGTGGACAATACCGATGTGGACGATTCCAAATTGTACACCCAACCAGAAGAAGTGGCCTACGCTTACGAAGAACTTTCCAAAGTAAGCCCAAGATTCACCATTGCCGCGGCATTTGGTAACGTACACGGTGTTTATAAGCCAGGAAACGTAAAACTGACTCCAAAAATCCTTAAGAACTCCCAAGAGTTCATCACCGAAAAATACGGAGTGGAGCACAACCATATCGATTTTGTATTCCACGGAGGTTCCGGTTCTACTGTTGAAGAGATAAGGGAAGCCATCGGTTACGGCGTAATCAAAATGAACATCGATACCGATTTGCAATACGCATTCTTGGAAGGTGTTCGCGATTACATCCAAGGAAAGAGAGATTACCTTCAAGCGCAGATCGGTAATCCTGATGGTGATGACCAACCCAACAAAAAACACTACGATCCACGTGTATGGCTTCGAGAAGGAGAAAAAACCTTTATTGCCCGTCTTAAAAAGGCATTCGAGGACCTGAACAACGTAAACACTTTGTAAGCCTTTGTCTAACTAAATATTGATTGCATGTCGTCTTGGTTTAAAAGAAAGGAAAAAGGAATACAGACCGCTACGGAGGAAAAAAAGGACACCCCCAAGGGGCTCTGGTACAAATCCCCTACCGGTAAGATTGTCGAGGCCGAAGATCTGGCCAAAAACTTTTATGTAAGTCCAGAGGATGATTATCACGTACGTATAGGAAGCAAAGAATATTTTGAGATTCTTTTTGATGACAACAAGTTCCGTGAGCTTGACACAAAAATGACCGCCAAGGACCCTTTGAAGTTCGAGGATACCAAAAAATACTCCGATCGTTTAAAAGCGGCCCAGCAAAAAACAGGGTTAAAAGACGCTGTTCGAACAGCTGTCGGGAAATCCGATGGGAAGGATATTGTTGTGGCCTGTATGGATTTTGCTTTTATCGGGGGATCGATGGGAAGTGTGGTAGGGGAAAAGATTTCCCGCGCCATTGATGTCGCAAAAAGGAAGAAAATTCCATTTGTGATGATTTCCAAATCCGGAGGTGCCCGTATGATGGAAGCCGCACTATCTTTGATGCAGTTGGCCAAAACATCAGCTAAGTTGGCCCAATTGGCCGATGCCAAGATTCCGTACATTTCTTTATGTACAGACCCTACGACAGGGGGAACTACCGCATCGTACGCTATGTTGGGGGACATTAACATTGCCGAACCAGGTGCCCTTATCGGTTTTGCCGGACCAAGGGTGGTAAAGGATACTACAGGAAAAGACCTTCCCGATGGTTTCCAAACATCCGAATTCTTGAAAGAGCACGGATTTTTGGATTTTATCACACACCGCAGGGACTTGAAGAAAAAAATAAATCTATATATAGACTTGATTACCAATCAACCTGTACGAAACTAAAAAAAGCCCCGAATTCGGGGCTTTTTGATTTTAATCGGGGCATTTACAGGCCATGCCAACATGTAAATATTTTTCCAATAAATCTTTTGATTTCGAATAAAAGCATATCTTTGCACGCTGATTGAAGGTCAATCAATACATAAAAATCATTTAAATAATATTGGAATGTATTTAACAAAAGAAGTTAAAGCCGAGATTTTTAAGAAACACGGCGGCTCTGAGAGCAACACCGGTTCTACGGAAGGACAAATTGCATTGTTCACGCACCGTATCAACCATTTGACAGAACACCTTAAGAGAAACCACAAAGATTACAACACCGAGCGCTCCTTGGTTGCATTGGTAGGTAAAAGACGTAGTCTTTTGGATTATCTAAAGAAAAAAGATATTGCAAAATACCGTACCTTGATCAAAGAATTAGGTATTAGAAAATAAAAACACAAGGGGAGGCTAAGGCTTCCCCTTTGTTTTGGTTGAATTTATTTCAACAAAAAGTCCCGGGAAATCGGGCAAACACAAAAAGCTACAAAATAGTTTTTCATTGGTCAAGTGCCCAAGGCACACACAACAACAACACAACCCGACCGCCCGGATGGCGGTAGACCAAAGTTTAACAGCCTGACCTTAGAGGTTAGGTAAGATCAATTTTATGATTCCAAAGACATTCAAAGAGGTCATAGACCTCGGTGACGGTAGAGAGATTTCTATCGAAACCGGAAAACTGGCAAAGCAGGCCCACGGCTCAGTTGTTGTCCAATCTGGCAAGTGTATGCTATTGTGTACAGTTGTCTCCAATTACAAAGCTTCGGACGTGGACTTTTTGCCACTTACCGTAGATTACCGCGAAAAATTTGCTGCTGCAGGACGTTACCCTGGAGGTTTCTTTAAAAGAGAGGCCAGACCCAGTGATGGTGAAGTATTGACCATGCGTTTGGTGGATAGGGTACTTCGCCCATTGTTCCCAAAAGATTATCATTCTGAAACACAAGTGATGATTCAGTTGATGTCGCATGACGAAGATGTGATGCCGGATGCTATGGCCGGATTGGCCGCTTCAGCTGCCATTCAACTTTCGGATTTTCCGTTCGAATGTGCCATTTCAGAAGTTCGTGTAGGTAGGGTAAATGGTGAATTCGTCATCAACCCGACCAGAGCTCAACTTCTGGAGTCGGATATTGACATGATCATCGGTGCCTCTGCAGATTCTGTAATGATGGTAGAAGGGGAAATGAACGAAATTTCCGAAGAGGAAATGGTCGAAGCGATCAAATTTGCCCACGAAGCCATTAAGGTTCAATGTGCCGCGCAAGTAAAATTGGCCGAAGCTTTCGGTAAAAAAGAAGTTCGTGAATACGAACCGGAAAACGAAGATGCCGACCTTGAAAAAAAGGTGTACGACCTTACTTATGATAAAGTGTATGCCGTTGCAAAAGCCGGTTCATCCAAGCATGAGCGCAGTGCTGCCTTCGATGCTATCAAAGAAGAAGTAAAAGCTACGTTTACAGAAGAAGAATTGGAAGAGTTTGGAGATTTGGTTTCCAAATACTTCTACAAGGCCGAAAAAGAAGCGGTCAGAAACCTTACTCTAGAGGAAGGACTTCGCTTGGACGGTCGTAAAACCACAGAAATTCGTCCCATCTGGTGCGAGGTGGATTATTTACCCTCCGTACATGGTTCAGCCATTTTTACCCGTGGTGAAACTCAGGCATTGGCAACCGTAACCTTAGGAACTTCCAGAGAGGCTAATCAAATTGATATGCCATCTTTCGAAGGCGAGGAAACATTCTATTTGCATTATAACTTCCCTCCTTTCTCCACCGGTGAAGCACGACCAATCCGTGGTACATCCCGTAGAGAAGTAGGACACGGGAACTTGGCACAACGTGCCCTTAAAGGAATGATTCCTGCCGATTGCCCGTATACTGTACGTGTGGTTTCCGAAGTATTGGAGTCCAATGGGTCTTCTTCCATGGCTACGGTATGTTCAGGTACCATGGCATTGATGGACGCAGGTGTTCAATTGAAAAAACCTGTATCCGGTATCGCCATGGGATTGATTACCAACACCGAAACCGGAAAATATGCCGTACTATCCGATATCTTGGGTGATGAAGATCACTTGGGAGACATGGACTTTAAGGTGACCGGTACTGCAGATGGTATCACCGCTTGCCAAATGGACATCAAAGTAAAAGGACTTTCCTACGAAATCTTGGTGAAAGCTTTAATGCAAGCCAAAGATGGCAGATTGCACATTTTGGGCAAACTTACAGAGACCATTGAAGCTCCAAGACCAGAAGTGAAGTCTTACGCACCAAAAATCGTTACCAGAGTTATTCCTGGGGAATATATTGGAGCATTGATCGGTAAAGGTGGCGAAGTGATCCAAGAACTTCAAAAAACAACCAAGACTACCATTGTAATCAATGAGGACCCTGATACCGAAGAAGGTATTGTGGAAATCCTGGGTACAGATCAGAATGGTATCGATGCCGTATTGGCAAAAATCGATTCGTTGATGTTCAAACCTGAAGTGGGAAGTGTTTATGAAGTGAAGGTCATCAAGATGCTTGACTTTGGCGCCGTGGTAGAATATACCGAAGCTCCTGGGAACGAAGTATTGCTCCACGTATCCGAATTGGCGTGGGAACGTACCGAAAACGTGTCCGATGTTGTGAATATGGGCGATGTTTTTGATGTAAAATACTTCGGTCTTGATCCAAGGACCAAGAAGGAAAAGGTATCAAGAAAAGCCTTGTTGCCCAAACCCGAAGGATACCAAGAGCGTCCACCTCGCAACGATAGAGGCGGTGACCGTGGTGATCGCAGAGGTGGTGGCGACCGCAGAGGTGGCAACCGAGATAGAAAGCCAAGAAGGGATTAGTTTCAACTAAATCCTAAACTATAAAAACAACCCCGGGGCGATACCTCGGGGTTTTGTTTTTAAAAGCTCAAAATCAAAATAGTGCAATGTCACTTCGAGCGCAGTCGAGAAGGGATTGTTTTCAAAACCTAAGAGTGAGGTCTCGACTGCGCTCGACCTGACAATATATTAATCAATGGAAATCAGACTTTTTAAAAAAAATGTAACCAAAATGTAACCTTTTACGCTTTTTGAGCGTATAACCTATTGAGCTCCGGTTCACAAATTTAATTTGAAGGGATTTTTAGATGAGACAGTTAAAGATTACAAAACAGGTTACCAACAGGGAAACCGCGTCGTTGGACAAGTATTTACAGGAAATCGGTAAGGTAGATTTGATTACCGCCGATGAGGAGGTAGAGTTGGCACAGCGAATCAAAGCGGGAGATCAGGTAGCTCTTGAAAAATTAACTAAAGCCAACCTTAGGTTCGTGGTTTCTGTGGCAAAACAGTACCAAAACCAAGGGTTGACACTTCCTGATTTGATCAATGAAGGAAACTTGGGGCTTATCAAGGCAGCACAGCGTTTTGATGAAACCCGTGGATTTAAATTTATTTCTTACGCCGTTTGGTGGATTCGTCAATCTATTCTACAAGCCTTGGCAGAACAATCCCGTATTGTTCGTTTGCCATTGAACAAGATCGGTTCTATCAATAAGATCAACAAGACATTTGCTTTCTTGGAGCAAGCGCACGAGCGTCCTCCATCCGCAGAGGAAATTGCCAAAGAATTGGACATGACAGTGGAAGATGTGAAGCAATCCTTGAAAAATTCAGGTCGCCATGTATCCATGGACGCACCTTTGATTGATGGTGAAGATTCCAACCTGTACGATGTATTGCGCAGTGGTGAGTCCCCTAACCCGGATAAGGAACTTTTGCACGATTCCCTACGTACCGAGATTGAGCGTGCTCTGGAAACCCTTACCCCTCGTGAAGCTGATGTTATCAGACTTTACTTTGGTTTGGCAGGACAGCACTCCATGACCTTGGAAGAAATCGGTGAAACTTTTGACCTTACCCGAGAAAGGGTTCGTCAAATCAAGGAAAAGGCAATCCGCAGGTTAAAGCACACTTCCAGAAGTAAGATTTTAAAGACATATTTGGGATAAGTGTAAAAAAACACCCTCTAAATTACAGTTAAACTATCCTTAAATTTGATTTTTGGCAGGAAAGTTGTAATTTAGTAAGATATAACAGTTTATCATGACTGTTCGTTTTTTGATTGATGAATAAACTCCGGCTGATTACCGGAGTTTTTTTCGTTTATAAAGCTCCCTTTTTAATTTATCAACCCTCCATTTACCAAGCGGTAAATCCCAAACGGATTCCCCTGTTTCAGCTCATCGGCAACAATGTATCCAGAAAATTCTGTACAGTTTCAAACAGTTAATTTACAAATAGACTTATGATCAATACTGAAATTATGGATGTTAACCCAATGACCAAAGTTCCCAAACTGTGGAGTTTATAGCCTTTGGCAATGTTCATTCCGCTCATTTGGGTCACTACCCAAAAAAAACTATCATTGGCATGAGAGACCACCATGGAACCTGCTCCTATTGAAATTACCAATAACGCCTTGTCCATTTCCGTAACGAATCCAAGGCTTCCCATCATGGGAAATACTATAGAGGCTGCTGTTATCAATGCTACCGTGGACGAACCCTGCGCCAATTTTATGGCTGACGCAATCAAAAATGGAAGAAAAAAACTAAGGTTCAAATCGCTCAATGCATCTCCCATAACTTCGGCTATTCCTGAATTTTGAAGCATCTTTCCAAAAACACCGCCTGCTCCGGTAATCAATAAAATATTTGCAGAATCCTTTAATGCCTTCCCGACCCATCCATCAGTGGAAATCAATTCCTTGTTCAATTTTTTGGGAAGGGCAAAGGCCAGAAACATTCCAATGACCAAGGCAATGACCGGTTCTCCCAAGAATTGTAGAAATGATTGCCAAGATGCAATTTCCTCCGAGGGAATCAACCGTAATCGGGAATTCATCATAATCAAAACAATGGGAACCAAAATCGGCAAAGAAGCTTTAAACGCAGAAGGTGCCGTTTTCATCCGGACATCTATATCCTCCTGAGAAATATCCGGATTTGGGTCAATATAGGTACGCGCTGCAAACTTGGTCGCAAATAACAATGCCATTGCAAGTGCTACCATGCTAATGGGAATGGCCAAGGCCAAGACCAGTCCTAAATCAGCGTTTAGAATACCTGCCGCTGCTATGGGTCCGGGAGTTGGAGGCACTAGATTGTGGGCAATGGTAAGACCCATAGCAAGTGCAATGGCCGATCCTGCTAAACTGATCCCCGCTTTTTTTGAAAGACTTTTGTTCAGCGGTGAAAGTAAAATGAATCCACTATCCGCAAAAACAGGGATAGATACAAAGTATCCCAAAATTCCCATGGCCGTAGGCACCCGCTTCTTTCCCACAACTTTAATGACCGCCTCGGCCAGCGCATAGGCACCACCTGTATTTTCCAAGAATGCACCGATGATCACCCCGAAGATGATGACCAGTCCTATTTTTCCCAGCGTACCTCCAAATCCGTCGTTTATCGTCTGTAAAATAACTTGATAGTCCATCCCAGCGGCAAAACCAAAAAAAATGGCCACCATAAAAAGTGCTAAAAATGGGTGGAGACGTAAATAATTGATCAACCCGATGATAAGGGCAATGCTCAATAAAAGATAGACTACTAACATGGTTGATTGTTTAGATTATGATGGTCAATGCAAATCTCCTTTTACTTCACTGCCAGAACCACCCACCAAAATATCAAAATCCGCACCCTTGTCGGCTTGCTCTACATGGTTCAGATAAATTTTCACGTAACCTCTATCCGTATGGGGTTGGGGTGGTTTCCAAGCGGCTCTTCTTTCAGCCAGTTCTTCTTCCGTTACATCCAAATGCAATTTTCTGTTCTCCACATCCAGTTCGATGTAATCGCCATCTTTCACCAAAGCCAAGGTACCGCCGATGGCCGCTTCGGGCGATACGTGGAGCACCACAGTGCCATATGCCGTCCCGCTCATCCGTCCATCGGAAATTCTGACCATATCCTTCACGCCCTGCATGATCAATTTTTCCGGGAGATCAACATTGCCCACTTCAGGCATGCCCGGATAGCCTTTGGGACCTACATTTTGAAGAACGATCACACTATCTGCATCTATGTCCAAATCTGGGTCGTCAACCCGTTCATGATAGTCGTCCATACTGGTAAAAACGACAGCTTTTCCCCTATGTTTCATCAATTCAGGAGTTGCGGCAGAAGGTTTTATGACGGCCCCATTTTCACATAGATTTCCTTTTAAAACGGCAATTCCTGCATCCTTTTGAAAGGGAGCATCGATTTTGGCAATGACCTCCTCATTGTAGCAAATGGATTTTTCACAATTCTCCTGATGGCTCTTTCCGTTGACCGTAATGGTTTCATGCAATTTTGATTTCAATTCCTTTAACACCACCGGAAGACCGCCCGCATAAAAATAATCTTCCATCAAATGCTTGCCGGAGGGCATCAGATTGAGCAACAATGGAATCTGGCTTCCAATCTCATCAAAATCTTCCAGTTTCAAAGGAACTCCTATCCTACCTGCAATCGCCAGCAAATGGACTATCAAATTGGTGGAACCGCCAACGGCCGCATTTACCACAATTGCATTTTCAAAAGCCTCCCGGGTCAATATTTTGGACAGCTTTAGGTCTTGGTTGACCATTTCCACAATTTTTCTTCCAGAAAGTTGCGCCATTACCTTTTTTCGGGCATCCACTGCTGGAATCGCCGATGCTCCGGGCAGTGTCAATCCCAAGGCCTCCGCCATGGTGGCCATTGTAGAGGCCGTTCCCATAGTGTTGCAATGCCCTGCGCTTCGTGCAGCACATATTTCGGCCTCTAAAAAGTCCTCCTCTGTAAACTTGTCCTTTTTCTGCTTTTCCTTGATCATCCAATTGAAGGAACCTGAACCGATTTCACCTCCACGGAATTTGCCGTTCAACATTGGGCCACCCGGCACCACAATGGTGGGAAGATCGACACTACAAGCTCCCATAATCGTCGAAGGAGTGGTCTTATCACAACCTGTCAGCAAAACGATGCCGTCCAATGGGTTTGCCCGGATGGATTCCTCGACATCCATGCTGGCTAAATTTCTGAAAAGCATGGTGGTAGGCCTCATTATGGTCTCCCCAAGGGACATCACCGGGAATTCTAATGGAAATCCACCTGCTTCCAGCACTCCTTTTTTTACAATTTCGGCAAACTCGCGCAAATGACCGTTACAAGGGGTGAGTTCCGACCAGGTATTACAGATGCCAATTACAGGCTTCCCTTGGAACATATCATTGGGGTACCCTTGGTTCCGAAGCCATGAACGGTGTACAAAACCCATTTTGTCGTTGGTGCCAAACCATTCCTTGCTCCTAAGATTTTCTTTATTTTTTTTCATTTAAATTTGATAAACGCAATCGATTGCGATGAAAATAATAAAATTTACCATCACCAGTGAAGTGATATTATATTTTTCACAAAAAAGTATTTTAAAATTTTAAATATCTATTCTTTTCAACTTAAAATAATAAGGGTATACTAATAAATTAGCTACCTTTCTTCTCACATAAAACTGATTTGTTCATATCCGAAGTCCAACATATTTTAACCCATGCACATAATGAAACAAACTGCATCCCTTTTACTAGTGGCCCTTTTCTTTTTTGCATCCTGCAAAGAACAAGAACCAGAGGTCCATTATCTAGTTGATGAAGCCGTAGAAGTACGAATTGACTCCACTCTACAAAGTTTTGTTGACTTTGGTGATGTGGCCGGAGCATCAGCTTTGATTTATGAAAAAGGAAAAGAGGTCTATTTCAATGCCTTTGGTTATGCCGATCTCAAGAACAAAAAGCCCATGGAGCGCAACACCTTGGTACAGATTTATTCAATGACAAAGCCAATCACTGGAACAGCCTTGATGACATTGTACGAGGAAGGAAAATTCAAATTGGACGATCCGTTGGAAAAATATGCTCCCGAATTTGCCAATATGCAGGTCTACAAAGGGTACGATTCCATTGCCGGTAAAATGATTTTGGAACCTGCAAAACGACCAATCACCATTGCTGACATTACCAGGCATACTGCTGGTTTTTCGGGCCGAAGAGATCTTCCTGGATTGGGAGAAGCCATAGCCGAGGCAGACGCTTTGAACCGTGAGAATACCCTCTCTGAAATGGCGAAAAAATTAAGCACTATACCTTTAGGATACCAACCAGGAGAGCACTGGGAATATGGTATTTCTGTGGATGTGCAGGCATATTTGGTCGAGCTTCTTTCAGGTCAGCCGTACGCCGAATATGTGCAAGAACATGTTTTGGACCCCTTAAAAATGAATAATACGCGATACGTTGTTCCCGAATCGGATAGAAACAGGATGTCATCAGCATACAGTCATGAAGGTGATTCCCTGAATCAATTACCAAACGAAGAGGCCCATGCCTTCAACTATAAAAAATGGCCATTGACACCAGGAGGTTGGGGATTGACATCAACGCTTGATGATTATATGCGCTTTGCCAGAATGTTGGTCAACGATGGAAAATTGGATGGAGTGGAGGTTCTTGAACCACAAACTGTGGAGTTGATGTCCACCAACCATTTGGATGAAAACATCACGGATAGGTCTTGGTTGCCCAGCAAGGGACAGGTAGGTTTCGGGATTGATTTTGCCGTTCGGCTTCAACCTCCTGCATCGGTTGAAGAGAACAATGGCGTTGTGGGCGAATTCTTTTGGGATGGAGCGGCCAGCACTTTGTTTTGGGTCGACCCCGTGAACGAACTCACAGCAGTGTTCTTTGTGCAAATCTTCCCCTACAACGGCTCACTGCATAAACGGTTCAGAGATGCAGTGTATGGCCCCATCACACTACAAAACACACCCGAATGAATATGACCGGATAAGGTATTGCTTTAACATTTCACTATCTTTGTAGGGAACGAGTTGATTCTTACATGAGCAAAAAAATTATTGCACCTTCGCTATTGGCTTCGGATTTTGCCAATTTGCAACGCGAGATAGAAATGGTGAACCAAAGTGATGCCGATTGGTTCCATTTAGATGTTATGGACGGTGTTTTTGTGCCGAACATTTCCTTTGGAATGCCTGTGATACAGGCTATTGCCCAACATGCAAAAAAACCGTTGGACACACACTTGATGATTGTTGATCCTGACAGATACATCAAAACCTTTGGGGATTTAGGGGTAGACCATTTAACCGTTCATTACGAGGCTTGCCCCCATTTACACAGAACCCTACAGGCCATAAAGGCAGAAGGAATGAAAGCCGGAGTGGCCATAAACCCGCATACCTCGGTAAAATTATTGGAGGATACCATTCAGGATATTGATATTGTTATCGTGATGAGTGTTAACCCTGGGTTTGGAGGTCAATCCTTTATCGATAACACATACCAAAAAGTTGCAGATTTAAAGCAAATCATCAAGCGTAAGAATGCAAAAACCCTGATTGAAATTGATGGAGGGGTAAATGCGGACAATGCCAAAAAATTGATTGATCATGGAGCAGACGTTTTGGTAGCTGGCAGTTTTGTTTTTAAAAGTTCCAATCCGACCCAAACCATTAAGAAGTTAAAAGAAGAAATAGCGTAATGCAACAATTTGATGTTGTCATCATAGGGGGCGGCCCCATTGGAATTGCCTGTGGCCTAGAAGCCAAAAAACAGGGCATTTCATACATAATACTAGAAAAAGGACCGATTGTAAACTCTTTGTACAACTACCCTGTAAACATGCAGTTCTTCTCCTCATCCGAGAAGTTGGAAATCGATGAGATTCCGTTCATCAGTAAAGAGGCAAAACCCAAACGCAACGAGGCTCTGGAATATTATCGCAGGATTGTTACCTCGAACCAGCTCAATATCCATCTTTTTGAAAAGGTGGTCGACACAAAAAAACAAGGAGATACTTTTTTGGTGAAAACCGATAAGGATGAATATGTGGCCAACAATGTTGTGGTGGCCACGGGATTCTACGACTTGCCGAACAAAATAAATGTTCCCGGCGAAGACTTGCCCAAAGTGTCCCATTATTATAACGACCCACACTTTTTTGCCAGTCAAAAATTAATAGTGGTCGGTGCCAGCAACTCCGCAATCGATGCGGCCCTGGAATGTTGGCGAAAAGGTGCGGAAGTCACCCTTGTTATCCGTGGTTCGGAAGTGGGGCCACGCGTAAAATACTGGGTGCGCCCCGACATCATCAACCGTATTGAGGAAGGCAGCATTAAAGCCTATTACAATTCCACCGTAAAAGAAATCAAGGCACATGAGGTCATAATCAACACTCCGGAAGGTGAAGTTATTTTGGAGAACGATTTTGTCCTGGCACTGACCGGGTACTGTCCCAATTTCACCTTTTTGAAAAAATTGGGCATTGCGTTATCTGACGACCCAAAAAGATTGCCCACGTATGACCCAGAAACCATGGAGACCAATGTGGATGGTCTATTCTTGGCAGGTGTAATCTGTGGAGGCATGGAAACCCATAAATGGTTCATTGAAAACTCTCGGATACACGCGCCCATCATTATGAATACCATTAAGAATAAAAATTCAGTTGGCAGAGGATAAATCTTGATTTGAGATAATATTTGTTGTTTTTCCGAAAAAGCTTACCCATTGATATGACTATCTTTAAGGGAATCTGAAAAAGCTTTCAAATGAAAACAAGCACCACACAAAATGTATTTAGGGTCATCCTTGGCCTCTTAATGATTATGGCTGGGATTGGCCACCTCACTTTCCAACGAGAGGAATTTCAGGCACAAGTGCCACGATGGTTGCCCACAAGCGACGCTTTTATGGATTTTGCGGTGGTAGCTTCTGGCGTTGTTGAGATTCTTCTGGGACTTGCCATGGTCCTTTTGGTCAAGTACAAAGTAAAAGTAGGTATTGTGCTGGCCATTTTCTATGTATTGATATTCCCCGGAAATATTTCGCAATATACCAATGGCATTGACGCTTTTGGACTGGATACCGACCTCAAGAGGCTGATTCGCCTATTTTTCCAGCCTGTATTGATCCTTTGGGCCCTTTGGTCCACCGGAGCATTAAAATACCTTATCAACAAACAAAAATAGCACCTATGGAATTTTATAATTTTGAAGCGGAGCGCTTGGACGGCACACCAGAGTCCATGGAAAAATACAAGGGCAAGGCCATAGTGGTGGTCAATACGGCCAGCAAGTGCGGGCTTACACCGCAATATGAAGGTCTGGAAACACTCTATAAAAATTATAAGAACCAAGGATTGGTGATTTTGGGGTTCCCATGCAATCAATTTGGGAACCAAGAGCCGGACAGCGCCGATGATATACAGGAATTTTGTCAAGTAAACTATGGGGTAAGCTTCCCCATGTTTGCAAAGGTTGATGTAAATGGCAGCGGTGCACATCCCATTTTTAAATATCTGAAATCAGAATTGAGTGGCTTATTGGGCGGAAAAATCAAATGGAACTTTACCAAATTTGTTATCGATAAAACTGGTAAGCCCGCAAAACGATTTGCGCCCACGACCGAGCCCAGTGCTATGGAAAGTTATCTTCAGAAAATCCTTTAAAACCTTAATTGTGCCTGCAAAGCGCCGGTTTGTTTTAGCATGGCCCTACCATCCTTAAAGCTTAAATAAGTATGGCCTGCCTTTTTATTGGCAATGCTAATTTCACACAACATGCCCCAATGGCGCGCAACCTCTATCCAAGCCCAAATCAGTGAATGTTTGGGGTCGTAGATATGGGTGGCCTCTCCCCCTGCCCCATTCACTTCAATAATGCTAAAATTCTTTCCTTCACAAAGCTCTTCAAAAGTGTTATAGAGTACATCCAATCTCCCATAATAAAAGCCTTCCATCTGGGAACAGACCTCATCAATGGTCTGTACCAATTCAGTATTTATTTTATGGCTGATGTCCACAAACTTCGCCCCACGTGTATGGCTTCCATAGGGCACCAGAATAAATTCTTCTCCCTTGGCCAACACATTTTGAAGTTGAGCACCAAACTTCCGTTCTAAAACCTTTAACTGCAAGTGGCTACGCGGATTCTTTTTGATGAGTTCCAACATAGTGCTTTCCCCATCCCCTGTGATAGCTAAAAACTCTTTAGAGACTACTCCAGTAATTTTTCCTCGATTTTCGCCCGGTTTACGCACATAAAATATACCTACTTCCTTTTGATATGGAATTAAATCCTGTACCAAAAAATGGGAAGGTGTCCAGTTCGCATATTTTTGAAATTCATCTTTATCATGGATTTTTTCCACTCCAAAAGCCTTCATTCCAATATCTGGTTTAGCTATAAAGGGAAAACCGATGCCATGGTCCAGTACTCGCTCCAATGCCTTCCCTGGTGCAACATCCTTATCAAAAAAGAGCGTTTGTGGAATAAACTCCGCAGGAATCATGTTGTAAATCTCCATTTTGGATATCATGGCCATCCCCCCATTCCTCATACTGGGATTGGCAGCATTAAAAAAGAATAACGAACGCGCCTTAATCGAATAATACAGCCAAACAGGGGCCATGGGATAATAAATCAGCCAAAACGGCCAATACTCCCAATGGGTGATGCGGTGACATAGCAGTTTTAGCGAGTCCATTACAATTAAAACGTGAGTTGACTTGGTGAGAAGGGAACTTCAAAAAGTTTATCGTTCAATAAATCGAGATGGCGCATCACAATTTCATCATCATCTAAAACAGCCTGGGTAACGCTAAAGGTTTTGAGACCTGTCTCCCGGTCAATGATAAATCCGTTTTCGAAATCATCGTGATTATTGGAGTGAAAATCAACCACGGTGCTAGCAGTGATATGGGAATTTCTTTCTACAAATTTTTGAAATAAATTTCTTCGGTGTTCAATCACTTCATCTTTGTATAGTGTTGCAGAGGACCAAATATGATTTTTTGTTGCATCCAACGGTCTATAATATTTTTGATGTCCATCCCATCTAAACTCCAACAAACTTCCATTGAACAAAATCAGGGTAAAGGGTTCTATGTTGAAGAGTTCTATCTCCTCGAGTAAATCATAAGGTTGCTCGGATGCGATTACATCCAATAGCACAAGGCCACGACTACGCGCATAGTTCCCCATTGGCACGTGATTCACAAAACCGCCATTAAGGAGCACGGCCACCAAACCATTTTCATTAAGTGCAAACCAAGTACCGCCAGCTTTTGGGTCTTTTGGAAAAAGCACCTTTACGGAACCTATGATTTCCTCCTGCGGCCGCAAGGCCAATGGCCTGGAAACATGTTCATCGCGGTTGGAAGTAATGAAATGCTTACCTCCTGAATAAATGAAGCTTACTGTGCACATACCTTTCTGTATTCTATGGTTGATGGAGCAACCCCAAAGGATTCCGGGATTTCTTGGGTCGAAAAATGCCTTACACCTATCTTGATCAACGCCTGATGATGAATTGTATGCTCCAAATTATACATGACTTCCCTGAAATAATTTGAATCCAAGCAAACTTCTTCGTCTGCCAATTCATAAGTGACTTTTATTGCCTTGTTCGGTTTCGTCAAATTCATTTGGATATACGTCAATTGTTTCAATGCAAAGTCAACATCTTCTTCAATTTTGGTGTTGCGTTCCCGTTTATCATAGGAAACATCTGCCACCTCATATCCATTGATCAAACAGAGGTACAGTTCTATAATGTGGCGGGTGTGCTGCCCTATAGTGGCGTTGGAAAGAATTTGGCAGGTTTGCGAGTAACATCCATTGGGTAATTCTGACAGTACTTTTTTGAACTGCTCCAATGTTTTCAAAGAAGATTTGAACATGATGGTGGATTCTTTATAATTCGTTTTTTGATTTATGAGTATAAGATAAAAAGAAAATTCAAGGTTGAATCCCGGTATGGTTTCCGATTGGTCAAAAGCTTATATTCAATTTTTGATAACCTCCCAGTTTTCGTCCGCTTTTTGTCGCAGTTCTTCCGGCGATTCGTTCAACCAAAACTCTAAGGTGTTGTTTTTTCCCTTGTTGTAGAAAAGGTAGAGCTTCCCATTCCTGATTTCATAAGTTTCTGGATCTACGTTCACTTTTTTGCCATTCACAGCGACTGCATAAGCGCAATAGCCACCATATTTTGGCAAGTACTCCAAAGGGCTTTCTTTAAACCTTTGTAAGTTTCTTGCATTGTAGAACTTAAACTTAGTCCCATCAAAAGTTGTGGAGAACTCTTCTTTTCCTTCCAATGGAGCTTTATCAAAGTAAGAGACCACATCGTAACCTTGAACAGCATACCCGCTCTTGGTATTATAATCAATGGTTTGGGAAAAACCATATGTACACATCACTAAAAATAAAAGAACAATGAATTTGTTGATCATAAGGAATTAAAAGTTTAACCCTTTAATAGTCCTTAAAGCCATCAATTCCTTTCAAGCAAAACCGAGATTACCAAAAAAAGATGTTCATTTTTATCATTTTGCAGGCTTGGTTAAACCATTCTGCTGCTTCAAAGCATGCATCCGTCAATTCATAATCCACATCCATCAATTGGCCCCCAAATCTCTTAAAACCAAGACTTATATTTATTTAAAAAAAAACATGAAAACCAATTGTGTCCTTTTAAGAAAATCAACCCACCATTTTTTATTGATTCTTGTGCTGATTTTATTTTCGTGCTCTGGGGAAGATGGCGAAACCGGCCCTGCCGGTAAAGACGGTAAGGATGGCAATGCCAATGTATTTGCTTCCGATTGGATACCTATTATTTGGACATGGAAAAATCTTGAGACAGGAAATGCCATTCTGGATATTCCGGTTGATAACTTGGAATCGTTTACTAAAAACGGGGGGATAGTGCTTATGTACTATAAAAATGGTACATACTCGAGGATTCTACCTTATAACTTTTCCGAAAATGATCATTTTGATTATGTCTTTGGTAAGTTTTCCGAAAACCAAAACTATCAAACCAAAGCGTTCGAAGGCTTCAGGGTTTTCTTTGATGGACAACCAATTACCATAAACATTATTCAATCTGAAACAGAGAATTATGGCATACGTTATGTTTTGGTTCCTGCTTCAATTGCTTCAACAACTGGTGTATCCAGTAACAGTTCCGCGGATTATGAGAAAACTATGGGGCTTTTAAGACTAAATCCAAACTAATAACAGACCGCGAATAAAGGTATCTCTTTGTAAAAACTTCTGTTCATCGAAGTTTCTCTCAATTACATCCAAATTTGGCCCATTCACACCGGCCTTAATAATAAGTGTAGCATCCATACGTTTAAAATACAAACCAAACTAACAGGATTCTGTTTTCCAAAAAAACAGTATCAGTAAAACCTACTTAATGTATCAAATGTCCCCCCCAAGGCCATTAATATGGTTAATTGCATTATTGCTTACTTCTATTTCTATTTCCAACGCACAGTTTTCGCAAAACGAAAACACCACGGAAGCAATTTCACTTCGCTCCATAACAACAGTTTTACTGGCAGGGCAAAAAAATTATAGTTTTGAGGAAATAAGAGACAATCCAAGTCTGAATTTTGTTCCGCTCTCCGGTTTGAAAGAAAACTTAGGTTTTTCCAATGATAACTATTGGTTGAAGTTCAGTCTACATAACACAGCGGATGAATTTGAACAATATTACTTAGAAACCGCACGTCCAATAACAGATGTGGTCAACCTATACCTTGTCGATGGAACTGGCGATGTACAGAAACAGTTCAGTGGTGATAAAATTCCATTTTCAAAAAAAACCGTTCAGCACAGAAAGTCCATTTTTGATATTGAACTTAAACCAAACCAAAAAGTAACCGCCTACATCAATCTTAAAAGTGATGGAGAGGTTGTAATGCTGCCCATGGATCTGTACAGGGAAGGAAACTTCTTCAACTTGACCTACAAGGAACAGGTTTTTTATGGTTTCTTTTATGGCATTTTGGTCTTGGCGAGCATTATTTACCTCTTTTTCTTTTTTGCCTTAAAGGACAAAGCTTTTGTTTACTATGCCTGTTATGTGCTCTTTATTGCTTTGATGCAGTTTTCGCTGGACGGCTTTTTTCATCAATATTTTACCCCTGAGGGCGGATGGCTTTCAGATAGGGCCGTGTTGTTAACGGCACTTACCTCACTATTTTTCTTTGGCAAGTACGGCGACGTGTATCTTAACCTAAAAAGGAATAGCCCTATTTTGCACATTACCAATAATATAATGGGAGCTTCCATCATCATAGGTATGCTGATTCTGGCCTTATCCCCCAATTTTGAATACTGCTACCCTTTGGCCAACGGCATAGGAATCTTGGTCTTGCTTCAAATGATTGTTTCTTTGGCGACTTTAAAACTGAAAAAAGTACCTGTGGATTCCTATTTTGTAATAGGTATCAGTTTTTTGGTCTTGGGTTTTGTGGTCTTCATTCTAAACAATTTCAACACTATAGAAAACTCATTTTTCACTAGCAACGGAACCAAATTTGGAATCGGTCTGGAAATTATATTTCTATCCATATCGATGAGCAACAGAATCAGGGATCTTAGAATGGAGAATGAACAGAACCAGTTGTTGGCCTTACAACGGGCCGAAGACATGAACGAAATCAAGTCTTCGTTTCTATCGAACATCAGTCACGAACTCCGCACCCCGCTAAACTTGATCATGGGTGTGGCCACATCGCTTCAAGAAAACAAAGAGGAGGAAAATCTTGATGAAAAATGTAAAATGCTCTTGAGCTCCTCGAAGAACTTACTGGGAAACATTGAAGACATCTTGGACTTTACCGTTATTGAAAAGGGCAATCAAGAGTTGCAAGAGGTTCCTTTTGACTTGAATTCCACGCTGACCAAAATCTTAAAGTCACAAGAGAAAAAAGCGCTTGCCAAAGGTTTAGAATTCAACATATCGATTTCAGATAATTTACCGTCCAGAATTGTGGGCGACAAAGCGAAACTGGCCCAAATCCTTAACCATCTTTTAGATAATGCCATCAAATTTACCAATAAAGGAAAGGTTGAAGTCGAGGTTTTATGTACTCGAAATGGCGAAAACAAAGCCTCGATACGCTTTAATATAAAGGACACCGGCATTGGCATCTCCAAAGAGAAGATGAGCACTATTTTTGAATCGTTTACCAAAAAATCCTTTATGGACAAACGCGAGTACAGCGGATTAGGATTGGGACTTTACATTGCAAAAACCTATGTAGACCTTCAAAGCGGCACTATTGATTTACGACAAAACACCGATTTGGGCACGACCTGTGAACTAACGCTAAATTTTGAAATCGATGAGGACCAGATAATAGTTGATGAGGAATCAAAAGTAGAAACCCCATTTAATAGGGAAATCGGTAATATACTCTATGTAGAAGACAACAAAATGAACCAGACCGTGGTTAAATTGCTTTTCAAGAAAAATTGGGCCAATGCCAACCTTACTATTGCCAACCACGGTAAAGAGGCATTGGAAATAATGAAAGAGCAAAGTTTCGACATTATTTTGATGGATTTACAAATGCCCGAGATGGATGGTTTTGAAACTACTTCGATCATTCGAAATGGCCAAGCGAACTGCGACCCCAAAGTTCCCATTATAGTACTAACGGCCGACAACACCAGTAGCACACGAAAGAAGATATTTGAGCTGGGAGCGAACGATTTGGTCACTAAGCCTGTAAACGGTCCGCTGCTCTTCTCAAAAATGAGCAAAAATGCCTTAAACAAGGCAATTGGTAAAGTTGCATAAAAACAAAAAAGCACGCTTTAAAAGCGTGCTTTTTTTATTGTGACCTCAACGGGACAGAGTTCAAACTTTTTGAAGGAGGATATCGAAACTATTATCGCTAAATCATTTAATATTAGAAATACAAAGGAGGTCACTGAATTTAATGATATCCTACATTTTTAAGGAAGGCTACAAAACAGTATTGTAATAATTGTAGTGGATTTCATTTTAAGAAAAATTTTGAATAATCTGAACCCAGATAGTGTCAATTTAAAAAAATATTCATAAGTTTAATACTACAAATAGAAAGGCATTTTATTGCATTAACCTAAAACTATAATTATGAACAAAAGTGAGGATTTAAAAAACTTCAAAGTCGAAGAACTAGAGCAAAGATTAGAGATGGCAAAGTGGAAAAACGAGAGTAATTATGCTTGTACAAGTGGTGATTGTAGAGGCTATATTGGAGCTAGTTACACTTTCTAAACCTATCAAACTTTTGTCATCCGGATTCATGATAAATGAATCCGGATTTCTTTTGCCCTAATATCCTATATAATTTCTTTATTAATTCGTTGCAATTCAGCTAAATAATTCAAATAGATGTATATTGTTCTAAACGAATTAGTCTTAATATTTACCAAAAGATGCCTGATTTATGAAAAAGATATACTTTATTGTCTTTTTTCTTGGGAGTATTCATCTACATTCTCAAATAGTATTGGATTCGATGACCAGGGAGCCAATACAGTTTGCCCACATCACTGATGAAAAAGGTCAGGGAACAACCACAAACGAAGTTGGGAAATTTTCAATTGATTATTTTGTCGAATCCAATAATATAGAATTCTCTCATTTAGCTTATCGAAAAAAAAATATCAAAAAAAATAACTTAAGTAAAAAGGATACAATTTGGTTGAGTCCTTATATTATCAGTTTGGAGGAGGTCTTTGTTAGGGGAGAAACCGCAAAGGATATTATAATAAAAGCTATTAAAAGCATCCCACAGAATATAATATCGAATCCATTTAATCTTTATGGCTTTTATCGTGAAAGTGTACAGGAAGATGGAAAAGGCGCTATGTTAACCGAAGTTTCCTTTATGACTTATAATGAAGGAGACAATAATCCCCAAGGCTATCAAGCAGAAATCATTCAGGGTCGTCGAACAGAAAACCACACAAAGCTAAATTTAGATGCCGTTGGGGGCATAGCCACGATTGTTCGGAACGCCGATATGGTACGTTCAAAAAGCAGAATGTTCGATATTGACAATCTTTCAGACTATACTTTCAAATATGTTGGAGAAATCGAATCTAGGGAAAACCCTATTCTCATTATCGGGTTCTCACCATCAAACGACAATATCTATAACAACAATATGGGTAAAATTTATATTGAAAGAGAAACCATGGCAATTGTTCAGATAGAAACGCAAAAAGATCCAGAAAAAATTAAAGCGATTGTGGCATCATCCCTTGAGGGGAAAAAATCAAAAAAGCCTGTATTTATATTAATAGAGGCAAAAGCAACGATAAAATATCGTAAAGTCCATGATAAATACTTCCTTTCTTTTGTTGAAGTGGACAACGTTAGGAACGGCATTTTAGGCCAAGAAAGCTACAGGTACAGTTCAAACGCCAAATATATATTGACGCTTGTAGAACACATATCACCAAAAAAGTTGTCTACTAACTACGATGTTGAAGAAGGATTTAACAAACAAGTTATTGCAATACCAAAGTTGGAAGGCTGGAATGAGAACAATACAATGTTCTTTAGTGAAGAGGAAAGAAAGATATTAAAGGACATAAGGGATTTACGTAATTGATTTTTAAGAAAATTATATAAACAGTGATTGGTTGATAAGTACAAAATATTTTTTTGATTACAGAGATGACAATCTTTTCAAAGAAGCGATTGAAAATGTACAGATATACTTGAATGGGCTTGGCTATCCCAAGGAAGTAATCGATAATATTTGCTACCAAAAGTTTATCCGGAACAACCCTGATTACTATTTATATTACCCATATCTTTTCAATTCAGCTTTCGATTTTTCTGATAAAGAGGTGTTGGATATGTTGTCAATCGCTGGATTTCTTTACTATCGGTCCATTATTTTGATGGACGATATTTTTGACAACAAAAAGGAAACATCGAATTTCAACGTCTTTCTAACAATTAATATCTGCCAAGAGGAAACTGTCAAGATATTATCGACTTTCTTTGAAACTGATTCTGAATTTTGGGATATATGGGGCAAAAGAAAATTTGAATATGTTAAGGCTTATAAATTGGACAAGCAAAGCCACAATATATCTTCGTTTGCGGAATATGAGGTTTTATGCGATTACAAGTCTTCTTTTGGAAAAATAGCGATAGACGCACTATTTGTACTTACAGGGAAACATTATCGAAATGAATACCAAAACGTTCTTAAATCGCACAAGGATTTTTATGTTGCTTTTCAAATATTGGATGATGTTTCAGATTATGAGGAAGACTATATTAATCAGCAGTTCAATATTTCAAAAAACCACTTAGAAAAGAGAGTCGATGACATTGAATCATATAGTTTAGGTGATCAAAAAAAGCTTCTTTATCTGGAAGGTGTGGCCGAAGAACTATACTTAAAGGCTTATGAACATATTATAAGGGCCTTTGAATTTGTGAGAGATTATAAAGCGCCCAGATGGAAGGATGAATTGCAGCGGATGCAAAATACAATCACAATAAACAACCTGAATATAAATGGATATATAAGATTTAATAAATACTTGAAATCAAAACATATTGATAGATCGAGTAATGGTTCAGGCAAAATAGAAAATTCCGAAGTCTTACATTATTTATTTGAAATTCAAGAAGAAGATGGTAGTTGGACAGATTATTTTAATGATGCAGGGAACAGTAATGTTTGGACTACTTCCTTTGTATGCTATTTTTTATCTCACTGGTACAAGTCCCATTTTGATTTGAGTAAATCAAAGGAGTTTTTACTTTCCAATCGCTATGAAGAAAAGAATTTATGGGGATATAATTCAAACTGGATACCAGACGCAGACTCTACGTCCTTCACAATACTTGCCTTACATAGTCTGGGAACTGATTTCTGTGAAGACGAACTTGAAGAATGGTTCAGTTTTCAAAATGAAGATGGAGGTTTTTGTACCTATAGAAATGAAAAAGAGCTATTGGCTTCACTAAACACCAAGGAAGTTAATAACGTTGAAGGTTGGTTAAATTCACATTTCTGTGTTAGCGCTGTTGCATATTTAGTTTTTTGTCAGCTAGGCATTAATAATGATAAAAAACGAAAATTGGAGTCATTTCTAATTGATAAAATCGAAGATTTAGATGAAGTACCATACTGGTGGACCAGCAGGGATTATGCAATTTCTTTCTTGGTGTTAGCATGTTGTATCAATATGAATAAAAAAATATTCAACCTTTGTTGCAATGAATTAAATAAAAAATCCAATCCTGTCAAGGATGGGGCTCATAATATATTTTATGTTGCCTTGTGCCTTTTGAGCAGAATCAAGTCCAAGCATATTTTTAATTATGATAATCTGCCTGATAAACTTTTGTCGGAAATTTTGTTAAATGCCCAATTAGAAAATGGCTCATGGAGGGGAAACTATTCTATGAGAATACCCTCACCGGATATATTAGATCCTGAAAAACAAATCTATGGATGGAAAAAGGATAATAAAGGAACAAACATTGTCTTGCAAGACTTTAATGGGGTGTTCACTTCTGTTGTCTCTTTTGTTGCATTGGAAAACTATAAGTCGAGCCTAAATGGACGTTAAAAGCAAAATACCTGTTTTATCACCGAACATTGAAATCCTTCCTTTTGATAAGAACGAGTTTATCATAAAACAAACTGAATATGGACATCGCATAAATGTCAATAAAGATACTTTGGATATAATTAAATTAGTGGACGGTAAACGGAATCTTCAAAAGATAAATGAACTTTATGGTATACACAAAGGTGTGTCTGCCAATCTGCTTGACAATTTATTATTTGGTACCTTGGCCACTTACGGGATTATAGAATCAGCAAATGTTGAAATTAAGAAAATAGGAAAGCCCTCTTATTTAAAGCTAAGTTTCACATTGCTAAAGAATAAGACCATATTGCCAATAGTGAGGCTTATGTCCCCATTGTTCTCAGATAAATTATTTTACTTTTTACTGGCTATTTTTTCTTTGGTCGTTTTTGGAACATTAATCGCTCATTTTAACTCCATCAAAATAGGTCTTGAAAATCTCAACTTTGGTCAATGGGCATTATATATTTTATTTGCAGGTACAGTGTTGTTTTTCCATGAAATGGGACATGCTGCCGCCTGTCATCGATTTGGTGCTAAATTTGGGGATATTGGATTCGGTTTTTACCTACTTTCACCAGTGATGTTTGCCGATGTTTCAGATATATGGAAATTAAAACCGAATAAAAGAATCATCGTGAATCTATCTGGAATCTATATCGAATTACTGATTGCCTCCATATTGGTTTTATTTTTTTTTATAACTCGGACAAACAATTATTTAGTATACAGCTCGGCCATATCATTGTCATTGCTGGCTAATTTGAACCCTTTCCTTCGTTATGATGGATATTGGGTATTATCTGATATGATTGGGGTTCCAAACCTAAGAATGGCATCAAATAAAATTTTAAAAAAGGTTTTTCAAAATGAAACATCTATTCGTCACTTGAGAGGCAAAGATTTTTTTTTGGTATTTTATGCATTGACGAGTCAAATACTTATATTAATTGTACTAGGCGGAATATTGCTTTATGATTCGAATGGTATAATAAAATTCCCGGAAAATGTTTTTACTTATTTATCAGAGGTATTTTCAAGACGCTCAAGACCAAAATTCTCGGATTTGTATAGGTTTATATTACCCATCATTTTTTATGTTACTGTATTCAGTTTTCTATTTTCATATATAAAGGAGCGACAAAAAAAATGAAAACCTATAGTAAACATATAATTTTTTTTGCTTTACTCTTCACAATCTCTTTCGGATTTGGTCAAGAGACTCGACTTATTTTAAATGGCACGGTCAAAAGCCTTAACACTGAGGTTGAAGGCGTACACATTCTAAACCTTACTAGCAAGAGAGGGACCATAACCGATTCGTATGGACGTTTTTCTATAGGTGTCATATCAAAGGATACACTATTATTTTCATCTGTTCAACTAAAGCATAAATATCTGGTTGTAACAGAGGATATTTTATCCTCCAACCATTTGAGGATAGATTTAGAGGAGCTTATCAACGAATTGGAAGAAGTGGTTGTAAGACCATATAATCTGACTGGAATCTTGGACAAGGACATTTCAGCATTAAGGTTATCAAAAAATGTTGATGCTTCTTCTTTGGGGCTTCCCAATGCCGATGTGAGGGTCCTTTCCCAATATGAACGAAAACTGTTTGAAGCTGATAATGGAAAGTTTGTTAATTTGTATGGACACTACTTTGGATTGGGAATTAGCATCAATCTGCATAAAATTCTAAATAGAGCATCGGGGAGAACCAAAAAGCTAAAAAAATTGGTAGAACAAAATGAACAAACTATTAAATTAGAGGAGTTTGAGTATTTGTTCAACGATTCCCTTCGATTGCAGGAATTAAAAATCCCCTTTTCAAAAAAAGAACAATTTTTCGTTTATTGTCTCGCTGATTCCAATTTTGTTGATCTCATAGAAGCCGAAGACCACTTGGGAATATTAGAGCTTATTAAGAAGAAAAGCAAAATATTTATATCAGAAAACCGACACCAACCTTTTTGATTCGGATGCTTTCGCACACTTCGAATCTTTAGCCTGATTCTAGTCCTAGACCCATTTTGAAGTACTCGATTGGGGCCTTTACTTTGCTCTGTAAAACTAACTCAAAAACGTAATAGAGCAAAATTTCCGAATTACTATAAATTCGTAGAAACGAATTCCTCTGTATGTAGATACCCAAAAAAATTAAAAATTGTCATCAAAATACTGGATTTGGAAACGCCGGACATAGTATACCACCCTCGCCGGGTTAAAGTGACCATAGCTGGCCGGACGAAAGTGACCCACCCCCGCCGGGCCAAAGTGACCCACCTTTAGATTAGATCTATCTGTAAAAAGTCTAAGTGCTTTTTTTGTTAAAAAGCACCATGGCGAACAAGCAGATAGACATGCGAAAAACAAAACTGATTTACAAACTGTACACCTCCGGTACGAGCAAGCGTGGGATAAGCCAACAATTGGGCATATCCCGTGTCACGGTCAGGAAGTACATCGAATTCTTCAGGCGGTACCGTTTTACCGCCTACGAAGTGGAGAAGATGACCCTAGAGGAACTCCACAACCTTTTTAAGGACGGGCAAAAGCGCAAGAGCCAACGTTTGCTGACCTTAAGGCAGTACTTTCCCTATTTTGACAAAGAGCTTCGCAAGACCGGGGTGACCAGACAATTGT
Organism: Flagellimonas abyssi; assembly: GCF_019457905.1. Taxonomy (GTDB): domain Bacteria; phylum Bacteroidota; class Bacteroidia; order Flavobacteriales; family Flavobacteriaceae; genus Flagellimonas; species Flagellimonas abyssi. The sequence goes on along the minus strand of NZ_JAHZSV010000012.1, from coordinate 143,992 downwards.
TATGGGAAGAATATTATGCCAAGCACCCCGATGGCTTCAAGCTCTCACAGTTCAAGTATTGGTACGCCGAATGGCGCAAGGAGACCTCTCCGGTAATGCACATGGAGCACAAGGCCGGCGACAAGCTCTTTATAGACTTCACGGGAAAGAAACTCCATATTGTTGACAGGGACACCGGTGAACTGAAGGAACTGGAGGTGTTCGTGTGTATACTCGGTAGCAGCCAATACACTTATGTAGAGGCCTGTGCAAGCCAAAAACTGGAGGACTTCATCCGCTGCACCGAGAACGCACTATGGTTCTACGGCGGCGTACCAAAGGCCTTGGTGCCGGACAACCTTAAGTCGGCGGTTACCAAGAGCAGCCGTTACGAGCCCAAGGTCAACGAGGTGTTCGCCGACTTTGCCGAACACTACGAAACGGCAGTACTGCCCACACGTACCTATAGGCCAAGGGACAAGGCCATAGTGGAGAACGCCGTGAAGATAATCTACACCAGGGTGTTCGCCCCTTTACGGAACCAGGTCTTCCATAGCATGACCGATATCAACATCGCGATAAGGGAACTGTTGGAAAAACACAACGCAATGTCGTTCAGGGGAAGGGAATATTCCAGGTGTTCGCTTTTTATGGAGATCGAGAAGGGCGAACTGATGCCGTTACCGGCGAAACGCTATGAGGTAAAACGCTATGCCCAGGCCACCGTGCACAAGAACAGCCATATCTATTTTGGGAAGGACAAGCATTATTACAGCGTGCCCTATAGACATATAGGCAAACAGGTCAAGCTGGTCTATACCGATAACATCGTCGAGATCTACCATAAGCACGAAAGGTTCGCCGTACATACAAGGGACAGGAAAAAATACGGCTATACCACCTTGGCCGACCATATGCCCTCGCACCACAGGTTCGTAAGCGAATGGAGCAGTGAGAGGTTCATCGATTGGGCAGGCAATATCGGCGGACACTGTAAAGGGTACATCATTGCCATCCTGGAGAAGAAGCAACACCCCGAACAATCCTATAAATCCTGTCTGGGCGTACTCCACCTTGCCAAAAAGTACGGAAGGGAACGTCTTGAGAATGCGTGCAAACGTGCCTCGGAATATGGTGCGTACAATTACAATATGGTCGAGCGCATCCTGAAAAAGGGATGGGACCAGATCGATGAACGTATGGACGGGGATATGGAAATGCCCGAGCACAACAACATAAGGGGAGGAAAATACTACGAATAGAACAATATTAAAAACAGGACATATGAACGAAAAAACAATGCAATTGATGAAAGAAATGAGGCTCTATGGAATGCACAGGGCCTTCACCACAACAATGGAGACCGGCGGTCCGTCGACCGGTTACACCAACGATGAACTGATCGCCTATCTCGTCCAGAACGAATGGGACGACCGCCATAACCGTAGGATAGAGCGATTGACCAAGTCCGCAAGGTTCAGGTATACGGCCGTCATGGAGGCCATCGACTACCGACCGTCGCGCCAACTGGACAAGAACCTGGTCCGGCGGCTAGGTTCCTGCGGGTTCATCCAAAAAAGGGAGAACATACTTATTACCGGCAGTACCGGCGTGGGCAAAAGTTACCTGGCCTCGGCCATCGGCCACCAGGCCTGTTCCATGGGGTCAAAAACGATGTACTTCAATACCGCAAAGCTCTTTACCCTGCTCAAGACATCAAAGGCCGACGGTTCCTATCCAAAACAAATAAACAAACTTGAAAAACAGGACTTGCTCATCTTGGATGACTTCGGCCTTAAGCCATTGGACAACATCAATAGGCATGCACTTATGGAGATCATCGAGGACAGGCACGGCAAGAAATCCACTATAATAGCATCACAATTGCCCGTATCAAAGTGGCACGACATTATCGGGGAGAGAACACTGGCCGATGCCATCCTCGACCGTTTGGTGCACACGGCACACAGAATAGATATAAAAGGCGAATCAATGAGAAGAAAATTGAAAAATAAAAACTAAGTTTAACCCAAGGATAGATCAAATCTGGGCAGTCCATTTGCCATGGTCAGTTTCATCCGGCGAAGGTGGGTCAGTTTACCCGGCTTATCCACCTGGATGCCATACTCCTTTTGTTTTTTTCTCCCTTTCCACTTTTCATTCCTACAAAGGTTAGAATAGATCAAGGAAAAACGTATCGGCGTAAACTTTCAAAAATGGGAACTGTCAACTATAAGATGGATTTTTTAAAGACCGATCCCTTTGTTTTTCCACCTCCTTTTTCTGGAAGGAGGAGTAAAACGCAAGCCTTTCGACTTTGCATATGCCTCGACGATCCCTGCCCATCTTAGGCCAAGTTCGGGCCAAGAACCCGGGATAATGGAATTTTCCGTTAAGATAAGACGGTTGCTTTCACTTTTTCGGTCCGTTGCCCTGTTGAAATTGCCCAGGGCGGACAGGTCACCGGCCAAACCGCTGGGAAGTCCCTCAACGTTGAAGATGGTGCCAAACTCTTTACCGATGAACATACTTTCCCTTTTCATAAGCTCGGTATGCAGTCTTTCAAGGGAATACAGTCCACAGAGCAACAAAAGGTCCCCAAAATCCTTTTGGGTCCCGCGATTTACGGCCGACACCAATTTCAATGCCCCGATGTCGAGTTCATTGATCAATCTAATGTTGTCAAATGTTTCTATGGGATGGAGCAATGGAATATTTTGGATGATGTCTATTTTGATCGGGACCCCGTTCCTTTGTACGTTCACCCTGAGAAAGGCCATTTGATTGTCCCCGAAGTTTTCCTCCAAGAGGCCTAAAAGCCCGTCTTTGAAGGTCGATCTGAAATAGGCACTTATTGCCCTCAATCTTTCGACCCCGACCACACCTTGGGAAAAGAGGTCGATGTCCGTGGAGACCCTATGATTGTGCCGGATAGCGAGGTTGGTGCCACCTCCAAGGTTAAAGTCCCTTAAATAATCTGCTTGCATCAATTGGACGATGACGCTTTTCAGCTCGTCCGAAACGGCTTGGTCGACGGCCATTATCCAAAGGAAGGATTGTAGTTCTTCATATGGTCCGGTCTGATGCCATAACGTTCGGCCACGGCCCTGATACTGCTGTTCCCCCGAATCTGTTCGCTCCTTTTCGCGCACCGGACAATGTCACTTATCGGATACAGTCTTTCGAGAAGCTCAAAATATTGTGGGTCCCCCATATTGCGGGACAGTACCCTTTCGATGATAAAGATCTTGTCCTTTTCCACATCAAGCACGCTGGGGTCGACATCCCAAAATACAGGTCCGGGAAAGTAACCCTTTAGGTTCTTTCCTTTGGACGGTGCTATGTTGTGCGACTTTTTCATGGCTCTTTCTATATCAAATATACGAAATATCCCGGTGTCCGGCCCATGGCCCCGTGTTCAATATGACTTGGGACGAAAATCGGACCATTGATCTAATATGGAAAATTCCGTCCAAAGGAACGTATTGACCGGTTTCCCTCTTTCCATGGAAATCCTTGGTTCAAGTTCAGTACATTTTTTTATTTCTCTTCTGAAAAGACCCTTCAACGATTTGCCGTACAAAAGTCCATGTACGGCAAAACCCCTGCAAACAATCCATAGATTATAGGTTTGCCATATAGTTGATCGGAGGTCACGAAGCAAGTTGTGTTTTTGTAAACAAAAACTGCGCACTTCGTTTACAAATGACCTTTAGAACAATACCAAAACCATAGAAAATGGCAAGACCTAAAAAGGACATATCAAAACAAAGGACGATTGTCATCGCCTTTAGGGTTTCACAAAGAGAATACGTGATCATTACCAATAATGCAGAGACCATAGGGCTGTCCGTTGCCGAGTATATCCGAAGAAAATGTACAGGAAAATCCCTGCCAAAGAAAAAGGTAGATCCGTTGGACCGGAAACTGTTTGTCGAGCTGAGCCGGGTGGGAAACAACCTGAACCAACTTGCCAGGGTCTCGAACTCAGGTATCCGTGACCCGTTCAATATCATTAAACAATTGGAGGAGGTAAAAATGCTGTTGCAACAGCTCAAATCAAATATCACCAACCATGATAGGTAAGATAACCATAGGAAAGGATTTTTACGGAGTTCTGGCCTACAATGAAAAGAAGGTGGAAGAAGGGGTCGGATATGTGATCGATTCCAATATCGGACAATCCACAGCGGTAAACATGGCACAGGAATTCAATCTGATCAGGCAATTGCGTCCGGGACTTGGCAATGCGGTCCTCCATGTTTCCTTGAACCTGCCGTACTCTGACCAATTGGACGATAAAGAATTTGCTTCATTGGGATGCGACTATCTGATGAAAATGGGTTTCGATAACAACCAGTTCATCATGTACCGCCATACGGATACTCAACACGAACATATCCATATAGTGGCCAACAGGGTCAGGTATTCGGGCAGATTGGTAAGTGACAGCAACATCAAAAGAAGAAGCCGGGAAGTGCTCAATAATCTGGAAAAGAAATATGGCCTGACCCAAATTTCGACAAATGTTAGTTCAATAAAATCACTTGACCAAAGAGAAATCGAGAAAACCCTGAGAACGGGTAATCTGCCCATCAAACTGATACTCCAAAAGAGAATCGGTTCGGCAATTTCAAGGGCAGCGGATCCAACGGAATTCATCAAGTTGCTACAAGAGCAGAATATCTCGCCAAGATTCAACATAAGCAAGACCACGGGCAGGGTCTCGGGCATATCGTTCAACTATCAGGGCATAGTGTACAAAGGCAGTACGCTCGGCAAAAAATATTCATGGAACAGTATCGTAAAACAAATCGATTATGGGCAAGACAGAGACCGTTCAGTTATACTATCAACTAATGGAAAAGAACGGGGAGCTGATAGAGTTGGCGAAGGAAACCTTGGAACGGCAATCAAACCTGAGCCAAGAAGTGAGGGAGCTTCAAAAGGCTCTGAAGATCCTGCTCAACAATCAAAAGGTCATGTGGGAGAAATTAAGGGAAATGGAATGACCGGGCCTTTGGCCAATGAAACGGATTGGACCCCTTTTAAACTGGAACTCAATGGCCATGGTGCGAGGAAAAAGTCCAAAAGAAAGAAGAAAAGGAAAGGGCTGGGCCTATAAAACTTGAACTTATGGAAAACAACAACAAGCAAAAACTTTCAGGATTGTCCCCTTCCGAGATCCAGGTATTGGAAATGGTACGCAGCAAAAGGTTCCTATCCATCAAACTGATCATCAAAAATGGGGAGGTCGATGCCATTGAAGGTCTGGAACGATTGGACACAGGGGAGCGTATCATTGATATGTTGAAACAACATGATTTTCAAAACCTGGAGATCAAACAAAGCAATGGTAAGATTGTCTGTGTGAACAGGATATTCAGGAAAAAAGTCCTCTCTCCAGTAAAAACTAAAAGAAGTTAACCAACCATTGATATTCAAGGGATAAAATTGTCATCCGATACTGGATTTAAATAGTTAAAAAAGGTAAATTAAAGCCTGCTTTACAAATACGGTAGTGACCTTCAAGATTCAGGAGCTATTGCTATTTAATGGAAATGTCAAACCCGATAATCGAGCTAAAGCGGAAAAACAGAACATTCAACAGTACATGGCTCAAGACATTTAATGGTTTTGAGGATTGTTCGGAGGAAGAAGCGGAAAAGATTGTGGAGCAACTCAAACAACTGGCCGATATAGTCTGCGGCCATGTCCAAAGAACAGAGCATGAACGTACCGATCAAAAAGGCTTTTGACTTTTTTGCAAAGAACAGGGATAAAGTTTTAAATTAGATTGCCATAAAAAAGATGGAGCCATGAGAAATGACCTTAAAGAGCTGATCGATATAAAGGAGAGGTACCTGGAACTGTCCAAGGGCGTTCTGGACTACGACAAGTTCAACCAATATGCCATTACCCATCACAGCACCGTGATCGAAGGGTCGACCCTCTCATTGGAGGAAACGTTCATTTTGCTGGACAAAGGCCTGACGCCCAACAACCGTCCATTGGAACACTCCCTAATGGCCACGGACCATCTCAAGGCCCTCAAGCTGATCATCGAGTGGGCCAAATCCAAAAAAATCCTTGAAAGCAAGGATATCCGGGAGCTATCGGCAATTATAATGAAAGGAACCGGCTCCAAGATATCGACCATGGCCGGGGATTTTGATTCGTCCAAAGGGGATTTCAGAAAGGCGACTGTCAGAAATGAGGATAGGATCTTTATGGATCACAAAGTTCCCGGAGAGGTCGATCGCCTAATGCGGGAACTGTCATTGACCATCAATGGGAAAAAGGACTTTGTCGGCAGCAACCTACTTGCATTTGACATCCATTTCCAGATGGTCTCGATACATCCCTTTGCCGATGGCAATGGAAGGCTCTCCAGATTATTGATGAACTATGTGCAACTTTTTCATGACCACCCTATGACGGTAGTTTTTCCGGAAGACAGGAGACAGTATTTTGATGCCCTGGAAAACACAAGGAGAAGCGAGGACATTTCAATATTCAGGAATTTTATGTTAAATCAAGCAAAAAAATATTTTGAACGGGAAATAGGGATTTTGAGCAAGGAGCAAAAACGTTCCAAATCAAAAGACCGTGGAATATCATTTATCTTTTGAATATAAATGACCAATGATCGGACGGGTACTGGAAACAATTATTGGATATTTGAAGGACAGTTCAAGAGCAGTCCACGACCCAAGGGCAATTCTTGTCATTTCATTGACGATTGCCTTAATATCATAAAGTTTGAATAAGTGATGGAAGGAAAGGATCCGTTTGTAACGATCAGAAAAGAATACGATTCATTGAGGGAGGAATACGATGAAACCATCGTATCGGCCTTTGATGCAGATGATTTCAAAAGATACAATGAAATCCTGTTCTCGGCCCATAGTTGTGGCATTGAGGGCAATAGCTTCAGTGTCGACGATACCAGGGAGCTTAAGGAAAAGGGATATGCCGTTAACCTTGTCAACAAGACTTTACTGGAGGCCTTCGAAATAATGGATCATTTCGATGCGTACGGTCATATGCTGGAAAACCATGGTTCCGAATTGAACGAATCCTTTGTCAAAACTATCCATAGAATAGCCACCAAAAATACTTTGCCATATAAAGGGCATAGGCCCGGGGAATATGCCAAGACCCAAATGGCCGCCGGCGATACCGTATTTCGTGATACAAAAAGGGCCGTAGCGAACATGCCAAAGCTTTTGGCCAGTTTTGACGATGCGATCAGAGACAAAAAAGTGCCCCCTTTGGAGTTGAGCGCCATATTCCATAAAATGTTCATTTACAGCCATCCCTTTCCCGATGGCAATGGAAGGGTGGGCCGGTTGATATCCAATTTTATTCTGGAGAAATTCAAACATCCCCATGTGATCATTTTGAAGGAGGAAAGGCAAAACTATATCGATGCCCTCAAAGCTTCGGAGAAGCACAACAATATGTTGCCGATAATCAACTTCTTTTATGATACCTCCATCAAAAGGATGCAAAAGGAAATAGCTCAAAAAAAAAACCTTTCGAAGAATTTCAACCTGGGTATCAAAAACGGAAGAAAGAGTAACAAGGGCATTTCATACTGAAGTGTGGAAAATGAACAGATTTGGCTTGATGGATTGTCCATGACAAGGGGCAATACCGAGGAAATCTTTGAACAACCTAAAAAACTGATAACATAGTCCAAAAAGAGAACATATGAACTTAGAGGTATTCGGTCAATTTGCGAAAAGGGAAAAGGGAAGGATCATAGGAAAGAACAACACGGCGGTCATCTACACCCGTGTTTCCAGTAAGGAGCAATTTGACAACAATGCCAGTCTCAGCACCCAACTTAAATATTGCCAGGAATATGCAATCAGAAAAGAATTGGAGGTATTGGAATATTTCGGGGGAACCTATGAATCCGCAAAGAGCGATGAGCGCAGGGAGTTCCAAAGGATGCTCAGCTATGTCAAAAGGAGAAAGAACATCGGCTATATCATCGTCTATTCCTATGACAGGTTTTCACGGACGGGTGCGAACGGTGCCTATATCAGCGAACAGTTAAAAAAGCAGGGGGTGGCCGTTATTTCGGCCACCCAGGAAATCGATGTGACCACAAGTGCGGGTACGTTCCAGGAAAACCTGTACCATATGTTCTCCCACTTCGACAACCAGATCCGTAGGGACAAATCCATTACGGGAATGCGGGAGAAGCTGCGAAGGGGACATTGGACAGGAGCCTACCCATTTGGATACACCAATACGAATCCCGGTAAAGGGAAGATCCCGAATTTTGTGATTTCAGGGGAAGGAAGATTGCTCAAACAGGCTTTTTTATGGAAAGCAAATTCTAATATGTCCCATGTCGAGATTGCTAAGCGGCTGAAAGAAAAGGGCCTGAATATACATGCAAAAAGATTGACGGACCTTTTTAGAAACCCGTTCTATTGTGGACTTATCGTGAACAGTCTTATTCCCGGTGAAGTGATCCAAGGGAAACACGAGGCCCTCATATCGAAAGAAATGTTTCTCAAGATCCACAATCTCCTCCATGCAGGTGAGCCACCGAAGAAATATTCGTTCGATGACGAAAACCTACCATTGAAGATGTTTGTCAGATCTTCGGTCTGCGGAACGCCCTACACCGGATATATAGTCAAGAAAAAGGGCCTGTACTATTACAAGAACAGGCGTAAGGGCAGCAAGGAGAACAGAAGTGCCAATAAGCTCCATAAAGAGTTCCTGAACGTATTGGGCAGGTTTACACTGGCCGACAAAAAGTATATCGGACCTTTGACCGATATCATACACGATACCTTGATCGATAAAAACCAAGAGGCACTTGAGGATCAAAAGCGGTTGACCAAAGAACTCGGCCAACTTAAAGAAAGGATGGACACATTGGAGAGAAGATATGTCTTGCTGAACGAGATTACAAAGTCCCAGTACGACCTTTTCATGCCGGAACTGAAAGCCGAGCAAAGGGAACTGGAGATGAAATTGGAAAATGGGGGAATAAATAGTTCGAACCTCAAAAAGTCCGTAAAATTGGCACTTGATTATGCCTGTAACCTTCCTGAATTGTGGAAGTTAGGCGATTTGGAAACCAAAAGGGCCATACAATATATGGTGTTCCCAGACGGGATTGGTTATGACTTCAAAAATAAGCAAGTTCGAACTTTTCGGGTCAATGAGATTTTTGGCGCAATCTCTTTGTTTACAGGGGATTTGAAGGGTAAAGAAAAAGGGGATTTCCACTCGATTTGCAGAAAATCCCCTTTAGTGACCCAGGGAGGATTCGAACCCCCAACCCTCAGAGCCGAAATCTGATATTCTATCCAGTTGAACTACTGGGCCATTCTTAACTAATTATGAACTCAATTTTGCCTTGACAATGGCAGAAATGGTCTTCCCATCCGCCTGTCCGGCCAATTCTTTGGAAACAATTCCCATTACCTTGCCCATATCTTGCATACCGGAAGCACCAACAGCATCAATGGTCTGCACCACTACTTTTTCTATTTCCTCTTCGGTAAGTTGTTCGGGCAAAAACTTTTTTATAACGGCAACTTGAGCCAATTCTGGTTCGGCTAGATCTTCTCGACCCTGCTCTTGGTATATCGCTGCACTATCCTTGCGCTGTTTCACCAACTTTTGAACCAATTTAATTTCATCGTCTTCAGATAATTCGGCCCCTGCACCTTTATCGGTCTTAGCCAACAAGATAGCTGATTTAACTGCTCGCAAAGATTCCAAGGCAACGGTATCCTTTGCCTTCATTGCGGCCTTCATTTCTGTCATCACCTTGTCTTGCAAATTCATCTGTTCTGATTTTAGTTCGCGAAGATAAAAAATAAACCCGAAAGTTTCTGTACTTCCGGGTTTATGCTTTCCATTAAAATGGATGTTAATTTAAACACTACTAATCAACATTATCGTGTAAAAAGGAGTTGTTGGAACGCAACTGTAAATCATCGTTGCTGTCCTCTCCCAAAGAGGTTCTGGAAACTTTTTGTTCGCGCGGAACGTCGTTTAAGTCAACCCCCTGTCTTTTGTATGCAGGTTGTTTTTCAATCTCATCAATACTGTTCCTATTGTTTTGGAACTTGTAATTGAAGTTTTTTAGTTTTCTCCTGCGCTCATCCGCACGATCTTTTAAAATATCACTTATAGAACTGTTCATAGGGTCTAAGCTGGCCATAGTTTCCTCGTTTTGAGCTTTGGCTTCCTTCCTTTCTTCTACCTGTACCGTCTTCTTCTCAAAAACAAGCTCATTTTCGACCATCTTTGGTTCGTGGGTCTCTGCTTTGGACTTGGCTCCTGTCAACTTTTCCTCCAATTCCATATATTCTTGGAGATCATATCGGGTTTCACCTTCTTTTTTGTATTCCAGAACAGGTTTTACCTCTACATAATCGTTCACCTCCACATCACCTAAACCATCATCATCCAAGTTGAAAGTCACGGTATGTTCCTTTTCCTCTTCTTCTTCAGCTTCATCATTGTTCAAAGGCATATCAAAACTCAAGGTGAATTGGTCTTCGTTGCTTTTGGATGATACTACCTCTGCATCGATAACATCAAAGTTGTTGATGACATTTTTGGCCTCGATGATTACAAAATCATCATCCACTTTATCGGCAATAACCTCCTCATAGAACACATTAAAGTTTCTGATGTAGTTGGTTGTCGGAATAAGGTTCGGGTCCTTCACTTCAACTTTTGGAGCGACGGTTTGCTTTACTTCCGGTTCTTCATCAATCTCCAATGTATGCTTTACCACCTTGGGTTCTGGTTCAGGGGTGGGCTCTGGTTCTGGTGCTTTTTCAACCTTTACTTCTTGAACCGACGTAGATTCAGGGGTCAAATCCTGCTCTGCGGTCTGTTCATCCTCCAAAGTATAGAATACTTTTTTGGATTCGGTATTTACGATATTATCTTGCTGATCTACATTAAAACCGGTTGCAATTACCGTAACGGCAATGGCCTCACCAAGGCTTTCATCTTCACCGACACCCATAATGATGTTGGCTCCATGACCGGCCTCAATTTGGATGTGATCGTTGATTTCCCCGATTTCATCAATAGTGATTTCCTGCGAACCGGATACGATGAGCAACAATACATTTTTGGCCCCATTGATTTTGTTGTCGTTCAACAATGGTGAATCCAGTGCCTTCATAATGGCTTCGGTAGCCCTTGACGACCCTGAAGCGGCCGAAGACCCCATAATGGCGGTTCCACTGTTGGAAAGTACCGTCTTGGCATCCCTAAGGTCAATGTTTTGTGTGTAGTGGTGCGTAATCACCTCTGCGATACCCCTTGCCGCAGTGGCCAATACTTCATCCGCTTTAGAGAAACCGGCCTTAAACCCAAGATTACCGTAAACTTCTCTAAGTTTATTGTTGTTGATCACGATCAAGGAATCCACGTTCGCACGCAATTTCTCGATTCCGATCTGTGCTTGTTTGTTACGCATGGCACCTTCGAACTGGAACGGCATGGTAACGATACCCACCGTAAGAACATCCATTTCCTTGGCGATTTTTGCTATAACCGGGGCTGCACCCGTACCCGTTCCACCGCCCATTCCGGCAGTGATAAAGGCCATTTTTGTGTTGTTGTCCAACATGGCTTTTAAATCTTCCATGCTTTCCAAAGCGGCCTGCTCACCAACATCGGGATTGGCTCCTGCACCAAGTCCTTCTGTAAGGGAGACCCCTAACTGGATTTTATTGGGCACGGCACTATTTTGCAAGGCTTGTGCATCGGTGTTACAGATTACAAAATCCACTCCGTTGATACCGGCTTGGAACATGTGATTGATAGCATTGCTACCACCTCCGCCTACTCCGATAACTTTAATTACGTTGCTTTTGTTCTTGGGCAAATCAAAAGCGATATTGTCAAATTCAGTGTTCTTGCTCATGACAGTTGTATTTCTCTTATGGGGTTATTATTCTGCGTTGTCCAAAAAGTCCTTCAACTTTTCCGACCATTTGTCAAAAATGGATTTTCTATCCGTATGGGTGGCTGTAGCCGAAGCTGTAGCCTTGGGGCCCATATCGTTTTCTTGTCCTACCAAAACCTCTTCTTCGGGCATCTCTTCTTCATGGTGCTCGATACGATTTTTCTTCTTGGCCTCTAGGGAATTCATTAACAATCCCACAGCGGTTGCGTAAAGTGGGCTCGCAACTTCCTCGTCCGAGTCGCCGGCAAGATGCTCATTGGGATAACCGATTCTTGTGTCCATACCGGTAATGTATTCCACCAATTGCTTCAAATGCTTCAATTGACTACCTCCTCCGGTAAGCACAATTCCAGCAATCAATTTTTTCTTCTGTTCCTCGTGGCCGTAGTTCTTGATTTCCACATACACCTGCTCCACAATCTCCACCACACGGGCGTGGATAATCTTGGAGAGGTTTTTTAGCGTGATTTCTTTTGGCTCACGCCCTCTTAGACCGGGAATGGAAACAATCTCGTTGTCCTTGTTTTCTCCTGGCCAAGCGGAACCAAATTTTATTTTCAATAGTTCGGCCTGCTTCTCGATGATGGAGCAACCTTCCTTGATATCCTCGGTAATAACGTTACCGCCGAACGGAATCACGGAGGTATGACGGATGATACCATCCTTGAAAATGGCAAGATCTGTGGTTCCACCACCTATATCTATCAAAGCGACTCCTGCTTCTTTTTCTTCTTGACTCAGAACTGCATCAGCGGATGCCAAAGGCTCCAAAGTGATGTTGCCCAAGTCCAATCCTGCACTTTTGATACATCTTCCTATATTTTTGATGGAGGACACTTGCCCGACCACCACATGAAAGTTGGCTTCCAATCGACCACCGTACATACCCACGGGCTCCTTTATCTCGGATTGTCCGTCCACTTTATATTCTTGCGGCAACACATGGATGATTTCCTCACCGGGAAGCATCACCAATTTGTAAACTTGGTTGCACAATTTGTCCAAATCTTCGTTGTCTATAACTTCCTCCGAATTCGGTCTTGTGATATAATCGCTGTGGTGCAAGCTACGTATATGCTGACCTGCAATTCCTACCACCACAGAACCAATTTTAAGCCCCGAGTTCAATTCAGCCTGCTCTACCGCTTGTTGAATAGACGAGATGGTCTGTGTGATATTGTTGACCACTCCGCGGTGAACACCCAAACTTTTTGATCGTCCGGTGCCCAAAATTTCAATTTTTCCATACTCATTTTCCCTACCAATGATCGCTACGATCTTGGTGGTTCCAATATCCAATCCAACTGAATAATTACCTTGTTCCATAATTTAAATTTTGGTGCAAACCACTTGATTGTTGAATTCCAAACTAACCGTTGCATAATCCTCCAAGGAATTGTCCTTGGCCGCCTTTGCATAAAAGGCCATAAAATTGCTGAACTTCTTGTTCAGATTATCTACTCCGCCCAAGTTCACCACAAAGTTTTCCATGCGGAACTTGAGCTGATATTTTTCTTCTTCCAGTATGTGTATCCCGATTACGTTCTTTCTCAAGAAATCATCTTTGTTGATATAATCCAGAATAACATAGGCATCCTCCAAGGTCTTCCCTGTTATCTTACCTGTAATAATGGGAACCCTTGCAGAATGATGCTTTGATAATGGCATGCGTTCACCCTGATCATCCAAATAAAATTTGGAGGCACCTTCTATTCTTCCAATTGGCTTTCGCTGAACAATCTTGGATACAAGTTCCCCGTTTACAGTAAGATAGACCTGGGCGTTTTTTACCATATCGTTGGATAGTATTACCTCCTCTATGGCATTCAAAACTAACTGTTCTTTGGGCCTGTTCTCTAGGGGTCCGTAATTTTGTATTAACAATTTATTAACCGCATCCTCAGTTAAATACAAACTGTTTTCACCAACAAATTTTACGGTGACATTTTTCACCATTCTCTGCTCATTTCGTTGATCGGCAAAACCGTAAAGCGCGACTACGGCAACCAACAAAACTGTCAATTTTATGTAATCCCAATTAATGCGCATAGCTTAATTCTTTTTTGATTTTTGGTACCTCAAGTCCAATATCACCTGCCCCAAGAGCCACTAAAACCCCTGTTTTGCAGTTCTTTACTTCTCCCAGCAACTCTGATTTTGTTATCAGCTTTTTATTGGGGTTTTCAATCTTATCCAAAAGCCACTGGGAGGTCACCCCTTTGATAGGCTCTTCCCTTGCCGGATATATATCCAACAGAATGATCTCATCAAAATCCGAAAGACTTGCTGCAAAATCATCCGCAAAATCCTGTGTACGCGAAAAAAGATGTGGCTGGAAAATAACGGTTATCTTCTCCCCTGCATGCATCTCCCGAATCGCTTGGTGCACCGCACTTATTTCGGTTGGATGGTGCGCATAATCATCTATAAAAACAAAATTCTTTTCCTTTATTTGATACGAGAACCTACGCTGCACCCCTTTAAAAGTGGCCAAAGCTTCGGCAAGGCGGTGTGGTGGGGAACCAGTTTCCACCGCCATCGCAAAAGCAGCTAATCCATTGAGCAAATTGTGTCTTCCGGGCTTGTTGAACTTTACGTTCTTGATCACTTCGGAAGGCGTAACGAGATCAAATATGTAGGCTCCATGTTCAATTTCAATATTTTCTATGCAGTAATCGGCACCATCCTCTATACCAAAAGTTGTCCCTTCCAAAGGAAGCCCCTTGCGAACGAACAATTTTCCTTCAGGTTTGATCCTATCCACAAACTCCCTAAAAGAAAGTTCAAGTTCATCTTTGGTTCCATAAATATCCAAGTGATCGGCATCCATGGATGTGATGCAAGCAACCGTCGGTGTCAACCGTAAAAAAGATCGGTCAAACTCATCAGCTTCAACAACCGAATATTTAGTGCCATCGAGCACAAAATTACTATCAAAATCTTCGGAAATACCGCCCAAAAAGGCCATCATCGGCAACTCACATTCCTTGAGCAGATGCGCTAAAATACTTGAGGTAGTGGTCTTGCCATGGGTACCCGCTACGGCCAAGCAAAATGAATCCTTGGTAATAATCCCCAACACCTCGGACCGTTTTTTTAGATTGAATCCGCCTGATTGGTAAAACTGGAACTCCGTATGTTTTGAAGGAACCGCAGGCGTATACACTACCAAGGTGTTCGGATGTTTGAAGGTATCCGAAATCAAATCGACTTTGTCCTCAAAATGTACCGAAATACCTTTTTCCACCAACCCATCGGTGATGGGCGTTGGAGTACGGTCGTAACCAGCCACTTCTTTCCCCACAAATTTGAAATAGCGTGCCAAGGCGGACATTCCAATGCCGCCGATGCCGATAAAATAAACGCTATGTATATCCTTCAAATTCACTTCAACAACTTTACTATTTCGTCCACAATATGTTCCGTGGCCTTGGGCATGGCCATTTTTTTGATGTTCCTTCCCAATTTTTCCTGAATCGCTTCGGACTTCATCAAAGCAGAAAAACGATTTTCAAATTCAGCATCCAACTCATTTTCTTTTAGCATAATGGCCGCATCTTTGGCCACCAAGGCTTTTGCATTTTGGGTTTGATGGTCCTCTGCGACGTTCGGCGATGGGATAAAGATCACTGGCTTCCCCACCAAACAAAGTTCGGATACCGACCCTGCGCCCGCTCTTGAAATAATCACATCTGCAGAGGCGTAGGCCAAATCCATTCGGTTGATAAAGGCCAAAACCTTTACCGTATCCGATTCATGTTTTTTATATTCTTCATGGTACAGCTTACCACATTGCCAGAGTACCTGTAATCCTTGCTTCCCAAAAAATTCAAGCTCCTTTTCAATCAATTGGTTGATTCTTCGTGCTCCAAGGCTTCCTCCCAATATCAAAACTGTCTTTTTATCGACATCAAGTCCAAAAAATGCAGCCGCCTCTTTCTTACTTTCCTTTATTTCGACCAAATCCGTTCGGATAGGATTTCCTGTTTTAACAATCTTCTCCTTGGGAAAAAAGCGCTCCATTCCATCGTAGGCAACACAGATTTTCTCTGCTTTTCCAGCCAATAGTTTGTTCGTGATTCCCGCGAAGGAATTCTGTTCTTGTAGCACACATGGAACACCCGAGCTTTCGGCCATCCGTAACAATGGCCCGCTCGCAAACCCTCCAGTGCCTATGGCCACATGGGGTTTGAATTGCTTCACTATTTTGCGTGCTTCTAACAAACTACTTATCAGTTTTAATGGGAACATGAGATTTTTCAATGTCAGTTTCCGTTGTATTCCACTTATCCACAAACCCTTTATTTCATATCCGGCCTGCGGTACTTTTTCCATTTCCATTTTATCCTTGGCGCCTACGAACAAAAATTCCGCATCAGGGTATCTTCGTTTCAGCTCGTTCGCTATGGCCACGGCGGGATAAATATGTCCTCCTGTTCCTCCTCCAGAAAGTATAAACCTATATCTGTCCACTCAATACTTCTAAAGGATTCGTTTCATCTATTCCATGGGATTGCTCCTCTAAATTTTCTTTTCTATTGCTTGCACTCAACACGATTCCAATGGCCATACAGGTCATCCAAATGGAGGTACCCCCCATACTGATCAATGGTAACGGTTGCCCCGTAACGGGGAACAATTGCACCACAACGGCCATATTGATAAAGGCCTGGAACACAATGGGCAACCCAACTCCTATAACCAGTAATTTTGAAAACACCGTTTTGGACGAATGCGCCACAACCACAATACGGAACAACAACAAGAGGTAGAAAAAGAGCAAAGCTCCTCCTCCCAGCAATCCATATTCTTCTATAATGATGGCAAAAATGAAATCCGACGTACTCTGGGACAACATATTCTTCATTACGCTTTTTCCAGCTCCTTTGCCCACTACACCACCTTCGGCCACGGCAATCTGGGCCAACGTTAACTGATGCAGATCATCCCTATCCGCCTGCTCTGGATGGATAAAGGTCTCTATCCTTGATTTCCATGTTCCGGCACGCTGCGGCAACACTTCTGGTGCTTTGAACAGTACAAACAGGAACATTCCCGCAAATACGATTCCTGTCGCCACTATGGCGAACAAATATTTTAAGGGATATCCTCCCAGAAAACACAATACCAAAACCATAAAGCAAATGATTGCTGCGGTCGAGAAGTTCTCTGGTAAAATCAGCAGAACTACCAGGGCTACGGGCAACCAAAGCGGAAATATACTTTCTTTAAAAGTGATCTTTACATCCTTGATCTTGGTCAAGTACCTCGCAATCCAAATCATTAAAACCACCGCTGCCAAGGTAGAGGTCTGAAAGTTGACCCCCACCAAAGGAATCTTGATCCAACGATTTGCAGTCACTCCTCCTATCCTTGTTTCCACCGTTAGAGTGTAAATCAACAATAGAATAACAATGGGCATTGCAATTATGGAAAGCCCCTTGAAATAATGCGTTGGAATTCGGTGCACGGCATAGATGATGCCGAAACCCAAGAACAACAGCACGGCGTGCTTTACCAAATGCCCGAAAGTGGTCCCATCACCATTAACGTAGACCAAATTGGTACTGGCACTGTACACTGGCAAAAATGAGAAAAGTGCCAAGAGGGCCACTACGCCCCAAATAGCTTTATCACCTTTCAGATTTTTGAATATTGCAAACACGTTTTACAAATTTTTTACTGCGTTTTTAAATTGATCTCCTCTATCCTCGTAATTTTTGAATAGGTCGAAACTGGCACACGCCGGAGAAAGTAAAACTGCATCTCCGCGTTCCGCAACCTTATAGGCTACCTTTACGGCTTCTTCCATGGAATAGGTCTCTACCATGAGGTCGATTACGTTTCCGAAGGCATCGATCAGCTTGGAACTGTCGGTTCCCAAACAAATGATGCACTTTACCTTTTCCCGCACCAATGACATCAACTCGGAATAATCGTTTCCTTTATCCACCCCGCCAGCAATCCAGATAATTGGCTTTTTAATACCGTCCAGGGCATAAAAAGTGGCGTTTACGTTGGTTGCTTTGGAATCGTTGATATATTCCACATGATTGATCTTCAACACTTTTTCCAATCTGTGGGGTACGCCCTGAAACGATTGAATACTGTTGCGAATCGTCTCCTTTCTGACCTTAACCAGCATGGCCGCCATACTTGCCGCCATTGTGTTCTTTACGTTGTGCTGACCTTCCAAGGCCAAAATATCTTCACTCATTTCCAAGGTTTTATGTTCTAATTTCATTTTTATCGTTTTGTCTTCCAACCAAGCTCCCTCTCCCAATTTTCGTTTGACTGAAAAGGGCACTAATTTGGATTGAACCGGGTGTTTTCCCAACCAATCTTGAATCACTTCATCATCGGCATCGTAAATCAGGTAATCATCCTTATCCTGATTCATCGCTATTCTGAATTTGGATGCGATATAGTTTTCAAACTTGTACTCATATCTATCCAAGTGATCGGGTGTGATATTGGTGAGAATAGCGATATGTGGTTTAAAGTCCACAATACCATCCAACTGAAAGCTACTTATCTCCAACACATAGTGGTCAAAATCTTTCTCGGACACCATTTTAGCATAGCTATCGCCAATATTTCCGGCCATTCCCACATGCAAACCTCCATCTTTCAACAAATGATTGGTCAACATAGTGGTAGTTGTTTTACCGTTGCTACCCGTAATCCCAATGATAGTCGCATCTGTGTATTTTGATGCAAACTCTATTTCCGAAATTACCGGCACACCTTTTTCAAGCAGTGCCTTCACCAAGGCAACTCCATCAGGAATACCTGGACTCTTCATCACCACATCGGCATTCAGAATCTTGGCTTCGGTATGCTCTCCGGACTCCCATTCAATCTCAAAATGTTCAAGAACTTGTTTATATTTTTCTTGGATCTCGCCTTTGTCCGAAACAAACACTTCAAATCCTTTTTGTTTTCCCAAAATGGCGGTTCCAACCCCACTTTCTCCACCTCCAAGTATCACCAAGCGACCCATTGCTATCTAATTTTTAGCGTAACGATGCTGATGATGGCCAGCATAATCCCAATAATCCAAAAACGGGTCACTATTTTGCTCTCGTGATATAATTTTTTCTGATAATGATGATGCAATGGCGCCATCAAGAAAATTCGTCTTCCTTCTCCATACTTCTTTTTAGTACGCTTGAAATAGCCCACCTGTAGCATCACCGATAACGATTCCGCAAAGAAGATTCCGCACAAAATGGGTATCAATAGTTCCTTTCTCACAATTATGGCGATTACGGCAATCACTCCTCCAATGGTCAAACTACCCGTATCGCCCATAAATACTTGGGCGGGATAGGTGTTGTACCATAAAAATCCGACCAAAGCTCCCGCAAAAGCAGCAATAAACACCACTAACTCACCCACTCTGGGCAGGTAGAAAATATCCAGATAATCAGAAAATTGAATATTCCCCGACACCCATGCGAATATCCCAAGTGTCATTACTATTATGGCGGAGGAACCTGCTGCCAGACCGTCAATACCATCCGTTAAGTTGGCCCCATTGGAAACAGCGGTAACAATTAAAATCACTACTGGAATAAAAATGAGCCAGGCATAATCCTCAGCCTCTTCACCCATCCAGGATATAAAGTCGGCATAATCCAATTCGTTGTTCTTAAAAAAAGGCACATTGGTACGCACGGACTTAGTTTCTTCCCCGAATACCTTTTCCACCTTAAAAGTTTCGGTTATGGTGGTGGTATCCTTTTCTTTTATGGTAACAGCAGGATGAAAATAAAGGGTCAGTCCAACGATCAATCCCAATCCAACTTGCCCCATCACCTTAAATTTCCCCTTAAGGCCTTGCTTATCTTTTTTGAAGGTTTTGATATAATCATCGATAAATCCAATAATTCCCATCCAAACGGTGGTCACTATCAGAAGGATAACATAGATGTTCTTGATATCCGCAAATAGAATAACGGGCAACAAAGTGGACACAATAATGATGAGCCCTCCCATAGTGGGTGTCCCCGCTTTTTGCTTTTGTCCTTCCAGACCAAGGTCACGGATGCTTTCTCCAATCTGCTTTTTTTGCAAATACAGAATAATTCGTTTTCCGTAGACCATGGCGATCAATAGGGACAACAATACGGATAGTGCCGCACGGAACGTAAGGAACTGAAAAAGTCCCGCACCTGGCAGTTGGTATTGTTTCTCTAAAAATTCGAACAAGTAGTATAGCATGGACTACATTATTTTTTTAAGCTCTTCAGAGCTTCTTTCACTTCTTTAAAATCATCAAAATCGACCCGGACACCATTGGTTTCCTGATAGGTCTCGTGGCCTTTTCCGGCCACTAGGATAATATCGTTGACCATCGCAAGCTTGCATGCGGTTTTAATGGCCTGCTTCCTGTTTTCTATGGACAACACTTTTCGGACATTTTGTGCCTCGACGCCCGACTCCATCTCTTCAATGATTGTCGTGGGAGATTCGGTTCTTGGGTTATCCGAAGTAAAAATGGCCTGATCGCTCATTTCGGATGCGATATGACCCATAACCGGACGCTTAGACTTGTCACGGTCACCACCACACCCCACTACGGTGATGACGTTTTCATTTCCAGTCCTCAACGCATTGATAGTAACCAATACATTTTTAAGTGCATCCGGCGTATGGGCATAATCGACAATAGCCGTTATCTTGTCTTTTGATATGTAATATTGAAACCTGCCGTCCACATTTTCCAACTCGCTCATCAACCTCAAAATCTCCATTTTCTCGAGTCCAAGGATATCAGCGGTGGCATAAATGGCCAATAAATTATAGGCATTGAAATCTCCGATGAGCCTAGACCACAATTCGTTGTCATCCACTTTTAAAAGCTGACCATTGAACTGTTTTTCCAAAATCTGGGCCCTGTAATCGGCAAAGGTTTTTAACGCATAGGTGTATTTTTTGGCCTTGGTGTTTTGCAACATCACCAGTCCGTTCTTGTCATCTATATTGACCAAGGCAAAAGCCGTTTTGGGCAATCCATCGAACAATTTTTTCTTGGTGTCCCGGTACTCGGCAAAGGTTTTATGATAATCCAAATGATCATGGGACAAATTGGTAAAGATGGCTCCTTCAAAATGGAGTCCTTCTGCTCTTTTTTGATGGATTCCATGCGAGCTTACCTCCATAAAACAAAACTCCACCCCCACCTCGTTCATCAGGGACAAGTAATTGTTGATGGTCATTACATCCGGGGTGGTGTGCGTGGTTTTGAACTCCTTGTCATTCACCAATATTTTAATCGTGGAAATCAATCCAACTTTGAATCCAGCTTTTTTGAAAAGATTGTATAAAAGTGTGGTCACCGTTGTCTTTCCATTGGTTCCCGTTACACCCACCAATTTTAGGTTCTTGGACGGGTTATCATAGAAATTGGAAGCAATTACGGCCAGAGCACTATTGCAATTGTCCACTTGCAAATAGGTGACACCGTTCACCATTAGTGCAGGAAGCTCTTCGCATACAATGGCCCTCGCCCCCAAATCCACTGCTTTTTGAATGAATTTATGGCCATCCGTGACAGTACCGCGAACAGCAACGAACACATCGTCCATTTCCACCTTTCTGGAATCGAAATGCACATTGTTCACCATTACGTTGGTATCTCCGCTCACTGCGGAGAGGCTAACACCATATAATATGTCCTTCAATAACTTCATGAAAGCTCCAATACTATTTTCTTGACTTGTTTGATATTGGTCCCATGGTTCACGGACTGATTTTTGACTTTTCCATTCCCATGTACTTCGACCTCAATACCCAGATTCTCCAAAAGCGAAACGGCGTCCATACCGCTCATCCCTTTAACATTGGGAACCGTACTGTATTTTTTCTGGACTTGCACATAATATTGCTGATAGTCCTTGTCCAATTCGACATCTTCTTTGATCCTGTTATCCACCTCATCCACCATGGGAGAAATGGCATGGATTTTTTGGGCCATGGATTTAAATACCGGACCGGAAACATCCGCTCCGTAGTAACCTTCCTCTTTATCTGGTTCATGGATGACCACGATACACGAATATTTTGGGTTATCTGCCGGAAAGTATCCTGCAAAAGAGGAGATGTACGCCAGTTTATCCGGGTTCTTTTCCACATAATTTTTTTGTGTGGTCCCTGTTTTTCCCGCCATGGAAAAGTTTTTGGAATACATCCTGTGGCCGGTTCCATAATCCTTCTCCACTACATCCTTTAATAATTGTTGGACTTTTTTGACCGTTTCATAGGAACAGATGGATGAATTCAACACTTCTTTATCAAATCGCTTCACCACTTTATTGCCTTCTCTCACCTCTTGAATCATTCGGGGCTTTACATATTCCCCATCGTTCGCAATGGCATTATAAAAGGCCAAGGTTTGAATAGGGGTCAACGAC
The DNA here is from genome assembly GCF_019457905.1 of Flagellimonas abyssi. Classification (GTDB taxonomy): domain Bacteria; phylum Bacteroidota; class Bacteroidia; order Flavobacteriales; family Flavobacteriaceae; genus Flagellimonas; species Flagellimonas abyssi. The sequence continues at coordinate 121,621 of NZ_JAHZSV010000012.1, read as the reverse complement.
ACTTCATAACCATGCGACATCCAACCCAAAGAAATTCCCGACCATCCTTTATCTCCCGGATAGCGGATTACGGGATCACCTTCCCCAATAATCGGCAAGTCCAGTTTTTTATGGAGTCCCATGTTCATGAGACGGTTTACAAATTTTTCAGGCTGCTCCTTATAATTTTCATTGATGATTTTTGCAAAAGCTACGTTGGATGAAACCGCAAATGCTTTGGCCAATGTAATTTTACCATGCCCTCCCCATTTGGTATCTTTTACAACACCATCATAAATTCGGTACCTTCCTTTTTCGGTATCGATGACCGTGCTGGTGTCCACCACTTTATCTTCCAAAGCGGCCACCATGGACATCAATTTAAAAGTGGAACCTGGTTCATGGGATTCCCCCACGGCATAGTTCAGTTTTTCATAATACTTTCCTTCGGAAGTTATTCCCAAGTTGGAAATGGCCTTGATTTCTCCAGTTTGCGTTTCCATTACCACCACACAACCATGGTCGGCCTTATATTTTTCCAATTGCTTCAACAACTCATGATGGGCGATATCCTGAATATTGACATCAATGGTGGACACCACATCCAACCCATCTTTTGGCTCTACAATATTGTCCAGCCCCACGGGCTTCCATTGTCCTTTGGCAATTTTTTGTTTTAAGCGCTTCCCTTCCTTACCTCGCAGATAAGTTTCGCCGAATGCACCATCCAGACCCACTCTGGTATAATACCCGTTTTCGTCAACACGTTCGTAACCAATGCTCCTTGCTGCCATTTTACCCAAAGGGTACTCGCGAACAACACGATGCGTTTCAATAAATCCACCCTTATATGGCCCAAGGTTGAACAGCGGAAATTGTTTGATGCGCACATAATCCAAATAACCCACATTACGGGCCACCAACTTATAGCGATTGCCATTGGCCCTAGCTTTTCGGAACAATTGTCTATAATAGGATGATGGTCTTTCGAACATTGTGCCCAAGGAATCGGACAATGCGGCAACATTGTTTTCAAAATTCTCTTGCGAAACGGTCTTTGCATCAAAACGGATATCATATTTTGAAACCGAGGCAGCCAACAAACTACCATCTTCAGAATAAAGGTTTCCACGGTTGGGCTCTATCGTGAACATCTTTTCGGTCTTGCTCAGGGCCAACTCCTTATATTTCTCGCCCTGTACCATTTGGATATCCACCAACTTCACCACTACGGCTATGGCCAAAACAAGAAGTCCCCCGGCTACGAGGTAGAGTCTGTTCATGATATTTTTTTCGGTAATGGCCACTATTCCGCTGATTTAACTTTAATTTTTCTTGGAGGGTTTTGAGAGGGAACCAACCCTTTTTCGGCAACCACTTCGCGCAAGGTGGATTCCAATTTAAGCTGTTGAACACTGGAACGAGCCTCAAAAAACTCGCTTTTGAGCTTACGCACCTCCTCGTTCAGCTCGGCAATCTCCAACACTTTTTTATCCGCATTGTGACTACTGGAAATCATCAGTGCTGCCAAAAAGGAGGCAAACAACAAAAACATCCAATTCTTGGGCGCATCTCCGCTCACCAAAAACTTTCCTTTTAATATGTCCAGTAATCCTTTTCTCATTTTACATTTTATATGCGTTCCGCTATGCGGAGTTTTGCACTTCTTGCCCTGTTATTGTTTTTTATTTCTTCTGCCGATGGAACAATCAGTCCTCCGACTTTTTTTAAAGGAACATTAATGTTCCCGTAAAAATCCTTTTCCGGTTCACCATCAAATCTACCTGCACGGATAAAGCGTTTCGCCAAACGGTCCTCCAAGGAGTGATAACTGATTACGCTCAACCTGCCGCCTTCCTCCAAAATCTCCGGCACTTGTTCAAAAAACTCCTTGAGCACCTCAATTTCCTGATTGACCTCAATCCTGATCGCTTGATAGATCTGTGCTAAAATTTTATTCTCTTTCATTTTGGGCAAAAACCTTTTCAACACACCTTTAAGGTCATCTGTTGTTTTGATAGGTTCCTCCGCTCTTGCTTCCACAATGGTTTTGGCCATGGCGTTCGCATTGCGCAGCTCGCCATACTGAAAAAGAACCGACGCTAAATCTTCTTGGGAATAGGTGTTCACCACCCGAAAGGCCGACAACTCGCTTTTTTTGTCCATCCGCATATCCAAATCTGCGTTGAACCGAATGGAGAAACCACGGTCGGCTTCATCGAACTGATGGGAGGAAACCCCAAAATCCGCCAAGATTCCATCAACTTTCCGAATGCCATAGAACTTCAAAAACTGTTTGAGGTAGCGAAAGTTCTGATTGATCAACTGGAACCTTTCATCATCAATTGCGTTTTTAAGCGCATCTTCATCTTGATCAAAAGCGAACAACTTTCCGCCGCTACCCAATCTTTTCAAAATTTCTTTGGAGTGCCCGCCGCCACCAAAGGTGACATCCACATACACTCCATTATCTTTTATATTCAATCCGTCCACCGATTCCTTTAGCAGTACCGGATTATGATATTCACTACTCATCGTCGTCAAAAATCTCCTCGGCCAGATCGGCATAATCCTTCTCTCCTTCCGCCAAGACTTTCTCGTACAGATCCTTGTTCCAAATCTCGATTTTGTCAAAAACCGCGTTCAAAACCACTTCTTTTTCAATTCCTGCAAACTCCACCAAGTTTTTTGGAATCTGCAATCTTCCTGAATCCCCATCAATACTTACCTCCTTCATCCCCGCTACAAAATTTCTCACGAAAGCATCGTACTTTCGATTGATTTTGCTTTTCTTCATCACTTTCTGCATCAGCACATCGAACTCAGCTTTGGGATACAATTCCAAGCATTGCTGAAAAACAGAGCGCTTGATTACGAACCCATCCTTGATCACGGGCACCAACTGATTCTTCAAAGAAATGGGCAACAGTACCCTTCCTTTGGAGTCCGCTTTGCAATCATGTTGTCCTATGATATGGGTCACTAGAAATCAATTGGTTACTTAATACAACTCAAATATATAGATTTTATTTCCACATTTCTCCACTTAACACCACTTTTGTTAATAAATTCCCCACTTTTGACCTATTTCATCCGATTTGGATATGAAAATTGATTATTGTGGCGTGAGCCCAATTGAAAATAGTTTTGATCAAAATGAAAAAACTTCTTACCGATAAACCAAAACCTAAAATCTTTGTGATATGAAATTCCTATATTTGCCCCTCTTACTACCAACTGACTATAGATGGAAGAGCATTTAATCGAGGATGGCAAATACCGATATATAGAAAAGGGAGAAGGGACTCCCATGATCATATTGCACGGTTTGATGGGGGGTTTGAGCAACTTCCAGGGCGTATCCGAATATTTTCCCCAAAAGGGATATCAGGTGCTGATTCCCGAATTGCCGATTTACGATTTACCTCTTTTGAAAACCACTGTAAAAAACTTTGCCAACTTTCTGGAAGGATTCATTGAGCACAAAGGCTTAAAGGATGTCATCTTGTTAGGAAACTCTCTAGGCGGCCACATTGGCCTTTTGCACACCAAAATGTTCCCGGAAATGGTAAAAGCACTTGTTATCACCGGAAGCTCAGGCCTTTACGAAAGCGCCATGGGAGATGGATATCCAAGACGAGGTGATTACGAATTCATCAAAAAAAAGGCAGAGGACGTATTTTACGACCCAAAAGTAGCCACAAAGGAAATAGTGGACGAAGTTTTTGCTACGGTGAACGATAGAATGAAATTGGTAAAGACGTTGGCCATAGCCAAAAGTGCCATTCGTCACAATATGGCCAAAGATTTGCCTCAGATGAACACACCGACTTGCATCATTTGGGGAGAAAACGATACAGTTACCCCCCCCAACGTAGCAAAGGAATTTCACGAACTCCTGCCCAACTCCGATCTATACTGGATAGAAAAATGTGGCCATGCGCCAATGATGGAACATCCGAACGATTTTAACCATATCCTCGAAGCTTGGTTGAAAAAACGTAACTTCTAAGCATGAAAATTACCTCGGCAGAATTTGTAATGAGCAACTCCAATGTTGCCAAGTGCCCCAATGAACCGCTTCCTGAGTACGCGTTTATCGGCAGGTCCAATGTTGGCAAATCTTCCTTAATTAACATGTTGATGGAACGCAAATCGTTGGCAAAAACCTCAGGAAGACCTGGAAAAACACAGCTCATCAACCATTTTAAAATCAACAACAATTGGTTTTTGGTGGATTTGCCCGGGTATGGATATGCAAGAGTGTCCAAAAAGGACAAAAAAACATTTCAGAAGTACATTACCGAGTATTTTCAAAAGCGAAAACAACTGGTATGCGGTTTTGTACTGGTGGACATACGTCATGAACCTCAACCCGTGGACCTGGAGTTTATGGAGTGGTTGGGCACCAATCAGATTCCGTTTGCGATAATCTTCACGAAGGCGGACAAGCTTAAACCCGGTGCCATAGAAAGACAGGCCAACGCCTATCTTCAAAAACTATTGGAAGGAGCTTGGGAGGAGGCCCCTCCACATTTCACCACTTCCTCTACAAACCGAATGGGGAGGGAAGAACTTTTGGAATTTATTGACGGCATCAACCAAGATTTCTTCAAAAGCAATACTTAGGCATCAGCCCTTTACCCACATCAATCAATTTGGTAAGAAATAGCTGATTTTTACGACAAATCAACCAGCTAAAACTCAAGTTTTAATTTAAAAAAGATTGATACAATGAAATCTGTATTACACAAAGCAGCGACCCGTGGCCACGCAGACCATGGCTGGTTGAACTCACACCATACATTTAGTTTTGCAGGGTATCACGACCCCGAACGAATGTATTTTGGGGTACTCCGCGTACTCAATGATGACCAAGTGGCGCCCGGAAGAGGTTTCGGGACGCATCCCCACGATAATATGGAAATCATCTCCATTCCTTTAGAAGGAGATTTGGAACACAAGGATAGCATGGGGAACACTACCACCATTAAGGAAGGGGATGTGCAGGTGATGAGTGCCGGCACTGGAGTTCAACATAGCGAGTACAACAAGAATAGTGATCAAGAGGTGAAGTTTTTACAGATTTGGGTTTTCCCGAACAAACGGAATGTAGAACCCCGATACGATCAAATATCCATTCGGGAAATAGAAAAGAAGAATGCCTTTTACCAAGTGCTTTCTCCAAACTCCGAAGATGAAGGCGTATGGATCCATCAAGATGCTTGGTTCCATTTGGGGAAATTCGAAGAAGGGAAAACAGATTCCTATCAAATCAAAAAAGAAGGAAATGGCGTTTACGCCTTTATCTTGGAGGGCGAAGTAGAAATCAATGGACAAAAGCTCGAAAAACGGGATGGATTTGGGATTTGGGACACGAATTCGTTCGATTTTAAATCCAATACAAACAGTAGGGTATTGCTCATGGAAGTCCCTATGAGCTTGGACAACATAGGACGTTAAGTTTACAAACAGAAAAGCTCCATATCGGGGCTTTTTTTATTCTGATTTTTACTTAAAATTATATTCCAAGTGCTTTTTGGGTATTTTAGGTCCATAAATATGACACAAATGGCTCAAAAAACATCGAACCAATTCACTCCCGGAGGATTTATGAAAGTGATGTCCTTTTTACATCTCGGGATTGCAACGACCCCCGTGATATTGGCCATCCTATTCTATTTTAATGCAGAAGACCCAGAGCTCAGCACTTCAGACACAAACGATATATTTTTGGCCATCGTGCCGGTGGTAGCCTTGGCAAGCATTTTCTTAGGAGATTTCATCTTCAAAAAAATATTGAGGTCCATATCCCAAAAGAATGGACTCAGGGAAAAATTGATGAAATTCCAAACGGCATCGATTATAAAATATGCCTTGTTGGAAGGAGCTTCGCTTTTCAGCATTGTTATTTTTTCGAATACTCAAAACCTCACTTACCTTATTATTGGTGTGGTACTGATTGGTTATTTATACCTACAAAGACCAACCAAGTCAAAAATTGAGAGTGCCCTCGACTTAAAAGGAGCCGATAAGGCCAAGTTCGACCGCACACACGAACCAGTGGATTGAGTTATTTCTTCAACTCCAGTTTTTCGGCAAAGTAATCACAGAAGTCCTTCATCGTAGCGGTCATTTTTTCGTCTTGTGTGGCCTTGTAAAAAGTATCGGCCAAGGTTACCAAGGTTTGATGGAAAAATACTTTCATCTCATCCACTGGCATATCCTTGGTCCACAGATCTATTTTTAAGGATTCCTGGTTTTTGCTGTCCCACACGGACAACAACATGGCTTTGGCCTCTTCCTCATTAATACCGCCATCCTGTGCCGACCAGGTCAATTCCTCGGGCACTCGGTTTTCATCCAACCCTACCTTTAGGGTTATTTCCGAAGTATGTTCTACTGCCATTTATCTTTTTGGTTTGTAATTTGACTGTTTTAAAATTTCATCTGCGGGTATATCCAACATTTGCTTGAGTCCTACATCGGTCTTCTCCATAAAGGCCCTCACAATCTGCCATCCCATATATCGGCCCAAACGACCTGGTGACTCATTATCCAGCTCTAGTCCGAACTTTGTAAACGGTGCTGGATCCAAAAACTTACGGTCCAATCCGGTATCTGTACTATACAATAATTCCCGCTCCACAAAATATTTCCACATCTGCTCCTCATTCGCCCTTGCCCACTCCATTTCTTCTTCGGAGTATCCTATTTTTTGAGCATCTGAAGCAGAAGGAATCAATTTATCCTTTAAATAAAGTTCCTTTCCATAGTAGACCATTCTCGACAATAAAGCTCGGTTACGCGGATAGGAAATAACCTTTTTGGCAAAGGCACTGGCCACATCCGATGTCAAGAATTTTTTATCCAATGATGATGCAATATATCTTTGCATGCCTTCATAAAAATGATGGTCTTCCCCCAAATAATTATCAAGACCTATCAACAACAAAGAGTCTACCAAAATGATGCGGCTTTCATACCGAACATCCGAGGTCAACGTTACAATATGGGGCGTTTCGGTTGCTGGGAAATAATATTTGATATGTTTAAAGAGTGATTCCAAATCTGCTGATTCCTGTTGAAAATCCCCAAATTCCTTTGCCACTTCTTCGGAAAGCTCAATTTGAAGGGTGTCCGCTAATTTGGCCGACCAAACACTATCGGGAAACTGTTCCGGAAACAAATAGGGATACTTTGCTTTCAATTTGGGAATGTCATCAACGGAAGCATTTGCAAATTCCCTATCGAACCTTGAAATTTTCAAATCCACCGGAATTTTGGCGACCTCCTCTTCGGTTTTATCCGTTTCACCACATGATGAAATCGATAAAATCATAACCAAAATAAAACATCTCAATACGGGAATAGTAAAGTATTTCAACAACCGCTTCATTTTTAAGGACACAGGGATTAAATTTACAGGGCACAAAGGTAATTTATAGAATCTAAATAGTAAGATATGCAAACAGAAAAGGTAATCGCCCATATTGTTGATTGGTTAAAGGACTATGCCGAAAATGCAAAATGCAAAGGTTTTGTCATTGGTGTGTCAGGGGGAATTGATTCTGCCGTAACCTCAACGCTCTGTGCCAAGACCGGATTGGACCTTTTATGTTTGGAGATGCCCATTCATCAAGGTGAAAACCAAGTTACCCGTGCCGACCGACATATTGATTGGTTAATTGAAAACTACCCAAATGTATCCAGGCAACCAGTCGACCTTACACCCGTATTCGATTCATTGGTAGATGCCTTTCCAAAGGTGAATAAAGAGGAAGACCGATTCATGTCACTTGCAAATACACGCGCAAGACTTCGTATGACCACTCTCTACTATTTCGCAGCTTTAGAAGGTTATCTAGTTGCCGGAACAGGAAACAAAGTGGAAGATTTCGGCATTGGGTTCTACACAAAATACGGTGACGGTGGCGTTGACCTTAGTCCTATTGCCGACCTAGTCAAAACCGAGGTTTATGAACTTGGACGAGTACTTGGAGTAAATCAGGATATTATGGAAGCAGCCCCTACCGATGGCCTATGGGGTGATAGCAGAACCGATGAGGATCAAATAGGCGCATCGTACCCAGAACTGGAATGGGCCATGGAAATGGATGACCAAGGCAAAACTTCTGAAGATTTTTCTGGCAGAGAAAAAGAAGTTTTCTCAATCTATAAAAGATACAATTCTGCAAACAAACATAAGATGGTTCCTATACCTATTTGTGAGATTCCTAAAGGCCTCAAGTAGCATTTCATCTGAAAAACCCCAATCTAAGACGAAAAAAACCACAGAAAAACTATGGTTTTAAGAAAAAAGTTACAATTTTACATGATTAAATTGTTATCTTGCTCGCTATATCTTTAAGTATTAGCAGCTAACCATTCATTAAATAAACCGTTTCATAATGATTAAAGTATTGATTGCTGACAACCATCCTATTGTTAGGCTTGGTATAAGACAGGTACTTGAAACGAGCTCGGATATTGAAGTCATTGCAGATGTATCTACTACAGAAGAGCTTTTTAAAACACTAAAAGACGTAAATCCAGACGTCGTTATTTTAGAAATGGATATTCCGGAAATCAACGGAATCGCCACCCTAAGAAAAATGAAATTGGAATTTCCGGACATCAAAACCCTAATGTATAGCGGGCAGTCCGAAGATGTTTACGCCCTTAGTACAATTCGCGCCGGAGCATTTGGATACTTGTCCAAAACTGCTGATTTGGAATACATTATTTCAGCAGTCAAAAAAGTAAGTGAAGGCAATATGTTCATCACCAATGAACTGGCCCAACGCCTTGCTTTTGACGAAGGAACACAAAAACCGCGCAGATTCTTTAGAAAACTTTCTTCTCGAGAGGTCGAAGTACTTAAATTATTGGCAAGCGGCAAAAGGAACAAAGAGGTTGCCGAGGGGTTGAACCTTAACGAAAAAACAGTAAGTACATACAAAGCCCGTCTGATGAAAAAATTGAACGTGGATAATTTAGTGGACTTACTCCAACAGGCAAAAGCCTTGGAACTATACTAGGAATACCCAACCAAACCAACTATTGTGGGAACCCCTTTCAAAATAACCTTGGAAGGGGTTTTATAATTTAAGAGAGTACCCGGTTCAATTTGGCGTTCAACAATTTATTGAGCTGGAGATAGTTCATGATTTCTTCCAGAATTTCTGTGTGGTCCCCTTGGCTATCCTGTGTTCTTTCTTTTAGTTTTTCAATTCGGTTCTTTATCAAATTGCAGCGTAAAGTAAGTATGGTCTCCCCCACCAATTGGGCAACACCCGTTTGCTTTTCTTTCGGGTAGATGTCACGCCGCTCCCAATCATGCAAAACATACTGTTCCTCCTCCATTAAAATGGATGATACTTGTGATACGGTTTCTTGATCCAAATCCGACAAAAAGGTATTGACCGAAAAATTGGAGTCTTCGTTCAATCGCTCTATCAACTTATAATATATCGCTTTGAATTGTTCATTGGTAAGCTCAATTTCGTCCTCCTGAAGATCTAAAAACACCTTTTCATACACTTTGGCCTCAGAGACTTCAGGCTCCAGCACCAATTCGCCCTCTTCATTTTCTTTGAGCACCAAATCTTCGAATTCCTGCTTTTGATTTCCATAAAGCAACAGCACCTCAATGATTTTTCGCTCCAATTCGTATTGTACATCTACCTTCTCAACTACGGCATCGTTCTTTACGACTTCGAAGGCTTTTCGCTCCTGTTTTACCTTTTTGGAAGTATCCGTTTGATGTTTCTTATCAATCTGAGCCAACGTATTGTATAGGACATCTTCGGAAATCTGCATCATTCTGGCACATTCCTGAATGTAAATTTCTTGTCGGATACGGTCTGGAATCTTACTGATGCTATTTACGATATCCCTTACCGTATCTGCACGCTTTATGGGATCATTGGCCGCCTCTTTGGCCAACAGGGATGTCTTGAACTGGATAAAATCCATTGCATGCTCCGTCAAGTACTCCACCAAATCTTCATACGTGTTGTTCTTGGCGAAACTATCCGGGTCCTCCCCTTCTGGAAATGTGCAGACCTTTACGTTCATGCCCTGCTCCAAAATAAGGTCGATGCCACGGAGAGATGCCCGTAATCCGGCTGCATCCCCATCAAACAAGACCGTAATATTCTTGGTAAGCCTGTTAATGAGTCGAATCTGCTCAGGTGTCAATGCTGTTCCACTAGATGACACCACGTTTTCCACCCCTCTTTGGTACATCTGGATAACATCTGTATAACCCTCGACCAGAAAACAGTTATCTTCTTTGGCAATGGCTTGCTTGGCATAGTAAATACCGTACAGGACCTTGCTCTTGTGATAGATTTCGCTCTCTGGCGAGTTTAAATATTTTGCAGCTTTTTTATCATTGGTCAAAATACGACCTCCAAACCCCAACACTCTACCGCTCATGGAATGGATGGGAAACATGACCCTACCTTTGAACCTGTCAAATCTTCGACTTTCACCACCAGCCTGTTCCTTCACAATGGTGAGGCCCGTTTTTTCCAAGAACTCCAATTGGTAGCCTTTATCCAATGCTGTTGTGGTAAAGGCGTCCCATTCGTCCAGCCCATAACCTAGGCCAAACTTTTTAATGGTATCATCCGTAAAGCCGCGCTCTTTAAAATAACTTAGCCCAATGGCCTTGCCAGGTTCGGTATCCCAAAGCGTTTCGGCAAAGTACTTTTGCGCATACTCGGACACCAAATACATACTTTCCCGCTCATTGGCCTGTTCCTTCTGCTCGTCGGTTTGCTCGGTCTCCTCTATTTCAATATTATATTTTTTAGCCAAATACTTTATGGCTTCGGGATAGGTAAAATGCTCGTGCTCCATCAAAAAAGCCACCACATTGCCCCCTTTGCCGCTACTGAAATCCTTCCATATCTGCTTAACCGGGGATACCATAAAACTGGGCGTACGCTCATCCGTAAAGGGGCTCAGTCCCTTAAAATTGGAACCCGATTTCTTCAATTGTACAAAATCACCGATGACCTCCTCCAATCGGGCGGTTTCATATACTTGGTCTATGGTGGTTTTTGAAATCAAAGCGTTTAATTCAAATAGCTGTTAAAGGTAAATAAAAACAAAGTTTTGATGAACCCCAAAAGGAATTCCATCTTTTAGATTTAGTATATTAGGACCGCCTTGCATAACTGCGGTATATTTAATGTAAAATCGATTTTATGATAAATAGCATATCTAAAAAACACTGGGGACTGGCAACATTTCTATTGGTATTTTCATTGATGGCACATGGCCAAATGGCAGAAAAAGCATCTCCTATTATTGAAAATGGCGAAGCTCAAGTGGTGGAAGCCTTCTCCGACCCAAGTAAATGGATTCGCCATGATCTTTGGGTAGAGACCACTTTTGATTCTGATGGTGATGGAAAACTGGACCGCATGCACGTAGACGTAACCCGACCGGAACAAACAGAGTCAGAAGGCTTAAAACTTCCCGTGATTTATGAATCAAGCCCTTATTATGCAGGTACGGCCGGCTTGGACAAAGGTATTTTTTGGGATGTAAAACATGAACTTGGTGAACTAGGACAACCCAGAAAACACCCTGAGGTCAATCGCTTGGGGGAACGGCCCATCATATCCAACTCGCAAATTATGACATGGGTCCCAAGAGGTTACATTGTAGTCCATTCTTCTTCTCCTGGAACCGGACTATCGGATGGTGCCCCAACAGTTGGTGGGGATAACGAATCCTTGGCCCCAAAAGCAGTTATAGATTGGCTCAACGGAAGAGCAAAAGGCTATACCGAGAGAGATGGTGATAAGGAAGTCAAAGCGTATTGGTCCACCGGAAAAGTGGGCATGACGGGCACCTCCTACAACGGAACCATTCCACTCGCAGCCGCTACCACGGGCGTTGAAGGACTTGAGGCCATAATCCCAATTGCACCGAATACTTCCTATTACCATTATTATCGTTCCAATGGTCTTGTGCGTTCACCCGGAGGATATCTGGGCGAGGATATTGATGTGCTATACGATTTTATCCATAGTGGAGATGAATCCAAACGGGCAAGGAACAATGAAGTTATCCGTGACACCGAAATGAAAAATGGCCAAGACCGCATAACCGGCGACTACAATGATTTTTGGGCCGGCAGGGATTACCTGAACGATATGAAACCCATGAAAGCGGCGCTTTTGATGTCGCACGGTTTTAATGACTGGAACGTGATGCCGGAACATAGTTATCGTATTTATAAGAAAGCGAAAGAGATGGGGCTGCCAACCCAAATCTACTATCATCAAAACGGTCATGGGGGACCACCTCCCATCTCTATGATGAACCGATGGTTCACACGCTATTTATTTGATGTGGAAAATGGTGTAGAAAACGACCCAAAAGCATGGATAGTGAGAGAAAATGACAGTAAAGACAATCCTACCGCGTATGCTGATTATCCGAATCCCGATGCCAAGGATGTAACATTACATTTACAAAAAGGAGGGTTAAAATCAGGAAAGCTAACACCTACAAAAACCAAGAATCAAGGCACAGAAACCCTGGAGGACGATTATAACTTTTCCGGGGCCGATTTGGCCATGGCCGAAACTTCAGAACATAGATTGTTATACGTCACGGCTCCCTTGGCCGAGGATGTACACATTTCCGGGGTACCCAAAATCAAAATAAAACTGGCCAGCAGCAAACCTGCCGCCAATTTATCCGTTTGGTTGGTTTCGCTACCTTGGACCGACGCCTTGAACACCAAAATAACGGACAACATCATTACCCGTGGATGGGCTGACCCTCAAAACCATATCTCGTTGACCGAGAGCAAACCTTTGGTTCCCGGAAAATTCTACGAAATGGAATTTGAATTGATGCCCGATGATCAAATCATTCCAAGAGGACAACAAATTGGCCTGATGATTTTTTCCAGTGATAAAGAATTTACGCTTTGGCCAAATCCAGGTACAGAACTGACCGTGGATTTGGATGGAACAGAGCTAACACTTCCCATTGTAGGTGGAAAACTATAAGAACAAAACACATAACTGACTAATATCATAGGATTTAAGATGGCTTTATGTGACTTTAGGATAATGTAACTATCATCCTTACAGTCATGAAAATTTTGATTATTTATGGTACCGTAGAAGGCCAGACCCGTAAAATCGCGAGGTTCATGGAAAATGTTCTGCAAAATAATGGGCATCAAGTGGTAATAGCAAATGCAGTGGAAGAACCGCCCGTCCCAGAAGGGTTCGATGCAATTTTTATTGGAAGTTCCATTCATATCCAAAAGTACAATCCATTGGTTCGCGATTATATTCAAGAGAATATTGATACCTTAAATGCTAAATCAAGTGCATTTTTTTCGGTAAGTATGGCCATGGCCTCGAGCATTAAGGAGGAGCATGATGAAGTGGAACAGATTGCGAAGGACTTTTTAAAGGAAACCCAATGGTATCCAAAAACGGTATGGCACATTGCCGGCGCCCTGAAATACACAGAATACAATTATTTCAAAAAGTTGCTCATGCGTTCAATCGCTAAAAAGGAAGGCGGTTCTGTCGACACCTCCAAAGACCACGAATACACAAATTGGGATGAGGTAAAAAAGAATGTCCTATCTTTTATGAATAGATTGGAAACAAAATTAAAAACGTATGGACAAACATAGTTTTACCACCCTCTCGGAAGTTGTCAATTACCTGACACAGGAAGAGGGCTATAAGGAAGATTTTGAAGCAGATGAGTCCTCCATAAAGGCTCTGTACTCAAAGAAAGAATATAATCCGGATGAACTGTTGATAATTGATTCATATCGTTTTGAAGGCATGACGGACCCCGCCGATGAATCCACAGTCTTCGCAATAGAGGCAAAAGATGGCACAAAGGGCACCTTAGTGATTTCCTACGGAGCTTCGACCGCGCAGAATGAAGAACTCATTCGTCAAATTCCTGTTAGAAAGAAATAATCAAACATAGAGTTTACCTACTGAAGATGGCTGATATAGCAACCAACCGGTAAGGCTGAACCTACTTTTGTGTGCCTCAAGAACAGCATGTGGCACATCCGCACTTTTGAACATCACACAACGCGACGCCAATGGTTCAACCAAAAAACTTGAACCGTCCTTTTCAAAAATTTCCAATTCCCCGCCATCACCAGGTTTCCAATCATCGTTCAAATAAATAATCATGGAAATCATGCGGTTGCTTCGGTTTTCAAACTGGTCCAAATGTTTGTCGTAATGTCCACCGGAAGGGTAATGCGCCAAATGGAACTCATATCCGGACAAACTCAAATAACAGTACCGATTGAATATATGCATGGTTTCATCCAATAGCCCCCAATACGTCTCGAGCTGGGCATCACGTTGTCTATCCAACCAATACGTAAAATCACCACGTATCTTAGTGTCAATTTGATTTTCGGAATGTGCGCCGATACCTGCCTCCTTAAAATTAGGGAGCTTACCCAGAAAAAAAGATTTTATCTCGGTATAAAGTTCATCCCGTAGAAAATTGTCTACGATTACATAATCCTTACTGGAGATGTCATCCATCCAGGACAACCAATCCTCCAAATCGTGGTAGGCGTTCAAAGCTTCAAAAGTGTGGGCGAATGTAGAAAATATTTAAAAACGAAAATCATTTTTTTCATTCGTCCTTTAAAGCTCTAACTTTGAGATGGATTAATATAGGTGTTTAATGATACTCTTCTTCGGAACAAGACCTGGCAAAAAAGAAACCAAAGTACTGAACCATGTTTCCTGCTCACATTGTGGCCAAATTGGAACATTGACCGCAGTTGCCCAACCGAACTACGCACATTTGTTCTGGATTCCATTGTTCACCATCAATAACATTCGCTATGCGGAATGCTCCCACTGTAAAAAAGTGTACTACAAAGAGGAGTTTACCCCTGAAATGGAACGGGCGCTATCCCAATAAAAAACGGCCAGGAAAATCCTGACCGTTACTCTTCAAGGTTCAAAAAATGGTTAAATATCGAACCGAAGGCCCAGTGAAATATTGTTTTGCTTTACTTCCGCATCTTTAAAAATCGGGTTTAGATCATACTTTAAATAGAGAAGTACTCCATCAAAACCCATATAGCCGCTTACGCCATAAATTAGGTCGCTGCTGTTGTAATCCCTTTTAAGTTTATCTTTTACGTTCTCTCCGTCTCGGTTATATTTTAATTTTTGACGGGTTCCCAAGCTAAAACCTCCATAACCTCCAAAACCTAACCTGAACTGATCACGAATGGAGTAACGCATGGTACGCTCCGTTTTTCTTAAACGTGAAGGGCCGACCTCAAAATGAACAGGAAACACAAGATTGTCCATTCTAAACTTGGATTTATCCAGATCATATTCAAATTCTTCTAAAAAAGTTTGATTCCCATCCTGTACAAATATTCTGTTTCCATCAGGTTTTAATCCATTGAACTGGAATGAAAAACCATAGTTAAAGCGCAACCAATTGGAGTTCTTGAATACTCTGGTCCTCCATTGCCAGCCCATTTCAAAAAAACGGCTTCCCCCAATTTTATAGGGGGAGTCGGAAAGCGACTGTCCTTCTATGATGGCATTGTTAAGCCCTATGGCCATCACAAAATCAGAATAGGTCCTCCTGTCGTACTTAATTTCCTTTTTCCATCTGTTGGAGTTAAAGGTAATGGCCGGTTTACCATCGATGAGTAAACCTATCCGCATACGATCACCGTAAATAGTATCTATTTCTCTCAATGTTAGCACCTCACCTTTATTTCGCTCCAGCAAATCAATTTGGTTCTCGACAATGGCAACACGGTTTTCTATGTTCAAGGCGCGCTGTTTGGCCACTTCTTCTTTTAATATCCTGGCCTCGTTTTCCGAAATATCACCATCTTCCAAACGCTGGTTAATATCCCTGACCTCAAACTTTAGAGCATCCTTTTCTTGTTCAATGATTCGTTGTTTCTCAATTTTCAACGCTTCTATTTTCTTTTGATAGTCCTCTTGTCCAAATGCCACGTGCGAAACAAGGAACAAGCATAATACTGCTGAATAAAATGTAATTGTTTTCATGATTGTTTTTGGATTATAAACCTCCCTCCTCCCTGCCCGGTTGGACAGGAAGTTATAGAAGGTTTGGTTTTGATTGATGAATAATTTTATTGGTTTCGGTCTGCCACGGCAGTACGTAGTTTAAGGTATCCTGATTTTAAGGCATCAAAGATTTGGTCCCGGAACGATTCGTCCAGTTCGTCCTCCACTTCGGCCAAAAGTGACATGGCATCAACAGAACCGCTATCGGCGAATAACTTATCGGTCAAAATCTGTCGCTGTGCAGCTCGTAAAAGGGAGTCCACTTCGGCATCGGTAACCTCTTGCTTTGCATCTTCTAATATTTGCACCTGTGCCACTACTTCTTCTACCTTTTGTGCAATCAGCTTATCAGAATTTATTTTGGTTTTGTCCTGAAATGGCTCTTTTACTTCCTGTTCTGCAACTGCCGTATAAGAAGTTGGCTGCTGAAATTCCGTATTAACCTCCGGCTCTCTGGGCTCAACTTCTGTACCCACCACTTCGGTTTCCACCTCTGTAACCGCTTCTTTTTCTGCTTTTTCCTCAGACTTTATTTCAGCTTTTTCTTGGACCTCCGTTTCTACAACTTGCAGTCTTTCTGCCTCTGCATCACCATTTGTAAAAAAGAAAAGCGACACCAACACAATGCCTACAAAGCTTGCGGCCACGGCATACGGAAACCAAGTGTTTCTTTTTCGCGGTGCTGGCTCCGTTACCTGCGGGGCAATTTTATCCCAAGCTCCTTTTGACGGTGCAATGGTCCGCTCCTCCAGCTTCTCTTTGATATGTTTTTCGAGTTTATCCATACCCTCTATTTTTTGTTCGCCGAATGTGATTTGGGCGACATTCCCTTTAAACTTAAATTTTCCTGAAGCATTTTTCTAGCCTTGAACAACTGCGATTTTGAAGTTCCCTCTGAAATCTCCAACATCTCGGCAATCTCTTTATGGCCATATCCTTCAATAGCATACAGCAAGAAAACCGCCTTGTAGCCCTCCGGAAGTTCATCTATGAGATGTTGTACATATTCCACATCCAAAATTCCATCATTGGAAGTAGAAACTTCTCCGTTCAACTCCAAGGCATCATCATATACCACGAATTGTCGCTTGCGCAAATACGAAATACTTTCACGGACCATAATGGTTCTGACCCAACCTTCAAAACTCCCTTTATGTTGATAGGAGCTTAAATGGTTAAAGACCTTGACAAAACCATGAATCATTACATCTTCCGCAAAATGGAGGTCTTTGATGTACTGCCTACAAACACTCAACATCTTGGACGAAAATTTATCATACAACAACCTTTGGGCTTGTTGGTCGCCCTTAATTGATTTTTTGATCAATTGTTTTTCGTTGCTATGTAGCGCGATGATTTTCAAAAGTTTGGTTTATAAAAGTGCTTCTATTTACATAGACGGGATATGGACACAAATAGTTGCCTGAAACTAAAAATTTTCAGTAAACTATTGATATTAAGATTATTAAATTTTTATTTTTTGCGGTCCACCACGTAGTTGACCATAAGGGTGAGGGCACTTTTGTATTCAGAATCGGGATAATTGTCCAAAATGGCCAGAGCTTCGTCCTTAAATTCAAGCATTTTGACCACGGCATAATCCAGCCCCCCTTTTTCCTTCACGTACTCGATGACTTCCTTTACCCTTTTTTTATTCTTGTTGTGTTTTTTGATGGAGTTGATCAACCATTTCTTCTTTTCCTTGTCGCTGTTGTTCAAGGCGTAGATCAGGGGAAGGGTCATTTTTTGCTCCTTGATATCGATTCCCGTTGGCTTTCCGATTTTTTCGGCACCATAATCAAATAAATCGTCCTTGATTTGAAAGGCCATCCCACAGAGCTCTCCAAACTTTCTAAAGGTTTCCACCTCGTCTGAATCAGGTCGAACGGAGCAGGCTCCCATACTGCAACAGGCAGCGATCAAAGTTGCGGTTTTCTGTCGGATGATGTCATAGTACACGTCTTCGGTAATATCCAACAATCGTGCTTTTTCAATCTGGAGCAATTCTCCTTCACTCATATCACGGACTGCATTGGAAATTATATGAAGAAGGTCGTAATTCTTATTTTCCAAGGAGACCAAAAGCCCTTTGGAAAAAAGAAAATCCCCAACCAACACGGCAATTTTGTTCTTCCACAGGGCATTGATGGAAAAGAAACCCCTGCGCTTATTGCTATCGTCCACCACATCATCGTGGACAAGACTTGCGGTATGAATCAATTCGATAATGGATGCTCCCGTATAGGTTCGCTCATTGACTTGGCCGTTCAACAATTTGGCGGTCAAAAAAACGAACATGGGGCGCATTTGCTTACCCTTTCTATTGACTATGTAGTAGGTTATCCTATTGAACAGTGCAACCTTGGAAGACATGGATTTGAGGAATTTTTCCTCAAAAAGCTGCATCTCATTTTCTATGGGTTCTCTTATCTGCGAAACGATTTTCAACGTAACGGTGTGGTGTTTGGTTTTGAATCCCTAAAAGTAGGGAAAATGAAAGAGTTGTAGGAATGAAATCGAAGTTTTAAGATACAGCCCTCAAAGTATCGATGATTTGCAAGGGATGGGCTAAGGGTTAAGGGTTAAGGGTTAAGGGTTAAGGGTTAAGGGTTAAGGGTTAAGGGTTAAGGGTTAAGGGTTAAGGGTTAAGGGTTAAGGGTTAAGGGTTAAGGGTTAAGGGTTAAGGGTTAAGGGTTAAGGGTTAAGGGTTAAGGGTTAAGGGTTAAGGGTTAAGGGTTAAGGGTTAAGGGTTAAGGGTTAAGGGTTAAGGGTTAAGGGTTAAGGGTTAAGGGTTAAGGGTTAAGGGTTAAGGGTTAAGGGTTAAGGGTTAAGGGTTAAGGGTTAAGGGTTAAGGGTTAAGGGTTAAGGGTTAAGGGTTAAGGGTTAAGGGTTAAGGGTTAAGGGTTAAGGGTTAAGGGTTAAGGGTTAAGGGTTAAGGGTTAAGGGTTAAGGGTTAAGGGTTAAGGGTTAAGGGTTAAGGGTTAAGGGTTAAGGGTTAAGGGTTAAGGGTTAAGGGTTAAGGGTTAAGGGTTAAGGGTTAAGGGTTAAGGGTTAAGGGTTAAGGGTTAAGGGTTAAGGGTTAAGGGTTAAGGGTTAAGGGTTAAGGGTTAAGGGTTAAGGGTTAAGGGTTAAGGGTTAAGGGTTAAGGGTTAAGGGTTAAGGGTTAAGGGTTAAGGGTTAAGGGTTAAGGGTTAAGGGTTAAGGGTTAAGGGTTAAGGGTTAAGGGTTAAGGGTTAAGGGTTAAGGGTTAAGGGTTAAGGGTTAAGGGTTAAGGGTTAAGGGTTAAGGGTTAAGGGTTAAGGGTTAAGGGTTAAGGGTTAAGGGTTAAGGGTTAAGGGTTAAGGGTTAAGGGTTAAGGGTTAAGGGTTAAGGGTTAAGGGTTAAGGGTTAAGGGTTAAGGAAAAAACTAATTTGACATAACTCCTGTTCCTAAAGATTAACTCTTATTCGCCAGCTGTCCGCAAGCAGCATCAATATCCTTTCCGCGAGACCTTCTTACAGTTACAGTGATTCCATTCCGCTCCAAAGTATTTTGGTACATCTCCACAGCGCTGCTATGCGCCTGCTGAAACTCGCCATCATCAATGGGGTTGTATTCGATGATATTGACTTTTGATGGTGCAAACTTGCAAAACTTCACCAAAGCATCGGCGGCTTCCTGGGTATCATTGATGCCTTTCCAAACCACATATTCGTAAGTAATCCTATTCTTGGTCTTACTGTACCAATATTCCAAGGCCTCTCTAAGATCCTTTAACGGAAATGTTGAATTAAACGGCATAATGGAGGTGCGTACCTCATCAATAGCTGAATGTAGGGACACTGCCAAACCGAACTTTACTTCCTCATCGGCCATTTTTTTGATGATTTTGGGCACACCCGAGGTGGACACCACGATCCGTTTGGGCGACATCCCCAACCCTTCGGGCGAAGTAATCTTATCTATGGCCTTGAGTACATTATTATAGTTCATCAATGGCTCTCCCATGCCCATAAAAACAATATTGCTCAATGGTCTATCAAAATACAAACGGCTTTCGTTGTCTATTGCTACTACTTGGTCGTAGATTTCATCCGGGTTCAGGTTGCGCATACGCTTTAAACGTGCGGTAGCACAAAAACGGCAGTCCAGACTACAACCAACCTGACTGGATACACAGGCAGTGGTTCGGGTTTCGGTTGGAATCAAAACGGATTCCACGACCAACCCATCGTGCAAACGAACGGCATTTTTAATGGTACCATCGGAACTACGCTGCATCTGATCTACACGAATATGGTTGATGACGAAATTATCTTCCAACATCTGTCGGGTCTCCTTGGAAATATTGGTCATGGCATCAAAATCGTGCGCAGATTTTTGCCATAACCATTCGTACACCTGATTTCCGCGGAATGGCTTATCTCCCTGCTCCACAAAAAAATTGCGAAGCTGGTCCTTTGTCAATGCGCGTATGTCCCTTTTCTTGGTTTCCATCCCTTAAAGATAAGCAAGAAAAAATCCCGTTGGCCAAATAGCAAACGGGATTTCTCTTCTATGAAATTTTGTTTTTAAAGAATCAACATGGCATCCCCGTAGGAATAGAATCGATACCCTTCCAAAATAGCTTGCTTGTACGCCTTTTTTATCAAATCATGGCCTGCGAATGCAGAAACCATCATCAATAAGGTTGATTTTGGCAGGTGGAAGTTCGTAATCATACAATTGGCAATACTAAAATCGTATGGTGGAAAAATGAATTTGTTGGTCCATCCCTCAAACGTATTCAATGTATGCTCGGAAGATACGGCGCTTTCCAATCCACGCATAACCGTTGTTCCCACAGCACAGACCTTTCTTTTGTTTGATTTGGCCGTGTTTACAATTTCGGTCGCCTTTTCATCGATCACCAACTCTTCGCTGTCCATTTTGTGTTTGGACAAATCTTCTACTTCTACTGGATTGAATGTTCCCAAACCAACATGAAGTGTTACTTCTGCAAAGTTGATTCCTTTGATCTCCAAACGCTTCAACAAGTGCTTGGAAAAGTGTAATCCTGCAGTTGGGGCAGCCACAGCACCTTCGTGCTTGGCATAAATGGTCTGGTAGCGCTCTTCATCATCAGGAGTTACTTCTCGTTTGATATATTTTGGAAGTGGGGTCTCGCCCAATTCCCTTAGTTTTCTTCTAAAATCGGTGTAGGAACCGTCGTAAAGGAAACGCAATGTCCTTCCTCTTGATGTGGTGTTGTCTATTACCTCTGCCACCAAATTTTCGTCATCACCAAAATAGAGTTTGTTACCGATACGGATTTTTCGTGCCGGGTCCACCAAAACATCCCAAAGACGCTGTTCTTGGTTCAATTCCCTTAACAAGAAAACCTCGATTCTGGCACCTGTTTTTTCCTTGTTGCCAAAAAGTCTGGCAGGAAAAACCTTTGTGTTGTTCAAGACCATTACGTCATCTTCATCAAAATAGTCAACTAGGTCTTTGAACATTTTATGTTCAATTTTTCCGGAATCCCGGTGAATTACCATAAGTTTGGATTCGTCCCTATGTTCTGCGGGATATTCTGCCAATAATTCCTTGGGCAATTCAAAATTGAAGTTTGATAATTTCATCTGGGCTTTTTTTCGATTTTTTTAAAGAGGGGCAAATATACGACCTACCGATAGCGGATGTCAAGTAATTTGATGATTAATTGTGGATTACATTTCCTTTACACCGAATCCAAGTGTAACCAAATCGTTCCAAAAATCGGGATACGACTTGGAGACCACTTCTGCATCATTCACCATAAAATCCGTTTTGAGCGCCAAAGGCCCAAACGCCATTGCCATTCTGTGATCGTTGTAGGTGTCAACTTCGACCCTACTATTAAGTTGTGGTTGAGCTGTGAGGGTTAGGCTTTCCGAATCAATATCAACCTTTGCCCCAAACTTGCCAAGTTCTGTCTGTAAGGCTGCCAAACGGTCAGTTTCTTTGATGGGCAATGTGTGAAGTCCAGTAAGGTGACATCCAATCCCCAAACCCAAACAGGTTACCGATATGGTCTGGGCGATATCAGGGGCATTGGATAGATCATACTCCAAATGAGCTGATTTTACTTCGGAAGTTTTCTTGAGGAGAATGGTATTGTTCGAAAATTCGGTCTCCACTCCAAAATCCCTATAAATATTGGCCAACACGCTATCTCCCTGCAAGGAACTTTCTTTATAAGATGACAATTGTATTTCGGTACCGATTTCGCTCATTGCGGCAATGCTGTAAAAATAACTTGCCGAACTCCAATCGGATTCGACCACCAAAGTGGTATCCTTAACGTTTGTCTTTGGTGACACCTTGATACTATTTCCTTCAAATGAGGTTTCCACACCTATTTGTTCAAGAAGTGCCAAGGTCATTTTTATGTAGGGAACCGATGTTATTTTACCGATCAATTCAAGTTCCAGTCCATTTTCAAGGCTTGGAGCGATCAACAGCAATGAAGAAATATATTGACTACTGATATTAGCAGGAAGGGAAACTTGGCTTTTTACCAATCTCTTCCCATTAATTTTTAATGGTGGATAGCCTTCCTCCTTCACGTATTCGATATCTGCACCCAATGAACGCAACGCTTCCACCAAAACTTTGACAGGACGTTCTTGCATGCGTTGAGACCCTGTAAGAACTATTTTTTTATCTGGCTGGGATGCAAAATAGCCCGTTAAAAATCGCATGGCCGTTCCTGCATGGTGTATGTCCACTTCACCTTCGGATTTTGCCAAACCCTTTTGCATTACTTCTCCATCGTCTGAATTGGAAAGGTTTTCAATTTTAATATTTGGGAAAAGTGCCTGCAACAAAAGTGAGCGATTGGTCTCGCTTTTGGAACCTGTGATTGCAATGCTTTTTTGAATTTTTTTATTGTTTGGCGAGGAAAGCTGGAGTCTCAATTCTTTACGGTTTGAATGAATTGTCAAAACTAGAAAAAACGGGCCTAAACTCCTTTTAAGAGGACAACTTTATTTTAGTTTTTTGTTATTCTGATGACGGTCGTGATCACGCTTGGTCTTCAAATCCAATTTTTTATCGAACGCTTCTTGAAGATTGATCCCTGTTTGATTTGCCAAACATAGGACCACAAATACCACGTCTGCCAATTCTTCACCAAGATCTTTGGCCTTATCGGATTCCTTTTCGCTTTGTTCGCCATATCTTCTGGCAATGATTCTAGCCACTTCCCCGACCTCTTCGGTCAACTGCGCCATGTTGGTCAATTCGTTAAAGTATCGGACACCGTGATTGTTTATCCAGTCATCAACGGCTTTTTGTGCGTCTGCTATGTTCACCTTTTTGGATTTATAGTTTAGATACAAATCTAAGCACTTAGCTCAATCAAATCTTTTCCAAGACCAAATAACTTTGATTTTGGCCTTCAACTGCGTTGGCAAAAAACTCTTTTACATAATGATATCCTTCACTGGTGTATTGGGTAGACTTGAGCTGAATGGAAAAAACTACCATTACATTGTCCTGCATTTCTGTTGTATTATACCTTAAAACTCCGCTGCCTTCGGGTAGCGCCAGATTTATGGGCTTAGGTAGTTCCTTTATCCGATATCCATGAGGCACTTTAATATTTGCCATATAATGGAACTTGCGAAGGTAGCCAAAATCAACAGGATAATTTCTGGTCTCTGCCTTGAATGGATTTGCGCTAAAGTATTTTACCAAAAATGGATTGAAGAAGATGTTTCCGCTAGGATCGAGACCCTCCACTTCAAAAGTGAACCTTTCTGCCAAATTCATCTCATCGGACTTCTCCTCTATTTTTTCGTAGAACTTAATGTAAAAACCATCGCGACTCTCTTTTTCAATTTCATCCAAATATTCTTCTTCCGACAAGGAAGCCATATGACTCCTTTTAAAATAGGCGTCATAGCCCTGTAATGTTTTATCAAACTCGCCACGGACCATACCATTTTCGGGGTCCAATTCCATTTTTGCCCTAACTACTATGCCGTTCTCCTTTTCTGCAACTATATCATACCAATAGCTATCCTCGTCGAGGTCCATCACTCGGCCATAATAATTTAAACACCGATAAGGCAACATTCCGAAAGGCAACTGTTTTTCGGTAGCGTCCAACAAATAGGTTTCCCCATTAATCTGTGTTTTGGCCACTACATAATTGAAATCAGACATTACAGGATGTGTTCTTTTGGGCAACCCATGCATCCTCGTGGAAAGTAGCATCAAATCCGTATCTATGCCAGCGGCATTTAGGAGATTGATAAGGGTGATATTGATCTCCGCAACATTTCCAGAACCCTCATCAAATGCTTTTTTCACATTATTGTCCCTGAAAATACCGTATTTACCGTTCCAGCTATAATGTGACTTTACAAATTCGAACAGATTACGTGCCTTTGTAAGATTATCTACATTACCCGATATGATGTCCAAAGGCAGATTCCTCTCAAAATAATTCTTTTTTCTGAGCTGCCCTCCAATATCTCCATCGGTCCTAAATTCCCTATCAACATCTTTCCAAGATTTTGTAAACCTTTCCTTTCTACCTGTGAACCCTTCATATTCAGAAAGTTCAAATTCTAAGCGAGACCTATAATTGGATGCGGACAACATAAATTCTTCATCCTCTTCAAAAGCGGGAACATCCTTCATTGTGTACATCAACATCTCGCAATCTGCCTGGCCTGAAATCCCTGGAACGCTAAAACAACTCTTTTTTATGGTCGCATCATTGACATCGAGGGACAATGCCCCAATCAATGAGCGATTGTATTTATAATTTCCCGGAATCTTGGCATTGTACTCGGTGTAAACTTTTGGAATATCTTCTTGAAATTGCCACCCTTTTAGATTATAAAAAAATGGGGATTGCACCTCATAAGTATATTCCAAAACAGAACCTTCTTGCACATTGGGAAACGTGAACCGTTTTTCCGACCAACGTTCGCTGCTTTCCACATCGAAAACATTGCTTGGCATTACGCTATAACGCATACCATTGGTATGAGTGATGGCCCTAATATCATTTATTTTCTCACTTTGCCTTTCTGAGCGGTAATAGGGGATTGAAATATCTGCCTCTGAAAATCCTTCCTTATCAAGAACCTTTATTTTGGCGTGGTAATTTGTAATGAGCCAGACGTACTCTCTTCTTACCTCAAAATAATTCTCCCCTCTTTCGTAAAGGTAAACGGCATGTGCAGTAGTATCTTTATCATAAGATCAAACTCTCTTTCCAAAACGGTAAGCTCACCAAATTCGTGCTGTTGTGCATAGGACATAGTCACTATACAAAATATTATCAATACAGTAATTCTCCTCATGGTTATCAAATCAAGACTTTACCAATATGATTTTTTCAGCTTCTTTCTCAACAATATGACTGTAGAATTCCTTAAGGTCTCCATAAAGAAATGCCGGAACCACTGAACTATTAAAAACTGTTTCCACACGTGCGTTTATCGTATTGCCTGTTGCTGAAATATTATATCTGAATTGACCGATGCCTTCTGGAAGTAAAACAACAATTGGTTCTGGGACCGATTCGACCATATAACCCTCGGGCAAATTGATATTTATGAGATATTTGTCTTCCCAAGGATATCCGTAATCCACAGGAAACTCCCTTTTCGCTGCTTTAAAGGGATTAACCTTGGTAGCCAGATGTAAGAGCGGGGACAAGTACAACTTACCTGAAATTTCATCAAATGCCGACTCGCTTCTATATGAAAATGACTGTACAATAGGTTTAGAAAGATTTTCCACATTCTGAATCTCATATTCCGATATCTCCAGATTAGAATACTTTTTTTCCAAACCTTCCAGATAGGATTCCGGTGATCCCGCACTATAGTTATTTCTGAAAACAAAAGCATTATTTGCAGTATACTGCTGTCTATACTTTCCGCTTATGGAACCATCTGTATTTATATCCACACTCATCATTATAACATCCTGAGATTTTTCCCTAGGCATTAAATTTACCTCACTGGAGCTACCATCTTCGCGAATAAGTCGTCCAAACCAGTTCAAAGCCCGCATAGGAAGTACATTGGGATATGAATTTTTTTCGGTCGCATCGTAAAGTACCATAGTTCCTTCCAATTCGACCGCCGTTATCACGTAATTGAACCCTTCACTTGTGGGAAACAATGGTATACCGTGAGACCTGGTACTTACCAGAACGGGATTGGCATCCAATCCAGCATACCGCATCATTGCGGTCAACATTAAATTAATATCGGCTACGTTGCCCGTCCCCTCCTTAAAGGCTTTTTTAACCCCCTCACTACATCCTACGCCTGTATATCCATTCCAGTTCATTTTGGACCTTACATACTCGAATATAACATTGGCTTTTTCCGTATTCGAGTTTAGGCCGGCTATCAATTGATCTATATCATTGTCAAAATAATTTTCCTTTTTGAGCTCTGATCCAAAGTCATCATAATCATAAATTGATTTTGCAACATCTTCCCATGTCCGACTATAATTTTCGAAGGGTTTGTTCGGAAAACGGGTAGAGGCAAGTTCAAACTTAATCGCAGTTCTATAGTTGTCTATATTATTGGTGAATTTTTCATCCAACAGCGCAGGCAAGGCCTTGGCCGAAACATGATATACATTCTCAAAAAATTCCAAGGTACCTCTTTTGTGGGTAGTGCGACCTAATTTGCCCATCTCATCGGAGCTCCTATAAGCAATTTCTATAGACCGATTTTCTTTTGTTTGGGAGAAACCTATTTTATGGAAACCTTTACTATACTGTTTAAATATGAAGTATTCGGGGACATCCAGGCGCACATTAACCTCATCTACAGGAATATCATATTGCATTTTAAATTCATCTATATTCCAAAACATAGGGGACACCAATTTATATTCTATATCTAGAACACTTCCTTCTTTAACTTCAGGCATTGTTATGGAAGCCATGTTACGGTACTTGTTCATCTTTTCGGTAAAGACCCCATCATTTTTAAGCTTGGTACTTACCACCTTTCCATTATCCATGTTAAACGTATACCCCTTTACAGCCGATATACTTTCTTCATTACCGCTCCCAGCATATAATGGCACCTGTAACGTGGCCCAATCAAAACCTTCCTTGTTGTATATTTTTATCCGGTAATGAACTTCTCTTATCTGAGACCAACCGGTTTCATACTGATAATTATACCGAACCCATTCGTTCTTGTACAGAATAGCGGCCTTGGCCTCGGCATATAAGGTATGCTGGGTCTGCTCCACTTCTTCCTTGGATACCTTTCCAAATTTTATGTCGTTGGCGATTGCCAACTGCATAACCAATAAGGTGATAATTGTTAGATTAAGTCTCATGATTGCTTTTTAGTTAGAATGATTTTGGTATTGTCATATCTCGCGACCGTTTTTCTAAAATCCCGGTACGCATCATAATCTTCTTTGGGATATTGGCCGGATTTAACCAGCAGTTTTCTCTTATATAACATTACCCCTGGCTCCTTTGGAAGAATCGACATGGAATAGGTTCCAAATTTGGTCTCGACTCTCACGGGTAGCATAAGACTTTCCGGTATATAACCTTCGGGCAGGTTAATCAAGAATTCATCTTCGTCCAAATAGCCCCGTTTAATAACCACTTCCCTTTTTCTTTTTCTTACCCTATCCGGAACACCGAGATTTCTGTTGGAAAAGTTGGGGGCCAATAGCAAATCATCACCAGCCTGTGATAAATAGTTGTTAGAACTAAAATCAACTTGTTCAATAAATTCTATCTTTTGGGAATCATTCTGAAAATTTACCTCACCGAGCTTTAAATTGGGCACATAGTTCCAGTAAGATTTGTAGAACTCTTCTTGTTCGGACCTTGTGCTTGTCTCCCTCCAATATTTTTGGTCGTATTGATATCCTTTAGAAAAAATTTTTACCTTTCCAACAACATTTTTACTATCGACAATAGTAAACTCACCTTCGGTTTTCTGATAATTTTCCCCATCGGAATACACCTTTGTCCTGACCAGCTCACCGCCATTCGGAGTAATTTTGAGAACATTCCGGTTGTCCGTAAATGTTCCCAAATGATTCACAGGTGTCGTCTGACTGGTACACTCCAACCAAACCTGTTCCTTGCCCAAAGGAACGTTCAAGAATACGTGGTTACCTTGCATGGACGGAAAATCTTCATCCAAGCTTTTCATTTGACTACCGGCGTGTACAACAGTATAGTAAGATTCCACCCCAACTGCCTTTAAAAGTGCCTTGGTGTAGTTGGTAAGTCCCTTACAATCACCATATTTAACCCTATCCACATCGGCAGCACTAATGGGCATCCATCCACCAATACCAAGTTGAACACTGATGTATCTAGTATTTTCTTGAACATATTCATATACCTTTCTTGTAATTTCCAACGGATCATCAATATTCCTCACCAAGTTTTGCACATATTGCACTGTGCCCTCTGGAAGCTGATCTCTACCGTACAAGAGCTCATCGTTCATCCATTTGCCTAAATCTTCCCATGTCTCCGCTTCACCATCTACACCTTCTAGATGAAATTGGTTAAGGGCAACCTTAACCTGAGGGACAAAATCTTGAAATGACGGGGACAATGGCTCTCTTTCAAAGGCTGACATATTTTGACCGGAATACTTAATACCATTGGGGAGTTGAGACACTTTTATGTCATAACCATCAAAATTGAGCTCCTTATGCCTAAACGGAATACCGCATTCGACTATAAAAGAAAATTCCGAACTTTCGACCCCAATCCTATAGTCCTCCAAAAATGACCAATTTGGTGCAAAAGCCGTGTTTGGTGTAACGTATTCCTTTCTGAACTCAATCGTATAAGGATATTGGGTTGGCGTATACTGCAATACAAGCACCCTGGAATCGGAGTAAAGTGTACCGCCACTAATGGCACTCTGATCTAAAAAATCACGCTTCTTTATTTTTTTTATTTCTTCACCACGGTCATTGTAAACAATTGCCTCCAATTCGGAAATCTTATCATTTTTCTCGTAAAATGCATAGGCCTGCACATGTTCGTTACCGTTCTCGTTGAGCACGGTCACAACACGTGTACTGGTAACGTTCATTCTATTCCTAGCCTCAACAACAACGTCTGTTCTATCCAACCTAACAACAGCATCGGCATGTGACAAAAGCTCTTTGGGTATTGTACTGGTATTAAAATTTTGTGAATAGGATAAATGGACCAATAAGGCAAGAAGGGTCGATAAATAGAAGCGCATTGGTTTAGCAAAAGGTTAGTTACGGCTGAACTAAAGTGCTTAAATTCCTACGATTGGGATAATTTTTTCGACCAAATGCAATTATTCTTTGTTTTTTGTATCCATGGTAATGGTAACCGGACCATCATTGAGCAATTCCACTTTCATATCGGCACCGAAAACTCCGGTCCCCACTTTTTTGCCGAGTTTTTGCTCCAAAACCTGCACGAAATCTTCATACATCGGAACTGCTATATCTGGTTTCGCCGCCTTTATATATGAAGGACGATTTCCTTTTTTGGTCTGGGCATGCAAGGTAAACTGACTTACCACGATAATTTCCCCATCTACATCCATCACGGAGCGGTTCATTACCTCATTTTCATCATTAAAAATGCGGAGGTTGAGAATTTTATTGGTCAACCAGTCTATATCCTCTTTGGTATCGGCATCTTCGATACCCAACAATATCAAAAGCCCATGACCTATGGATGAAATCAATTCTTCCTCAACGGTTACGCTAGCTTTTGAAACTCTTTGCAATACTGTCCTCATTTATCTTTCCCTGTATGGATTATCTTCATCTCCTGTTACCATTTGCACGTAGCTCCTATACCTACTGGCAGCAACCTCATCATTCTCCAAGGCTTCCTTTACGGCACATTTGGGTTCATCCAAATGCAGGCAATTATTGAATTTACATTCGGATTTCAATTCAAAAAATTCCGGGAAATAATCACCGATTTCATATTTGTCCATATCCACGATACCAAATCCTTTTATCCCTGGGGTATCGATTATTCGTGCATCGAACGATAGGTCGTACATTTCGGCAAATGTAGTGGTATGCTGTCCCTGCATATGCTGTTCGGAAATTTCGGCGGTCTTTAATTCGAGGCCTTTTTCAAGTGCATTCACTAAGGTTGATTTGCCCACACCGGAATGTCCCGCGAACATGCTCGTGGCACCCAACATCAACTCTTTTACTTGGTCAACGTTAATTCCCTGTTTGGCCTCAATAGCAATGCTTTTGTAACCGATTTTTGAGTATAAATCCATCAACCATTGTACCTCCAACTTTTCTTCCTCCGAATAGGAGTCCATTTTATTGAAAAGCAAAACAACGGGGATGTCATAAGCCTCTGCCGTAACTAGAAAACGGTCTATAAAACTGGTAAATGTAGGAGGATTGTTCAATGTGACCAATAGAAACACTTGATCCAGATTGGATGCAATAATATGGGTCTGTTTGGAAAGCTTTACCGACCTACGGACAATATAATTCTTGCGCTCACCAATTTCAGAAATTACTCCGATGGTCTCATCCCCAATGGTCTCCAAATCAAATTTTACGTGATCGCCAACGGCCACTGGATTGGTGCTTTTTATGCCCTGTGTACGGAACTTTCCTTTGATACGGCATTCGTAAAATTCTTCCTCCGAAGATTTTATGGTATACCAGCTTCCAGTTGATTTATAAACAGTTCCGTTCACTATTTGTTCATATTTTGATTACAAAGTAACAACAATCCTTCTTTATCGTCCTATATCTTTGTTAACAGTTTTAACAATCATTAACTTAATCTATTATGAAAAAAATCGTTTTGGCTGCAGTAGTGCTTTTTGCAGCTACATTTACCATGAGTGCGCAACAGTACCATGTAATTACAAGTGTGGAGTCCATTGTACCCAACGGATTGGGACGATCCAGGATTATTAATGCACTGGAAGAGAAAGATTATAAAGAATTTACGAGTGTCCAGACCGAGGATGACAACTCAAGGAACAAATCTGACAGGAGCGAAATCCGAGTGAAGAATTTTGAAGAAACCAAACTTTTGAACTTTTACAACATTGGCGGTATTCGTTTCCAGAACATTGCGGCCAACGACGCCATGATCACTTCCATGATCAACGACATGGTTTCCAACGGATGGGAACTGGCCTTTGTGGTGAGTGGTGTGGAAAGCGAAGGTGGAAAAGGTGACGGCCAGGGTATTTTTATTACCCGATACATCTTCAAAAAATAAATATGGGCGATTGCCGAAAAGAAAAATGCCTTCCAAAATTGGAGGGCATTTTATTGGCAACAAGTTTCATTAATCCTTAATATAGACTCTTCCGCCTACAAAGGTTTTTTTATGGACCGTTTCTGGGTTTCCATATACATAAACATCACCCCCGGCCTTTACATTGATATCTACCATTTCCGAAGCAAACACATCGGCTTCGCCACCAGCTGAAATTTTAACATCGGTAGTAGTGGTCCTAAGTTCACGACCTTCAAAAATTCCGCCCGTGTTCAATACAACACTCTGGTTTTTGGCCAGTCCCGAAGCTTTTACAATTCCACCAGTAACCGCACGCACCTCGGCATAATCAACATCCATACCTATGCGGATCATAGCGCCCTCTTGGGCCCTCAACTCAATCTTACTTTTTTGCACCATCTCGTTACAAGTAATTTGTGCGCCTTCGTTACCATCTATAACATCGAGATTGGTATAATAGACCTCGATCATAGTATCCTCGCCCTGAAACTTTTTGTCCAATTGCATTCTCAGTTTCAAGACCCCGTTTTTGTTGACCCATTGGATATCGTCAACATTCCAGCCTTTGATCATAATCCTGTTCTCATCAGATTGAATCAAATTGACCTCGATCAAATCAAAAACCTTGATTTTGTTGAATTCCCCCACTTCCGTATCAATGATTCGTTGTGAAAACATGAACAAGGGCAACAATAGAAGGCTCAGTGTGTATATTTTTTTCATGATAGAGTGTTTTTACTTTTGAAAGATGACCCTTTTTCTTGATCGTTACAGTTTAAAGCAAAAAAACCGCCATTGGTGCCAAAATAATTTTGACCAAGGGCGGCTTTAGAAATACCAGCTTAAAAAATCTTGTTACGCGTTGATTATCTTTTCTTGGTGGTTAATGGATTCCTGGTGGATGGCCTTGAACATTTTCAGGATAAATTCCTCGCTCAAGCCTCTTTGCTCTCCTTCCAAGATCATGTTGCCCAAAATGGCGTTCCATCGGTTACTCTGAAGTACGGCAACGTTCTTTTGTTTTTTCAATTCACCGATACCATCGGACACCTTCATTCGTTTTCCTAGCAAATCAATCAATTGATTATCCAACACATCGATTTGAGCCCTGAGGTTGGTCAACTTGCTGTTATATTCAGCCTCCTCATCGGTTTCCTTTCTAATTCGAAGATCTTTCATAATCTGAACCAATGTTTTTGGGGTTACTTGCTGTGCAGCATCACTCCAAGCATTGTCCGGGTCGTAATGTGTTTCGATCATTAAACCATCAAAGTTCAAGTCCAATGCAGTTTGCGATACATCAAAAATCATATCACGCTTACCAGTAATGTGGCTAGGATCATTTATGATAGGCAAATCAGGAAACTTGGTTTGTAACTCAATGGCCAATTGCCATTCTGGAATGTTTCTGTACTTCGTTTTTTCATAGGTGGAGAAACCTCTATGGATCACACCCAATTTCTCAATATTGGCAGAGTACAAACGCTCAACAGCACCCAACCATAATGAAAGGTCTGGGTTTACCGGGTTTTTCACCAACACAATTTTATCGGTCCCTTCCAAAGCATCTGCAATTTCTTGGATGATGAACGGGCTTACGGTGGAACGTGCCCCGATCCACAATAGATCTACATCATACTCCAACGCCAAATCTACGTGTGCTCTATTGGCCACTTCGGTCGCGGTTTTCAAACCTGTTTCTTCCTTGACTTTTTGCAACCACTTTAATCCAATGGCTCCAACTCCCTCAAAGTTTCCAGGACGAGTTCTTGGTTTCCAGATTCCGGCACGATAGTAATTCACATCGGTATCTTTAAGTTCATGTGCAATCTTCAGCACTTGATCTTCGGTTTCGGCACTACATGGACCTGCAATTACCAAGGGATGACCCAAATTCATGTCATCCAACCATTTCCTCATTTCCTTTTTGTTTTCCATAATACTCTCTATTTTTTAGTAAGTGGTATTCCTTTTAGTATTTGTTTTATTTTATTGGTATTACTCATTTCTTGATGGACATTTTCGAAATCGTTGTCCACGATCAGTTGCTTGAACCTCGTGAGGTTCTCGATGTACTCTTCCAACGTTTCCACAACATTGTCCTTGTTCTGCTCAAAAATCGGCGTCCACATATCCGGAGAGCTTTTCGCCAAACGAACGGTGCTCTCAAAACCACTTCCCGCCATGTCAAAAATATCACGCTCATTTTTCTCTTTCTCAATAACTGTCTTTCCCAACATAAAAGAGCTAATGTGTGATAAATGAGAGACGTAGGCAATGTGTTTGTCATGGGCTTCGGGGTTCATGTACCGAATTCGCATACCGATTTCCTGAAAAATGGCCAATGCTGGTTCCTGAAGCTTAAAAGCTGTTTTTTCGACCTCGCAAATAATCATCGTCTTGCCACTATATAACCCTTCCAAAGCCGCGGTCGGACCAGAAAACTCGGTACCTGCAATGGGGTGACATGCCATAAAGTTCCTTCGTTTTGGGTGGTCGGCAACTTGCTCACAGATCAGGCGCTTGGTGGAGCCTGCATCCATTACTACAGTTTCATCCCCAGCAGCGTCCAAAATTCTAGGCAGTTCGGTGACCAAAACATTCACAGGGATGCTCACATAGACCAAATCGGCCGTTGACAAATCTTGGTAGTCGCCCTTTTTATCTATGATTTGAAGTTGAAGTGCCTCGTCCAAATGAGCATCACTTTTGTCCATCCCAATGATTTCCGCTTCCGGATGTAGTTTTTTTACATCCTTGGCAAAAGAACCGCCAATCAATCCAACACCTATGATAACTACTTTCATAATCTAAAATCTTTCTATGGCTTCCTTGATTTTTTCTTCGCTCACGCAAAGTGAAAAACGAATATAGCCTTCGCCATTGCTCCCGAATATGGTTCCGGGGGCAATAAAAATATCTTTATCGTGCAACACTTCATCTATAAATTCTTCTGAACCCTTGGCACCTTCCGGTAGTTTGCACCAAACAAACATGCCAACGGCATTTCTATCGTACGTACAACCTAATTTATCAGCCAATTGGAACATCAGTTCACGTCGCTTGGTATACACCTTATCTAGTTCCTCGAACCATTCGGGGCCACTTTGCAAAGCGGCAATGGCACCCTTTTGAATACCGTAGAACATTCCGGAATCCATATTGCTCTTTACTTTCAATACTGCGTTGATATGTTCTGCACTACCAAGCACCATCCCCACACGCCACCCCGCCATGTTGAATGTCTTGCTTAAACTGTTCAATTCCAAGGTGCATTCCTTCGCTCCCTCGATTGAAAGTATGCTGGTCGGATTATTCGACAGGACAAAACTGTACGGGTTGTCGTTTACCAAAAGGATATCGTTCTTCTTGGCAAAATCCACCAATAACTTGAGCTGTTCCAAGGAAGCAGTAGCTCCGGTTGGCATATGCGGGTAGCTCACCCACATTAGCTTCACCTTCGATAAATCCTTTTGGGATAATTCCTCTAAATCTGGAAACCAACCATTTTCAGCCTTCAAATCGTAGGTAACAGCTTTTCCTCCCACTAAATTGGTCACGGATGCGTAGGTAGGATATCCGGGATTGGGCAGCAATACCTCATCACCTTCATTTAAAAAAGCCATGCTGATGTGCATGATTCCTTCTTTGGAACCCATTAATGGCAGAATCTCCGTTGATGCGTCTACGCTTACCCCAAATTTCTGCTGATAGAAATCCGAAATCGCCTCCCGCAGCTGTGGCAATCCTTGGTAGCTCTGGTATTGATGTGCCCCAGCCTCGACAATGGAATCCCTAAGGGTTTCCAATACCTGTGGTGATGGGGACAAATCCGGGCTTCCGATTCCCATATTGATAATGGGCCTGCCCTCGGCCATTAATCCCCTGACCTCTCTTAATTTTTTGGAGAAGTAATACTCTTGTACGGTATTTAACCTATCTGCTGTCTTCATTACAACAATGCATTTTTATACTCTCCCAAAACCTTAAAATCCTCCGCCATGATCTGCATCAAAGATTTGGTTTTGGCAAAGTGCTTGTATTTATCAAAAGTCACATCCACAAAAAAAGCATACTTCCAAGGTGTCTCGATTACCGGTAAGGACTGAATCTTGGTAAGGTTCATATTGCAATCGCTCATTACGTTCAACACCGTGGCCAAACTCCCTCTTTTGTGATCGGTAATAAATCGTATTGATGCCTTGTTGATTTCTTCTTCCGGCAGTACTTTGTTCTGTTTTTTTAGAATGATAAACCTTGTGGAATTGTTCACAATGGTTTGAATGTTGTCCGCGATTATTTCTAGATTGTATAGTTCGGCCGCCATTTTAGGCGCAATCGCGGCAATATGCTCAAGTTCTTCTTCCTGAATCCGTTTCGCGGTTTCGGCAGTATCCACGCTTTCCACTAACTTGATCTGCGGATGAGCTTTAAAGAACTCCTTGCACTGCAACAGCGCCATTGGGTGCGAATGTACCTCTTGGATATCATCAAAAGTTCTTCCTTTCAATACCATAAGATTGTGGTGAATGTTCAAGTAATGTTCACCGATTACATGAATATTGTTATGGTAGACCAAATTGTAATTCGGAATAATGGAACCAGCGATAGAGTTTTCGATGGCCATGATTCCTTTATCGGCAGCACCTATGATCAAACTGTCGATTACGGCATCAAAAGAGCTGCACTCGAGCAATTCAATGTTCTCTCCAAAAAAATCTTTGGCAACCTGGTGATGGTTCGAACCTTTTATTCCTTGTATGGCAATTTTTAATTCCATTGCAAAAAAAAAGTCCCGATGTATCGGGACTTTATATATTGGTTATACTTTAAACGTATCTATAATAGTCCCGCTTCTCTCCCAAAAAAGAAGTAAAAATAAAAACGGTTCCAGAAATACGCGTTTGTCATCTCGTTGTTAATTGTCGGCTAATTTAGGTATTCGATTGGAAACACACAGACATTCCCAAATTTTTTTTGATTTTTTTCAAAAAAGACATTTTCACTGCATATAATTTTATAGAAACGATGCTTTTTTAAGAATTCTTGCCGTTGGGAGATTTCCTAAAAGAATCATTTTACAAAATTCTTGTTTTTTGAAACCAAGGATTAGAACGAGTAAAAGTGTATTTTTGGAATGATCAAATCCATTTTGAATGTCCATCACTGTACAGAACATCACAAAGAACTTTGGCTCCCAGAAGGCATTGAACAATGTTTCCTTTACCATCAACAAAGGGGAGGTGGTCGGTTTTTTAGGGCCCAACGGCGCTGGAAAATCTACCATGATGCGGATTTTGACCACTTATTACAAGGCAGATGAGGGAGAAGCAAACGTAAACGGGTTCGATGTTTTGCAAGCTGAAAAGGATGTTCAGAAAAGCATCGGCTACCTTCCAGAGCACAATCCACTGTATTTGGAGATGTATGTAAAGGAATACTTGGCCTTTAATGCCGATGTATATAAAGTGGACAAGTTCAAAATCAATGAGGTAATCGAACAAACAGGATTGTCTCCCGAATGCCACAAAAAAATCGGGCAGTTATCCAAAGGATACCGTCAGCGTGTTGGGCTAGCGGCTGCGTTGCTGCACGACCCAGAAGTTTTGATTCTGGATGAGCCCACCACGGGACTCGACCCCAACCAGTTGATTGAAATTAGAAAACTGATTCGCGAAATAGGAAAAGAAAAGACCATTCTACTTTCTACCCATATTATGAAGGAAGTCGAGGCGGTTTGTGACAGGGTAATCATTATCAACAAAGGAGAATTGGTGGCCGACAAAAAACTAGAGGAACTCCGTGAAGCTGAGGAACAAATCATCGAAGTGGAATTCGATTATCGTGTAGAAGAGCAATTATTACAGCAAATGCCGAATGTCGCCAAAGTGAAAAATACAGGTGGGTTTGTGTATGAAATCACTTTTGGCACCTCTAAGGACATGCGGCCGGCCGTTTTTGATTTTGCCCACGATAACAAACTAAAGACGCTTCAACTAAGTAGAAAGAACAAAAACCTAGAAAGCCTTTTTACCGAGCTTACCTCCTAACTTTCCATTTATCCAAACAGAGGAACTACTCTTAAAATGACGTGGAAAACGGCTCCAAAAATGGTACTTTTGCGGTTCAGAAGAAATCGGACCTATGAAGAAGAACAGCGCCAGATTGGAACTCTCCAAAGAAGAAATGAAAAGCTATGGCTATCAAATTATTGATGCCATTGTAGAACACCATGCCACCCAACACGAAAAATTGCCCGTAGCGCTCGGTTCAAGGGAGGAAATGGACTCTTTGTTCTTGGAAGAAGCCCCTGAACAAGGTTCCGACCCGACTCATGTGCTCGATTTTGTTTTGGACAAGGTAATGACCAATAGCGCCAATATGGCCCACCCAAGGTCGTTTTCATTTGTTCCGGGCCCCAGTAATTACGTAAGTGTTATGGCCGATGCTTTGGCCACGGGTTACAACATCTTTTCTGGTGGATGGGCAGCAAGTCCAGCCGCTGCAGAACTCGAAATTGTAACCATACAGTGGTTGTTGAAAATTTTCGGCTTTCCCAAGAAAAAAGGAGGGGGCATTTTTACCAGTGGAGGATCTATGGCCAACCTTACCGCCGTAGTCACTGCAAGAAGAGTAAAATGCGGGGACGATTTTTCCAAGACTGTAATCTATCTATCTGATCAAGCGCATTCTTCCAATATCAAGGCCATTCGAGTATTGGGCTTTAAAAAAGAACAAATCAGAATTATTCCTACGGACAGCGAACTCAAGTTTTCCGTAAACAAATTGAAGAACTGTATTGCCAAAGACCGATTGGAAGGTCTTTATCCCTTCTGTTTGATTGCTACCGCGGGAACAACCAATACAGGCACGGTTGACCCATTGGTGGAACTGGGCAAAATTTGCAAAAAAGAAGATATCTGGTTCCATATTGATGGTGCCTACGGTGGAGCGGCCATCTTGTCCCAAAAGGGAAAGCAAGCCATGAAAGGCATTGAAAAAGCCGATTCCCTTACAGTTGACCCGCACAAATGGTTTTTTCAACCGTACGAAATGGGGTGTCTCTTGGTGCGAAACCATAAAAACCTAAGCAACACTTTTACCGAAAAACCAGAATATTTAAGAGATATCGAAGGTAATACTTCTGAAATCAATTTTTATGATCATGGCATTCAGTTGACCCGAAGGTTTCGGGCATTGAAGTTTTATATGTCCCTAAAAACTTTTGGTTTAAAGGAGTTCCGAGATGCCATCACGTATAATATCGACCTTGCAGAAGAAGTGGAAACGATGCTAAGAGGCAGTAAAATTTGGGAAGTAGTGTTCCCAGCCACTTTGGCGGTCATTAATTTTAGGTACAACCCCATTAACAAAAAATACTCTGAAAAGGAATTGGACAAAATCAACCAGTACATTTCTGGAAAGGTAATGGATTCGCGAAAAGCCATGCTCGTCACCACTATTTTAAACGGGCAGATTGTTCTCCGAATGTGCCTTATCAACCCAAGAACGACTATGAAAGATGTAACCGAAACTTTTGACCTTTGTAAAAAGTATGCGGAGGAGATTGAAGAGCAGATGGGAGGTAAAATTTAGACTACCTCCTCAATAATAGCATCGATTGCCTCATCCAAAGCAGACTGTTCTTTGGGGTCCGTGCAATTAGTTAGGATGGCTACCACTTTTTTCTGTTCGGGATATGCAAAAAGATTGGTGTACGCTCCCACGCTGTTACCTACATGCCCAACAAATTCCCTTCCATTGGAATCTTGGCTCACCTGAAAGCCAAGACCGTAGCATGTAGGTTTACCATTTATAATTTCAGAAGCAAGCAACTGCTCATAGGTTTCGCTTTTCAGTAATCGTCGTTCCAAAATCGCCTGCCCCAGTTGGGCAACATCATCGCAGGTGGACAAATAGCCTCCACCCGCCAATTTGTAGGTATTGTTTACTTCAACTGCTTCGGTAAAACACAGTGCCCTTTTAGTGTAGAATTGGGTTTTGAAGGTGTCCGAGCTAGAGGTATTTTTCAATTCATCTGGAGAAAAGGTGTT
Organism: Flagellimonas abyssi; assembly: GCF_019457905.1. Lineage (GTDB taxonomy): Bacteria > Bacteroidota > Bacteroidia > Flavobacteriales > Flavobacteriaceae > Flagellimonas > Flagellimonas abyssi. The sequence goes on along the minus strand of NZ_JAHZSV010000012.1, from coordinate 82,216 downwards.
TTCCAATCCCAACGGAATCAAAATATTTTCTTTTACATATTCCTCGAATAGCATACCGCTCGCTTCTTGCATGGCCAAGGACAGCAATACAAAATCAAAACTATTATAGAGATAGCTTGTGCCAGGTTCAAAAAACAAGGGATCATTTTTAAAAACTTCTATTCCATCTTTGATGGAGTAATCATTATTCAGGGCGTATTCCTTACCTCGGTACCCTCGAATGCCAGCAGTGTGACCTGCCAATTGCCGTAGCGTGAAATCATACTTCTTTTTAGGGTAGTAAGGCACATAGGCGTAGAAGGATTCATCCAAATCCAAGATACCATCCTCAACCATTTTGCCTAAGGCCAATCCTGTGATGCATTTGGAAATACTCGCGATTCGGAAAATCGTATGCTTCGGATGGACCTTGATTCTTTTATCAATATAAGCAAAACCATACCCTTTTTGAAGCACTTTTTTACCACTGTCCAATACCGTAACGGCCAGACCTGGCACCTTCTTCTCCGCTACAAGATTATGGAAAAGTGCATCCGCCCTTTCCAATCCCATTAGTCCCTCGATTGATTCGATATTGGGAAATGGAGAAAATAGATTTTTGATATGTGCGAGAAGATTTACCAAAATTAGATTTGAATCCCGAAATTAGGGAGAAATATTAAAGTTGATGAGGAATAATGTCATTGTTTTGGGCGTGAATCAGTCCTGAAAAATCAATCTGCCCGTGAACAATTCTTCAACATCCACTTCGGGAGGGGTATTTACGCTGATCACATTTCCCGTCCCACGAACAACCCCGCTCAATCGTTGCTGCGGATTTACAAAAACATCGTTGGACCCTCTGTGGTTTACCGTCACATTTTCTGAAACCATTGCTTCAGCTTCAATTCTTGAATCACCAGCCGCAATACTTACGTTAAAGTTTTCGGTACTGCCCCGTAGTTTGAAATAGGCTATCCCATTCACCACAATCCTTAACGTGGTTGAATTCAGGTTTAAATCAAAAGAACCATCCGTCGTTTCCGTCTCAGGATTATTGAAGCTTTCCGCTATCAAATTCAAACTTGGATATTCCAATATTCCATCACTGGAAATCAACAATCCCGTGCCGCTTCGGATTTCAGTAATGTTAGGCGAGGTAATGTATACCGTGGTCAAACCGTAATCGCGAACAAAGTTGCAACTGTTTTCATTACGTAGCACAAGACGGTTATCCTCCACTACCGCAGAAACATCGTTCAATAGAAATTCGCCTGTTTCCACTTCCACTAGTTGTTCTTCACCCTGCTTCAACACCACATTTAGATTTTCAAAAACAGTTATGGTACTAAATTCGGCAACATCCACTGGCTGCCTTACCATATCGCCCGCATTTTGAAAACAATCTGGAACGTTGTCGCCATTGCAGGAAATCAACAGAAAGCTGAACAGCATCAAAAACACCCCTAAAGACCCCTCAAGGGGACACTTCATCTTTCCTATTTCGTACTGTATCCTTTTCATAATCTTACCCCTATTCCAAATTCGACCGCCTCTGCCTTTGCACCGTGTGATTTTAAGGTGAGTGCTCCAAAAACCTTGTCTCCAAAATAACGTTTCATCCCAATCCGATTGTACATTCTTCCCTCAAAATCAAAAGGGTAATACACATAATACCCCAATTGGGCCACCACGCTAATTTTGTTCACAAAAAGTTCGTGGCCCAAAAATAATCCCACGCGCTTGTAATCGGTATCCGGAGCAACGTCCAATTCGGGAAATGCTATGGATTGATATCGTATCAATTCCTTTAAAAAATTGGAAAAGAACACATCGGTCCCCAACTGAATGGCACTGCGCTTGCCCAATCTTTTATCGGCATATGCAGAAACAATGGCAAAGCCATATCGGCCCATGTTGATGACATCGCTTTCGTTGGCACCTCCTCGCAACACTAAATTATATCGTATCGGTTCGCTAATTTTTCCGGTCGATTCCGGGTTCAAATATTCATATTCAGTTTCGTTGTCCAATGTGTAGTTCAATCCTAGATTAAAGGCAAACGTATTGGTGGATGTATTGGGCGCCTTAAAATTGGCATTGGAATAATGAATAAAGGATAAACCCGCATGCACGCCCAATCCTGCCACAATATTTTCTTTGTGGTAATTAAGCATCAATAGGGTACTGCTTAAAATATGGCTTCCGTAGGCGTTGTTCCTAAAATTATCTTCCTTATCATATGGATTGGTATTGTACGCCAACCCCTGTGCCACCCGCAACTGTACATTTCTTTTTAGAAGATAGAAGTTATAATGACCATACAACCCAAAATGTTCCCCAAGGGTAGCATTATTGGTATTTTGATAAGCAAAAGTGAAACCCGTATCGGGATAACCAAAATCGGCTTCCCATTCCTTATGGCCGTACGTTTTTCTACTCACCCCTAAAATAACACCAGCAGGATGATTGGTGATCAAATGGGAAATATCTGTATTGTGCAGCAAAATGGAACCATAAAACTGGGTTGCATCCAACACATATTTCTTGGGGACCTCATCGGTTTGCGCTATTCCGCAAAATGAAATCAACAACAATAACAGGCTAAGTAGGTACCTCATGGGGCACTAAAGTAGGAAATTAAAAAAGTTCCTTGGCAATTGCCTTCACATTATCTGATTTACCCATAGAATAATAATGCAATACTGGAACACCGGCCTCCCTTAATTCCTTGGACTGCTGGATAGCCCACTCCACCCCTACTTGTCGCACTTCCTTGTTGTCTTTACAAGCCTCGACAGCATTGATCAAGTCTTCTGGAAGGTCTATACTGAACACATGGGGCAGCAATTGAAGATGCCTTTTCACCGCAATGGGTTTGATTCCAGGTATTATCGGCACTTCTATGCCCATCTCACGGGCCGCTTTTACAAATGCAAAGAATTTCTGATTATCGAAAAACATTTGAGTAACCACATAATCGGCGCCCAGGTCCACTTTTTGCTTCAAACGTTTTAGGTCGGATTGCAAGGACGGGGCCTCCATATGCTTTTCTGGATAGCCTGCCACACCAATACAAAAACTGCTCAAATCGCTCGACTCGATGGTATCGTGCAGATAATTCCCATCATTAATATCCTGAATCTGTTTTACCAATTCGGTAGCATATTGATGTCCACCTTTGGTGGGGGTAAAATATTTTTCTTCTTTACGGGCATCACCGCGGAGCGCCATAACATTTTCAATCTCTAAATATTGGCAATCCACCAGAAGGTATTCTGTCTCCTCTTTGGTAAATCCTCCACAAAGCACATGGGGGACGGTATCCACATCGTATTTATGTTTCAACGAAGCACAGATACCCAAAGTACCGGGCCTGGTTCGTGTCAGCTTTTTATCCAACAATCCATCCTTTTCTTTATAGATGTACTCCTCACGGGAAGTGGTCACATCAATAAACGGAGGCTTGAACTCCATTAAAGGGTCAATGTTGTTGTACAGTTCCTGGATACTCTTTCCTTTTACGGGCGGCACAATCTCAAAACTGAACAGAGTCTCTCCGTTTGCTTTTTTTATATGGTCGGTAATTTTCATCGCTATTGGTCAACTATATTGGGAGCCAGCCACTTTTGAGCTTTCTCCAAATTTATATTTTTTCGGTCAGCAAAATCCTGGACTTGATCCTGCTCAATTTTTCCCAAGCCAAAATATTTGGCCTCTGGGTGTCCAAAATAGTACCCGCTTACACTTGCGGCAGGCCACATGGCCAAACTATCGGTCAGTTTTACACCTATTTTCTCCTCTACCTCCAACATTTCCCAAATGGTAATCTTTTCCAAATGGTCGGGACAAGCCGGGTAGCCGGGCGCTGGGCGGATACCTTGATATTTTTCCTTGATCAATTCATCATTGTCCAAGTGCTCGTCAACGGCATAGCCCCAATATTTGGTTCGTACTTCCTTATGTAAATATTCAGCGAAAGCTTCCGCAAATCGGTCCGCCAAAGCCTTGATCATGATAGAATTGTAATCATCGTGATTCTTCTCAAATTCAGCGGCCAATTCTTGCGTCCCGAATCCTGTGCTTACACAAAAGAAGCCCATATAATCCTGAATCCCGGAATCCTTTGGGGCTATAAAATCCGCCAATGCGATATTGGGCACACCTTCCCGTTTCTTCAATTGCTGGCGAAGAGTCCTAAAAATAAAGGTCTCCCCATCCTTATCAACCTCGATGTCATCCTCATTAATTTGGTTTGCAGGAAACAATCCGAAAATAGCTTTGCCCTTCAACAATTTTTCATCCAAAACTTGCTTTAAAAGTGTTTTGGCATCCTTGAAAAGTTCTTTTGCTTGCTCTCCTACCACATTATCCGTCAAAATATTTGGGTATTTGCCATGCAGGTCCCAGCTTCTAAAGAATGGGGACCAATCGATGAACTCCTCCAATTGGGTCAAATCAAAATCTTCCCATACCTCGATGCCCAACTGATTTGGTTTTTTGATATCCGATGGATTCCATTCGATTTGAAGTTTGTTTTTACGAGCCTGCTCCAAGGTCAGATACTCTTTTTGCTTGCCCCGTTTCAAAAACTTTTCCCTAAAACTCTCGTAATCCAGTTTGATGGATTTTTTATACTTGACGGAAGTATCATCTTGCAGCAAATCACCTACCACGGTCACAGCCCTTGATGCATCGTTCACGTGTACCACCGCTTGACTGTATTGCGGATCTATTTTAACCGCGGTGTGCGCCTTACTGGTAGTGGCGCCACCGATCAACAGAGGGACATCGAAGTTTTGACGCTCCATTTCCTTGGCCAAAAACACCATTTCATCCAAAGAAGGGGTAATCAATCCGCTCAAACCGATAATATCCACTTTTTCTTTCTTGGCCTTGTTGATGATTCTTTCTGGTGGCACCATCACGCCCATATCCACAATCTGATAATTGTTGCAGGCCAGGACAACACTTACAATATTCTTTCCAATATCGTGGACATCCCCTTTTACCGTTGCCATTAATATTTTACCAGCTGGTTTGGACTTTTCATCCTTTGCTGCTTCAATAAACGGCGTAAGATAGGCCACGGCCTTTTTCATCACTCGGGCGGACTTTACCACTTGTGGCAGGAACATTTTCCCGCTACCAAACAAATCTCCAACCACATTCATGCCTGCCATTAGGTTGCCCTCGATTACTTCCAAGGGTTTTGCGGCGCTTTGACGGGCTTCTTCCACATCTTCGATAATATATTGGTCGATCCCTTTGACCAAAGCCCGTGTTATACGATCTTGGAGTGGCTCCTCTCGCCAAGAGAGGTCTACCTTGCTTTCCCTTTCCTTGCCCACCACGGTCTCGGCAAATTCCAAAAGACGTTCGGTGGCATCTTCGCGCCTATTGAGCAACACGTCTTCTACATGTTCCAACAAATCTTTGGGGATATCATCGTAAACCTCCAACATAGTTGGGTTCACTATTCCCATATTCATTCCAGCTTTTATGGCGTGAAACAAAAAAGCCGAATTGATGGCTTCCCGGACTGGATTGTTTCCCCTAAAAGAGAACGAAACATTGCTCACTCCGCCGCTTACACTACAATAGGGGAGGTTTTCGCGCACCCAGCGCGTTCCTTCGATAAAATCAATGGCGTTGTTCCTGTGCTCGTCCATTCCCGTAGCGACGGGAAAAATATTCAGGTCAAAAATGATATCTTCTGGTGAAAAGTCCACCTCCTCTACCAAAATATCGTAGGAACGTTTCGCGATTTCGATACGACGTTCGTAGGTATCCGCTTGGCCCACCTCGTCGAAGGCCATGACGATAACGGCAGCACCATATCGTTTGATCAATTTGGCATGGCGCACAAACTCTTCCTTTCCTTCTTTTAGGCTGATGGAGTTCACAACACATTTTCCTTGCACCACTTGAAGTCCTGCCTCAATAATTTCCCATTTGGAACTATCGATCATAATAGGAACCCTGGCAATATCCGGTTCGGCAACAATAAGATTCAAGAACTTGACCATGGCCTCCTTGCCATCGATCAGTCCATCGTCCATATTGATGTCGATTATCTGTGCCCCGCCCTCCACTTGTTCGCGGGCAATGTCCAATGCCTCATCGAACTTTTCTTCTTTTATAAGCCTTAAAAACCGTTTGGAACCTGCCACATTGGTACGTTCCCCCACATTGATGAAATTGCTTTCGGGGGTAACGACCAAGGGTTCGAGGCCACTCAGTTTTAAGTATCGTTGTTCGTTTTTTGTTGCCATAAACTTAAACTATGCTGTGGTCAGAAGTTTTCTTGGTTGATAATCCTTAACGACATCGGCGATGGCCTTGATATGGTCTGGAGTGGTTCCGCAACAGCCGCCTACGATATTTACTAATCCTTTTTCCACATATTCCTTGATCTGTGCTGCCATTTGAGCTGGCGTTTCGTCATACTCGCCAAAGGCATTGGGCAATCCCGCATTGGGGTGGGCCGAAATGGCGAATTCTGATTTTGCCGAAACTACTTCCAAATGGGGAACCAATTGCTTGGCACCCAATGCACAGTTGAATCCCACGGATAAAATCGGGATATGGGAAATGGAAATCAAAAACGCTTCGGCGGTCTGTCCCGACAGTGTTCTTCCCGAAGCATCGGTAATGGTTCCGCTGACCATTACGGGGACTTCGATGTTACGCTCATCTTTCACTTCTTCAATGGCGAAAAGTGCGGCTTTGGCGTTCAGCGTATCAAAAATGGTCTCTACCAATAAAATATCAGCTCCACCATCGAGCAGGGCCTCAATCTGTTGTTTATATGCGATACGGAGTTCATCAAAAGAAATGGCCCTAAATCCAGGATCGTTCACATCTGGAGACATACTGGCGGTTTTATTGGTAGGACCAATGCTTCCCGCCACAAACCTTGGTTTGCTTGGGTTCTTTTTCGTGAATTCTTCGGCCACTTGCTTTGCAATCTTGGCGGATTCGTAATTCAGTTCGTATACCAATTCTTCCATGTCATAGTCTGCCATGGCAATGGTGGTACCCGAAAATGTATTGGTTTCAATAATATCGGCCCCTGCCTCCAAAAATTTTCGATGGATTTTCTTAACAGCTTCTGGCTGTGTCAAGGACAACAAATCGTTGTTTCCTTGCAGGTCACTTGGCCAATCTTTGAATCGCTCTCCCCTGAAATGCGCTTCTTGGAATTTATAGCGCTGCAACATGGTACCCATGGCTCCATCCAGCACCAAAATCCGTTTCTTCAATATGTCTTCAATATTTTCCATAGTACAATTTCCCTTCAAAAAAGGATGTAATGATATCAAGAAATGTTTGGAAGATACTGCGAAGTATTCTATACGTTATCCTTCCCCTTTGGCAGGATTATGCTCCGTACCTTCCCGATACTGCTTCAGGACAAGGGGTAGAATGTAGCACCTTCTCGAGGTCGAGGGTTGCTAAGGCTTCGCAGGGTCCAATCCCTCCACCTTTCTTGATAACACTTTCAATTTATTAATGAACTGAACTGCAAAGAAACGGCACTCGTCAACGAAAAGCAAAAAATGCCCTTGAATTTTTAGAAATACAACAATAAAAAAACGGATTGATCGCTCAACCCGTTTTCTTCAATGTTCTGTTATGTTCTTATACCATCATTCCTCCAGAAACTTCAATACGTTGGGCATTTACCCATTTGGCATCGTCAGTGCAAAGAAATGCTACTACCCCACCTATATCACTTGGGATACCCACTCTTCCAAGAGCAGTAAAATTAGCAATTGCGGTTCTTTTATCTTCATCGTTTTTGTTGGTTCCACCACCAAAATCAGTTTCAATGGCACCAGGTGCGACAACATTGGACCTTATTTGGCGTGAACCCAGTTCTTTGGCCTGATATCGCGTTAGGGTTTCAATTGCTGCTTTCATTGAACCATAAACGGAATATCCTGGAAACGAAAAGCGGGCCAATCCACTTGAAATGTTCACTATGCCTCCACCATCTGCCATGATAGGGAGAAGTTTCTGCGTGAGGAAGAACGCGCCTTTAAAGTGAATGTTCACCAAAGTGTCGAAATCCTGTTCCGTGGTCTCGGTAATGGGTGAATTGATTCCGATACCGGCATTATTGACCAAATAATCCAATGTTGTAGCATCAAAATGGGATTCGAGCACATTTTTGACCTCATCCACAAAGGCATTAAAAGTTTTGTTTTCTGCTACATCCAATTGCAATGCATAGGCCTTTTGACCAAGCTTTTCAACTTCTCTCACTGTTTTGTCCGCTTCTTCTTTATTACTTCGGTAAGTCAATAGGATGTTCAATCCTTTTTGGGCCAAGTTGATGGCCATATTTTCTCCAAGTCCGCGGCTTCCACCTGTAACCAATGCTATTTTTGCTTTGCTCATGTTAATTGATTTTTGAATTCGAAAACAAAATTAGCGTTGCATACACTCTGAACGGTTATAAGCATCAATCTGTTTTTTGCAAAAATCAAATTTTGACCGTTGACCTAAATTTTAATGGTGACCGGTTTGTATGCTTTTTAAAGAAATTTGAAAAATGGGCAACTTCCTCAAAACCCAGGCTAAAAGCAATTTCGGATATATTCCAATCACTACCATTGAGGAGCAATTTGGCCTCTTCCACCATTCTTGAATGAATAATCTCCGTAGTTGTATTTCCTGTGGTTTCTTTCAGCACCTTGTTAAGATGGTTGGGGTGGACGGCAAGTTGTTCCGCAAAATCATTTGCAGTTTTGAGCATCAATCGCTGGACAGGTGCATTAATGGGGAATTGGCGCTCCAACAGTTCCACGAACATATCCGTGATTCTAACAGCGGCATTTTTTCCGCCCTCCTTTGGTTGAACCGGATGTAACTTTTGCCCCATGTGCAACAGTTCGATTACGTAAGCCCGAATTAAATCAAACTTAAAGGGATAATCCGAGGACAACTCTTTGTCGATTTTTTGAAAAAGTTGTTCCAACTCGATATAATCTTCATCTGAAATATTGAGAATAGGATAGCCTCCAGGATGAAAAATGGGTAGGGTTTCCAAGATGATACCACTTTTGTCCTTGGATAAAAAGCTTTCTGTGAACACACAAAAATATCCTGACTGCTCATCATCTTGAGGAACATAATTGTACGGGATTTTAGGAGATGCAAACAATAGCGCCTTGTTATCTATATCGACAACCTTATCCGCATATTCTGCTCTGTTTTTTCCATTAATCAAGCTGATTTTAAAATAGGCCCGTCTATCATAACGCATCTCACCTTTGCTCAATCGCGTACGATATTCGGCAATATTAAAAACATTAAAGTGTCCAATATCCTTTCCTATGTTATCTGGAATGGGCAGGCCAAGTTTTCCGTAGAAATCTTTAAGGGTAAAAGCTACGTCCATACGTTTGTAAAATTCAAATATACCCAAAAACAAAAACACCCCTCAAAATTGCTCTTGAAAGGTGTCTTCTCTTCTAAAAACTATTATTGTTAATCGATGCTCTGCACCACTTCTTTTTTGGCTTCTTTTTTGGAACCATCAAATCCTTGTACGCCTCCAACGGTGGTATACTTCATCACGAAGCGTTTGTCTGGATTAATGATTTGATATGCATACTGGCACATTACCGCCGCCTCGTGGAATCCTGAAAGAATCAATTTCAACTTTCCCGGATAGGTATTTACATCACCAATGGCAAACACTCCCGGTAGGTTGGTCTGGTAATCCATGGCATTGTTCACCTTGATGGCATTTTTCTCGATTTCCAATCCCCAATCACCAATGGGTCCTAATTTTGGTGATAAACCAAATAATGGTATAAAGAAATCGGTCTCTACGTAGGTAGACTCCTTTTCCTCATCGTTGTACTCGATGACCACGGCATGTAAATCTTCCTGACCATGGATCTCAGTAACCTCGGCCTTAGTGAACAATCTAATTTTGCCCAACTTGGCCAACTCCCGTGCTTTCTCTACGGAGTCCAAGGCTCCTCGGAACTCATTTCTTCGGTGTACCAAAGAAACTTCGGAAGCTACATCGGCCAAGAAAATGGCCCAATCCAATGCAGAATCTCCTCCACCTGAGATAACCACTTTCTTGTCTCGGAACTGTTCAGGATCTTTGACCATATATTCCACACCTTTGCTCTCGAACAACTCAATATTTGGAATAATGGGTTTTCTTGGCTCAAAAGAACCGAGTCCGCCAGCAATTACAACCACAGGTGCGTGGTGCTGGGTTCCCTTATTGGTGGTAACGATATAAGAGCCATCTTCTTGCTTGTCCAAGGTTTCCGCACGTTCTCCCAAGGTAAAACCGGGCTCGAAGGGCTTGATCTGTTCCATTAGGTTATCTACCAACGTTCCCGCTAAAATTTCTGGATAGGCTGGAATATCGTAAATGGGTTTCTTTGGATAAATCTCCGAACATTGCCCTCCCGGTTGCGCCAAGGCATCTATTAAATGACATTTTAATTTGAGCAATCCCGCCTCAAATACGGTGAACAAACCTGTTGGCCCTGCTCCGATTATAATGATATCTGTTTTGATCATAATTCTACTTTAAATTCGTCTTAAAAGTCCCTTCGACTTCGCCCAGGGACCTAAAGAGCTGACACTTTATTTACACTTTTTCAAACACTTTTTTTCCCTGATTTTGGTATTTCTTCTGAATATCCAATATATGCTGACGATGATTTACTACCTCGCCAATCACAATAATAGCTGGATTTGACAGCTGCTGCTCCTTTGCCTTGTGCTCAATTGAAGCAACAGTGCCAATTCCAATCTTCTCGTTTTCAGTGGTACCATTTTGAATGATGGCCACTGGTATATTTTGTTTTTCTTCCTTTTTAAAGAGCTCCATGATCTCACCCAATTTGGACATTCCCATTAGGATAATGACCGTTGCATTGGATTTGGCAGCCAAGGCAACATCATTGGATAATTTATGCTCTTTGGTAGTCCCTGTTATCACCCAAAAACTTTCTGCTGCACCTCTCTTGGTCACAGGAATGTTTTGAGAGGCTGGGACCGATACAGATGATGATATTCCTGGAACCACCGCTACCTCAACTCCAAATGTTGCAGCGTGTTCCATTTCTTCGGCACCTCTACCAAATACAAAAGGGTCTCCGCCTTTTAGCCGTACTACATGTAATCCCTGACCAGCACGTTCAACAATCAAATCGTTGATTTGATTTTGTTGAAAGGAGTAACATCCTTTGCGCTTGCCAACAAACACTTTTTCAGCCTTGGTTGCATAATCCAATAGCTCTGGTGATACCAATGCATCATACAGAACTACATCTGCACTTTGCAAGGCCTTTATACCTTTAAGCGTGATTAAATCCACATCGCCCGGGCCTGCGCCCACTACGGTTAATTTTCCCCTACGCATGTTCCAACTCCATTTTTCTGAACGTTTCCAATTTGGTCAAAACCGTTTTGGCATCTTCCACATAGCTTTTCGCAAAAGCGTCGGATGGTTCGTTCTTGTTCAACTGAAGGGCTACTTTGTCAAACCCGCCCTCAAAGGCTATTTTTCCAGTCTCCACGTACAGTTCATCAAAATCCTTGATGATGCTTGCATGGGTATTCGTCTTCACTTTTTCGGAAGTCAACAAGGCCTTGGCCGAGTTCACAATGGATTGGTAGGAATAGTAAATACTTGCGGCCCATTTACCTTCTTTGATGGCCTCCTCGGCATTTTCTATCTTCTCTTGGCTTTCAAGGAAGAGGGTGGCCACTAGGTCAACGATGACCCCGGCGCATTCACCGATTCCAATCTCTTTTTTATATTTTTCCTCATTCCCCCAATCGATAAAGTCTTCTTGGGTCAGGTTGTCCACATCGGTCAAAGGCTTCAAAAAATCGTAGAAATAAATCTGTCCTTTTTCCTCGTAGTAATCCGTAAATGATGCTCCATTTCCGTTGGCTTCAAAATCATCCAAGATTAAACGTAACGCCTGTGGTCCTCGTTTACTTGGAATCTTGGCCACTTTATCGGCAAATCTCGCTTTACCATCTCCAAAGTTTCCTCCTCCCAACAACACCTGAAGCGCTGGAGCCACTAATTTATCCTTGGTTCTCACGGACATTCCTTGGAATCCGATATGGGCCATGTTATGCTGACCACATGCGTTCATACAACCGCTAATCTTAATGACCACATCTGGGTTTTTGATGTATTGAGGGTATTCCGCTTTGATGACTCTTTCCAACTCATCTGCGATTCCCGTACTACTGGCAATCCCAAGGTTACAGGTGTCGGTCCCTGGGCATGCGGTGATGTCCAATGCTTTATTATAACCTGCTTCGGCAAAGCCCAGTTTTTTCAACTCCTGATAAAAGAAGGGCACTAACTCTTCTTTTACGTAGGGAATCAATATGTTTTGTCTCAACGACAAACGAATTTCCCCAGCTGCATAATCCTGCACCAATTTGGCAAGTTCACGAGCCTTATCGGTATAAAAATCACCCAAAAGCACTTTAATTCCAATGGCCACGTAGCCTTCTTGCTTTTGAGGCACCAAGTTGGTGGATTTCCATTCCTCGAAAGCATTTTGGTCTTCGATGGAAACTTCGGGAATTTCAATTTCGGCAACCTTTACTTTAGGATAATTGGCAATATTAATGGGATAGGTTTTGTTTGGAATCGCGGTCTGTTCTTCTTCCAACAATTCTTTAAAACCATCAAGCCCCAAATCCTTCAATAAAAACTTCATACGGGCCTTTGCCCTACTCTTGCGCTCGCCATATCTGTCAAACACACGGATAACACCTTCCATTAATGGAATTATTTTATCGGTGGGCAAAAAGCTATATAATTCATCGGCGTGACGTGGCTGCGAACCTAGGCCTCCGGCCAACATCACTTTAAATCCACGTTCACCATCTTTTTCTTTGGCGATAAAACCAAGATCGTGCATGTAAGAAAGTCCAGTATCAGCATCACTTGCAGAGAAAGAAACCTTGAATTTTCTTCCCATTTCCTGACCTATCGGGTTTCTTAAAAAATATTCGAAAACCGCTTGTGCATAAGGGGAAACATCGAAAGGTTCGTCCACGTCTATTCCTGCGGTTTCACTTGCAGTTACGTTACGAACGGTATTTCCACAAGCTTCGCGAATGGTTACATCATCTCTTTCCAATTGTGCCCAAAGTTCAGGAGTACGTTCCAACTCCACGTAGTGAATCTGGATATCCTGACGGGTAGTGATATGCAATCGTCCACGAGAATATTCATCCGACACATCGGCAATTCGGAGCAATTGATTGGAGGTCACCTTACCATAGGGCAATTTGATTCGAATCATTTGCACACCAGGTTGACGCTGTCCATAAACTCCACGTGCCAAACGTAGGCTACGGAATTTTTCCTCGTCCACTTCCCCACCTTTGAACTGGCGAATTTTTTTCTCCAATTCAATGATATCCTTCTCTACAACTGGGTTTTCTATCTCTGTTCTAAAACTTTGCATAATCTAGTTTTCCTATCTTTTTAATAGAGTTAAATTAAATAAACTCCTTGTTCTTACATCTAAGTGCAAGACTTTTATTCTATAAATCCAACACCTGCCGTTGTGTTTGTTCGGCTGTCGATTATGATAAAAGACCCGTTGGTGCGATGGTCTTTGAACCTATCATAAAAAATAGGTTTGTTCAGCCTTAAACGCACTTTGGCGATATCGTTCATTTGAAGAGAGGTAACATTCTCCTCTATTCCTGAATAATCAGGGTGAATTTTATGTTCAATGGCATCGACCTTGGCCAGCACCTTATTTACTCCGTGCTGCAAGGTATACTTGCCGCCGGGAGTGAAACTCGCACTATCCATCCAAGAAATGGTTGCCGTAAGCTGTTTGTCGATTGTTGGCAAATCATTTGCCTTGACCAACATATCGCCTCTACTTACATTTACCTCATCTTCCAAAGTAATGGTCACCGAAGATCTCCGAGGTGCTGTTTTGTATTGTTTATTGTAAAAATAAATGTCCTTGATTGTAGAACGGGTCATTGATGGCAACACCACCACTTCGTCCCCTACGCTCAGTTCTCCGCCATATACCTTTCCTGCAAATCCACGGAAATCGTGAAAGTCATCAGTTTTGGGACGAATCACATACTGAACCGGGAAACGTGGCGTACCTGTATTGTAGATATCCTTCTGGTCCAATTCTTCCAAATGCTCCAAAAGCGTTTGGCCTTTGTACCAAGGTGTCTTTTCTGAAGCATTCACCACATTATCCCCTTTCAACGCACTTACCGGGATGAATGTGATATTTTGGTCTTGGTAATCCCTCTTTTTCATCAACTCCTCAAAATCTGCTTTGATTTTGTTGTAGGTTTCTTCGGAGAAATCGACAAGGTCCATTTTGTTGATGGCCACGATTACGTCCTTTATGCGAAGCAGGTTATTGATAAAAAAGTGACGGTGTGTCTGCTCGATAACACCTTTTCGAGCATCTATCAAAATAATGGATGCCTGAGAAGTCGAGGCTCCCGTAACCATGTTTCGGGTATATTCCACATGGCCTGGTGTATCGGCAATAATGTAACTTTTTGACGGTGTTGAAAAGTAAATGTGAGCCACATCAATGGTGATGCCCTGCTCTCTTTCGGCCACCAATCCATCGGTTGCCAAGGAAAAATCGAGGTAGTCGTATCCCTTTTGCTTACTTGTTCGTTCAATGGCCTCCAACTTATCGTCGGTCATTGATTTTGTATCGTAAAGCAGTCTTCCTATCAAGGTACTTTTACCGTCGTCTACACTTCCTGCTGTTGCTATTTTTAAAACTTCCATATGTTGTTGTTCGTTAATGGTTATTCGTTATTGGTCGTCAATCCTTCAAAAAACAACCAACTATAAACTATCAACCATTTTAAAAGTATCCTTGTTGTTTACGTTTTTCCATGGCCGCCTCGGAACGCTTATCGTCGATACGGGCGCCTCTTTCGGATATTCTGGAATCCCTGATTTCCGCCACCACTTTATCGATGGTATCGGCATGGGATTCGACGGCTGCGGTACAGCTCATATCACCAACAGTCCTAAAGCGAACCATTCTTTCTTCAACTTGTTCGTCATCGGCCCTAAATACCACATCATCTTCTGCCGACCAGATCAATCCATCTCGCAAGAAAGTATTTCTTTTATGCGCAAAATAGATGGATGGAATCTCGATTTGTTCTTTTTGGATATAGCTCCAGACATCCAATTCCGTCCAGTTACTTATTGGGAATACTCTTACATTCTGACCAATTTCGATTTCTCCATTGAGCATATCGAACAATTCAGGTCGTTGGTTTTTTTCGTCCCACTGACCAAAATCGTCACGCACTGAAAAAATACGTTCCTTGGCCCTTGCCTTTTCCTCATCGCGTCTTGCACCACCGATACAGGCATCAAACTTGAATTCTTCAATGGCATCGAGCAAGGTCGTGGTCTGAAGCATGTTGCGACTGGCGTACTTGCCTGTTTCTTCTACCACTTTTCCCTCGTCGATGGAATCCTGAACGTTTCTCACGATCAATTCCACTCCGAGTTCTTCCACTAATCTGTCCCTAAACTCTATGGTTTCGGGAAAATTATGGCCTGTATCAATATGCATCAATGGAAAAGGAATCTTGGCTGGCCAAAATGCTTTTTGGGCCAAACGTACCAAGGTGATTGAATCTTTTCCTCCAGAAAATAACAACACTGGTTTTTCAAACTGTGCGGCTACTTCTCGAATAATGTAAATGGCTTCATGCTCCAAAGCGTTTGCCGTGGGTCTTTCCACCCCGTTCAAGATCTCTGGTTTTTTAATTTCTTCTGCAAGTGTGCTCAAGGCTATATCTTTTTATATCCATCACCCTAATATTCAGGTGATAATTCATATTATTTAGGTGTGCAGACCGCATTCGCGGTTCGCCAATACTTTTGTCGGGTCAAAATATTTATGTTCGTTGGGCAATTGACGCTCTTTTAAATAGGCATCCAATTGGGTATCGCTCCAGTGATAAAAAGGGCTCACTTTTAGAACACCATCCTTACTCATGCTCAACACATCCAAGGAATCTCTGTGGGCGGTCTGACCTTTGCGCAGGTTGGTGAACCATACATCGGGTTTGTGCTCTTCCATAGCTCTTCGGAACGGCTCCAACTTTACCTGCTCTGTAAACTCTTGGTGCAGCGGGTCGTCTATTTGAGGGATTCCCATAACGGCATCGCGATGGGAACTCGTTTGCTTGGGGACGTACAATTTAACGTTGAGTCCCAAACGGGCAATCAATTCCTCCGCATGTTTATAGGTCTGTGGGGTGTTGTACCCAGTATCGCACCAAATTACAGGAATGCTCTTGTCCACTTCGGTCACCGCGTGCAGAATTGCAACCTCGTATGGCCTAAAATTAGTTGTGACGACAGGTTTTTTTCCATGGTTAATGGCCCATGAAATAATTTCTTCTGGTGGAATGCCCTTGAATTGGCGGTTTAAATTCTGTATTTCCTCTTGTGTCAATGCCATTGCCCTAACTTTTATTTACCCCATTTTATAGAGTTCCAGATTCTTTCGTGAAAAAAATAAAGCACCATTTTGGTGACAAGCTCCACCAAACCAATTGAAAATGCCAAGCTCAATGTTCCTGTTACAAGCCATGATATGATAATGGTATCGACGGTTCCAACTATCCTCCAACTGATAGATTTTGCTATACTCCTTTTTGGACTCTCCGACGCACTGTCCTTAGTGTACGTGCTTTGCTGTTTTTCGCCTTTTATAATCAACTGATCGGTAATCATTTTTAAACTTTTATTATCCTACCAAATTGATAGGAATTTCAAAAGTAAAATTATTTTTCTGAAGAAAAAGCAAAATGAACCATAAATTTACTTTTACCCTATAGTTTTAGTAGATTATCGATAATCGATAGGGAATTTTGAGAATTTTTAAGCTAAAAATAACCGTGAAGCATTGATTTAGAGCAAATCGGCCAGTGTATTATTTCGGTAAACATCGAGTGCACTGTCCCTTACCTGAAGCATTAATTTGTGCACGGAGCATTCGTCTTCATCTGGACAGTCATCACATTTTTCGTAGAAATTCAAGCTTACACAGGGTACCATGGCGATGGGGCCTTCCAGAACACGCATCACGGTGGTCATATGAATCTCATTCGGCTCTTTGATCAAATAGTAACCTCCGCCTTTGCCTTTTTTAGACCCCAGCAATCCGTTTCGGCGAAGGGTAAGTAAAATACTTTCCAGAAACTTTTGGGAGATATTCTCGCACTTGGCGATTTCTGCAATCTGCACAGGTTCCCTATCCTTTACTTTGGCAAGAAACGTAAGTGCCTTTAATCCATATTTTGTCTTCTTGGAGAGCATCATACGAAGATAGGGAAATTTGGCAATCCACCTTCAAAACCAGCTTGCAGAAAGATTATCCCAAAGCCTGCTCAATATCCGCAATAATATCATCAATATGTTCCAAGCCTACCGAAATCCGAACCATTCCATCCGAAATTCCAACGGCATTGCGCTCTTCTGTGGTCAGTTTGCTGTGCGTCGTGGAAGCAGGGTGCGTAACGATACTTCGAGCATCTCCCAAGTTTGCCGATAATGATAACAATTGTATACTGTCAAAAAATTCCCGGCCGGCTTCCAGGCCGCCTTTTACTTCAAAAGCCACAACGCAGCCGCCTGCTTTCATCTGTTTTTTGGCGACTTCATATTTTGGATGCGACTTCAAAAATGGATATTTCACCCATTCAACCTTATCGTGACTTTCCAAATAGGTTGCCAATTTCAAAGCGTTCTCACAGTGTCTATCCACCCGAATCGCCAAGGTTTCCAAGCTTCTGGACAACACCCATGCATTGAACGGTGACAAAGCAGGTCCCGTAATTCGGGAAAAACGGTACACTTTGTCCATCAATTCTCCACCACCCACGGTAATTCCGGCCAAAACCCTTCCTTGTCCATCCATCAACTTGGTTCCCGAGTGAATAACCAAATCCGCTCCAAATTTAATCGGCTGTTGCAAATACGGTGTCGCAAAACAGTTATCGACAATAAAGATAAGATCATGCTTTTTGGCAATTTTGGCCAACACTTCCAAATCCAAGACATCCACACCTGGGTTGGTCGGAGTCTCGGCATAAAGTATCTTGGTATTTGGTTTGATCAAACCTTCTATTTGAGACAGATCATTGGCATCAAAATAACTGGTTTCGATGTTCCACTTTGGAAAAAACTGCGTGAACAGGGTGTGCGTGGACCCAAAAATACTTTTGGAAGATATCACGTGATCGCCCGTATCCAATAAAGCAGCCAAAGTTGAAAAAACGGCTGACATACCGGAGGAGTAAGCAAAACCGCTCTCAGCCCCTTCCATCTGGCAAACCCTTTCAATGAGTTCGTTGGAATTGGGGTTGGAATACCTGGAATAAATATTCCGTTGCTTCTCCTCGGCGAAGGAAGCACGCATGTCCTCCGCATCTTCAAAAACAAAACTGGAGGTCATATAAATGGGGCTGGAATGCTCCAAGTTTTGACTGCGCTCCATCTGCGTTCTTATTGCTTGCGTCTCGAATTTTTTGCCTTTCATTTCAGTTCAATTTTAGGTGGCTGAGCGTAGTCGAAGCCACTTATTTTTTCTCCTTATAATATCTAAAATTCGTCTCGTTCTTGCACTCGGACAAATTTGGCAGCGCATCAAACTCTCCTGTTATCAACGCCTTCTTTTTTAGCCTAGACCATCCTTGAACTTGCTTTTCGCGTTCGAAGGCTTTTGCAATACTCAAATACTCTTCAACATACAACCACTCCACAGGCAACCTCTTTTTGGTATGATTGGCACCCCGCCCATATTGATGTTCCTTTAACCGTTTATCCAAGTCAATAGTGCTCCCTGTATAAAAACTACCATCTGAACATTTCAATATGTAGACGTATCCTTTCATTTTAATTGTGGCTTCGACTACGCTCAGCCACCGTAACGATTTTTTTACTAGCTATTTAGACTACGCTCAGCCACCGAAACTCCTAAATTACAGGTAGCTGAGCGAAGTCGAAGCTATATTTTCTCTGCTATTCTTAAAATGTCACCAAATACACCTCTTGCTGTTACAGCGGCTCCTGCACCTGCTCCTTGAATTACCAAGGGATGTTCTCCATAGGATTCTGTATAAATCTCAATAATGGAATCGGAACCTTTCACCTGCCCCAAAGCGCTTTCTTTGGGCACAGACACCAATTGTACGTCCAAAATACCTTTGTCCTGTTGCAAATCGCCATGTAAATCACCTATATAGCGAAGCACGTGTCCTTGTTTCTGGTCTTCTTTAATTTTCTTATAAACATCATCCATCTCCCCTATTCGTCCCATGAATTTCTCAAAATCCAAAGTTCGTAGTTCTTCTGGAATCAAGTTTTGTACATCAATATCCGAAAACTCGTTCTGAAGGTCCAATTCTCTGGCCAAAATCAAAAGTTTTCTTCCCACATCGTTACCGGACAAATCTTCTCTTGGGTCGGGTTCGGTAAAGCCGCTTTCCATAGCCTCCTTTACGATTTCTGAAAAAGAAACATCTTTCTCGGAAAAGGTGTTGAAAATATAGCTTAACGATCCCGAAAACACGCCTTTGATTCTAGTGATGTTCTCACCGGACAAATGCAACAGTTTGATGGTATCTATCAATGGGAGCCCTGCCCCCACGTTGGTTTCGTAGAGGTATTGCTTTTGATTCTTGTCCAAACACGCCCGCACCGACTTGTATTTCTCAAAGCTCAACGTATTTGCAATTTTGTTTGATGAAACCAAGTCAAAACCGTGCTCAATCAATGATTCGTATTGCTCAACAAAGGTTTTGCTCGCCGTGTTATCCACAGCAATCAGGTTTTCCAAATGATGTTGTTTCGCAAATGCGGTAATATCTTCAAGTTGATAAGGCTGTCCCTCGTTTTCCAAACGTTCTTTCCAATCAGCACCAACTCCCGAAGCATCCAAAAGCACTTTTTTGGAATTTGCCACGGCAAACACTTTTAAATCAATACTTTTTCGGTCTTCGATACTATTTTTTGAATCCAGAATTTGACTGATCAGCGTTCCGCCGACATTGCCGTGTCCAAACAACGCCAAATTGATTTTCCTGGCGATTCCGAAAATCTGTCCGTGAATCACATTGATGGCCTTGTTCAAGTCGGACTTTTTCACCACCATGCTCACGTTCTTCCCGGTTACCGTATTGTTGAACAGTAAGGGCGTGATTTGGTTCTTCGCCAAGGCATTGAAGGGTTTGTGAAAACTGCTCAAATCCATTCCGACAATGGAAATGACCGAAACATCCTTGACCACTGAAATCTGGTTGATGTCTTTCGAAGAGTAATCCGTCTCAAACTCTTGGTCGAGCACTTTTTTGGCTTTGTCCGCTTTGGATGCATCAACCACGAGACCGATGCCCCGTTCCGAAGATCCTTGAGAAACAATACCTACGCTGATACCATTTTGGCCCAATGCCCTAAAAATACGCATGTCCACACCCACTTTACCAAGCAGTCCCCTACCCTCCAAATTGATGAGGGCCATATTGTCGAGCACTGAAAGGGATTTAATTCCTCCATTATCACTTTTTGGACCAATTAAAGTGCCTTCGTTATCATCGTTGAAGGTGTTGCATATGCGCAATGGAATGTTTTTCTCGATCAGTGGAATTATGGTCTTCGCGTGCAAAATATTCGCTCCGAAATTGGCGAGCTCATTGGCCTCGCCATAGGAAATCACATCTATTAATCGTGCATCTGCCACCAAATCCGGATTGGCCGTGAAAATACCATCCACGTGGGTGTAATTGATCAACTCACCCGCATCCAAAAAATTGGCCAGCAGCGCTGCGGAATAATTGCTCCCGTTCCTGCCCAAAGTGGTCGTTGAACCATCACGGTTGGAACCAATAAAACCAGTGACTATCGGAATGGTATCCTTTTCCAGTGCATGGAAATATCGAAGTACATTTTCTTTGGAGGCACCTTGATCTACTTCGGCATTGCTATAATTGTCATCCGTGCTGATCAACTTTCGAGAATCCAAAAGCTTTGCTTTTAACCCAGATGCATTGAGCGAGGCCGTCACATATTTGGCGGACAACAATTCTCCAAAGGATAAGATTTCATCCTTCGTTTTTAAGCTGTAGTCTCCGGTCAGGGAAACCCCGTTCAATATTTTTTCTATGGTCGCCAGCTCTTCATCAATGTCCACACCATCAAAATTGTTTTTTTGATAATCGGCAAACTTCTTTAAATCAGTTTGAAAATCAGCTCCCTTGGCCGCTTTTTCGAGCAAGTTTTCCAGTTGGTCCGTTGCCTTGCCACGAGCGGAAACCACAACGGCAAAGCGTTCTTCCGCTTCAAACCTTTGGGTGATAATTTTCAATACACGCTGAATACCCTCTCCGTTGGCCAAGGATTTCCCGCCAAACTTCAATATTTTGATACGTTCGGTATTCTTTTGGAAAACAGTCTCCAACAATTTTTCCAATTGTTCAAACTCCATCAAAAAGGCATCGTGACCATGTACGGATTGCACCTCGCCATAAGTCACATTGGTATTGGCTTGGGCCAATCTTTTAAATGTCTCCTTGTTCTCCTCCGCCGTGAAGAACAAATCGGAATTGACCCCGATGATGTGGATTTTGGTGTCGCTCTCCTGCAATGCCTTGAAAGCTTCTTCCCCATTTCTGGTTATATCGATGGATTTCAACAGTTGGTTCATCAACTTATAGGCCGATAGCTGAAAACGCTCTTGCAACTTTTCACCGTGGTGCATCAACCAAGATTCCACATTGAAAACCTGTAGCTCTTCGTTGGTGCTTCGCTTAAATCTTTCTTTGAAGGATTCCGGTGTTCGGTAGCACAACATCGCATGCATACGGGCATCGTGCACGGGCTGTTTGGAATTGACCAAAAACTGCTCTTGAATCTGACAGTTGGCAATCAGCCAATCCGTGGATTTCCAATCGGATGCCACGGGAATCAAATGCTCCGTGATATTTGGGTTGATGGCCGCCATTTCCCAAGCAATTCCACCACCCAAAGAGCCGCCGATAATGGCGAACAGTTTATCGATCTTTAATTGCTCCAATCCCCAAAGAAAAATTCTGGCGATATCCCCTGCCACAAAATCCTTGTAGTTTTCGATGATGAAACCATCAAAACCATTTCCAGGAATATTGAACGATAATATGGTGTACTTCTCGGTATCGATACATTTTCCATCCCCGATCAGATCAGACCACCATCCATCTTTCCCCGCTACATTGGAATTGCCCGTAAGCGCGTGGTTCACCAAAATGATGGGTGCCGTGTGCAAGGGTTTACCAAAAATTTGATATGACAACTTCAGGTCTTGGGCAACACCACTTTGGGTGGTAAATTGTTCTATGTTTAAATGCTGCAGCATAACTCTTCTACGACGTTAATCTATTAATCATTAAATGGCGGCAAAAGCCTGCTCCAAATCAGCTTTCAAGTCTTCGATATCCTCCAGACCTACCGACAAACGTATTAAATCTTGAGAAACACCGGCGCTTTGCTGCTGCTCTTCATTCAATTGCTGGTGCGTGGTACTGGCAGGGTGTATAATCAAGGATTTGGTATCTCCAATATTGGCCAACAGCGAGAATATTTTCGTGGCGTCCGTCAGCTTTTTTGCGGCTTCAAATCCACCTTTGACCCCAAAGGTAACGATTCCACTCTGGCCTTTAGGCAGATACTCTTTTGCCAAGTCGTTGTACTTACTACTTTTTAATCCGGGATAATTGACCCAAGCAACCTCTTCCCTATTCTCCAGCCATTCAGCCAAGTCCAAGGCATTTATACTGTGCTGTTTGATACGCACCGGCAAAGTTTCCAACCCTTGCAAAATCTGAAAAGCGTTGAACGGACTCAAAGCTCCACCAAAGTCGCGCAGTCCCTCCAAAATCAGCTTAAAGGTAAAGGCTGGCGCACCCAGGGCTTCATGGTACACCAAACCGTGGTAACCTGCAGAGGGCTCTGTAAACTCAGGAAATTTTCCGTTGGCCCAGTCAAAGGTACCGGCATCGATAATGGCACCACCAAGAGAGTTACCCTGACCACCAATATATTTTGTTAGGGAATGAATCACCAAATTGGCACCATGCTCAATAGGGTTCAACAAACCTGGCGTAGCTACCGTATTGTCAACAATAAATGGTACTTGTGCCTCTTTGGCTTCCTTGGATATTCTTTTTAGATCAAGCACATCCAACTTCGGATTCCCCAAAGATTCCACAAAAAAGGCCCGCGTATTATCTTGAACGGCAGCTGCAAAATTGGAAGGGTTGGAGGCATCCACAAAAGTGGTGGTAATGCCCAATCTTGGTAGGGTCACATTCAATAAATTATAGGTACCTCCATACAAACTACTAGAAGCCACAATATGGTCTCCCGCTTTCAGAAGCGTCATTAAACTAGTAGAAATGGCAGCTGTCCCGGAAGCAAACACCACTGCTCCTATTCCTCCTTCAATAGCTGCCAAACGGTCTTGTAAAATCTGGTTGGTAGGATTGTTCAATCGGGTGTAGATAAAGCCCAACTCTGCCAATGAAAATAAATTGGCCGCATGGTCCGTATTGTTGAACACATACGAAGTGGACTGATAAATGGGTACGGCCCTTGTACCTCCGTTAACGGTTACATCGTGGCCAGCATGTAGAGCATTGGTTGAAAATTTTTGATCACTCATGACTTTTGTTGCTTGAATTGTTAAATTTTTAAATTAAAAAGTCAAACCCTTCGGCATGGGCCGTAGGAAAATCAAAAAGTTATAAGAAAGTAAAATCGAAAAATGTCGATTGTCGTTATCTATACCCTAAAGTGGGATAGAATGTAGCACCTTCTCGGCATCAGGGGCCAAGGGTTGCTAAGGCTTCATCGGGTCTATTCCCTCCGCCTTTCTTGATAACTAATCAATACGTGTTTGAACTTCGTGGGACAAATATACTGATGGAAAGATTGATTTTCCTAATCTTTTGAAAAAAATTCCTCAAAAGACTTTGTCTCACGAACTTCCATATTTTTTATTTCAATACCGTAAACTCAATATTGGAATCGGTGAAAACGGTATGTGTCTGTGTCTTGAAATCGGATTCGTCCGCCTTAAAGATGTTGTCCACATAAGTTTGTGGATTCAAATCGATAAGCGGGAACCAGGTGCTCTGTACCTGAATCTGCAATTTGTGCCCTTTTTTGATGGTATGGAACACATCCTGAAGCTTTATGTTCACATCCGTCTTCTCATTCGGAGTGAAGGGTTCCGGTTCGGAAAAACTATTTCTGAACCGACCGCGAAGCACTTCGCTCCTTACCATTAAATGGTAATAGCTCATTTTAAGGTGATCTTGCATTTCCTCATTGGTCTCGGCATTGGCTGGGTGCACATCGATGACCTTTACAATCCAATCGGCTGCGGTTCCCGTGGTCGCCACTTTCAAATGGGCCATAATGTCTCCTGCCAAGGTCAGGTCTTCGTCCATTACATCGGTTTCAAACACCAAAACATCGGAACGTCGGGCGGCAAAGCGCTGATCGTCCGTCATGTATTTTCTTGGGGTAAAAACGGTCTTTACATCCTCGGAATAGGGAACCGGCTTCTTTATATCGCTGATAAACTGAATTCCAGTAATTCCTTTTTGCTCTGAGGTGAGTTCTTGATCATCCGACAGATACATGGTTTGTTTGGCAGCATTTTCCGGAGGCCAAGTATCGTAGGTTTTCCATTCTTTTTTACCGGTATCAAAAACGTAGGCCTCTGGCAATCCAGAGTTTTTATCGCCCTCGCCTTTCAAAAAATGGTTGAAGAACTTGGTTTCGATATCTTTCTGATAAAACAACGAAATGGAATCGCCGAAATAGTAGTTGCCCACCACGTTACGTTCCTTGTCACGAGCCCACCCCCCATGGTCCCATGGTCCGAAAACCATGGTATTATAATTCCCTTCGTTATATTTTTCAATGTTCTTGTAGGTCTCCAACGGCCCGTACAGATCTTCAGCGTCAAACCAACCGCCGACAACCATAGTGGCCACACTGCTCTTCACATCTTTCAAATGCTGGATCAAGCCTTTGCTCTGCCACATTTCATCGTAATTCGGATGCTCCTTGAGCTCGTTCCAGAAATAATCGTCGGTTACTCCCTCTGGCCGCATGTTAGGGGTATCGGCCGTTTCATATTCGAAGAAATAATCCAGATTCTTCAATGGTCCTGCATCCAAGAAGAACTGGTACTGATCTTCTGTTGGCAGGTTTGGAAGCGTATACCAAGCCGTGTCGATGGGCTGATCCCCATTGGGGCGCGGCGTTCCAAAAAGCGAAGTGGCCCTAAAATAGCTCAACAAATAGGCTCCGTTATGGTGAAAATCATCAAAAAAGAAATCCCCGATACAGGCCTGTGGTGAAGCGGCTTTCAAAGCGGGGTGGGCATCCACGGTGGCATAGGTGGCGTAATACCCGGGATACGAAATCCCCCAAATACCCACATTGCCGTTATTGTTTTCCACATTGTTGACCAGCCACTCAATGGTATCGTAGGTATCCGAACTCTCGTCCACTTGCTCATCCGAGGTTTTGTTGGGAATGTAGGCACGCATATTCACGTAATGGCCTTCACTGAGCCATCTTCCCCGAACATCTTGGTAAACAATGATGTTCCCTTCTTTCATCAAATGCTCGTTCGGACCAATTCTCGTCCTAAAGTTTCCTTCTCCATAAGGCTGTGAGCTATAGGGCGTACGTTGCAGAATGATAGGATATTTTTTGGAAGTGTCCTTTGGTGAATAGATTGTGGTATGCAATGTAATACCATCGCGCATTTCAATGTCCACCTCTTTTTTGGTGTAATTGTCGGCTACGTAGGTATCGACTTCTTGCACCTCAGTCTTGGTGGTCTCTTTACAGCTGACGGTCACCGTCAACATTAAAACACCTAGCAATAGAATTCTAACGGAACTTCTCATATCTAAAACTTTTTATAGGCTAAAGCTACTAAAGTTGGCTGGAGTATACCAATAAAAAAAGGAGCCTCATGGAAGCTCCTTTGTATGTGTTGATTCTGATAGTTTATAAACCAAAGGCCTCTTTCACCTTGTCCACCATATCCAATTTTTCCCAAGTGAAGAGTTCCACTTCTTTCTCGATTCTGCCATTATAAGGAGATTCGAATACTTTGGTTACGGTTCGGGGTTGTTTGCCCAAATGTCCATAAGCAGCAGTTTCCAAATAAATAGGGTTGCGAAGTTTTAAGCGTTCCTCGATGGCAAAGGGTCTCATATCAAAAAGTTCAGATGCCTTTTTGGCAATTTCACCATCGGTCATATTCACGTTGGAAGATTTATAGGTATCCACAAAAATAGATGTAGGCTCTACCACGCCGATGGCATAGCTTACTTGCACCAAAATCTCACCAGCAACCCCGGCAGCCACCAAATTTTTTGCCATATGGCGGGCAGCATAGGCAGCACTTCGGTCCACTTTGCTAGGATCCTTTCCACTAAAAGCACCTCCTCCGTGGGCACCTTTTCCTCCATAGGTGTCCACGATTATTTTTCTTCCTGTAAGACCGGCATCTCCATGTGGGCCACCGATCACAAATTTTCCGGTTGGATTAATGTGATACTTAATACTTTCCGTAAACAATTTTTGAATGCTCTCCGGTAATAATTTTTTCACCTCTGGAATCAAAATATGGATGATATCCTCCTTGATCTTGGCCAGCATCACCTCGTCTGCATCAAACTCGTCATGTTGCGTTGAAACTACAATGGTATCGATACGTTGTGGCACATTGTCGTCGGAGTATTCAATCGTCACCTGTGCTTTGGCATCGGGTCGCAAATATGGGATCCTGTTTCCTTCTCTCCTCAAACTAGCCAAAACCTCTAAAATCTTGTGTGAGATGTCCAATGCCAAAGGCATATAATTATCGGTCTCTGTGGTGGCATAACCGAACATCATACCTTGGTCCCCGGCACCTTGTTCTTCTTTGGTACCGCGATCTACCCCTTGGTTAATGTCCTGTGATTGTTCGTGAATCAAAGAAATCACGCCACAGGAATCACCACTAAACTTATATTCACCTTTGGTGTAGCCAATTTTATTGATGACTTCCCTAGCTATGCTCTGCAAATCCACGTAGGTATGACTCTTTACTTCACCCGCCAACACTACCTGACCCGTGGTCACCATAGTTTCGCAAGCCACTTTGCTCTCTGGGTCAAAGGCCAAAAAATTATCCAACAATGCATCACTGATCTGATCTGCAATTTTATCCGGATGACCCTCACTCACGGATTCCGATGTAAACAAATACGCCATTACTAATTTTTATATCAAGAAATTCGACAAAACTGCAAGAAGTAGTTCTTTAACCCTTTGAGAGGAGATGCCCCGACCCTATTTGGTGCGACACGAACTGCTTTAGCATTTTTAATCCCGAACAATTCAGGAAAAGAGGTTGCAATCAGTCAAATCTTTCCTCATTTTGAAGGGCAAAAGTA
Organism: Flagellimonas abyssi; assembly: GCF_019457905.1. Taxonomy (GTDB): domain Bacteria; phylum Bacteroidota; class Bacteroidia; order Flavobacteriales; family Flavobacteriaceae; genus Flagellimonas; species Flagellimonas abyssi. The sequence goes on along the minus strand of NZ_JAHZSV010000012.1, from coordinate 54,676 downwards.
CGTAATTGGTTGATATTTCAAAACTTTGTTTGGTGCTTTAATAGATGGGGCGTTTGAACCAGTTTTTTTTCTATAAGTGGATATACTTTGTATATTGCGATGATTTGAGATCCCCTTATCATTAAACACCAACTTAAAACAATCACATCCCATGCATATTGCTGTAGCAGGAAATATTGGCGCTGGAAAAACAACTTTGACAAACTTACTTGCAAAACATTATAAATGGGAGGCCCATTTTGAAGATGTAGTGGACAACCCTTATCTCGACGATTTCTACACCCAGATGGAACGATGGAGCTTCAACCTTCAAATTTACTTTTTGAACAGTAGGTACCGTCAAATTTTAAAGATCAGGGAGAGTGGAAAAAGTGTGATCCAGGATAGGACCATTTATGAAGACGCACACATATTTGCCCCTAACCTGCACGCTATGGGACTAATGACCAACCGGGATTATGAAAATTACAAGGGTCTTTTTGAGTTGATGGAATCCCTGGTGCAACCACCGGACCTAATGATATACCTACGTAGTTCCATTCCCAATTTGGTGAATCAAATCCATAAGCGCGGGCGGGATTATGAAAATTCCATTTCCATTGATTACCTCAGCCGTTTGAACGAACGCTATGAGGCTTGGGTGAACACCTACGCAAAAGGCAAACTGCTTATTTTTGATGTGGACAACCTCGATTTTGTGGACAAACCAGAGGATTTGGGGGAGGTCATCAACCGTATCGATGGGGAGATTCATGGGCTGTTTGAATAAAACAGAACGTTATATTTGTTTTGATCAAGAGTTTAGAAGATTGAAACTCAAAATTGAATTGTTTCCGTTTTTTTAAGTTCATCAAGTATTTTCCCAAAAGATTTGGTGTATTTTGCTTGATTTATACTCTTTTTACATGGATTGGACCAATATCCATTCCAAAAAGACAATAAACAATAAAGAAAACCTGATACCATGAACTCAGATATTTTAAAACTTTACAAGCAATTGGAAAGTATGGAACAGACCAAGGAGGTTATCCAATTGCAAAATCAAATCAAGGAAACCCTTTACCAAAATCTACGGACCCACTTTTTGGAGTATGTAAGTATTGGCCGCATTATCGGTTATGATGAATTACAAGAGGAGTTAAAAAAGGCATTGGAACTTCTGGAACTTCAGAAATAATAAAAGAAACATATTGCTCAACCCATCATGAAAACTGCATTTCCTTTGAGATTTTCCACTTTCCTTTTATACTTCTTTATACAATTTACAGTAAGCGCTCAACAGCTCGGCAAAGTCTCTCCTGAGGAAGTTGGCATGTCCTCCGAGCGACTGGAAAGATTGTCACAAACGTTTCAGGACTATATTGATGAAGGGAAATTGCCCGGTGCTACAATTCTTGTAGCCCGAAAAGGAAAGATTGCTTATTTGAAGTCATTTGGGAAGAACGATATCGAAACCAATGTTCCAATGAGCGAAGGCTCCATTTTTAGGATTGCATCCCAAACCAAGGCCATTGTAAGCGTCGGGGTTATGATACTTCAAGAACAGGGCAAGCTGTTGATTACGGACCCTGTTGAAAAATATATGCCTGCCTTTATGAAAACTAAGGTTGCCGTTGAAAAAGAAGACGGTTCTTACGACATTGTCGACGCTGAAAGGCCCATCACCATTCGCGACTTGCTCACCCACACCTCTGGGGTTTCGTATGGATATGGGATTGCCGGTGATTTATGGAAAGAAGCCAACATCCAAGGGTGGTATTTTGCAGATCGGGATGAACCCATTCAAGCAACGGTCAATCGAATGGCAGAATTACCCTTTGAGGCACAACCCAGAAAACAGTTTGTTTACGGTTACAACACCGATATCCTTGGTGCTTTGATTGAAGTGGTTTCCGGTGAAAGCCTGGATGTTTACCTACAAAGGAATATTCTTGAACCCTTGGGTATGGACGACACCCATTTCTACCTTCCTTTGGTTAAAAAAGAACGTTTGGCCACCGTTTATTCCGCAACGGAAAACGGATTGGAGCGCGCCCCCAATCCTGGAGGCATGGTTGGTCAAGGTGCCTATGTAGAGGGACCTCGCAAAAGCTTTTCAGGAGGCGCGGGCTTTTTGAGCACAGCCATGGACTATACCAAGTTTTTACAAATGATGCTCAACAAAGGTGAATTTAACGGCAAGCGTATCATTTCGCCAAAAACGGTAGAATTGATGACCACCAACCACCTCCCATTTCCGCTCGGGGAAGGCACAGGTTTTGGATTGGGCTTTTCCACTGTCGAAGATTTGGGCCTACGGGGAGAATTGGGTTCCGAAGGTGAGTTTGCATGGGGCGGCGCATACCATTCCACCTACTGGGTAGATCCGAAAGAAGAAATGACCGTTGTTTATTTCACACAATTGATTCCCGCCAACGACCTTGACGATCACGGAAAACTACGTGCATTGGTCTACCAAGCTATCATCGACTAGAATTTTATACACATTTCCCTCAACCAAATAGCCCGTTCACTCATTGGCGTTTTATTTCGGTCCATTTTCAAAGTAGCTTACCATAGCTATTAACTACGCCTGTACAGGCCAAAAATTTGAAAATTATGGAACCGAAAAAAAATCCACAACTTGATTTGAGACGAAACAGCCTTCTCTACTTTTTTGTAGGAATGACGCTCGTACTTTTGATGGCCTATTTGGCGTTGGAATGGAAAACCTATTACAAAGCTGATTCCTGGGATGTTAGCCAAAACGTTGATGAAGATTTGACCGAGAACGCCACCATTGTAAAAATAAAACTACCAGACCCTCCCAAACCCGAAATCCAGACCCCTCCAAAAATTGAAATTGCGGAAGATGATGAAAAGGTTGAGGAAACCGTTATCAAATCGGACGAAGTCAATCAGGAAACGGAAATTGCCAAGGTTGAAGATGTTGTTGTAGCCGAGGATGAAATTCCCGAAGAAATCCCTTTTGTTCTTATTGAAAACGCCCCTGTTTTTCCCGGTTGCGAGAATGAAAAAACAGAAAAGGACAAACGAGCATGTTTTCAGTCCCAAATGCTAAAGCACATTCAAAAAAATTTCCGTTACCCGGAAATGGCACAGGAAATGGGTCTTGAAGGACGGGTTAGCGTTATGTTTACCGTACAAACAGATGGTAGCATCGGAAATGTTAGACTAAGGGGACCACATGAAAGTCTGGAGTCCGAAGCGGCCCGAATCATCTCCAAGTTACCAAGGTTGATTCCAGGAAAACAGCGTGGCACTGCAGTTAAGGTACCCTACTCCATTCCAATAACGTTTAAGTTGAATTAATAAAAAAACCACGCCGTTTGGCGTGGTTTTTCCAGCTTCATTATTGTAAAGCGAGAGCTAATTCTTTGCCTCAGCACTCTTATATTCTTGTATTTTTTTCTCCAATTCCTCTTTCGAATCGGCCATCAGTTCTTTCGTTTCTTCAACAACTTCTCCGTTTTCGTTCGTACTTGATGTAACAACGGCCTTATATCCACCATCCGTAGTATTGCTGATTTCTACACGGATTTCTTTTGCAATCGCTCTGGTTTCTTTCATCCCCTCTTCGGTAATGGTGATCATGGTACCATCCTCTTTTGTAATGCCAACCCCATCAGTAGGAGAAAGACTTACCAAACTGGGAGCAATTACCAAAGCAACTACGGACATCAATTTAAGCAAAATATTTAAAGAAGGACCGGAAGTATCCTTAAAAGGATCACCTACGGTATCACCTACCACTGCGGCTTTATGTGCATCACTACCTTTACGGCCTTCACTTTCGATGGTCTTTTTGGCATTATCCCATGCACCACCAGCGTTAGATTGGAATATGGCCATAAGCACACCTGCTGTGGTCACTCCTGCCAAAAGTCCGCCCAACATCTCAGCACCGCCTATAAAACCAATGGCCACAGGAACGGCAATGGCCAACAATCCCGGCAATACCATTTCTTTTATGGAAGCCTGTGTTGAAATGGCCACACATTTTTCATATTCTGCCAAACCATCGGCAGCATCAAATATCTTTCTGTCCTCGACAGTTGCTTTCGAAATATCGGAATCATATTTTCGCATCACCTCCAAGGCCGCTTTCAACTGTGGAATATCCCTGAACTGTCGACGCACCTCTTCGATCATGGCCATGGCAGCCCTACCTACGGCGTTCATGGATAGTGCGGAAAATACAAATGGCAACATACCTCCGAGCAGGAGTCCGGCCATAATATCGGGTTGGGATACATCAATCGATGTAACTCCGGCCGTCTTCATAAAGGCTGCAAAAAGCGCCAATGCGGTCAATGCTGCGGACGCAATAGCAAACCCTTTACCAATTGCTGCGGTAGTGTTTCCTACAGCATCCAATTTGTCCGTTCTTTCACGAACTTCACTAGGAAGTTCCGCCATTTCGGCGATACCACCTGCGTTATCCGAAATAGGTCCGTAGGCATCAACAGCCAATTGGATACCTGTATTGGCCAACATTCCCACAGCGGCGATTGCAATTCCGTACAATCCTGCAAAATGATGGGAAACCAATATGGCCGCTGCAATCAATATAATTGGAATGGCTGTGGACATCATTCCTACTCCAAGACCGGCAATGATATTGGTTGCCGCTCCAGTTTCTGACTGTCGCACTATGGAATTCACCGGCTTTGTTCCGGTTCCTGTGTAATATTCTGTTACTTTACCAACCAATAATCCGGCCACAAGACCAGCAATAGTTGCCCAGAATACTCCCATTGAAGTAAATTCCTTTCCACCTTCGATCCATGACTCAGGCAACATTCCTGTAATTATAAAGTAGGAAGCGATCAACATCAAACCTGCTGATCCAAATTCACCAATATTCAAGGCAGTCTGTGGATTTCCACCATCCTTTACCCTTACAAAAAAAGTGCCTATAATGGACATCACAATTCCGACTGCTGCCAATGCCAACGGCAAGTAAACGGCTCCAAGGCCATCGAACGCATTTTGGAATTCGGGCAACCCGGCAAACACGGCGCCCAATACCATTGTACCAATAATAGAACCTACGTAAGATTCAAAAAGGTCAGCTCCCATACCGGCAACGTCCCCAACATTATCGCCAACATTGTCGGCAATGGTTGCAGGGTTCAGCGGGTGGTCTTCGGGAATCCCCGCTTCGACCTTTCCGACCAAATCGGCACCAACATCGGCCGCCTTGGTGTAGATACCTCCACCCACACGGGCAAACAATGCTATGGATGAAGCCCCTAGCGAGAAACCGGAGAGTACGTTCAACACTTCGGCGATTTCCCAACCTTGACCACTGTAGATCATGAAGAGTCCGCTCAGCCCCAACACTCCTAGACCAACTACACCGAGGCCCATGACTGCCCCACCGGCAAAGGCTACTTCGAGCGCTTTGCCCAATGATGTTCTTGCTGCATTGGTTGTACGCACATTGGCTTTAGTAGCAACCTTCATTCCAATAAACCCAGCTAGGGCGGAACAGATGGCCCCCACAATAAAGGAAACGGCCACCATACCATTGGAACCAGCTTCGTTACTTCCTTTAAAGAAGAGCAGCACGGCCACACAAACCACGAAGATGCCTAATATTTTATACTCGGCTTTTAAAAAGGACATTGCCCCATCGGCAATATTCTTGGCTATTCTTGCCATCTTTTCGGTACCGACCTCTTGTTTGGAAATCCACATGTTCTTGATAAATACATAAAGAAGGCCCAAGACACCAAATACTGGCAAAAATTTTACGATTAAATCCATAGGTTAGATAGTTTAGAATTTTTTAATGCCAGCTAATGTAGTAAAATACGAAGTAATAAAAAAAATGCGCCTTTAATTATTAAAAGCGCATTTTTTTAAAGTTATATTTATGTAATCTATATGGTATAAGCCCTTCTTTTTTTGTGGTCGCTATCTTCATAGCGTTGAACACACTCATGGTAAATTTGTATGGCCTCATTTACATCTCCCCAACCGCCTGTGTCTACTTTCTTCTCTTCCAAATCTTTATATACTTGAAAGAAATGTTCGATCTCTTTTAATCGATGGGGATTCAATTCGCTGATATCGTCCCTTTTACTCCAGATAGGGTCAGAAACAGGAACACAGATGATTTTTTCATCCGGTCCTTTTTCATCGGTCATATGGAAAACCCCAACAGGTTTTACTTCTACAACGACCATGGGATATGTGGGTTCGGTACAAAGAACCAAAACGTCCAATGGGTCCCCGTCCAAGGCCAAGGTCTCCGGAATGAAACCATAGTCTCCAGGATACATCATTGAAGAAAAAAGGGTTCTGTCGAATCGAATTTTGTTGAGGGTGAAGTCGTATTCGTACTTGTTCCTGCTACCTTTTGGAATTTCTACAAGTACATCGAAGGTAATACGTGGTTTTTTAGACATGTTAGTGATATAATTTATGCTGCAAAAATAACCAGTATTACTGGAATAGACCACATAAATCACAGGTTTCCTTTGAATTAAAAATTAAACCCGAAGGTACCTGTAATCCCAAAAGCACGTGCATCTGGATTTTCGAGGTAATTGCCACGGAAGTTGAAATCTATCCGAAGTATTTTAAAAATGTTGCCCACACCTAAAGAATATTCCCAATACACCTGATCCTCCGGTGCCATTAAAGGAATGTTGGTAGGCGCGCTAAGTGCAATATTCTCTTCGGATAATTGTCCCCAAGCTCCTCTCACCCCCACTATCTCCCTTAGATTCAGCTTTCGCAACAATGGAATTCTTGAAAACAAACGACCGTTGAAGTTGTGTTCCAGATGCACAGTGGCGTACGTATCGGTCACAAATTCGTAGAAATCCAGATTGGGAAATACATTATAAAGTGAAAAAAGGGTCTGGTTACCGGGAATCACACTCAAGAGCCCCAGCGGCACTGCCCCAAAGGTCTTCCCTAGTTCCACAGTACTTGTTAACCTACCAAAACCACCTATTTGCCATGGTTGCTGATAGGAAAATTGGATTTTCTCGTAATCAAAATCACTTTCCAGAAAACCATCCAGCCCTTTGGTATATTTTAATACAAGTGTGCTATAATCATCATTGATGTTAGATCGTTCCACGCCATAACCAATAGTCCGTTTACCAGGGGTATAGATCAATGTGGTAGTAAGGTCGAACTGTTTTATTTCCGATGAAATTCCTGAAAGTGAGTTTGGATCTACATAATCCAGGCTAAAAGCATCTGGCAATGCCGAACTAAGGGTTCTGAACGAGCCACCAACATCAATTCTAAAATTCTTTACAGGTTCCATTTCCACGTTCAATGTGGAAAGATTGATATTGGTCAAGCGATCGTTGGAACCTACGGTTACCAAGGATGAAGAGGCAATACTCCTGCCCATTACATCGTTGGTACTCGTTAAACTGAGTCCTAATTGCTCTATGTCCCGTCTATTTCCTCCTGAAATGATCAAACGGTTCTTTCGATCCAACAAAAACTTTCCTGAAAATCCGTGCTTGAATTTTTTATCGTTGAAGCCATAGGCCATATAACCTTCCAATCGCCAAAGATCATTCTGGCCAAAATAGGTCCGGGCACCGCCTCTTAGACGAATCCCTTCGGCATCATTATAGCCAAAAGTGCTATAGATATCCCCGATGTCGATATTCCATTTATCGATTTCGACGTAACCTGACCCTAGAATACTGACAATATCGTAATAGGTTCGGAACTTGGGCACTGTTTTTAAAGTATCCAGCAGTTTGAAGATTCCGGATTCGTCTTCGTTCAAACGTTCCAAACGGGCATTTTCCCAGAAAATACTATCCTGAGAGAACACCCGTGGGTCGTATGGGTCGGAAACGGCCTTGTAAAAATCTTCGGGTCTTGGATTGTTAAAGTTGTAGTTATCAAAAACGGTAGTACGTTTTCCGTAGACACCGCGAGATTCCTCTTTTTTGGAAAAACTAAAATCGCTCAGCATATAATCCCGTTTCAAGAGAAAAACAGAATCGTTGACCACCTCAAAATCCTGTTCAATATAAATCTCCTTCACCCAGTTAATGTTAGCGCTTTTGGTAACCTGCAAGTTGATTTTTTTGATAGCGAAAGTGGTATCGTTTACCCAAAAATCACCTTTAAAGGTTAGTTCGTTCTTGCGACGTGGGTAATAAATAATATTGTAGCACCACTTATCATCAATATAGGTACTGTCGGACAGCACATAGTTATAGACATCTATCCCCGTTTTGGACAACGGACTGGTAAAGCTCTTATCAAAAAACTTGAGGTAATTATTGTAGATATCGTAATCGGAATAGAGGTCTTCCACGAAGGCTGTTATCGCCTGATTACCGCTAAAACCTGAGTTTTTGTTGCCGAGTACATCTTCTTTCTCCCTATCGAGCACATTGTCGCCATATACTTTGGAAAAAGATTCGCTCAAGAACATGGGCAGATAGGTTTTTCCTGTGATTCGAGACGTATCCAGGTCTTCGAACATAAATTCGAGCCCTTTGAATAGTTTGCTTTTGATCAAAGCGCTATCGATAGTGTTCAGATCAAACTCGATTTTCTCATATTTATCATATTGGTACTGCTTGAATTTACGCACCCCGTTCTCCCGCTTCTTCGCCCAAATCTTGCGTAAAATATCTATGGCCGGATTGTTCTTTTTGGATTGCTTTCCAGTGTACACCACCACTTCCTGAAGCTGTTCAGCAGATTCGGTCAGCACGATTTCCATATTGTAGTTCACCTTTTGCCCCAACGGAATTTCCTTGGTCTCATAACCGATAAAGGACACTTTGATGGCATCATAGGTCTCATCGGATTCCATATAAAACCTACCGTTGTCGTTGGTAATGGTTCCCTCAGAAGAGTTTACAAAAATGATGTTGGCAAAGGCAATCGGCATTCCCGTGTCATCGGAAACTATCCCTTCTATTTTGGTCTGCGCACTGACACAAACTGTAAAAATCAGGAAAAAAACAGAAAAGAATCTTTTCATAGGCAAGTATGTGGGACATTGTGGAACAGCACAACTGCTAGTTCCCATTTAACTCAGGTCAAATTTGGTTCAAAGTAATTTCTAATCAAAAAAATGTTCCCTAAATAATATAGCCCCGTCAATAAAATTGACGGGGCTAATATACCTTAAAATATGTTTCTATTACTTATATAACACTTTCTTAACAGCTTTAATGACATCTTCGTGGTTTGGTAACCACTCCGCCAAAAGTACCGGAGAGTATGGTGCAGGGGTATCTGCTGTGTTCAATTTCACGATAGGTGCATCCAAATAGTCGAAAGCTTTATCCTGTACGTGATAGATAATTTCAGTGGCCACGTTACCAAAAGGCCAAGCTTCTTCCAAGATTACCATCCTATTGGTTTTCTTTACCGAAGTAAGAATAGCATCATGATCCATGGGACGAACCGTTCTCAAATCAATGATTTCACAGCTGATGCCCTCTTTTTCCAATTCATCCGCCGCCTTATAGGCTTCTTTAATGATTTTTCCAAAGGAAACTATGGTCACATCGGTACCTTCTCTTTTGATATCCGCAACACCCAATGGAATGGTGTACTCTCCTTCGGGCACCTCACCCTTGTCACCGTACATTTGCTCTGATTCCATAAAAATTACAGGGTCATCATCACGGATTGCGGATTTCAACAAACCTTTGGCATCCGCAGGGTTCGATGGAACCACTACCTTGAGTCCCGGAGTGTTTGCAAACCAGCTTTCAAAAGCTTGGGAGTGCGTTGCGGCCAACTGTCCCGCAGAAGCCGTAGGACCTCTAAATACGATAGGACAATTGAACTGCCCACCGGACATCTGACGGATCTTGGCAGCGTTGTTTATAATTTGGTCAATTCCCACCAAGGAGAAGTTGAATGTCATAAATTCTATAATGGGCCTATTGCCGTTCATTGCAGAACCAACACCGATACCGGCAAAACCAAGTTCTGAAATCGGGGTATCCAATACACGCTCCGGTCCGAACTCATCCAACATGCCTTTGGAGGCCTTGTAAGCACCGTTATACTCGGCCACCTCCTCGCCCATCAAATAAATGGTATCATCTCTTCGCATTTCTTCGGACATAGCCTCGGCTATTGCCTCCCTAAACTGTAATGTTTTCATTGAATCGTACTAAATATTTATAGTCTGCTTAAAAACGCAAGCAAAAATAGCAAAAACTACCCGAAACTCGCCTGACCAAAATCCAAAAAAAAGAACAAAATTTATTATGCATGCATAATAAATTTCGGATTTTTATAATTATATTTGAGCAGATAAACCTAAAGTATATATGAAGATTTTAGTTTGCATTAGCAATGTACCTGATACTACTTCCAAAATCAATTTTACGGAAGGTGATACCAAGTTTGACACAAACGGGGTTCAATTTGTTATTAATCCTAATGATGAGTTTGGCCTCACACGTGCCATGTGGTTCAAGGAAAAGCAAGGTGCCACGGTCCATGTAGTGAACGTGGGCGGTGCCCAAACCGAGCCCACCATTAGAAAAGCCCTGGCCATTGGTGCCGATGAGGCCATTCGAGTGGATGCAGAGCCAAAAGATGGTTTTTTTGTAGCCCAACAGTTGGCCGAAGTGGTCAAAAATGGGGAATACGACCTGATCATCGCAGGTAGGGAATCCATCGACTACAATGGTGGTATGGTTCCCGGAATACTCGCCACCTTGTTGGATATGAACTTTGTGAACACCTGTATCAGCCTCGAAATCGATGGTGATACCGCAACAGCAGTTCGTGAAATCGATGGTGGAAAAGAAAAAATCAGCACTTCGCTTCCACTGGTGATCGGTGGACAAAAAGGGTTGGTAGAGGAAAGCGACCTTCGTATCCCGAACATGAGAGGTATTATGATGGCCCGTAAAAAAGCATTTAATGTGGTAGAACCCGTTGATGCTTCACAACCCACACAGGACCAAAAATTTGAAAAGCCCGCCGCCAAAGGACCCGTTAAATTGGTCGATGCCGGCAACGTGGGAGAATTAGTGGAACTACTGCACAACGAAGCAAAAGTTATCTAAACAAGAGAAAAAGATTATGTCAGTATTAGTATATACAGAATCCCTAAAGGGAAAATTCAAAAAAAATGCCTTCGAAGCAGCCTCTTACGCACATAAAGTGGCCCAGGACTTAGGCACAACCGTAACCGCGGTCTCTTTTAATGCCGAGGACGATGCCTCATTGGGGACCTACGGGGTTTCCAAAGTCCTGAAGGTATCGGATGACTCCTTAAAAACATTTAATGCCAAGGCCTATGCCGATGTATTGGAGCAAGCTGCAAAAACGGAAGATGCCAAAGTGATCATATTGAGTTCCAGCGCAGACAGTAAATATTTGGCCCCGATTTTATCGGCTAAATTATCTGCTGGATATACACCCAATGTGGTAGCTGCCCCTGAAAGCACTTCACCATTTATGGTTAAAAGGACTGCTTTCAGTAACAAAGGGTTCGCTATGACCGAGATTTCGTCGGATGTAAAGATTATAGGGGTTTCCAGCAACGCATTTGGTGTTACTGAAAACAATGTATCTGCTTCGGTGGAAGATTTTGGCCCATCATTGAGCGATAACGCATTTTCCGTTAAATCGGTGGATGTAGATCGTGTGGTCGGAAAAGCCACTATCGCCGATGCCGATATCGTCGTATCTGGCGGTCGAGGACTAAAAGGACCAGAGAATTGGAGCATGGTAGAAGAATTGGCCGACGTTTTGGGTGCGGCGACCGCATGTTCCAAACCTGTTTCGGATATGGGATGGCGCCCCCATAGCGAGCACGTTGGTCAAACCGGTAAGCCCGTGGCCAGTAATCTTTATATAGCCATCGGAATTTCGGGAGCCATTCAACATTTGGCAGGTATCAACGCCTCCAAAGTAAAAGTGGTCATCAATAACGACCCGGAAGCACCTTTCTTTAAGGCTGCAGATTACGGAATAGTCGGGGATGCCTTCGAGGTAGTGCCCGAACTCATCGAAAAATTAAAAGAATTTAAAGCCCAAAACACTTAAATTTTGTTAATTTGCCCATTGCAAGGGGCTGTTCAGATAACTGGTAAAGCCACTTATTTGGACGGCCCCTTTGCTTTAGGAGGAGATATATGAGTTTAGTACGATTAAAAATAAAGGGGATATCATACAGCCAAACACAAAATGGCGCGTACGCCCTTATTTTAAATGAAGAGGAGGGAGACCGTAAACTTCCCATTGTTATAGGCGCATTTGAAGCACAGTCCATTGCCATTGCTTTGGAAAAAGAGATAAAACCGCCCAGACCTTTGACCCACGACCTGTTCAAGAATTTTGCGGACAGGTTCAAAATCGTGGTCAAGCAGGTGATCATCCATAAACTGGTGGACGGCGTTTTCTATTCCAGCATTATCTGTGAGCGCGATAACGATGAGGAAATCATCGATGCCCGCACCAGTGATGCGATTGCACTTGCACTGCGGTTTAACGCCCCCATTTTTACGTACAAGACCATTTTGGACAAAGCCGGTATTTTCCTAAAATTTTCTTCCAAAGAGAAAGAAGAGGACGAGGACGACAGCATTATGGTCGATGAAATCCTTCAAGAAGGAGAGGCCGTGGAGCTGGAATCGGGTTCCGATACCCACGGATACAGAGAAATGTCCCTACAAGAACTTCATAAAGAATTGGACAATGCAGTGGCCAGCGAAGACTACGAAAAGGCCGCAAAATTGAGGGATGAAATTTCCAAGCGCAAATAAACGACCAACATACATGGCGAAAAAGACCCAAAGTTTACTGATACTTTTACTCCTTTGTTCGGTCGCTTTCGGCCAAAATTCATTGCCCGCAGATTCCCTTAATGTAGCCATTGGCTCCACCATTACGGAGAACATTGCCGTACAGCAAACCGCTGAAATTATTCCCAATCAAGGTTTTACCATCACCACATTGCTTCGTGGAGCACTGGGAATGGCCGTACTTATATTGATATCATTTTTGTTCAGTTCCAATAGAAAAGCTATCAACTGGAAAACCGTCGGAATAGGACTTTCCCTGCAAGTGTTGATAGCCATTGGCGTACTCAAAGTCCCCTTTGTACAATATATTTTTGAACAGGTCGGAAGCATTTTTGTCAGCATCTTGGACTTTACCCGTGCCGGAAGCCAGTTCCTGTTCGAAGGGTTGGTGGTGGACATGGACACTTTTGGGTACATATTTGCCTTCCAAGTATTGCCCACCATTATATTTTTCTCGGCTTTGACTTCGGTCTTATATTATTTGGGAGTGATTCAGGTGGTGGTAAAATGGATGGCATGGTTACTGTCTAAAAGTTTGGGCATCTCGGGAGCGGAAAGCCTTTCCGTAGCGGGCAACATATTTTTGGGACAGACCGAGGCACCTTTGCTCATCAAGGCCTATTTGGAAAAAATGAACAAATCCGAAATCCTTCTGGTGATGATCGGCGGCATGGCCACGGTTGCGGGAGCTGTTCTTGCGGCCTATATAGGATTTTTGGGCGGTGACGACCCCGAACTTCGTTTGGTATTTGCCAAGCACCTTTTGGCAGCATCCGTAATGGCCGCACCGGGTGCCATTGTTATTTCAAAAATATTGTATCCACAGACCGAGAAGGTCAACACAGATGTAGAGGTGTCTTCCGAAAAAATCGGTGCCAATATTCTGGATGCCATTGCCAATGGAACCACCGAAGGTCTTAAACTCGCTTTGAACGTTGGGGCCATGTTGTTGGTTTTTGTGGCCTTTATTGCCATGATCAACGGAATCTTGGGCTGGGTCGGAGATCTTACCACTTTCAATAATTGGATAGCCGCCAACTCCCCGTACACCGAATTTTCCTTGGAAGCCATTCTAGGAACCATATTCGCCCCGCTTATGTGGTTGATAGGTGTTGCCAATGAAGACATTATGCTCATGGGACAGCTGCTCGGCATTAAATTGGCCGCAAGCGAATTTGTAGGGTATATTCAATTGGCTGACCTTAAGAATGTAGCAAGCGGTGTGCATTTTACTTACAATAAATCCGTGATTATGGCCACGTACATGCTCTGTGGTTTTGCCAACTTCGCTTCCATCGGTATTCAGATTGGTGGTATAGGGTCATTGGCGCCCGGTCAACGTAAAGTACTTTCCTCTTTTGGAATGAAGGCCGTTTTGGGCGGGTCATTGGCATCACTGCTGTCGGCTACCATTGCTGGGATGATTTTAGGGTAACACTTCAACGTTAATAAAGTTTTTATAAGTCTTTCCATTTTCTATTTCAAAAATTTGATTATTGAAGTAATTTCGATGGATTGATTTTTCGTCATATCGAGCGCAGTCGAGATATTCTTGGATTTCTCCTCATTTGATTCGTTCGAAATAACATTAGTAACGGAACAGGCAGTATGAAACAGTACCACGACCTTCTAAAACACGTATTGGAGCACGGAAACCAAAAAGGGGACCGTACAGGAACAGGAACCTTGAGCGTTTTTGGCTATCAGATGCGGTTCGACCTCTCCGAGGGCTTTCCCATGGTGACCACTAAAAAATTGCACCTCAAATCCATTGTCCACGAGTTGTTGTGGTTTTTAAAAGGGGACACCAATGTAGCCTATCTGCAAGAGAACGGCGTGCGTATCTGGAACGAGTGGGCCGATGAAAACGGCGACCTAGGTCCTGTCTACGGGCACCAGTGGCGCAATTGGAACAGCGAGGAAATCGACCAGATCAAGGAAGTGGTAGAGACTTTGAAAAACAATCCCAATAGCCGCAGGATGCTGGTTTCCGCTTGGAATCCCAGTGTAATGCCGGACACTTCGGTGTCTTTTTCGGAAAATGTGGCCAACGGTAAGGCCGCCCTCCCACCCTGCCATGCTTTTTTCCAGTTTTATGTGGCGGATGGTAAACTCTCTTGCCAATTGTACCAACGTAGTGCGGACATTTTTTTAGGGGTACCTTTTAACATTGCGTCTTACGCCCTGTTTACTATGATGATGGCACAAGTTTGTGGCTACCAACCTGGCGATTTTATACACACCTTTGGTGATGCCCATATTTATAACAACCACATGGAGCAGGTGGAACTGCAATTGAGCCGTGACCCGCGCCCCTTGCCCACCATGAAACTAAACCCCGAAGTAAAGGATATTTTTGACTTTAGCTTTGATGATTTTGAGCTCTTGAATTATGACCCACATCCGCATATTAAGGGCGTGGTCGCGGTGTAAAATTTATATTTTAACGACTTTGAATTACTTATCAACAAAACAATGATGGCAAAGAAGAAACCTGTAAAACCCAAAGTTACCGCTCGCCCAAAAACTACTTCTAGTTTAGTAGCACTTAAAGAACAAAAAGGAGTAGACAAAAAGAAAAACAAGAATAAAGGTTAACAATATTCTAAAAGACCAAATATATCTAGTTGACATTTTTGAGACTAAAACCTTATTAAGTTCTATTGATTTCTGATAACTTTCTATTTGGACCACAAGTAATTCTTTTTCTAATTCTTGATCTTTGAAGTAGTCAAAATAAGACACCAAAACATCGGAAGGACTGGAACCTTTAATTTCAATTACCGTTGGCGATATATTCTTCAGCAAGAATAATGCTGAAAGTACGCATCCGGTTAAAAGAATCAAATAAACATATTTTGAGTCCACAATTTCCAAGTATGAAAAGGAAGCTATCGACATGTAAAAACCAAATAGGAAAAATGAACGATTTGAATTTGACCTTACCGCATCAATTACATCGGTAAGATGTTTGTCTGCTTCACTAAAAATAAAGCTTAATGACTCTTTGGTATGATGCTCTGCTTTTATATGCTCCATATTTGTAAATTTAGATAATTGTATTAGTAAAATCATAAATTCTTACGAAACTCATTATCCCCAGCTAGCGCGATACTCTTGGCTCGTGAATACTAAACTTTACAATAATGGAACGAGCGTGACGCTCGCACCAGCCATCATTTTCTTAGCTCCAAAGTTATCTTTCTTAAAGCGGTTACCACATTTCGCATATCCTCTTTGGAAAAGGCACCCTCCTCCACATAAAAAAGCATTTCAATGCCCATGTCCAAAACCTCGGCCAGTTCCGCAGGAGAGACGTATGCATCTTCAAACAATTCAGAAAAAAATATAACAGTAGTATTTTTATCAAAATTCTTCATTGTCACAAGAAAATATGACCCTAAAGTAGTTGATAATTTTAACTTGTCATAATATATTATGACGTTTCTTCTGTTTTATCTGGTCAATTTTGTTTTGTTAGGACGCATTCAATGTTGACAAAGCAGGAATTATCAATAAAAATCGGGAATCGAATCAAACAGCTCAGAAAGGACAAAAACATTTCTCAAGCTGAGTTGGGAAGATTATGCGGTCGCGACAAACAACATATCGAACTCATCGAAAACCACAAAGTTTCAGCAAACACCTATACGCTTTACACTATTGCAAATGCACTTGAAATTGATTTTGTCGAATTGTTCAAGTTTTGATTTAAAATATCAAACCCACCAGAGCGAACTTAAGGTATAGCACCAAGTACAACAAAGGTGTCACAAACGGAACTGGCAACACCGCACCCACATAATCCATTGAAAATCGTATCTTTGAGTTAAACGATAATGTCATGGATTTAAAAGCATCCAAATTAGAATTAATACAGGCCATTTTAAAGGTGGACAATGCCAGCATCATCGAGAAAATGGCAAACATTCTCCGAAAAGAACAAGGGGATTTTTGGAACGAACTATCCCCTGAACAGCAACAAGAGATAAAAAAGGGGTTGGCGGAACTTGATCAAGGGAAAAGAGTTTCTTATGATTCGTTTGTTAAGAAAATTTCTTGATGAAGGTATTTTTATCCAAGCTTGCTGAATCAAAACTACTACAACTAAACGATTATCTGTTAGAAAACTGTGGAGTAAAAGCAAGAGACCAGTTCTTCGAAAAGTTCGATAAAAAGATGTCGCAAATCGCCTCTCAACCTAATAGCTGCCCACAATCCACTGAAATGATGGGAATCTATAAATGCGTTGTCACAAAACAGTCAACATGCTTCTATCGCATCTTGCCAGAAACCGATGAAATCGAAATTGTGACAGTATTTGATACCAGACAACATCCAAACACCTTAAAAACTGATTTAAACCTATAACCACATGAAACCCATCATCACCCTATTTGCCGCACTGTTATTTGCCAGTTGTGGCGAAGAACCCAAAAAAGAAACCACCGAAAAAGAGGAAGAAGAAACTGTAAAAGCAACAGAAGAAGTGAAAGGTCCGAAATTACGCCACGTGGTATTGTTCAAATTTAAAGACACTTCCTCCGAGGAGGAGGTTAAACAAGTGGAAGATGCCTTTAACGCATTGCCCTCCAAAATTTCGGAAATTAAAGGCTACGAATGGGGCACCAACAACAGCCCGGAGAACTTGAACAAAGGACTTACGCACTGTTACTTTTTGACCTTTGATAGCGAAGCCGACCGAGACACTTACCTTACCCATCCCGATCACCTGGCCTTTGGCGACATTGTAGGCCCGCATATTGCCGATGTAACGGTTGTGGATTACTGGACAAAGTGATTTTTTTGGAAGGTCAAGCTGTACTCGCCACCTACGGGGAATAGAAGTTTTCGAGAATCGGTTTTGTTGGATTCGACTCCAGTTCCCGATACAATTTTCTTTGGTTTCGACTTCGCTCAACCACCCAAAATCACTCGGACTGACGAATCCAATTCACAAAGTTTTACGGCCAAGTTATGGAAAACCCACCATCAGTTTTGGGGCCAACTGATGGCGTGTCCCACATTTTATACTTCCAAAACGGCATTTTCGGTGCCTGCGTAATCGTTCCATTGGTAACGATCGGCCTCACCATCGTTGGTATAATTGCCGTCTATCAAATATCTAAACTCGTAGCTGTTCTCCACAGGTAGTTCAAACGTTCCCTTAAAGGTTCCGTTCTTTAATTTCTTTAAGCCGCTCTTTTTGGGATTCCATTTATTGAAATCGCCAACTACTGCAACGGTCTCTGCCTCATCTGCAGGAACCGTAAAAGTTACTTTGCAAACAGGCTTGCTCTTCAGGTATTGTTTTTTAATTGCCATGGTACCGAAAATTTTAATTTCAGTACAAAACAATACATAAAACCGTTTATTTACAATTAGTTAGAACCGATTTATCAATTTGATAAAATCCACCTAACCGCAATCTTACTTTTAGCAAATTAAATCGACGTTTTTTACCAATTATGATTTTGATGCCCAGCGTTTTAGAAGTGTTGAGATAACATCTATTTCCTCCTCGGTATTATAAAAATGAAAGCTCAAACGGATGCCTCCCCCACGTGGCGAGGCCACTATGTTTTCTTCGGTGAGTTTATTGAAGAGATTCTCGTCGCCCTTAATGTTGAATATGGTGCTGTGCCGCTTTCTTTTGATAACGGCAGGCTCTAGCAGATCAAGCTCCGAAAATGCTTTCATAGCTTTTTTTGACAACTTTTGCAATTGCGCCTGCACATTCTCTGGACCTATTTCGTCCAAAAATTTCACGGCAAACTCCAAGCTCCCAAAATTGAGGGAATCCAAATGGCCAGGCTCCAAGAACTTGCAAAAAGTAATGCTGTCCCGTTTGGAAGCATCGTTGTTTACGGAACCATTACCGATACCCCTAAGCTCAAACTGCTCCATCACGGCGTCTTTTACCAAGAAAAAGCCGTTTCCGTATCCTGCCAACATCCATTTGTAGGCACTGGCTCCCAAAATATCGATACCGGATGCTTCAAAATCGAACGGCTCGGTACCACAATATTGTGTGCCATCGGCAAGAATCATCAGGTCGGGAAATTCCTTTTTCAAATCTTTCAGAAAATCAAAATCAATGCGGACCCCATCTACCCATTGCACCAAACTGAGTGCTAGTATATCAACATCTCCCTTTTTTACCTTGGCATGGATGTTCTCCTCCATATGCTCATCGGCATCCACATGGTCAAGTTCAAACCCTCTGGTCTCGAACGGCCAGTTGACACTTGGGTAATCCTTGTTGACCAACAGCACTTTTTTATCCTTGGGCAATCCTTCCAACAACAAGTTAAACCCCAAACTGAAATTGGGTACCAAGGCCACATTATCGGGCTTGCAGTTAAAAAACTTCCCAACCGTCTTCTTTATTTCGGGCATATGGGCAAAGCCCTTGTTCTTCATTTGGCTACCACCAATTAGGTAATCTAAGTCGTGCCCTTGTCTCCATTCCATCAAATCTTCGCTTAACAGTCCTGCAGAAGCGGTATTGGCATAAACATAATGGTTAAGCACGGGGAATTTTTTTCTTAGGGTTTGCATATCGGGATTTTTGGATACAATTCAATTATCTTTGTTGATAAAGATAGCCATTCCATGTTGTCATTCGGTAAAAAGAACAAGTCAGAAATAGATTTGGAGCAGCACGAACTTTTGGAGAATGCCCATAAGCGCATCAAACAAAAGAAGCGACTGTTCTCCCACTTCGTAATTTTCTTGGTCGGAAGTATTTTTTTGATTCTTGCCAACAAAGTACTCAAGTACGGAGAGACTTACGATTGGTCCATTTGGATCGTACTGGCTTGGGCCCTTTTCTTGGTCCTGCATGTTTTCAATGTTTTTGTTACGCATAAATTTATGGGGCAAGATTGGGAGCGCCAGCAACGCGAGCGATTGGTAAACCTTCAAAAAAAACGTATTGGCGAGATCCAAAAGGAAATAGAAACCGACTTTCCCCTTTCCAAAATCAATAAAAAAAAAGATCAATGAGAAAATTGATCATTATTGCGGCCGCGGCCGAAAACAATGCCCTTGGCAAGGACAACGATTTGGTATGGCATTTACCGGATGATTTTAAACGGTTTAAAAGTCTTACCTCAGGCCACAAAATCATAATGGGAAGAAAAACTTTGGAGAGTTTTCCAAAACCCTTGCCCAACCGCACCCACATTGCCATTACAAGGGACGAGAATTACGTCCCGAAATTTCCCTGCACTATTGTGCACTCATTGGCGGATGCGATTGCGCTGGTAGAGGACAACGAAACTGCCTTTATCATTGGGGGAGGTGAAATTTACAAACAGTCCATGGACCGTGCCACCCATATCGAATTGACAAGGGTGCACGGTACTTTTGAGGCGGATGCCTTTTTTCCAGAGATTGATGAAGAGCAATGGGAGCTAGTAAAAGAGGAACACCATCCAAAAGATGATAGGCACGAATATGCTTTTACCTACCTCACTTACAAAAGAAAATAGGGTTTAAAAATCCTTAGAGGATACCTGAGCAGTCGGGTCATTGACCAAATCTTTCAAAACTTTCACATCTGCATTGGTGTAAAAAAGATGTTCAGGATTATCATTGACCTTGGTTAGCAAGTTATTCTGTTCCAAAACGGTCTTGGTCTGACGGGCCACGGCTTCGCCAGAATCTATAATATTGACATTGCTCGGCAATATTTCCTTCAAAACTGGAATAAGATAGGGATAATGGGTGCATCCGAGCACCAAACAATCTATATTCTCTTTGAGCATGGGATTCAGGAAAGTCGCCAATAGGCTTCTCATCTCCGGGGAATCAATCTCCCCTGCTTCTATCAGCTCTACCAAACCCTTCCCCTCTTGCTCCAAGACAGTAATCCCCTCGGCAAAGAGTTTGGACGTATTGTGGAACAAACTACTGGAGAGCGTTCCCTTGGTGGCCAATACCCCAACTTTTTTGGTTTTGGTCTGGAGGGCCGCCGGTTTAATTGCCGGCTCTATTCCTATAAACGGCACGTTGTAACGTGAACGGAGATGATCTATGGCGTTTGTTGTGGCGGTGTTACAGGCCACTACAATAATTTTACAGCCCGAACTGAGCAAATACTCCGTATTTTTAATACTGAGCCTTAAAATCTCTTCTTTTGACTTTTCTCCATAAGGGGCATTGGTACTATCCGCCAAATAAATGGTGTTTTCATTAGGGAGCATTTTGGCCACCTCTTTCCAAATGGAGGTGCCCCCCACTCCTGAGTCAAAAATTCCTATTGGTTTTGGCATGCTTAAAAATAGTGGCTTAAATTTTTATGGCATAAAAAAACCGCTTTAAAAAAAGCGGTCTACTATTTTATTTGAAGGTAAGGTTTAGAAACCTAGTTCCTTTTTTACTTCGGCCAAAAGGTCTGGACCTTTGGATACGATCAAGCTCAATCCTGGGCTGGCATCGATTACGTAATCGTAACCTTTTGCCGCTGCCACTTTCTCGATTGCTGCTTTTGCCTTTTCAGAAATAGGTGCAAACAATTCTTGTTGTTTCTTTTGCATTTCTTGCATAGCTGCTTGCTCCGCTTCTTGGATATTTTGCTGGAAACCTTGTAGTTCAACAGCTCTTTGCTCGTTTTCTTCCCTTGTTTTGGAAGTTGCTTCGTTTTCGTATTGTGTATACTTGTTTTGAAGCTCGGTCATAGAGCTTTGGATATCCGCTCTGTAAGTTTCTTGTAATTTCTTCAATTCAGCTTGTGCAGCCTTCATCTCCGGCATATCAGACAATAATTGCTGTACATTGATGTGTGCAATCTTGCTCTGAGCATTTACAAAACCAGTAGCCGCAACAAACAATACTAGGGCTACAGCGATTCTTTTTACATTTTTCATGATTCTCAACGTTACTTTTTTGACTTTAAATTTAGTGTTTCAATATACTCTATCCTATTGAATCCTTTTGTTGTTCTTGCGCTTTTTTTCGCTCTTCCAATTTGGCTTTTCGCTGGGCTTCGCGCTCTTCCAATAATTTTCTCCTTCGTTCTTCGTACGCTTTCTTGCGTTCTTCTCTTTCTTTTAATTTTTCGGCTCTGCGTTCCTCTGCTGCTTTCTCCCTCTCTTCAAGGGCTTCTTCGGCCTGCTCTTGTCTTTCCCTGAGCGCATCGCTTATTTCGTCCTCCTCTTCCTGGAACTGTTCCAAACGGCTTTGTTCCTCTTGTTTTTTGTTGGAGGCACTTATTTTTCTTGTGCGTCCTATCTCCCTTAAAACCAAGTCACTTATGTCGTGTCTTTTTTCGGAGTACAACATTACAACATCTGCGGATTTATCAAAAATAAAATCGTATCTTTTATTGGCTCCGATTTTTTGTACTTCATTGAAAACTTGGTCCTGTATCGGCTGTATCAACAATTGTTTCTGTAGCACCAAATCCCCTTGAGGTCCAAAACGGTCTTGTTGGTAATCCAACATTTCCTTTTCTAATAGCTGTATCTCTTCTTCCCGCTCCAAGATCAGTTCGTCGGTCAAGAGTACTTTTTCCGCCATCAAATCTTTTTTCATTTGTTCGACAACGCTTTGCTTCAGTTCGATTTCCTGCTTCCACTTTTGGGCTTTATCGTTCAATTGCTTGGTGGCATCCCGGTACTCTTCCACATTTTCAAGGATATACTCCATATCCACATAACCTATACGAACGCCCCGTTGGGAAAACCCGTAAAAGGATGTCAGCAAAACGACTAATGTTAAAAGAACTTTGGTATTCATCTTTGATTCCGCATTTTACATAGAAAATATCGTGCCAAAATTACTAATTTGTTCAAAATGAACTATTTGAAAAATAATAAAGAGGCGTTTTCCATAAATTAAAACTGCTGCCCGATGATGAAGTCCGTTTACCGATTACTTGCCCCATATTGAATCCTGATTTTGCCATTACATTTAGCTTTTCATCAGAATTGATTCCAGAGAGTATAGATACCGGCCCAAAAATATGTAGCCCCACTCCGGCAGATCTTTTTAACTGAAACGGATTAAAGTCATTAAAATTGTTGTCCAATGATAAAGTGTGTCTGCCAACCACTAGGTCCAGCATTTGGTCTAACGTTATCTGCATCAAAACCATATCCAAAATCAATCCCCAAAAGACCGAACGCCGGCATAAAAATCCTTAAACCTGCACCTGCCGACCTTTTTAGTTCAAATGGGTTGAGGTCCTGAAAATTATTGAACGCGTTACCTGCTTCCAAAAATGTTTGTACGTAAATGGATGCCGATGGTTTTAAGGTCAAAGGATATCGAAGCTCCATGGAGTACTTATTGTAGATGACCCCACCTTCTTGCTGCGCGGACTGTCTAACCGGGTTATATACGGAAAAAGCCAACGAGCTATTCTCGTAACCTCTTAATTGCACTACATCCCGACCGTCCAAACTAAAGTTTCCTAGACCGTCGCCCCCGACATAAAAACGCTCAAAAGGCACATCCCCTATATCATTATTATAGGACCCCAAGAATCCAAATTCTGCATTGGTACGCAATACCAGTTTATCCACAATATTGGTGTACCAATCTCCTTTAAACTTCACCTTATAGAACTCCAACCACCTAAAGCGCTCCTTTTCTATCTCCCTTATTTCATTGGCCTCCAAGGTGGTCAACGGTCTTTCCAGAGAGATATCCGTCAATTCCTTTCTA
Organism: Flagellimonas abyssi; assembly: GCF_019457905.1. Classification (GTDB taxonomy): domain Bacteria; phylum Bacteroidota; class Bacteroidia; order Flavobacteriales; family Flavobacteriaceae; genus Flagellimonas; species Flagellimonas abyssi. The sequence goes on along the minus strand of NZ_JAHZSV010000012.1, from coordinate 31,214 downwards.
CGGTTTTTTAACGATTTAAAATCTTTGCTGCCAAAGAGCGAATATGGCGGTGTAAATTTTGCCGTAAGCTCAAAGTTGGAACCCGTCATGGGGAAAATTCTACTGGGACCTTGGGAACTTCTGGAAATACCAAAAGTGTATGTCAATGAGTTTGAGCTACCGTTACCAAAGTTAAATAGTCCCAAATCATAATCATCGAACTTATAATATTGATAACCCACGGAATGGGAAATCGTAAAGAAATCATCCGGCCATTGTACCCTTTTCGCCAAACCGGCAGATACTCCCGTAATGGAGAACCCACGATCTTTCTGCACATCCAATCTACCATTTTGATCATATCCAGTAGCAAACTGTTGTGTTCTGGACAGCGACATGTTAAACCTTACCGGTTTTTTACCGCCCAACCACGGCTCGGAGAAGTTCAAGCTATAGACACGGAAGGTCCTACTGGCCTGCAAACGCAGGGCAAAGGTTTGTCCGTCCCCCATGGGTACGGGTTTGTATGCTTCCTTGTTGAAAATGTTCTTTAAAGAGAAGTTACTAAAGGAAAGTCCCAACGTACCGATGAAACCTCCACCACCAAAACCACCTTGGAGCTCAATCTGGCTGGAACCAGATTCCACCAAGCTATAGTTCACATCCACTGTACCCGCATTGGGGTCTGGGTTTTGGATATCAGGAACGATTTGTTCTGCATCAAAAAATCCTAGCTGGCCTAATTCCCGGATTGTTCTAACAATATTGGACTTGCTGTATTTTTGACCTGGCCTTGTTCTGATTTCCCTGTAAATTACATGGTCATTGGTCTTGTCGTTACCAGAAACTGTTACGTGATCCAAGAAGGTTTCTTTTCCTTCTATGATTCGTATTTCAAAATCGATGGTATCATTTACAGCTGAAACCTCAACCGGGTTGATACTCGAAAACAAATATCCGTTATTTTGATATAGGTTTGTTAAATCAGCTGCATCTGGATCGGAATCGTCAGCGATACGCTTTTTCAACATTACTCCATTATAGGTATCGCCTTTTTTGATTCCGAGCACTTGACTCAACATTCTATCCGTATAAACGGAGTTACCTACAAAGTCGATTTCACCAAAATAATATTTGTCACCTTCCTCTACTTTGATGGTAAGCTCAATGTTCTTCTCGTCCAGTTTCACAAAGGTATCCGATAGCACTCGGGCATCCCTATACCCTCTTTCTGCATAAGTATCGATCAAGTTATCGAGGTCTTCTTGGTATTCTGCCTCAATGTATTTGGATTTCTTCCAAAAACGGTAAAACTTTTTCTTTTTGGTTTTCTTCAGGGATTTGCGGAGCCTTTTGTCCGACAGTTTTTCGTTACCAACAAAGTTGATGTCCTTAATTTTTACCTTATCACCTTTATTTACATTGATGACCATGTTCTGCACATTGGTACCCGTGGTATCGGCCGTTGTGGCAATACTTACCTTGGCATTCAAGAATCCTTGTTTTTTGTACTTGTTCTGAAGATAGTTCTTGGTATTGGCAATCAAACTCTCGGTGATTTTCTTTCCTTTCTTAAGGTCTGTGTCATCGATAATATCCTCAACCTTACGTTTTTTTACACCATATACGGTCACGTTGTTCAAAGTAGGCCGTTCGGTAATGCTCAGTTCCAAAAATATTTTATCGTCTTCAATGTTGGTGTAGAACATTTCCACATTGCTGAACAAATCCAAGTTCCACAACTTTTTGATCACTGCACTTATTTCATCGCCGGGCACCTTAATGGGCTGCCCTACCCGCAAACCGGTGTAGCTCTTCACGGTCTGCTCGTTGTAGCTCTGTAAGCCAGTTACGGTCAACCCTCCCAAAATGTATTGCTTGCCTTCTTCAAAATCGGTCTCTTGGGCAATACCTTGGGCTGAAAATAAAAATAGTGGGATAATAAGGGTTGAAAGGATGATGTTTTTGATACCCTTAGTTAAGTTGTTCGCTCGTTTTTCCAAATCGTCGTTCTCTGTTTTGATAACTTAATATGGCCTCTACCAAATGGTGCTCTCTAAAGTCGGGCCAAAATACATCAATAAAATATAATTCGGCGTATGCTATCTGCCAAAGTAAAAAATTACTTATCCTACATTCGCCACTTGTGCGTATAAGTAGGTCTACATCAGGCAAAAAGTGCGCGTAAAGATGTGTATTTATAACTGTTTCGTCAATATTTTCGGGGGAAATTATGTTATTTTTAACTTTGACCGCAATCTCTTGGACCGCTGTTTTTATCTCCTCCCGCGAGCCATAGCTCAATGCCAGCGTAAGTGTCATACCCGAATTATTTTCGGTTTTTGACATCACTTCGGTAAGTTCCTTGTAGACTTTTTTGGGCAGTGTATCGATTTTTCCGATGGCCTTCAACCTAATATTATGCTTGTTCAAGGTTTTCAACTCTCTTTTAAGAGCGTTTACCAAAAGCTTCATCAAGGTGTCTATCTCGGTCTTGGGTCGATTCCAGTTTTCTGTGGAAAAGGCATATAGCGTTAAAAAAGGAATCTGGAGCTTTGCACAGCTCTCCACAGTTTGGTTCACGGATTCCACCCCGTTCTCGTGCCCGAACATACGGAGTTTGCCTCGTTGTTTTGCCCATCTACCATTACCATCCATAATAATGGCCACGTGCTGCGGTAGTTTTTCTTTGTCTACGTCCTCTAGTGTGTGCATTTTATTGAAAACAATCCTGGCAAGGTTTACGTCCAAAGGTATACGTTAATGTAAAACCTGTAAAAACGTACCAGTCGTCGCTCAATATATTCCCGAATCGGAATTGCTCAAAATTGGAACCTTCTGGGTTACTTGCGTCCAAATTGTCCGTAAAAGTATATCTGGCCCCAATTTCGGCTCCAAGAATCAAGAATTGATTTAAACGATACTTAGCCCCAACCGTCATTGGAATTGCAAAACTACCGTCTTTTTGGTTAATATCCTGCATTTGAAGGGCATCAATATAATTAAAATCGTATCTGAAGTAGGTTACACCCGTGTACAGGTAAGGCGTGAAGGCGGGTCCGAGCTTATGTAGATTGTATTCAACAAAGTTGATTTCGAGCCCTGCGGAGAACTCCAAAATGGAATTATCCACCACATATCCCCTTTGCTGTCTGGATTGCATGTGGGATTTATTGTCATCAGCGGTAAATTCTCCATAGAGTACGCTGGCCCTCCAAGCATAGCGTTTTCCCTTGTTCCATTTAAATATTCCGCCAAAAGCAGGTCCGGAAGGCAGTATATAATTGGTCCTTCCCACATCGCCTATCATATTGGCACCACCGGCAAATACTCCTATCTCATACGTCTGTGCGCTCATATTCATCACACAGCATAGAAAAACAGCCAAAACTATCCGCATACTATCCAAAAAGTTACAAGAATTAAGAGTAAAGGAAGGTCTATAGACAAATGTTTAATATTGCTTTCCCTTGTAAAACAGTTTTTCGCTTCTTTTATTGTTTTTGATGGTATCAATTCCGTCTATCTTCCCCCCAAAGCAATTTGTTACGTAAAGTTTTCAGAAAACTTTCGGATTTGTACTCTATCATTTTGATGGTAAAGTCTGCTTTTTTGATACGGATTTCCTTGCCGTTTGAGATATCGGCAATCCTTGAATCCAAAGAAACCAAATGGGTCTGCTCCCTACCTGAAACCTTCAATCTGATTTGTGTGGTATCGGAAATCACGAGCGGACGCGCATTGAGGTTGTGCGGCGCAATGGGCGTGAGCACCAAAGACTTCGCCGAAGGGGCAATTACTGGACCACCACAGCTCAAGGAGTATCCGGTTGACCCCGTAGGCGTGGAAACAATCAATCCGTCAGACCAGTACGAGGTTAAATATTCGTCATCCAACCAAGTTTCCACGGTAATCATGGAAGTAGTATCCTTTCGACTAACGGTTATTTCGTTCAATGCAAAATTGAGCCCGTTGAACTCCTCTAGTTCCGAATTGAGCTCTACTTCCACCAAGCTACGCTCTTCAACGGTATAGTGTCCAGCTTCGAACTCGGTGACGAGCTTACGGACATTTTCTTTTTTAAAGGTGGACAGAAAACCCAATCGTCCGGTATTGACCCCCACAATGGGAATACCGTAGTCCTTTATATAGGTAACGGCGCGCAACATGGTTCCATCGCCACCAAAACTCACGAACATATCAAATGAAGAATCCAATCCTTTGGATTGGTTGAACGTTCCCTTAACCTGTGTTTTGGTAATGGTGGTCACGAGTTTATTAAAGTCCTCCTCCACATAAACCGCTGCATCCAACTTCTTAAGTTCGTCCAAAAGCTCCTCTACGCAAAGCTGGTCCTCCTTTTGAAAAGACAGACCGAATATGGCTACCTTCATTACTATACGTTAAGATATTTTTCCAGATAGTCGGAACGTTGTTTCAAATCTTCTATAAATTGGTCATCACTGTTTCCGAACACGATGGTATAGTTGTACCGCCTAAAGGTTTGAGCCACCTCGTTCAAGCTCTGTGTTCCCACCTTTAATGTGATTTCAACGATATCGTTCTGCGAATCCGTGATAAATGCCCCTAACAGACGGGCATTATTACCTTCAACAATTTGAGCTATCTCACTAAAGGAATAATCCTTGATTCCAATGGACACGACCAAAATGGCACCCGGCTCCCTAAAGAAAGGGGTATCAATAAATACATCAACCACATCTTCAAGGTCGTAATACCCAATAATCAAACGGTCTTCGTCCAGCACCGGAAGCACATTGGCCTCGTTTCTGGAGAACATTTCCAAAACATCCAACCAAGCCGTTTCCTTTACCACAAAAAAATCCTCCATCTCAAACCTAAAATCATCGACCTTTTTTTCGGGCTCAAAACAGGCCAGGTCATTTTCTGACAACAATCCCAAGTACAGACCGTTCTCGGTTACTCCAACATGGGAATATGTAGTCTCCTCAAAAAACTTGATAACGTCCTTTAAAGTTTCCGAAACCTCAAAAATGGGAATCGTATTGATTATTTTGTCTTGGATGTACATAACAAATCTATTAGGTGCAAAATACTAATTTAAAATGGCAAAAGGCATGCCGAATTCTTATTTTTGACATTCTAAAAAGAACTACATGACAAAGTTGAGTGTCAATATAAATAAACTGGCAACATTACGAAATTCCAGAGGCGGCAATGTGCCCAACTTGATAACTTCCACCAAGGACATCGAATCTTTTGGAGCTGAAGGCATCACCATTCATCCACGCCCAGACGAAAGACACATCCGCTACCGAGATGCACGAGACCTTAAAAAAGTGGTGGCCACGGAGTTCAACATCGAAGGGAACCCGGTCCCAAAATTTATCGACCTAGTGCTCGAGGTAAAACCCACACAGGTCACCTTGGTACCCGATGCAGAGGATGCCATAACCTCAAATGCAGGCTGGGACACCCTAAAACATAAAGATTTTTTGATTGATGTGATCAAGACCTTCAAGGAAAACGGCATTCGCACCTCCATCTTTGTAGATCCAGATGTGGAAATGGTAAAAGGAGCTGCAGAAACAGGTACGGACCGCATAGAACTCTACACAGAAAGCTTTGCCCATGAATTCGCCAAAGGCAATAAAGAAGATGGAATAGCACCTTTTGTTGAAGCGGCCAAAATGGCACACGAAGTTGGGCTTGGACTCAATGCCGGGCACGACCTCAGCTTGGACAACATCAAATTTTTCAAAGAACACATCCCACATTTATTGGAAGTATCCATAGGGCACGCATTGATTTGCGAATCACTTTATCTTGGACTTGAAAATGTGGTAAACATGTACTTACATAGATTGAAATAATGGAAATACTACATTCAAAAATATTGGGCGAAGGGCAACCTTTTATCATTCTACATGGATTTTTGGGCATGTCCGACAACTGGAAGACCCTGGGCACCCAATATTCCGAAAATGGGTTTCAGGTACATCTGATAGACCAGCGCAACCACGGCAAAAGCTTTCATTCCGAAGAGTTCAATTATGATATATTGAGCGATGACGTCATCAACTACATGGATCACTTCAGTATAGATTCAGCCTACGTGATGGGACATTCCATGGGCGGAAAAACCGCGATGCAATTGGCCACATCACATCCGGACAGGGTAACCAAATTGATAGTTGCCGACATTGCACCCAAGTTTTACCCGGCCCACCACCATTTTATCTTCAACGGTCTTTCCCACTTGGATTTCGACAAGATTTCGGATAGACGTGAAGCGGACGAAGAACTGTCAAAACATATCAAGGAAAAGGGAATCCGCCAATTCTTGCTCAAAAACCTGTATTGGGAAGAAAAAGACAAATTGGGGTTCCGTTTTAATTTTGATGTTCTCAAAGAAAGAATGGACGAAATCGGAGAGAACATATCCTCCAATGCCGTTTACGACGGGCCTACCCTATTCTTGCGGGGCGACCGATCGGAATACATACAACCAAACGACTTCACGGAAATCAAAAGACATTTTCCCCAAGCCGAAATAGAAACCATTGATAAAGCTGGGCATTGGCTGCATGCCGAGAACCCGAAACAGTTCTACAACAAAAGTCTTGCGTTTCTGAATTCTTAAAATTCAGCCCTTTTTATTATGCATGCATAATTTTTTCACCTATTTAATTGTCTGTATGACAAATTTGATATAGATTTGGTTAATTCTGGTTCTTACCACAACAATTAACATAAACTAACTGTAACAGATTTTTTGATATGAAAAAGTTTTATGCCTTTCTCCCATTTCTAGGCTTATTCTTGATAGCATGCGAAGATGATACAACCCCACCCGAAACAACTGGCCCAGACCCAGTTGAATATACATCAGGATCTGCGGATTTTTCCAACTACGTAGCTGTAGGCAACTCATTGACTGCCGGTTTCTCCGATAATGCCCTATTTATTGATGGCCAAACAGCATCCTTTCCCAATATGCTGGCATCAAATTTTGCACTTGTGGGAGGAGGGAGTTTTGAAATCCCTTTCATGGCCGACAATCTAGGAGGCATGACACTTGGTGGAAACAAAATTGCCGACAATAGATACATACTGTCCTTTTTAGGCGCAAGTCCAAGTCCCGAGATAATTGAAGGGCAGGGTTCTACGGAAGTTTCACAAAAACTGACAGGAACATACAACAACATGGGCGTACCCGGTGCTAAAAGCTATGAATTGTTAGCACCTGGATATGGTAGTGTAACTGGCGTGGCCATGGGAACTGCCAATCCTTATTTTGCGAGATTCTCCTCTTCGGAATCCGCAACCGTAATCGGGGATGCTGCCGCTCAAGGAACAACGTTTTTCACCGTTTGGGCCGGAGCAAACGATATTCTGCTCTATGCCACCGGTGGAGGAACAGGTGTTGACCGAGCCGGGAACTTAGACCCCAGCACCTACAACAGAAATGACGTTACCGACCCCAATGTGTTTGCAGGGTCATTGGATGCGATACTACAGGCGATGACCGCCAACGGAGCAGATGGCGCCATTGCCAACCTCCCTAATGTAACGGACATCCCATATTTCACTACGGTTCCACACAATCCAATTCCATTGGATGCAGCTACGGCAGCTTACCTGAACAGCGCCGAAGCATACGGAGCATACAACGCAGGCTTGGCCCAGTTGCAACAACTCAGCATCATCACTGAAGAAGAATTAAAAAAGCGAACCATCTCTTTTGCCGCTGGAGAAGGAAACGCAGTGGTAATCATCGATGAAGATTTAACAGACCTGACAGGGTTCAACCCAGCATTGATCAACATGCGACAAGCCACAGCAGATGATTTATTGGTACTTACGGCAAGAAATCATATTGGAACACTTGCGGACCCGGACATCCCAACTTCCATTAACGGCGTAGCAGTTCCATTGACAGACAAATGGGTACTTACACCAGAAGAACAAACCATTGTAGAAAATGCACTAACATCCTATAACCAGACCATAGCCGGATTGGCAACAGCATACGACCTTGCCTTTGTAGATGCCAACGCATTGTTGGCCGAACTTAACGCCAATGGATTCCAACAAGCGGACGGAAGCGTTGTGGATGCCACTTTTGCCACAGGAGGAGGGTTTTCATTGGATGGTGTCCACCCAGCACCGAGAGGTTACGCCATTGTGGCCAACGCCTTTATAGAAGCCATCAATGCAAAATACAATTCGAATTTGCCCGGTGTAAATCCTCTGGATTATACTGGACTATATATTGACTAGACAAACATTATTTTATTTATCTTAAAGGCACCGAAATTCGGTGCCTTTTTATTTTGTAACAACTAATCATTCAAACCCATGAAACTTATTTTAAGACTTTTACTCAATGCCTTGGCCGTAGTAATATTGAGCTACGTTCTGCCGGGTGTAGGTGTTTCATCCATGTTTACTGCGATTATCGTGGCCGTAGTATTGAGTTTGCTCAACTTTTTGGTAAAACCGATTCTAGTGATTCTTACCCTGCCAATCACCATTTTGACCTTGGGACTTTTCTTATTGGTAATCAATGCGATAATTATTTTATTGACCGCAAACCTGATAGATGGATTCCAGGTCGAAAGCTTTTGGTGGGCCATCATTTTTAGTCTTTTACTCTCCTTTTTACAGGCAATTTTACACTCCGTTTTAAAAGAAGACCAGTAGAAATTCTATTGTTTGAAAGTCAACAGTTTAAAAACTTGGCAGCAAATCAAAAAAGAGTTACTTTTGCATCCCATTTTTAGAAAGCAAATTAGGTAGGAAATGAATATAACCAAAGAGCAGATTGACGATCTTAATGCAGTAGTAAAGGTTGCCATAAGCAAAGAAGACTATCAGGATAAAGTAGAAAAAATCCTTAAAGATTATAGAAAGCAGGCCAACATTCCTGGTTTCAGAAAAGGACAAGTTCCTATGGGACTTATCAAAAAGCAGTATGGCAAGGCTGTTTTGGTGGACGAAGTGAACAAATTGCTTCAGGACAATCTAAACAAATACCTTACCGAAGAAAAATTGGATGTTTTAGGAAATCCACTTCCCAAACAGCAGGACAACTTTGATTGGGACAAAGACAATCTTGATTTCGAATTTGAATTGGGATTGGCACCGAGCTTCGATGTAAACTTGAAGACCAAAAAAGCGGTGACCCAATATAAAATCGTTGCCGATAAAAAGATGATAGAGGAGCAAGTGGAACGTATTCAAAAGCAATACGGAAAATTGATTTCCAAGACCGAGGTAGGCAAAAAAGATGAAATCACTGGTTTCTTTGCCAATGAAGAGGAAGAAATCGACCACAAGACCACTCTTGAAATGGACAAGATCAAAAGCAAAAAAGCTATTGATGCACTTGTTGGTAAAAAAGTGGGCGACTCCGTTACCTTGAACACCAAAGGACTTTTTAAGGAAGACTACTTGTTGTCCAGCGCCTTGGGCATTGCCCGCGACAAAGCTGAGGACCTAAAAATCGATGTGACCTTTACCATTGAGGAAATCAACGAGAGAGAACCGGCCGCATTGGATCAAGAGCTTTTTGACAAATTGTTCGGTGAAGGCAAGGTTACTTCTGAAAAAGAGCTGAAGGATAAAATCAAGGAAGATTCCGAAAAGCAGTTCGAGCAGCAGTCCGATCAAAAATTGTTGAACGACATCACCGAAAAATTGATCGAGGAGACCAAATTTGAACTTCCTGCCGAATTTTTGAAGAAGTGGATTCAAATCAGTGGAGAAAATCCTTTGACCGCGGATGAAGCCAAAGAAGAATTTGAAAAATCGGAACAAGGTCTACGTTATCAATTGATCGAGGGCAAGATTATCCAAGAAAATGAACTTCAGGTCCAGTTTGATGAATTGAAGGAATTCGCCAAAGGATTCATCAAGTCTCAAATGGCACAATACGGGCATTTGGATCCAAAAGAAGAAGAATTGGAAAGTGTTGCTGCAAGGGTAATGAGCAATCAGGACGAAGTAAAAAGATTGTCCGAACAACTGATGAGCCAAAAACTTTTGGACCTATACAAAGAAAAGGCCAACCTTAAGGTGAAGGAAGTTTCTTATGACGACTTCATCAAGGAAGCATACAGCTAAGGCTTCGCTAAAAGAAAATTAAGTATCTTTACGGTGCCGGAAAGCTAATTTTTCGGCACCTTTTTTTTAAGATAAATCGACTAAAATCCTATGGATTACGGAAAAGAATTTAAAAAATACGCTACCCAACATCATGGTATAAACAGTATGTACTATGATAAGCTCATGAGTACCATGTACCCTATGAACATGACCCCGAACATTATTGAGGAAAGGCAATTGAACGCTGTTGCCATGGATGTTTTCTCCAGGTTGATGATGGACAGGATTATTTTTATGGGAACAGGCATAAATGACCAAGTAGCAAACATTATACAAGCGCAGTTGCTGTTCTTGGAGAGTGCAGATGCTTCAAAAGACATCCAAATTTACATCAACTCCCCAGGAGGAAGCGTTTATGCAGGGTTTGGAATTTACGACACCATGCAATTCATAAAACCAGACGTAGCCACTATTTGTACAGGTATAGCCGCATCAATGGCCGCCGTGCTCCTTTGCGCTGGCGAAAAGGGCAAAAGAAGCGGACTTCCACATTCAAGGGTAATGATCCATCAGCCCCTTTCGGGAGCTCAAGGTCAGGCCACTGATATTGAAATTGCAGCACAAGAAGTGCTCAAGATCAAGAATGAGCTTTATGAGATTATTTCCAAGCATTCCGGTCAAACCTTCGACAAAGTATACGAAGATAGCGACCGCGACTACTGGATGAAGGCTCCAGAGGCCAAAGAGTATGGTATGATCGATGAAATATTGGTCAGAGAAAAATCATAATTCAAACCAATTGACTAAAAAACAACCACTTAACGCAGAACAAATCCATTTTTTTTACGTTATTGTCGGTTGAAGATTGAATTTATATGGCAAAGGAAAATTTGGAATGTTCTTTTTGTGGTAGAAAAAAGCCGGAAACCAATTTATTGATCGCCGGTTTGGATGCGCATATTTGCGATAGATGCATAGAACAGGCCCATAGCATTGTAGCTGAGGAGTCCAAACAAACCAAAAACCAAGATTTGTCCTCCGAACTGGTTTTGAAAAAACCAATGGAGATACATGATTTCTTGGACACTTTTGTGATTGGACAGGAAAGAACCAAAAAAGTAATGTCCGTAGCAGTATACAATCACTATAAAAGATTGTTGCAGGCCAAGGGCAAGGACGAGGAAATTGAAATCCAAAAAAGCAACATTGTAATGGTCGGGCAGACCGGTACTGGAAAAACCCTTATCGCCAAGACCATTGCAAAAATGTTGAACGTGCCATTGGCCATTGTTGATGCCACTGTGTTGACAGAGGCCGGTTACGTGGGCGAGGATGTGGAAAGCATTCTGACACGTTTGCTGCAGGCCGCCGATTACAATTTGGAAAAGGCGGAGCGAGGCATTGTGTTTATTGATGAAATTGACAAGATTGCTCGCAAAAGCGATAACCCTTCCATTACCCGAGATGTATCCGGTGAAGGTGTTCAGCAAGGGCTGTTAAAACTCTTGGAAGGCACTACCGTAAACGTTCCACCTAAAGGCGGACGCAAACACCCGGACCAAAAATTCATCGAAGTAAATACCGAGAACATACTATTTGTAGCAGGTGGTGCTTTTGATGGTATTGAACGCATCATCACCAAACGCTTGAACATGCAAGCGGTAGGTTATAGTGCTTCCAAGGCTGAAGAAAATTTAGACCAAGAAAACATTCTACAGTATATCATACCAAAAGATTTGAAGGAGTTCGGGCTAATTCCAGAAATAATTGGAAGACTGCCCGTTCTTACCCACATGAATCCTTTGGATGCAAAGACCTTACGTGCCATTTTAACGGAACCCAAGAACGCCATCATCAAACAGTATGAAAAGCTCTTTGCCATGGATGATATAGAATTCACCATCACAGAGCAAGCATTGGACTATATTGTTGAGAAGGCCGTAGAGTACAAACTCGGGGCGAGAGGATTGCGCTCCCTGTGCGAAGCTGTCTTTACCGACGCGATGTTCACATTGCCCAGCAGCGATGAAACGGAATTCAAGGTCACTAAGGGTTATGCAGAGAAAAAACTCTCTTACGAAACCGTGAAAAAATTAAAAGCAGTCTCTTAGACTGCTTTTTTTGTGACATTTTCCAAAAGTTCCAAACTTACTTCGGAGATGATTTTCTCGTCAGAATAGAGTGTGTGTCCAAAATTGGGCACAATCCTAAGGTTGGCACCAGCACCTTTGGCCCACTTAAGACTAGGTTTCTTTTTATCGCACTCACCGAAAATTAGCTGTATGTTAGTAGTAAGTGGCATTTGTTCTTCCGATTCAATACCAATTGCGGAAATCGCAGTAATTGTTTTTGCCGGCAAGCCTTTTAATGATGCTCTATAGACCACTGTTGCCCCTACGCCAAAGGCCAAATAATGGGCTGGTTCATTTTCTTTCCTAATCAAGTTGGAAACAGCCCTTTCAATTCCATTCTCTTCGAAAAAAGCTTTATCAATATTTTCTTCAGAAGAAATGGAGACATCTACATTGCCCAATTGTTGACAATCGTGGAAAACAATATCGTAGTATTGTTGTAAATAGCCAAAGTATGAAGCTATCCAAAGGCCTTTTTTTGCACCCCATTTATCTGAGATTACAACAAGTTTTTCTGCCATGATTTAATGGTTTTGTGTTTGATAAAAGATTTGATGAGGGGAATTTCATTAATAAACGTCGCAAATCCTCTTTTATTTGTTCAAAAGAAACCTTTCCACGACGAATGGGCCAAATCTACGAAAACGTTTTCGTAACTCTATTATAAAGTTCAATCTTATTATACAAGAAAAGTTATTGGACATTCATATGCAGTAACTCTTCGATGCAGTTACGGTCATTGGAAAGTCTCGGAATCTTATGCTGCCCTCCCAATTTGTTCTGGGATTTAAGCCAATTATGGAATAGGTTTTCCCTGGCTACGTGCACCTTGGGCATCTTTAGTGTAATGTTGTTATAGCGTTTGGCTTCGTAGTCGGAGTTCAAGGATTTCAGGGCATTGTCCAACATTTCGGTAAAATAGGCAATATCTGCAGGTGGCCTTCTAAACTCAATGATCCATTCGTGGGCACCTTTTTCCTTATCCGTCATAAAAATAGGCGCGGCCGTATAGTCCATAATTTCCGCTTCTGTTTTAAGGCAGACCTGTTTTAAGGCCTCTTCCGCGTTTTCAATGATCAATTCTTCACCAAAAACGTTGATGTGATGCTTGGTACGTCCCGTGATTTTAATTCGATACGGATTTTTGGAGGTAAACCTAATGGTATCTCCAATTTTATAGCGCCACAATCCAGCATTGGTCGTGATGACCATGGCATAGTTGACGCCCAACTGCACATCCCACAACGGAATGGCCTGCTCCCCTTCTCCATCGACACTAATGGGGATAAATTCATAGAAAATACCATAGTCCAACATTAGCAACAGCTCATCAGAATTATTTTGATCTTGAATACCAAAGAAACCTTCCGAAGCATTGTAGGTTTCATAAAAGTTGAACTTTTTCCGGGGCAATAATTTTTTATATTGATTTTTATAGGGTGTAAAACTCACTCCCCCGTGAAAATAAACTTCCAGATTCTCCCAGATTTCGAACAAATGGTTTTTCCCGGTCTTCTCCAACACTTGATTCAATAAAACCAACATCCAAGAAGGAACGCCCGCTAAACTGGTCACGTTCTCCCGTATGCTTTCTTCAATAATGGCCTCTAACTTGGATTCCCATTCGGTCATTAACGACACCTTGTTGCTGGGGGTACTGCTATATTCGGCCCAAAGGGGCATGTTATCAATCAATATTGCAGATAGGTCCCCGAAAAATGTCCCATTGTCCTCATAGAGTTCCTTGCTTCCGCCCAACCTCAAACTTTTTCCCGTAAACAATTGTGAGTTTTCGTTGTTGTTCAAGTATAGGCACAATAAATCCTTGCTCGATTTATAATGACAATCTTCCAAAGCCTCCGTACTTACCGGGATAAACTTGCTCTTCGCATTGGTGGTACCACTGCTCTTGGCAAACCATTTTATGGATGTTGGCCAAAATAAATTCTGTTCCCCCCTACGCGTACGCTCTATCAACGGGGCAACATCCTCATAGGTAACAATGGGCACCCTGTTCCTAAATTCATCATACTTTGGAAGGTCTTGGAACCCGTATTGTTTACCGATCATGGTATCTTGGGAAAAATCCACCAGTTGCCGCAGTACCTCATCTTGAACATCCAAAGGATACTTTAAAAAAAGCTCTATTTGGTGATAGCGCTTTCTCAACAACCAAGAAGCAATGGAATTGAATAAAGGTATTGGCATTTTAGGTATATTTAACCAATAAAGTTAAGGTTAGTACAACTGCTAAAATAGCTTTTCTAACACTCATTTTCAAATAAGACAAACACATTCATTTTAATATGTTATACGAAGGAGTCCTAAGAAAGATGCGAACAGAAATAGGGAACCCAATCCAGTATTTTTTGGTTTTCGAGAACGATTTTATCAACATGAACCAAGGGCTGAACAGGGAACTTCAGATTGATTTCATCAAATTTCAATGTTTGAACTGTGGGGAGGACAGGCCCATCTATCGACAGGGATTCTGTAAGTCTTGCTTTTATGAGACTCCTCTGGCAGGAGATTGGATCATGAAACCTGAACTGAGCACGGCGCATTTGGACAAGGAGGACCGAGACCTTGATTATGAGAAAAAGATGCAGTTACAACCCCACATTGTGTATTTGGCCAACTCGAGCAGTATTAAAGTCGGTGTTACCAGAAAATCGCAGGTTCCTACCCGTTGGATAGATCAAGGGGCACATGAGGCCATAGAGATTGTGGAGGTGCCCAACCGATATTTGGCAGGTATTACGGAAGTGGCATTAAAAGATTTTGTCAGCGATAAAACCAGTTGGAGGAAAATGCTCCAAAATGATATTGAGGACGTAGACTTGGTGGAATGGCGCAACAAACTAAAAGCAAGCATTCCCGATGAAGCCATCGATTATTTTTTGAATGATAGGGAAGAGACCCACTTGGAATTCCCCGTCCTACAATATCCGGACAAGGTGAATAGCCTTAATCTGGACAAAACACCAAGCTATAAAGGGGTCTTAAAAGGAATAAAAGGACAATACCTTATTTTTGAAGACAACACCGTTTTCAATGTGCGGGGAAGTGAAGGTTACTTTGTAGGCATTGATTTCAAATAAAACCAAAAGTAAGGACTACCGTCCTTTTCCTGAACCAAATTCAAAATGAGCGATAAAATAGGACTTAGGGACGCCATCTCCATCGGTGTTGGCGGTATGGTAGGAGGAGGTATTTTTGCCGTTTTGGGACTGGCCGTTTCACTTTCAAGGGGAGGAACGCCCTTAGCCTTCCTTTTTGCCGGTATGTTGGCCCTCATCACCTCGTACAGCTATGTAAAACTTTCAAATAAATTTGCGGATAGGGGCGGTACCGTAAAATTCATCAACCAGTGTTTTGGTGAAACCATATTCAGCGGGGGAATCAATAACCTGCTCTGGGTAAGTTACATCATTATGCTCTCTCTGTACGCTTCGGCCTTTGGTTCCTACGCCCCAAACCTGTTTGCTTTTACGGGCGGTGAAATGAATTTCCATATTTATGCGAGCGGCATCATTATATTGGCCTCCATCATCAACTATTACAGTATAAAGGTCGTTGGGAAGATTGAATCCTATGCCGTGATCATAAAACTCGTGATCCTATTGGGGTTTATTGGAATTGGAGCTTACGGTTTGGTGGGCAATCCCAACCTGGAGCAATTGTCCCCGGAGAAATGGGAAGCCCCGTTGCAGATTTTAACCGGTGGAATGGTAATTTTCGTAGCCTATGAAGGTTTTGAGCTCATAGCCAACTCAGCTCCCGATATTAAAAATCCAGAGAAAAACATTGCCAGGGCTTATTACATATCCATCATTTTTGTGGTCTTGCTATATATCGTCATTGCCGTGGTCACCGTAGGATCTCTTCCCTTTGATAAAATCAAAACTGCGGAGGACTATGTTCTGGCCGAGGCCGCCAAGCCTATGTTGGGCCAAATCGGTTTCACCATAATCACCATCGCGGCCCTTATTTCAACTTTTTCGGCCATCAATGCCTCACTTTATGGGGGCAGTAGGGTAAGTTATGAAATTGCGGAGGATGATGAGCTCCCGCATCAATTCACCTATCAATTATGGAACCAACCCGTCGGTCTCCTTATAACCGCAATTTTAACATTGACCCTAACCAATACGCTAAAACTGGAGAGCATATCAACAGCAGGGAGCGTGGGTTTCTTGCTCATTTTTACAATTGTAAATTATGTGGGCTTTAAGTTATCCGCCGATACCAAAGGCAAAAAGGCAATACCCCTCATCGGTTGTATTTTATGTGCCATTGCTGTGGTCGTGCTACTCCAACAACAATATTCCAGTAACAAAATCGGCGTCATTACGGCAGTATCTATTATTGCCTTTTGTTTTTTGATAGAAGCCATCTACAAATGGACGAAAAAAAGAAAAAGCTCCTGACATGCTAAAGTTTTTTAGAAATATTCGAAAGCAGTTCATAGCGGAGAAAAAAATCAGCAATTACCTTCTCTATGCCGTTGGTGAGATTGTATTGGTCGTTATCGGCATTCTGATTGCACTTGCCATTGACAATGCCAACGAACTCAGCATAAAAAAAGAGAAAGAGCAGATTTATCTGATGGGGTTGAAGGATGAATTCCAGACGAGTAAAATAAAATTACAGGAACTGATGAGGGTGAACCGGGCAAGCTATGAAGCTGCCAAGGACATTGTACACTTAATGGACCAGGAAGAAAATCCACCGGAAAAACAGTTGTCCAAATTGTTCATCGATGCCTTTGCTTCCGATATTTTCTTCAATCCCAACAATTCGCTCTTGTTCGAAATGATCAACTCGGGCAGCCTTAAGGACATTACAAACGACACGTTGCGCATACGGCTTACCAATTGGGTCGCCACCATTGATGACATTGCCAACCAAGAAAAATTTCTTGGCGAACAAAGGACCAATATTGTGGAATGGTTCAGAACCGAGGGCCACAGCATTAGGACCATATTGGAAAATACAGGAATGTCCGCACAATTGGGCATCCAAAAACAAAAGGAGCCCATCAGCAATTTATCGGCCTTAAAATCTGTGGATTTTGAGAACAATATTTTGCTCTTTATCATTACGAGCCAGTCCACAACGGATCATTATATTGTTTTAATGGAAGGTTTGGACAACATCTTAAAACTGCTGGAAGCAGAAATTGAACCATAAAGAAAGGCGGTGAAACCGCCTTTTTTTTTAATTCACAGTATCTTTTTTCTTCTTCTTGAGCAGTCCTCCCAAAATGGATTTGGCCGCTTCTTTCACCTCATCCTCTTTTTTGGGTTTCACACTATCGGTTGTAGCTGTATCCTTTTTTGTGCCCAATATATTACCAATGGCTTCCTTCACTCCATCAGATTTGGTAGTTGTAGTATCTGCCCCATCTTTTTTAAATGCATCGGACAACAAATCCTTGACCTTGTCCTTGCCTTGGTTCACCAGCTTTTGCTTTTGCATCTCCACCAATTTCGAGGTCAATGTCTTTACTCCCAAAGTAAGGTCTGTGCTTACCGAAGGATTTGTAAAGTTTCCGCCAATATTCGCTGTCACCGGAATCGTAACCTCCCCTACACTATCATCGTTCAATTGTGAGATCAGCTTAGTGACCTCTGTGCCCAAATATTTGGCAGGAACATTCAGGGTTGCCGAATAATTCAGTTGTTTATCAAAAGAGTGGCTTCCATCCACATTGATGGCAATATCCTTATAATTTAAGGTAAAAGGCTTCACTTTTACCGTACCATTTTCAAACGTCAACGCCGTTTTTAATCCATCCAAATTGATTTCCTTGGTATTTAAAAAACTGAGTTTGCTATCCAATGCAGAAACCAAGGGAGCCTTTTCTGTATTTACCGTTGGATTTAGAAGTTCTGCCAAAAGGTTACCCGAAATCGTGGCCAAGTTCGGCGTAAAATCGTCTTTTAGGTTGCCCGATATTTTAATATCGGAATTGAGCTTTCCTTGAATAGCGGTTGCAAGTGGTGTCAATACCTTGAAAAGTTCCAGCCCCGCAAACGATTCCCCAATATTGAAATTGTTCATTCCAAGATTTATATCAAAAGTGGAAGCTTCTTGCTTGGTGGATACCGAACCGTTCAAGCCCAATGTTCCTCCGAACAAATTGGATGTAAGGTTCTTCACGGTAGCGGTTTCATCCCTGATCACCAATGTTCCCTTAACGTTTTTAAGATTGAGGTTATCATAGACGACTGTATTGGCCGAAGCATCAATGGTACAATCCAAGAACGAAGGTATTTTGATGCGCTCCTCACCCGAAGTGGTAGAGCCAGTTTCTTCATTTGATTCCTTATTTTCAGATTCTTCGGTTTCCTCGACCATAAAATCGTTCAAGGCAAGTTGGTCGGAACTGAGGGTAAAATTGCCTTCGATGTTCTCATCATTGAACATGAATCCCAACAAATTGGTCAAGGTTCCCTTTGCATCAAAATCGGTACTTCCCGTTTTTCCTTGGAACGCATCCAAGGTCACCGTATTTGGGTTGAAGGTCACCGCTGCGGTATTGATCACAACGGGATTTTTGAGCTCTTCCGAGGCATATTCAAACCCTGACACCGATGCCTTTCCATTGGTCTTGGTATTCTGATATTGTTTTTTCTCCAAGGAAGCCATGTCAAAGGCCGTGGTCACATCAGCATTCAGGATACCTTTGAGATTGTAATTTTCCGGCATGGGATAAGCTTGGGAAATGTTGGCCAAATTTATCCTCCCGTCCATATGGGCATTTACTTTGGTATTGCCCATAAGCTCCCGTATTTTGGCGTTCAGGTTAAATTTATCCTCGTCAATAAGAAAAGATAGCCTGTTGATGTTCACATAAGTGTCTTCCGTGATACCGGTTTCGTTGTTGATTTCGGTATCGATATACACATTGCGCACCGATTTGGGCAAATCGGGATATTTGAAGGAAGCGTTTTCCGAGTTGATGGCAATTTTGAAGGTTGGAATGTGCTCCTCGTCCACTATTCCCTTAAACTCCCCGTTCACTTCAAAGTTTCCAGTGGTCTGTACATTTTCGATATTGGCCGCATAGGCCTCGGGAATCACCGCCAAAAAGTTCTTAAAATCCGAAGATGGGGTTTTAAAGGTAATATCCACTTCTTGATTGTCTTCGTTTACCTTCACAAAACCATCGAACACCAAGGGCAATTGGTTCACGAGCGCCTTGTTCTCCAAAAAGGTGTATTTGTTTTCCGTAAGGTCGATTCCGATCAAGGCATCCAAATTGATCTTGTTCCTGTTCAAGTATTGCGTGCTGTCCATTTCAAAGGATACCAGGGCATCCGTCAAAGTCTTTAACTCAGATTTTTCCAGGGAAAGATCGCCGGTACCAGAGTGGTTCATCTCGGAAATGTCCAATTTCATGCCGCTAGCCAAATCCTCGTAGGTAATATTTGAATTGGTAATGGCATAGGAATCCATATTCAACGTAAAGTTGCTGCTCGATTCTTCCGATGATGTGGAAGCGGGTTCGTTGGACTCCTTGGCTATATCATAGTTGGCATTGCCTTCCTCGTCCGCTTTGATGTGCAATTTGGCACCATCAATATTTAAGGTATTGATCACGATCGGCTCATCGGCAGACTTGAACAGTTCCTTGATGGACATGGATAGCTCAATTTCGGAAGACGCAAACAGCGTGTCGCCTTCAAAAGGGGCTTTGTTCACCAACGACAGATTGGTAAGTCCAACATTTGCATATGGAAAACTTTTGAGAAGGCTCAAATCGGCATCTTCAAAATCCAACGTAGCATTGATGCTGTTGTTGACTTTTGTTTTGATGATTTCTTCAATTTTACCTTGAAGAAATAATGGGACCGCAATAATAATCGCGAGTAGGATAAGTAGGGTTATTCCAGTAATTTTTAGGACTTTTTTCTTCATACTTCGGTGTTTTACAACAAATTAAAGGAGAAGCATCAATCCAAAGAAATTTCCTCTCCTATTTTTAAGTTAAATCTTTTTCGCATTAGATATACGAAAAAATAGAGCAAAGGGGTGTCGAGGAGGGCAATCATTATTTTAAAAATCACGCCACTGATCAGCAATCCATAAAATTTATCCCATGGCAAGACCCCAAAAATGCACAAGAGCCCGACCACGGTAAAGGTATCTATGAATTGAGAGGAAAATGTGGAAAAATTGTTCCTGAGCCAGAGCATTCTACCATTGGTCACTCTTTTCCAAAAATGATAGATGGTGATATCGATGTACTGCGCGCCCAAGTAGGCCAGCATGGATGCCAATACGCCCAATGGCGACAATCCGAATACGGTGGTAAAGGTTGCGTCATCCACAGGAGAACTAGGGATGGCATTGGAATAGTTGGCCAACAAAATAATGCCCATCGAAAAAAACGAAGCAAAAATACCTGCGGTAACTATTTGGTTTGCCTTCCTCTGCCCATAAATCTCAGAGACCAGATCGGTAATCAAAAAAGTGATGGGATAAGGGAGTATTCCAACCGAAAGTTCAAAAAGTGGCGCTCCAAATACCGTAACATCGCCAAAAGGACTCCAAGAGAAAAACTTTTGGAATATAAGGTTGGATACCACCAATGAGGTAATGAACAACGCCCCAAGGTACAGATATATGGAAAATGCTTGCTTTTTGTCCTTTTGCGTCATATATGGATCAACACGGCTGATTATTTAATGTTCAAACTGAAAGGCATCTTTGCCTGGACCCCTTCTTGTTTGGTGAACTGCTTGAACTCTTTTAAAATTTTGTAAGCTTCAGTGCCTATTTCCTCTTGAATGATGGATTCGCCAATTTTAGTCTTTACTGAGCCATAATCCTCCATAAATTGTTCAAAACCGGATTTGTAACGCGGGTATTTTTTAACACCATACTCTTCCAATCCCGCCATATCGGCTGCAGCTATTATAGCATCTTCCAAGTTGCCGAGCTCATCCACCAAACCAAGTGCATGTGCATCGACCCCGCTCCAGACCCTGCCCTGGGCAATTTCATTGACCCGTTCAACCGACATGTTACGGCCTTTGGATACGCGATCCAGAAATGTATCGTAAGTTTCTTCGATGCTTTCTTGCATTACATTGCGGAAAGTATCGGTCATCGGCTCAAAAAAGGAATAGTCCACCGAGTTTTTGTTGGTTCCGACCTGTTCTGCGTTCACCCCCATACTCTCTGCAAGTTCGTGCACGTTGGGAATTGTACCAAAAACTCCGATAGAACCTGTTATGGTAGTAGGTTCTGCAAAAATCATATCACCGCCCACTCCGATATAATAACCCCCTGATGCAGCTACATTTCCAAAGGAAACTACTAATGGCTTTTCTTTTTTTGCCAATTGCATTTCTCTCCAAATAATATCCGAGACCAGTGCACTTCCGCCCGGAGAGTCCACTCGAAGTACAATAGCTTTTACATTTTTGTTATCTATCGCCTTATGCAGCGCATCCACTATCAATTTTTCCCCGATGTAATTCTTTCCCCCTTCGCCAATCAAGATTTCCCCCTGTGCATAGATTACAGCAATATCATCGGAACCTTTATTGATTTTTTTAAGCTTAGCCTTTTGCATATAGTCCATAAGGCCTACATAGTTCAATTCTTCGTCTTCGGCCACTCCGATTTTTTCTTTGAGAAGGTCTTCGTATTGATCATAATGCAATGCTCCGTCCAACAAACCTGAAGCAACCGCATATTCGGGGGTTCTTCCACCAAGAGTGTCCGCAATAATATTTAGGTTTTGGGGAGTAATATTTCTTGATTCCGAAATATCATCCACAATAACACTCCAAATCGATGTGATCAATTCCTTTATCTGGGTACGGTTTTCATCGCTCATGGTATCGGAAAGAAAAGGCTCTACCGCACTTTTGTACTTTCCATGACGGATGACCTCCATTTTGATGCCGGTTTTCTCCTGAAGTCCCTTGTAAAAAAGCACTTCGGTAGCCAATCCCTTAAAGTCAAGAACACCAACGGGGTTAATGTAAACCTCATCGGCTGCGCTGGCAAGGTAATAATCGCGTTGAGCATACACATCGGAGTGTGCCATTACAAATTTTCCGCTCGATTTAAAATTGATAAGGGCCTTGCGTATTTCCCGGGTCTGGGATATTCCTGCCTGCAAAAACCCGGTGGTCAGGCTTATTCCTTCAATATTATCATCATTCTTGGCTACCGCTATGGAATGTAGAATCTCGTCCAAACCGAGTTCTTCCACCCATAGTGCTGCAAAAGGGTCGTTATCATCCTTACCCGTATAGTCCAAAACAGGAGCTACAAAACTGAGCTCCAGCACACTGTTCTTTTTTACCACTACACTATCATCCATACTCCCAACAAGGGCCATAAATATGAAGAACATCCCAACAATGATCATAAATGCCACCAAGCTCCCTAATATCGAGGCCAACAGGTTTCTTAAAAACTTCATTCAGTCAAATTTAATACGCATCAAATATAACCAATGTAGTATTGTTTTGTTTACTTTGTTTCTTCGATTATGGTCATAAAACAAAAGGTTTATCTATCATTGGGCAGTAATTTGGGAAATCGCTATGCGAACCTCCAAAAAGCTATTTTCCGTATTCAGCAGAAAGCGGGAAAAATCTTGGATATTTCCTCGGTCTATGAAAATCCGGCCATGGGATTTGAAGGGGACGATTTCCTAAATATCGCCCTTTCCCTATTAACCCCGTTAAATCCTAAGGAACTGCTTGAAGTTCTTTTGCAAATCGAGAAAGATTTCGGAAGAGTTAGGTCAGCATTGGGACATAGCTCCAGAACGTTGGACATTGACATTATATATTATGGTACGGAAGCCATAAACTCCGACGACCTAGTAGTCCCCCATCCTCAGATGCAGCACCGAAACTTTGTTTTAAAGCCCTTGAGCGATATTGCTCCGCAGTTTTACCATCCCGTGCTTTACAAGGATACGCGCAATCTTTTACAGGAGTGCAGGGACAAGAGCAGGCTTACAAAAACCAAGTATAAACTCTTTAAAGACAGGCCGGGATTGTTTTCCCAGTTGCAGCTTATTGCCATTGAAGGAAACATAGGAGCAGGGAAAACTACGCTCTCCAAAATGATCTCCGAGGATTTTAATGCCAAATTAGTATTGGAACGTTTTGCAGACAACCCCTTCCTACCCAAATTTTATGAAGATCAAGCACGCTATGCATTTCCTTTAGAAATGTCTTTTCTAGCGGACAGATACCAACAATTTATGGATGACACTTCGCAGTTTGACCTCTTCAAGAACTTCATGGTGAGCGATTACGACATCTTTAAATCTTTGATTTTTGCCAAGGTTACCTTGCAGAATGAGGAGTACAATCTATACCGAAAGGTCTTTAATTTTATGTACAGAGAGGTAAGAAAACCCGAAATCTATCTCTATCTGTATCAAAATACCGAACGGTTGCTTGCCAATATTAAAAAACGTGGGCGCGACTATGAACAGAATATAGACCCTGTTTATCTGGAAAAAATCAACCGCGGTTATTTGGATTTCATCAAGAGCAATCCCGGTCAAAATAGCATTATCTTGGATATGGGCGAGCTGGATTTTGTGAACAATCCAGAGGATTATGAATTCATTCTACAAAAGCTGGAAGACAACATACTTTTGTTAAACATTTAAGAGAATTTTTGGAAAATGTTTGGATATAACGAATGGTTTTATTTTATTAGCACCCTCTAAAAGAGAAACTAACTAACTCAGACTTTATATACGGCCCTGTTTTTCAGGGCCATTTTTATTTTTGAGCATTTTGTTTGCACCAAATATCCCAGACCACTACGCCCGCACTTACCGATATATTCAAGGAATGTTTGGTCCCAAACTGTGGAATCTCCAAAACCGTATCGCTCGCAGAAACCACATCTTGTGAAACTCCCTTCACCTCATTTCCAAATATCAATGCCACGGTTTTCTCTGAATCCACTTGATAGTCATTCAACATAACGGCATTTTCTGCCTGTTCCACCGACGCTACCTCTACTCCTTCAGCTTTTAATTCCTCAACCAATTCCAAAGTATCTTTTCGGTATTCCCAATCCACACTTTCGGTAGCTCCCAAAGCCGTTTTACGGATATCCTTATGCGGAGGAGTGGCCGTGATACCGCACAAATAGATTTTCTGAATCAGAAAAGCATCAGCAGTCCGGAATACAGATCCAATATTGTTCAAACTGCGGACATTGTCCAAAATGATGATGATAGGCGATTTTTCAGCTCCCTTAAAACTGTCCACATCCAATCGGTCTAGCTCGCTATTTTCAAGTTTTCGGTTCATTTTTTAAACATTGGGGTAAAAATATCAACAAAAATTTTTGATGGCCGGTGAAAACAATATATTCGTTTCCATCCCAATTTTGGGCAAAAGTAACAGAATTAAATCGCTTTGGCAGCCAATAAAAAGAACAAGAAAGTAACCCCGTTAATGCAACAGTACAATGCCATCAAGGTAAAACATCCTGATGCTTTGTTGCTGTTCCGCGTAGGGGACTTTTATGAGACCTTTGGAGAAGATGCGGTGAAGGCCGCCAAAATATTGGGTATTATCCTTACCCACAGGAACAATGGGGGCGATAAGACGGAGTTGGCCGGGTTTCCGCACCATTCGTTGAACACCTATTTGCCCAAATTGGTGAAGGCGGGGCAACGCGTGGCCATTTGCGACCAGTTGGAAGACCCTAAGCAGACCAAAAGCATTGTAAAACGAGGCGTAACCGAACTGGTAACCCCAGGCGTTGCCCTAAACGATGACATACTTTCCGCCAAGAGCAACAACTTTTTGTGTGCCGTACATTTTGGACGCAACAAATTGGGAGTGTCCTTTTTGGATATTTCCACAGGGGAATATTTGACCTCCGAAGGGTCAACAGAACAAGTGGACAAATTGCTCCAAAATTTTTCACCGAACGAAGTCCTGGTCTCCAAAAGCCACCGAAAGGATTTTGTGGAGCGCTTTGGCAATCAGTTCCACAGTTTCTTTTTAGAGGATTGGATTTTTCAGGAAGACTATGCCCAAGAGAGCATGAACCATCATTTTGGCACAAAAAACCTAAAGGGTTTTGGCATAGAACACCTCTCCCATGGCATCATTGCTTCGGGCGCCGTGCTGCACTACCTGTCGGAAACTCAGCATAGCCGATTGCAGCACATCAACAAAATACAGCGTATCGCCGAGGAGGAATATGTTTGGATGGACCGTTTCACCATCAGAAACCTGGAACTTTACCATTCCTCTCACCAAAATGCGGTAACCTTGTTGGATATTATCGACAAGACCATTTCACCCATGGGCGGACGTTTGCTGAAAAGATGGCTGGCACTTCCACTGAAAAATGTGGAAAAAATCCAACAAAGGCATCAGGTGGTATCCCATTTAAAAGATGAAGGGGAACAGCTGAACAAGATTCAGGGATACATCAAACAGATGGGCGACTTGGAACGATTGATTTCCAAATTGGCCACGGGCAAAATCAACCCCAAAGAAGTAGTTCAACTTAAAAATTCGTTGGAGGCCGTCGTACCCATCAAGCAATTGGCCCAAAACAGCACCAATGACTCCCTAAAAAATATCGGCGGGCGCCTAAACGATTGTGATGCACTCCGTTCCAAAATAAAAGAAGTCCTCAATGAGGAAGCTCCGGTGAACATTGCCAAAGGCAACACCATTGCAGAGGGCTATTCCGATGAACTGGATGAACTTCGAGGGCTGGCATTTTCCGGCAAGGATTATTTGGACAAAATGTTGGAACGAGAGACCAAAGAAACAGGCATAACCTCCTTAAAAATAGCTTCCAACAATGTGTTCGGTTACTACATTGAGGTCCGGAACACACACAAGGACAAGGTTCCCGAAAGCTGGATACGCAAGCAGACCTTGGTCAATGCCGAGCGATACATTACCGAGGAACTAAAAGAGTACGAATCCAAGATTTTGGGTGCCGAGGAACGCATTTTTCAATTGGAACAGCAACTTTTTGAACAGTTGCTCGTCTGGATGCAGGAATACATCAGCCCCGTACAGCTCAATGCACACTTGATTGCGCAATTGGACTGCCTTTGCGGATTTGCCCAACTGGCGAAAGAAAACAACTATGTGGAACCTGTAATCAACGATTCCACCAATATCGATATAAAGGAAGGAAGGCACCCGGTTATCGAAAAGCAGTTGCCGATTGGTGATGCCTATGTGACCAATGATGTGTTCTTGGACCGGGAAGAGCAACAAATCATTATGATTACCGGACCCAATATGAGCGGTAAGTCGGCCTTGTTGCGACAAACGGCGCTCATTGTTCTATTGGCACAGATGGGCAGTTTTGTACCTGCAACAGAAGCCAATTTGGGTGTTGTGGACAAAATATTCACACGGGTCGGGGCCAGTGACAACATTTCGATGGGCGAATCTACCTTTATGGTGGAAATGAACGAGACGGCCTCCATCCTCAACAACCTTTCGGAGCGCAGTCTCGTACTTTTGGACGAAATTGGACGCGGAACTAGTACGTATGATGGGATATCGATTGCCTGGGCCATTTCAGAATACCTTCACGAACACCCGGCCAAGGCAAAGACCTTGTTCGCTACGCACTACCACGAGCTCAACGACATGACCAATACGTTTTCGCGCATCAAAAACTTTAATGTTTCGATAAAGGAATTGGAGGACAATGTGCTTTTCTTGCGGAAATTGGTTCCCGGTGGAAGTGAACATAGTTTCGGAATCCATGTGGCAAAAATGGCCGGAATGCCGCAACAGGTGATTCAAAAAGCGAACAAAATCTTGAAAAAGCTTGAAAAATCCCACTCAAGTGAAGAGGTGAGCGACAAACTTCAGGCTTCCCAGAACGAAATGCAATTGAGTTTTTTCAATTTGGACGACCCTTTGCTCGAAGAGATCAAGGAGGAAATTTTGCATTTGGACATTGATACACTGACACCTGTGGAAGCTTTGATGAAATTAAACGAGATCAAGCGATTGTTGGGAAAAAAGAAAAAGGCATCTTCCTAAAAAAATTCTTTTATTTTAATAGAAATATTATAAATTTGCATCCGCGCTTGGAAAAAGTGCAGCGTTCTTTAAAATGCGAAAATAGCTCAGTTGGTAGAGCATCACCTTGCCAAGGTGGAGGTCGCGGGTTCGAATCCCGTTTTTCGCTCAACTTCGACTCCGCTCAGTCACCACGGGTGGAGTTTTTTTTTAGATACAAGTCCCGCTCGAGTGGTGGAATTGGTAGACACGCCGGACTTAAAATCCTGTGGGCATTTTGCCCGTGCGGGTTCAAGTCCCGCCTCGAGTACAGAAAAACCCTGTAAACACAATGTTTATAGGGTTTTTTGTTTCTATTCAGTCAACAATTATTGCTTTTCGAGCAATTCTTGGTTCCAAGAACGATTAAATTCATTCCTTAATAGCTTTTGTACCATCTAATTTTATCGTTTGAAAGAAGGATATACATACGCCAAGCGTTTTAAGTTGAAGGATTTCCCGCATCTCTTTGCGGACACTTTTAAAGCTTGGAGCAAAGCCAACCCATGGCGTCTGAGCGCAGTGGTCGCTTACTATGCCGTACTGTCCTTACCCGCCCTGTTGGTAATCATCATCAATGTGGTAGGTGCCATTTGGGGCGTGGACATCGTTGAAGGCAGATTGACCAAGGAGTTTGCCATTGCTTTGGGACCGAACGCGGCCGAGACGATTCAGGAAATTATTGAGGACACCCAAAACAAGGATAAAAATTTAATCTCCACAATTATTGGTATCTCGACCTTACTTTTTGGTGCCACTGGAGTATTTTACCAACTGAAAATATCCCTGAACGAGATATGGCGTATTTCTGGCTCTCCCGGATTCAACTTTTGGAAATTGGTTTCGGAGCGGGCCAAGAGTTTTGCCTTTATTCTGGTAATCGGATTTTTATTACTGATCAGTTTTATCTTAACCGCCGCCATTACGGCCCTTAACGATTATCTTAAAAGTTTCATTTCGGAAGCTGCTGTATACCTTGCATACTTGGTGGACATCATGTCATCTTTAGGTATAATCACCGTAATGTTCGCTCTTATGTTCAAATTCCTGCCCGATGCCAAGATCAAATGGCGAGCAGTTTGGTTCGGGGCCTTTATTACTGCCATTTTATTTGTGATAGGTAAATTTCTCTTGGGCCTTTATTTTGGAGAGGCCAACCCCGGCTCTACCTATGGCGCTGCTGGTGCCATTGTGTTGGTTCTATTATGGGTTTCTTATTCCTGCATGATTTTATTCTTTGGGGCTCAATTTACCTACACCTACGCCAAAAAATACAATATTCTTTTTGTGCCCTATAGTGAATTGAACAAGTAATTCCCTTTTTACTTCCTTTTACCTTCAACAATAATACCCTTCCAACCCATTAAGGCATCGTAGGTACCAGATTCGTTTAGAATGAACTCAAAGGACTCGGCCGACTTGGGATCTTCAAAAAATACCGTAAGGCTTTCTGCCTTCAACTCTCCTACTTTTTCATCTTCCTGTAAAACAATCAAATGGTCACCCTCAATTTTAATCTCCAAAACCAACCCGTCAAAATCGGCAAAAGTATAAGCTCCTGTGTACTCTTGGAGCACTTCTTCATCAACCTGAATGGCGACTCTGTTAATTTCTTTCGGGTAATCTACAGGTTCTGACTTCATCAATTTGACCATATCATCAATGGTATCAAAAAAGGGCATTCCATCATAATTAGCGAGCAATACAAAATCAAAATGGTTTTCTAAATCACTGTACACCTGAGCCCGGATACCTTTGGAACCACCATCTTTTGCAATAACTCCATATTTATCCATCAAAAATGAAGCGTATGGTTCCTGCTTGATGTGATCCATAAATTTTTTGAGGTCCTTGGCCGTTGAAAAAAGACGTGCGCTTCGGAATTCATCTTTCTGTATATTATCAACCGGTTCCAAAGCATCATCTTTAAACACATGATTCTGCGCCATCAGTTTCACTCGATTTTTTTCAACAAAAAAGTGAGCTCCGCTAGAATCCATTCCCAACGGTTCAAAAATTTCGTCGACCACACATTGAGAGAATGATTTTCCATATATTTTAGACACTATACAGTACAATATTTCATACCCAACATTGGAATATTGCACATCCGTCCCAGGTTGAAACAATAGTTTTTGTTCTTTGGACAATTCCAGTATTTCATCAGATGTCAGTAGGTATTCCTCACCCTCAAAACCAATCAATTCCCTGGGCAGACCAGACTTATGTTCCAAGAGCATTTTCAAGGTTATCTCGTTCCCTTTGGAAAAACCATCAAAATAAGTATCCAAGGTCTGATCAATGGAAAGCTTTCCTTCCAACTCCAATTGGGCAACCAAATAATAGGCCATCAATTTGGAAACGGAATGGATATCAAACTGATGATTTGTGGTCACATAGGCCATGTTATTGGGTTGCGCGCTCAAATTATACGCCTTATCCAGCAAAAGTGTATCATTCTTATATGCCAGCACTACTCCGTTGAACTTTCGTAATTCCGTTAACTTAGTGAAATAGGTATCCAGTGAATCACGGACATACGCTAACTTAGTTGAAACCGTTTTTTCCTTTTGGATTGAATTTTGACCACAGGCCACGAACACCATCATTCCAAAAATGAACAAAAAATACCTCATGTTTTCCTTTTATGCAAAGAACCTACAACCTACGGTAATTTAATTGTAAAAATGGAAACCCTATTGATGGCGCATTAAAAACTCTGGCAGATTATTGAAAAACTGTTGAGGTGCGACCCCACAAATCTTTTTAAAGTCATTGATGAAATGAGGTTGGTCAAAATAACCATAGTCATAGCTGAGCTCCGTGAGTGAAATATCCGGGTTTTTAGCCTTGAATTTGACCAAGTCCAATATTCGTACGGTAACGATGAATCTCTTAAGACTGTACATCACTTCTTTTTTAAAGGTTTTACCCAAGTATTGCCTGGAACGCTCAAATTGATGGCTTAACTCATTCACGGTAACTTTACCCTGTTTAGCATAGATATATTCACAAATGTCGCGAACCAACGCCATGGAGGGAGTTGGTTCCATCGTGTTCTGAGTCATGAATTCCTCTGCCAAAGAGAATTTTTCGGTCACTTCATTTGTTCTGAAAACTTGTTCATGAAGCGAAATCAAATTTGCATCGAGATGACTTATATCTACTACTCCGGAGTTTTTCAATGTTGAGAAGAAATAAGCGTTTGCCCATGGCTGTAATTTGATGGTGAAAAAAGTCAGTGAGTCAGCTGCCTCAATTCGGTATGGCGGCGCAACATCATGAATGGTAAAAATACTACTGTCAATAGAGGTACAATTATGATCAGGGCCGAAATGAAAAACACCTTTGGTTTCTTTGAAAAACACAAAATCATAACAGCAATCATCGATAACTGGAATGCGGCGATTTGCCTTTTCCTTGTTTATATGGATGTAGTAGCATTCCCTAAAAAATGAATCGAAAGGTTTTTGGGGACTATAGCTGACTACGTTCATTTATATTGATATTTAAAACATTTTAAGATAATAATTGCGTTGAACAATAATCGGACAAACACAAATCAATTCAAAAGAGGTTCTGATGATTCTATCCATTAAAAAGCCCACATCTTGAATGCGATGTGGGCTTTCCAAATTTCATGAAGCTATTTTTTTCTAGGTCAACAAATTACCCTGATCGTCCCATTCTGCGATGACCCCTCGTTGGCTCTGGTCCACACATTTGGCCAGCCATTCCTCGTCGTAGGCCACCCCGTGTTGGTCCAGGACGTCCTGGGGAACCCCGTCCCACACATTGGGCTGGTTCCCCTTGTAACCGATCTCCTCTATCCCGATCTTGCTCGTGTAGAAGCCCGTCATCGTCAGGTTCCTCACCAGGGAGAAGAAGTTCACCTCGAAGGGGCGCTCGTTGCCCGGCACCTCCGGGTCGTAGTACGCGATACCGT
>NZ_JAHZSV010000111.1 GCF_019457905.1 Flagellimonas abyssi | reverse complement strand
GTAAAACGGTACCGCCTGAAGAATTCGATGTACTTCCTGACCGTGACACGGGATATGCCCAATTGTTGGCTTATCCCACGCTTGCTCGTACCGGAGGTGTACAGTTTGTAAATCAGTTTTGTTTTTCGCATGTCTATCTGCTTGTTCGCCATGGTGCTTTTTAACAAAAAAAGCACTTAGACTTTTTACAGATAGATCTAATCTAAAGGTGGGTCACTTTGGCCCGGCGGGGGTGGGTCACTTTCGTCCGGCCAGCTATGGTCACTTTAACCCGGCGAGGGTGGTATACTATGTCCGGCGTTTCCA
>NZ_JAHZSV010000110.1 GCF_019457905.1 Flagellimonas abyssi | reverse complement strand
GGTGAAAGTGAGCCACCCGCGCCGGGGCAAAGTGAGCCACTTTTGGACCTGATCTGTCTGTAATGTGCCAAAGGTCTTTTTTTGTGAAAAAGGACCATGGCGAACAAGCAGATAGACATGCGAAAAATAAAACGGATATTCAAGCTCCACACCTCAGGTGTGAGCAAGCGGCGGATAAGCCAGCAGTTGGGCATCTCCCGCAACACGGTGGCCAAGTACATCGATTTCTTCAAGCGCTACCGCCTGACGGCCTATGAGGTGGAGAAGATGACCTTGGAGGAACTGCACGGCCTCTTCAAGGCCGACCAAAGGCC
>NZ_JAHZSV010000109.1 GCF_019457905.1 Flagellimonas abyssi | reverse complement strand
TTGAGCAGTGACCTGAAACTGTCGATCCATGCATTGGTGCGCTCCACGGCATACCTCTGGTCATAAAGGTCCTGGTCAAAATATTCGTCCCTGTCATCCACTCTGCCGTTGCGCTTGTTGAAACATATATTGGCATTGATGTCCCTTCTTGCACAGGCCGAGCGAAAATCCTTGGAATCGAATCCCGCATCGGCATTGAGGAAGAGCCCCTCCGTTTTTATATCTGCTCTGTCAAGGGTGGCGGTGACCACCTCGAACTGCACCTCGATGTCAAACAGATCATTGTGGTTCCCGGATACCGGTTCCGACATGGCCAAGGG
>NZ_JAHZSV010000108.1 GCF_019457905.1 Flagellimonas abyssi | reverse complement strand
GCCCTAGCGGTCCGTTTCAGATCGAAAAACCGATGTCCCTGCTCCGAAAACAGTTCCACTGCCCTTTCTTTATAAATCGCATCCAAAAGTGCTGTACCGGACAGTCCCGAAATCGGGGCAAGCAATGCCCGATGTCGGACCCGGTTCAGATAAATCAGGGCCTCAGCATCCTGGCCCAAACGTGCATAGGCCTCCGCGCCAATCAAATACAGCTCGGACAACCGGAATAAAATGGAGCATTCCTCTGTACTAGGGCTTGGTGCGTTCAACTTGTATTTATTGGCATAGTACCAGATTTCAATTTCACCAAAGACTTGGCCCACCCAGGCCTGCAAACGGCCATCCCCAGCTTCGAA
>NZ_JAHZSV010000107.1 GCF_019457905.1 Flagellimonas abyssi | reverse complement strand
TTGTACTGGTTGAAGGGGTTTTGGGGGATGCACCTGAACTTGAAGGCTATGCCCACCAATTTCTTGAGCCGCTCCATGTGCTTCATGATGCCGTTGTTGGTCAGTGGCTGGGCCTTATTGATAGGAGGGCAATTTCTAAGGAAGCCCTCAAATTCAACCACGAAAGTGTAATCGATAAAGGACAGCCTAATATCCTGTGAATTGAACTTTTTCTTTACGAACCGTTTTAGATAGGTTTCCGTTGCCCCATAGTTCTTTGAAGTGCCAGGCTCAAGTTTGGGCATTTCATTATCACGGTGGTATTGGATAATATCATCAAGTGTCCTTAACACCCGATCCTCACCGAGATAACGCAGTTTAATGGCATTGGAGGTGATTACCATACCTTCGGAATACAGTTGCCTATG
>NZ_JAHZSV010000011.1 GCF_019457905.1 Flagellimonas abyssi | reverse complement strand
AAGGCCCTTCACAAACGTGAAGGGCCTTTTTTGTTTTTATAAGTTTTTTAATCAATTGAAAACTTAAAAAGCAATTGCTTTTCATCAGCTTCTGGAACCTCTGAAATGAGGACATAGTTTCCGGGGGTTAAATCAGCTTCAAAAAAGCCTTTGCTTTCAGCAGGTAGATTGTTCATCCCGCCCAAGAACGTAAATCCAACCGGAGCAGGTGTACGGAGTCCCCTGGGATTCATCCAATTCATCCATAGGACCAGGGAATCTAAAGAAGCCGTAGCGTCGTATTTGACCAAGTTTACATCATGTCCGACAAAGTTTTCATATACTTTTTGATCTATAAAATTTGTTTGGAATACTTGTCGCCCAGAGGAAAGGCTGTCCTTAAGTAAAATTCCGTCAGTACTGGATATGTCAATCTGCGCTGTTGTGGTCGGAGGTGTTAGTTCGCTGACCTCATTCTTCACTATAATTTCTTTTAACATGCCATGTGAAGTGTGCCAAGTACCATTGAACATTTTTACATAACATTCCATCATGTAACGACCAGGTTCTAGATAAACGGTGCTCTTTACGGTGTATTTAGGAGATACAAGTCCGGTACCTCCTAAAAATTTCACTTTTTGGTACCATTCAGGTATTTTACCAAAAGCCGTCATCGCACTATCCATTTGGTTTTCCATGATATATCTCATCCCATCATCAAAAGGGGGGAGCAGTTCGGATTTAGTATTTCCTATGGTTATTCCTTCCGGATACAAATCCATCATAATAAAGTGGACTTCCTGAGATTCATTGTTGTAAATGAAAGTGTTCCAGCCTGAATATAGTGTGTCAGAAACAAAGAATTCCATGCTCTTTGTATTTACATTGACCTGACCGAGTTCTAAAGGTGACTTTTCTGGAGTCCTAATTTCTTTTTCTTTGGTTTTGCAAGAAAGCAAAGTGAAGAAGAGTAAGCAGATTGTAATTGGATTTTTCATAAGTGATGTATTAAGAGGTTTGTATGCCCTTGAAATACACAGCACAGACTTTATAAAAGGTTGGTTATGGTAAGATGGCCTCTATTAAGATACAAACAAATTTCCACTTACCGATTTTTGATGTGTAAACGGTCGGTTTATTTATGTGGTTGATACAATGTGTATCTAAAAAAAACTCCCCTAAGCAAAGCAAGCCTAGAGGAGTTTAGCAAGTTTAGTTGAGATTTATGTGAGCTTTTAAACTCTAGGCAGATCTCCCTCACCCTTTAAAGGTAAATCAGATTTCCCCATTAAATATGTGTCCACGTAGTATGCAGCTTGCCTGCCTTCGGAAATGGCCCAAACAATAAGGGATTGGCCCCTTCTTTGATCACCAGCTACAAAAACTCCCGGAACATTCGTTTTATAATCGGCTGCAGAAGCCTTAATGTTGGTTCTTGGGTCCATTTCAAGATTTAGTTGATCAGCAACCGTGGTCTCCGAACCCGTAAAGCCCAGAGCCAATAGGACCAAATCACATTCCCATTCTTTCTCTGTTCCCTCTACCTCTTTAAGTATGGGGCGCTGACCAGGTTGCTTGACCCATTCAACTTCTACAGTTACCAAGCTTGTTAAATTGCCTTTGTCGTCGGTATTGAATCTTTTTGTGGATATGCTGAATACACGGTCCGCACCTTCCTTGTGCGATGAACTGGTACGCAAACGCATGGGCCAAAACGGCCATGGCTGTCCTTCAGGGCGATCAGTCGTGCCTTTTGGCATTATTTCAAAATTAGTTACGGAAATGGCACCTTGTCTTATGGAAGTTCCAATACAATCGGATCCGGTATCACCACCACCGATCACAATTACCTTTTTGCCTTTGGCTGAAATATCTTCTCCCTTAAATGGTATTCCATCCACTTTTCTATTGTTTTGCGGTAAAAAGTCCATGGCCTGAACCACACCCTTGGCATCAACGCCTGGAATTGGAAGGCTACGTCTTACCGTTGCTCCACCACAAAGTACAATGGAATCATATTCTTTTTGAAGTTCTTGGGCTGTTATGTCAACTCCCACGTGTACACCGGTTTTAAACTCGATGCCTTCTTTTTCCATCACTTCAAGACGCCTATCGATAACGTTTTTCTCCATTTTAAAGTCTGGGATGCCATATCTTAAAAGGCCACCAAGTTTTTCGTCCCTTTCAAACAGCGTAACGGTATGGCCGGCGCGATTAAGTTGTTGGGCGGCTGCAAGACCAGCAGGACCGGAACCTACTACGGCCACTTTTTTATCCGTTCTGTTCATTGGCGGTTCTGGCTTTACCCAACCATTCTTAAAAGCTGTCTCCGCGATGTTTTTTTCTATGTTCTCAATAGATACAGGAGGTTCGTTGATTCCCAGCACACATGCTTCTTCGCATGGTGCAGGACACAATCTTCCAGTAAACTCCGGAAAATTATTGGTAGAGTGGAGTATCTGTGCAGCTTTTTCCCACTTTCCTTGATAGACGGCATCGTTAAAATCCGGAATCAGGTTTCCTAATGGGCAACCACTATGGCAAAATGGAATTCCACAGTCCATGCACCGGGCGCCTTGATTCTTTAATTCACTTTCTTTTAAAGGCTTTGTAAATTCCTTATAGTTTTCGATGCGTTCTTTGACAGGGGCGTATGCTTCGTCCTTCCTGTCAAATTCCAAAAATCCTGTAATCTTTCCCATGTCTCAAATTATAAGGTTTGCATTTTTTCTTCTTCCAATCGGATAAGTGCTTGGCGGTATTCTTCTGGGAATACTTTTATGAATTTAGGAAGACATTTTTCCCAATTTTCAAGAATATTCTGCGCCAAAGGACTTAATGTGGCGTTGTAATGGTTTTCTATCAAATCTTTTAACTGTTGTTTATCGTTGTCCTCATCAACAGGGAGAAGGTTCAAATGGTCTCCATTACAGTTACGTTTGAATGTGTCGTCCTTGTCATACACATAGGCAATTCCACCGCTCATACCAGCTCCGAAATTCCGTCCTACAGCACCAAGAATCACAGCGACTCCACCGGTCATATATTCACAGCCATGGTCCCCGATTCCTTCGACCACCGCTTTGGCCCCGGAGTTTCTTACGCAGAATCGTTCTCCTGCCTTACCATTGATGTATGCTTCTCCAGAGGTGGCCCCGTATAAGGTCACGTTTCCGGTAATCACATTATCTTCCGGTTTAATTGTGGATTTAAAAGGAACTTTTACTATCAGCTTGGCTCCCGAGAGTCCTTTTCCAAGGTAATCGTTAGTGTTTCCATTCACTACCATGGTGAGACCCTTTGTGGCAAATGCTCCAAAACTTTGTCCGGCAGAACCAGTAAAGTTTAGTTTAAGTGTATTTTCTGGCAAGCCTTCCTCTCCATAAATTTTTGAAATCTCATTGCTGATAATGGCGCCAACGGCTCTATCTGTGTTCTTGATCGGGAAATCCAGTGTGGTCTTCTCTTTTCTGAACAAAGCAGGATGTGCTTTTCCTATGATTTCAAATTCAATGGACTTATCTATTTCGTGATATTGTTTTTCCGTATTGTGTAGTTTTGTTCCTTCAGGAACGTCTATGCGATAAAGGATAGGCGTCAAATCGATACCGGCGGCCTTATAATGTTCGATTGCCTTCTTTCTGTCCAGTTTTTGTACTTGGCCTACCATTTCGTTCAAGGTTCTAAACCCGAGCTTGGCCATAATTTCTCGTAGTTCTTGAGCTACGAAGTACATATAGTTGACCACATGTTCTGGTTTTCCTTGGAACTTTTTGCGCAACTCCGGATTTTGGGTGGCAATACCCACTGGACAGGTGTTCAAATGGCATACACGCATCATAATACAGCCAGATGCCACCAAAGGTGCCGTTGCAAAACCAAACTCTTCCGCACCCAGTAAACAGGCAATGGCTACATCTCGTCCTGTCTTCAACTGTCCATCACACTCTAGAACCACTCTGTTTCGCAAGTCGTTCAATACCAAAGTCTGCTGGGCTTCGGCGATTCCTAGTTCCCAAGGTAGTCCGGCATGTTTTAAAGATGTTAGTGGAGATGCCCCTGTGCCACCGTCGAATCCAGAAATAAGGATAACATCGGCCTTTGCTTTGGCCACGCCCGCAGCTACCGTACCTACACCAACTTCCGACACCAGTTTTACGTTTACACGTGCTTCCCTGTTTGCGGATTTAAGGTCATAGATCAATTGTGATAAATCCTCGATAGAGTAAATATCGTGGTGAGGGGGCGGTGAAATCAATCCCACATATGGTGTGGAGTTTCTTGTTTTGGCAATGGCCGGGTTGACTTTTGGTCCAGGCAATTGACCGCCTTCACCAGGTTTGGCCCCTTGTGCCATTTTAATCTGGATTTCTTGGGCACTTGTCAAATAATTGGATGTTACCCCGAACCTACCTGAAGCGACCTGTTTAATGGCACTGTTTTTCCAGTCCCCGGTTTGACTTTTATAAAAACGAGCCGAATCCTCTCCGCCTTCACCCGAATTGCTCTTGCCTCCGATTCGGTTCATGGCAACCGCTAGGTTTTCATGTGCTTCTTGACTTATACTTCCGTAGGACATTGCCCCAGTTTTGAACCTTTTTACAATTTCTGTCCAAGGTTCTACTTCTTCAATGGGAATAGGGTCGTAGTTCGAAAATTCGAAAAGTCCACGGATAGTCATCAAGTGTTTGGATTGCTCATTGACCAGTTTGGAATACTCTTTATAGGTTTCCGGCTCGTTGTTGCGTACCGATTTTTGAAGCATGGCGACACTTAATGGATTGAACATGTGCTTTTCGCCATTTCTTCTCCAGCGGTACTCTCCTCCAACCTCGATATCGAGATTAGCTGATATGTTTTGTGATAGAAATGCTTTTTTATGACGTTTGGTAACTTCTTTCTCTATTTCGTAAAGTCCAATTCCTTGGATTCGAGTTGGGGTGTTCGGGAAATATCTGTCCACAACAGTTGTGTTGATTCCGATGCATTCGAACAATTGGGATCCTCTATACGAGTTCAATGTAGATATCCCAATCTTGTTCATGACCTTTAATATACCTTTCCCGATAGCTTTGTTGTAATTTTTAACGGCTTCCTCAAAAGTGTAATCGGTAATATTGTTTTCCTCGATTTGCTCACCGATGATTTCATTCACCAAATATGGGTTGATGGCACTTGCTCCAAAACCAAAAAGAAGGGCAAAATGATGGACTTCCCTTGGTTCCGCAGATTCTATAATGATACTCAGTTTGGAACGCTTGCCTAATTTTCTCAAACCACTGTTTACATAGGAACATGCCAAAAGAGCTGGGATAGGGGCCATTTCAGCGCTTACCATTCTATCCGATAGGATGATGATGTTAGCATCTTCATCAATGGCATTTGATGCCTGCTGCAATATGCCGTCCAAAGCTTCTTCCAGTCCATTATGCCCTTTGTTGATCTCATAGAGCATAGAAATGGATACAACTTTATAGTCCGGACTGGCATCGTAATTTTTGATCTTGTCCAAATCTTCTTTGGAAATAACAGGGTTTTGGATTTTCAGCTTTCGGCAATGTAATTCCGAAAAATCAAAAATGTTGTGATCACTGCCCAAAGTCAAACTAATATCGGTAATCAATTCTTCACGGATACCATCCAAAGGCGGATTGGTTACCTGTGCGAACAATTGTTTAAAGTAATTGTATATTAATTGTGGGCGCTCGGACAACACGGCAATTGGAGTGTCGGAGCCCATGGAGCCAATGGGTTCCTTACCATTTTCTGCCATGGGCATTATAATGGTGTTGATGTCTTCTTGGGTGTACCCGAATGCGGTTCGTCTGGTCTGGAGTGGGAATTCTCCAAAGAAAACCGGGCAATCGTTATAAGGAATGTCCCTTAAATGCACCAAATTCTTCTTTAACCACTCTTTATAAGGATGCTTTTTGGCTATGGCTTCCTTGATTTCTTCGTCGTTGATGATTCTTCCCTCTTCCATGTTTACCAAGAACATTTTTCCGGGTTCCAGTCGTCCGTGGAATTCAATATCCTCTGGTTCCAATTCAACGACCCCGGTTTCCGAGGACATGATCACATATCCTTTTTTGGTTACGGAGTATCTGGATGGTCGGAGTCCGTTTCTGTCAAGTACGGCCCCTATATAATTTCCATCCGTAAATGGAATGGAGGCAGGCCCGTCCCAAGGCTCCATGAGACAGGAGTTGTATTCGTAAAAAGCTCTCTTGGCTTCGGACATGTCCGGATTTTTTTCCCATGCCTCGGGAACCAGCATCATCATTACTTCGGGCAAAGAACGACCTGTCATTAATAATAGCTCAACGACCATATCCATACTGGCAGAATCGGATTTTGCCGGCAATACGATGGGAAGTATCTTTTTTATATCTTCTCCAAACCACTCACTTTCCATTAGCTCCTCACGTGAGCGCATACGGGAGACGTTTCCTCTTAGTGTATTTATCTCTCCGTTATGGCACATATACCTGAAAGGTTGGGCCAAATCCCACATGGGGAACGTGTTTGTAGAAAACCTTTGGTGAACCAGTGCCAAGCGAGTTACTACACGGGGGTCCAAAAGGTCTTCATAATATCTGCTGATGTCCTTAGGGACCAAAAGCCCCTTAAAAATGATGATTTTAGTTGATAGACTGGGCAAGTAGAAGAATTCGCTTTCAGAAAGCTTGCTCTCTATTACGGTATGTTCCGTGACTTTACGTGCAATGAAAAGTTTAAGGTTAAACTGGAATTCGTCCAAATCCTCTCCTTTTCCTACAAAAACCTGCATTACAAAAGGTTCTGTCTCGGCAGCTATTCTTCCCGGAACGGAACGGTTCACAGGCACGTGACGCCAACCAAGTAGTTCGAGCCCTTGTTTTTTTATGTTTTCCTCAAAAACCTGGATGCAAAAGTTACGTTGGTTTTCCTTTTGTGGTAGAAATACGTTTCCAACCGCATATTCTCCTGCTTCTGGTAGTTCAAAGGAACAGGTGTCCTTAAAAAAGGCGTGGGGAATATCTATAAGTATACCTGCACCATCTCCTGTTTTTCCGTCCGAGCTCACAGCTCCCCTGTGTTCCAATTTATCAAGAATTTCGAGGGCCTTATGTATTATGTCGTTGGACTTAATTCCCTTTAGGCTACATATGAAGCCTGCACCACAGTTGTCGTGCTCAAATTCCGGTAAGTATAAACCTTGTTTCTTCAATCCCATCATTATCGTATTTCCTCAAAAATATCAAAATTGATGTAGAAATAATAAGGTTTTAGCTGATTATCAGATAAATAATCAACGTATGGTTTCTGGGGTTAAAAAAAATTCAATTTAGGAATTAAAGGAATGTTAAATTATCATTATCTCAAATCGAGCTTAAAAAAGGGTTTCTTCCCTACTATGAAAAGAGTGCTTCAAGGTTTTTCAGCCTAATTTCATGTTAATACTTTGTGAAAAATAGGGGGTGAGTAAAATTAGAAGTGATTTGCAAAAAGAAACCCCCTCTTTTGGGAGGGGGTTAAATAATTTAATCTTTTAATATGCTTCTGGAGATGACTATTTTCTGAATTTCGGAGGTGCCTTCATATATCTGGGTAATCTTGGCGTCCCTCATCAACCGTTCTACATGATAGTCTTTAACGTATCCGTTCCCCCCGTGTATTTGAACGGCTTCCACTGCAGTTTCCATGGCTACTTCGGAAGCATAAAGCTTAGCCATGGCCCCGGATAGGGTGTAGTCATTGCCTGCATCTTTATCGCAGGCTGCCTGATATACCAAGTGGCGTGCCGCTTGTATTTTTGTGTGCATATCGGCCAGTTTGAATGCAATCGCTTGATGGTTTGCTATTTCGGTGCCAAAGGCCTTGCGCTCTTTCGAATATTTAAGGGCCAGTTCGTAGGCGCCGGCTGCAATACCCAAAGCTTGTGCTGCAATTCCGATACGTCCTCCGGCCAACGTCTTCATGGCGAACTTAAATCCAAAACCATCGTCACCGATCCTATTTTCTTTTGGTACTTTAACATCGTTGAACATTAAAGAATGGGTGTCGCTTCCACGAATGCCCAGTTTGTTTTCTTTTGGGCCTATTTCAAAGCCTTCCATGTTTTTCTCGATTATCAGTGCATTGATACCATGGTGGCCTTTTTCCCGGTCTGTTTGTGCGATGACCAAGTAAACCTCTGCCTGATTGCCATTTGTGATCCAGTTTTTGGTACCGTTTACTATATAATGGTCACCTTTGTCTATGGCAGTTGTTTTTTGAGAAGTGGCATCGCTTCCCGCTTCTGGTTCTGACAGGCAAAAGGCGCCAATAATCTCTCCGCTTGCCAAGCGTGTCAGGTATTTTTGTTTTTGTTCTTCACTTCCATAGGTCGCCAGTCCCCAACATACCAAAGAATTGTTTACGGATACCATTACGGAAGCCGAGGCGTCGATTTTGGACAATTCTTCCATGGCTATCACATAGGAAAGAGTGTCTAGACCACTTCCTCCATACTTTTCGTCGACCATCATCCCCATAAACCCAAGTTCACCCATTTTTCGGACAAGTTCACTCGGAAATTTTTGGGCTTCATCGCGTTCAATAACCCCTGGTAAAAGTTCATTTTGGGCAAAATCCTTTGCCGCTTGTTGTATCATTAACTGTTCTTCGGAAAGTGTGAAATCCATAAAACTGAATAATATTTAAAAACTACCTGCAAATATAGCTTTCTAGTATTAATATTTTATAAAATACAATGGTTAAATGAGAATGATTGAATTCTTTTCTTGTTTTTTGAAATCTATCTATTCGCGTTTCCTTATTTTTATGCTGATAAGATTATGTGGAAATATTCATTTTGAATATCTTTAGCCACACAGATAACTGCTCAAAAATATTATTCCTTAATTAAACCAAACTTAACATGGAAACCCTTTTAGTTGTCATTTTTGTAATTGGATATTTGGCAATTACCCTCGAACATAATTTAAAAATAGATAAGCTTATTCCCGCATTGGCCATGATGGCTATTTTGTGGGCATTGATGGCTTTTGGCATCGACGGTTTTACGACCTGGTTCGATTCCGGAAACCATGCTCTGCTTGAGAACTTTGGGTCCTTCGGGCACGAAGAGAAAATGGAGCTGATGGAGGAAACTCTTCTTCACCATTTGGGGAAGACCGCAGAGATTTTGGTATTCCTTCTTGGAGCCATGACTATTGTTGAAATCATTGATTACTTTGATGGTTTCGCAACTATAAAGTCTTTTGTAAAGACACGTAGCAAAAAGAAAATTCTTTGGATTTTCTCTTTCTTGGCATTTATTCTTTCTGCCATTATAGATAACCTTACAGCAACTATTGTATTGATTTCCATCCTTCAGAAAATTGTGAAGGACAGAGAAGTGAGGCTTTGGTACGCCGGTTTAATCATTATCGCTGCAAATGCAGGTGGTGCATGGTCGCCAATCGGAGACGTGACGACCACTATGCTATGGATCGGAGATAAAGTTTCCACTGCAATGCTTATAGAGCATTTGTTGGTTCCTTCTTTGGTATGTATGTTGTTGCCATCTTTCATAGCTTCATTTTTGCCCGCTTTTAAAGGAGAGATCGATGCGGATGATGACGATAGTAGTTCGAAATCTAAATATGGTCCTATAATGCTTTATTTGGGTCTTGGAGCGATTGTTTTTGTTCCGATATTCAAGACGGTAACACATTTACCTCCATATGTGGGTATGATGTTGTCTTTGGCCGTTGTGGCGACTTTTGCTGAAATATATAGTAACAAAAAGATTGCTATATCATCCGTAGATCAGGAAAGTGATGCACACTCCCACCATAGTCCGGTACATAGCGCATTGACCAAAATTGAACTTCCCAGTATCCTGTTTTTCTTGGGTATTTTGATGGCAGTTGCTGCACTGGAATCATTGGGTCTATTGTTCAACTTCGCCGAAGGACTAAAGCAAGGTATGCCTTTGATCGGAACAGAAATGGCCGGCACACGAGTATCCGATTTAGTTGTGGTATTATTGGGTGTGGGGTCTGCCGTTATAGACAACGTACCGTTGGTTGCTGCAAGTTTAGGGATGTTCTCCGAGCCATTGGATGATCAATTGTGGCATTTTATTGCCTATTCCGCAGGGACTGGGGGTAGTATGTTGATTATTGGCTCTGCTGCTGGAGTTGTAGCCATGGGAATGGAGAAAATAGACTTCTTCTGGTATCTTAAAAAGATATCGTGGTTGGCCTTTGTGGGCTTCATTGCAGGTGCAATTGTGTTCATGGTAATGCGATATTTGTTCTAAAAAATACTTTAGTTCAAAAATCTCCGTTATTATTGCAAATAAATTGGGGATTTTATATGAATATTTTACAAGAAGTAACGGAAGGCGCTGAGGCAACTGCCTCAATTTCCGAAGAAAAGACCTTATCCGTAATAGATCTTATTGTCAATGGAGGAACAGGGAGTGTCATAATAATTGTGGTGCTTTTTGTTCTTCTTTTTGTTGCTATGTACATTTATTTTGAACGAATTTTTGCCATTAAGGCCGCGTCCAAAATAGATAAGAACTTCATGAACCAGATTCGTGATCACATCAGCAATGGTAAATTGGAAGCTGCAAAATTATTGTGCGCCCAAACGGATTCTCCCGTAGCGCGACTTACCGAAAAGGGTGTCGCCCGAATTGGAAAACCTTTGGATGACATCAACACCGCCATTGAAAATGCAGGTACGCTCGAAGTGTACAAACTGGAAAAGAACGTTAGCGTATTGGCTACCGTTGCGGGTGCTGCTCCAATGATTGGTTTCTTGGGAACCGTAATTGGTATGATTTTGGCGTTCCACGAGATGGCAAGTAGCGGTGGACAGGCAGAAATGGGTTCTTTGGCATCCGGCATCTATACCGCCATGACCACAACTGTTGCAGGCTTGGTGGTGGGTATTATTGCCTATATTGGCTATAATCACTTGGTGAATAGGACAGATA
Organism: Flagellimonas abyssi; assembly: GCF_019457905.1. Lineage (GTDB taxonomy): Bacteria > Bacteroidota > Bacteroidia > Flavobacteriales > Flavobacteriaceae > Flagellimonas > Flagellimonas abyssi. The sequence continues at coordinate 4,297 of NZ_JAHZSV010000011.1, read as the reverse complement.
AAGTTGTTCATCAAATGGAGGCCAATGCCGTTGAGTTTTTGGATCTTTTGAACGAACCAGTATAACCCTTAGCTATGAAACTGAAGGGAAGAAACAAAATAAGCCCGGAGTTCAGCATGTCGTCAATGACGGATATCGTATTTCTGTTATTGGTCTTTTTTATGCTGACGTCCAATGCGCCCAATGCACTGGATTTGCTTTTGCCCAAGGCAAAGGGGAAATCCACGAACACACAGAATGTCTCGGTGACCATTGATAAAAACCTGAAGTATTTTGTGAACAACGAGCAGATCAATAAAGAATACATTGAAATTGAATTAAAAAAGGCACTTGAAGGTCAAGAAAAGCCAACAATCATCCTCAGAGCAGAAGAAAACGTGGCCATTAAAGAAGCGGTCAACGTAATGGATATTGCAAACAGGAACAGTTACAAGGTTATCTTGGCGGTGCGGCCAAAATAATGTCCTTTTTAGATACGAGACACAAGAAAAAGTCCTTTACGCTCACAACACTTTTGTTGAGCGCACTCCTTCTATTGCTTTTTTATATTGGATTGACCTATCTCGACCCACCTATTGAAAATGGCATAGCCGTTAATTTTGGGACCATGGAATTTGGGAGCGGGGAAGTTCAACCAACGGAACCAGTGCGTTCCGAACCTAGAGAGGTCGTAAGTCAACCTGAACCACAAGAGGTGGCTGAGCCAGCTGAGCCTGAGGAAACGGTGGTTGAGGAGGCTCCGGTCGAAGAGGTTTTAACCAGCAATGATGAGGAAACCATTAAGCTAAGACAACAACAAGAAGCCAAGCGTAAGGCGCAAGAAGAAGCAGAAAAAGCTAAAGCTGAAGCTGAGCGAATTGCTCGTGAAAAACGTGAGGCCGAAGAGCGTAAACAACAGGAGCAGGAAGCGAAGAAAAAGAGTGTGGATGCTCTTATCGGTGGAATCGGCAAATCAGATGGCACCACTACCGGTAGTGAAGGCGACGATGATCGTGCAGGGGACAAGGGACAACCAGATGGAGATCCTTATGCTTCATCTTACTACGGTTCCCCTGGAAGTGGGACGGGTGGTTATGGATTAAGTGGAAGGTCTTTGGCCAACAAAGGAAAGGTTCAGCAAGATTGTAATGAAGAAGGTAGGGTTGTTGTTAGAATCACCGTTGACAGATCCGGAAAAGTTGTTAAGGCGGAACCTGGCGTAAAAGGTACTACAAACAACGCTCCATGTCTATTGGAGCCTGCCCGTAAAACTGCGATGCTCCATAAATGGAATTCAGATTCGAATGCTCCGGCACAACAGATAGGTTTTGTGGTTGTCAATTTTAAACTAGGACAGTAGTGACCTACCAAGAAACGTTGGACTGGATGTTCGGACAGCTTCCGATGTACCAGCAAAAGGGCGTAGCCGCCATGAACGCAAAACTGGACAACATCATCAGTTTTTGCAATGTGCTAGGCAATCCTGAAAAAAAATTCAAAAGTATACATATTGCAGGAACCAATGGTAAGGGGTCCAGTAGTCATATGTTGGCCTCTATTCTTCAGGAGGCCGGTTATAAGGTCGGACTATATACTTCGCCTCACCTAAAGGATTTTAGGGAGCGCATCAAAATAAACGGAAAGGTTGTAGGCGAAGATTTTGTGGTGGATTTTATTGAACAGCACAAGCCTTTTTTGGAGTATCAAAAGCTTTCTTTCTTTGAAATGACCGTAGGGATGGCCTTCCATTATTTTAGAGAGGAACAGGTGGAAATTGCCGTTATCGAAGTTGGTTTGGGGGGACGACTTGATTCTACCAACATAATAACCCCTGAAGTGTCCTTGATTACGAATATTGGGATGGATCATACGCAGTTTTTGGGAGATACCTTGGAGAAAATAGCGTTGGAAAAGGCTGGAATCATAAAACCGATGGTGCCTGTTGTTATTAGTGAGACCCAAGCAGAGACGAAGATGATCTTTAGCCTGATTGCACATCAGCTAAAATCAGAAATTGTTTTCGCAGATGAACAACCGGCAACGGGATATACAACTGATTTGCTTGGGGAGTATCAAAAGAAGAATATCAATGGGGTGGTAGCTGCCATTTCACAATTAAAAGGTTTTGATGTTCCTGAGGAATCCATATCTAAAGGGTTGGCGAATGTTGTTAAAAATACTGGACTTTTGGGGAGGTGGCAGATATTGCAACAAAACCCGTTGGTAGTTTGTGATACGGCCCATAATAAGGAAGGACTTCAATTAGTTTTGAATCAAGTGCAAAAACAAACCTATTATCAATTACATATTGTTTTAGGTTTTGTTAGCGATAAGGATGTAAAATCTGTTCTGGAACTTTTTCCAAAGGAGGCATATTATTATTTTGTAAGACCGAGCATCCCTCGCGGGTTGGATGTCGGGGTTCTTGAGGAAATGGCTAAGGAACAAGGTCTTATGGGAGAGAAATATATGTCGGTACAACAAGGTTTTCAAAAAGCGTTAGATAGTGCTGATGAAGGAGATATGATTTACGTGGGAGGGAGTACTTTTGTTGTTGCTGAAGTTGTGTAATTTTTTTCATTTTTTTGTTTAATAAATCAAAAACAGTCTTATATTTGCACTCCCATTACGGAAAATAATGGGCGCTTAGCTCAGTTGGTTCAGAGCACCTCGTTTACACCGAGGGGGTCGGGGGTTCGAATCCCTCAGCGCCCACTTTTAGAGTTCAAATGAAAACAAAGCCTTGCATATCTTATTGATTTGCAAGGCTTTAATTTTTTTGAGCCTTGTTTGAATTGGTTTGATTTGATATGTTTTGGTTTGCAATTCGGTTAGTAAAATTTTTTCTGTAAAGTGTTAACCGGATAAGAATGTAAATCGCTATATTACAGCATCTTAGTATTTGACTTTCGTAGGTATTTTTCGTTCAATTTAACACAAAACCTATGAGAACCCGATCTACATTTTCAATCAGTTTCTGGATAAGCACTGCCCGAAGGAATGACGGAACGGCCAAGATCTATGCCCGTATCACCGTTGATAAACAAAGAGTTAACATGAGCCTTAAGTATACCATCCCAATAGAAAGTTGGGATAGAAAGGGGTCGAGGGTTCTGGGGCGCGCTGCCGACGCACAGGAAATCAACACTTATCTGATGGAAGTCGAAACCGAACTTTTCCAATGCTATCGTGAACTGCGGTCCAAGACGCCAAATATAACCCCGCAGATGGTCAAGGCGAAGTATTTCGGAGAAGACTTAGATCAAGTGACCTTAACCGAACTATTTGAACACCACAATCTACATGCTGCCCATAACCTTGGCAAAGCGACCCTGAGCCATTATAAGACCACCCAGAAGTACTTGTTGGACTATTTGAAGAAACAATACAAATGCAATGATTATAGATTGTCACAGCTCAATCACCAATTTGTTGTGGGTTTCGAGACCTATTTGCGCAAGCTACATCCAATCCACCATCATGGGAGGCTTTCGAACAATGGGGCCATGAAACACATTCAGCGTTTGAGAAAAATGGTTAGAATGGCGGTAAATAACGAATGGATAGAAAAGTATCCCTTTCAAAAATTTAAAATAAGGATGGAGAAAAAGGAAAGAGAATTTTTGACCTTGGAGGAACTGCGGAAAATCCAGGAGTTCCGAACCAAGATTGAACGGTTGCGGATTGTAAAGGACTTATTTGTATTTAGTTGCTATACTGGTATTGCTTATATTGATATTATGAACCTTACTGAGGATAACTTGATTTTGGGTATCGATGGGAAGCATTGGATAAGTACCAAAAGACAGAAGACCAAGAACAGTTTCAAATTACCTTTAATGGGACCGGCCTTGTCGATTATCAAGAGATATCAATATCATCCCAAAAGACGCATTGATAAATTATTCCCTGGGATTTCCAACCAAAAATTGAATAGTTATTTAAAGGAGATTGCAGATTCGTGCCATATTAAAAAGCACATTACTTTCCACATGGCCAGACATACGTTTGCTACAACTATCACATTAAGTAATGGGGTTCCCATAGAGACTGTTTCTAAGATATTGGGACATTCAGAATTGGCCACGACCCAAATTTATGCAAGAGTATTGGATAACAAAATCAGTGAAGATATGAGTGACTTGGAAACGAAACTGGATTCTAAGTTTTCAGATTCAGATGCCGGACAAGAGAAAATTTGGAAACCGTGATTTTTAAGGTGGAATTTGGAAAAACTACTCATCAAATAATAACATTAATAGTGCAGCTGATTTTCAAATCAGCTTGTATTTATTCGGTCCCGCTTGCGGGACGTAGA
>NZ_JAHZSV010000106.1 GCF_019457905.1 Flagellimonas abyssi | reverse complement strand
CCCTTTACCCTTGGGTTCAATCTATTTGATTTAGGACACCAATGATCTTCCAAAGTGGTGCGCTTGATACTGAGGTCCGAGGGAATCCCATCGACCTTGATCCGGGCATAGATGGGAACAAGCCCGTTTTTCCTTTTGGCCGTTTTCTTGAGCCAAAAGCTGATACTGAATGTTTTAGAGGTTTCCATGTGTTTCGCTTTTAGTGGAACAATCCGTTAAGCGAAAGTCAAATCACACGAAATATCGAATCATGAACGTCAAGATACGAAATCCATCCCGATTAAAATAGGACACCCTATAGGACACCTTTCTCCCTGGTTTCAGATGGGCACAAAAAAAACCAGAAAAAATTAATTTTCTGGTTTTCAATAATTTATGGTTTAATTTGTTGCTAAAAAAACCATTTCTGTCGGGGTGGCAGACTT
>NZ_JAHZSV010000105.1 GCF_019457905.1 Flagellimonas abyssi | reverse complement strand
AGCACCGGGGTCGGCAAGAGCTATCTGGCCTCGGCCATCGGGCACCAGGCCTGCTCAATGGGGTACAGGACCATGTACTTCAACACGGCCAAGCTCTTTACCCTGCTCAAAACCTCAAAGGCGGACGGGTCCTATCTAAAATTCATTGGAAAACTTGAAAAACAGGACCTGCTCATACTGGATGACTTTGGCCTAAAACCATTGGACAACATCAACAGGCACTCTTTGATGGAGATCATAGAGGACAGGCACGGCAAAAGGTCCACCATTATAGCCTCACAACTGCCCGTGGAGGCATGGCACGATGTCATCGGTGAAAAAACGATCGCTGACGCCATCCTTGACCGTCTGGTGCACTCGGCCCACAGGGTGGACATAAAAGGGGAATCAATGAGGAAAAAAATTAAAAATAAACGTTAACTTCAACACCAAAATGAGTCGATCTCGTGCACTTGATTTGCACTGCTCACTTTCATCCGCCGCAGGTGGTATACATTGACCGCCCTATCCA
>NZ_JAHZSV010000104.1 GCF_019457905.1 Flagellimonas abyssi | reverse complement strand
GCCTGGGCGTACCGTTTGATCTCATAGCGTTTCTCGGGCAGGGGCATCAGTTCCCGGCTTTCCACCTCGAGGAACAGTGAACGTCGGGAGTATTCCCTTCCCCTGAAGGACATGTCGTTGTGCTTTTCCAACAGCTCCCGGATCGCGGTGTTGATATCGGCCACACTGTGGAAGGTCTCGTTCCGTAAGGGCGCGAACACCCTTGTGTAGATGATGCG
>NZ_JAHZSV010000103.1 GCF_019457905.1 Flagellimonas abyssi | reverse complement strand
GAAGGACATGTCGTTGTGCTTTTCCAACAGCTCCCGGATCGCGGTGTTGATATCGGCCACACTGTGGAAGGTCTCGTTCCGTAAGGGCGCGAACACCCTTGTGTAGATGATGCGCACGGCGTTCTCCACTATGGCCTTGTCCCTTGGCCTATAGGTGCGCGTGGGAAGGACCGCCGTTTCGTAGTGCTCGGCAAAGTCGGCGAACACCTCGTTGACCTTTGGTTCATAGCGGCTGCTCTTGGTAACGGCCGATTTAAGGTTGTCGGGCACCAGTGCCCTCGGCACACCGCCGTAGAACCA
>NZ_JAHZSV010000102.1 GCF_019457905.1 Flagellimonas abyssi | reverse complement strand
TCCGTTCCGTTATGAAAAAATCACACTATTTAGCATCCATTATTTCGCTCATATCCACTTCGCTTTTTGCTCAAATTGGTGGCATTGAAGATTCCGTTAACGATGTAGGCGATACCATCAGAACTATTTTTCCAATCTTATTGGGTGTCATCTTCTTGGTAGGCTTCCTATTTAATGCCGGACATTTCTTCGGCGAAAATGCCGACCTCAAAAAAGGAATAACCAGAGTACTCGTCTTTGTTCTTATTGCAGGTGCAGTAGTCGGCATCTTCACTTACTTAATAGGAATTGTAGTATAGATGAACCCTCTATGAGGGATTTGTTTTCCGAGCATTATGAAGAAATACGAGGTCTATAAAAACATTAGGAAAAGGGCGGTCATTTTTGGGCTGCCTATTTCCCTGTTTGCCTTAATGATGGTTTCCGTTTTGGCTTCGCTGCTCATCATCATCTTCTCTTTCAGCTTTGGGATAATCATAGGTGTGTTGGTATTCAACGCTTCCCTATATGTGGCTTTGACAAGAATA
>NZ_JAHZSV010000101.1 GCF_019457905.1 Flagellimonas abyssi | reverse complement strand
CTCTGTACACTTTCGCCAAAGCACAGTTCGCTGTTGATGGCCAGGGCATCAAAATGGTTTTCGCCAATATTGACGCTTTTTTTGTCCAGTAAAATATCGGTATCATAGCCTTCATTAAAACCGTTGAAGTAATTGTTTGTCATTTGCTGAATGTCGCCCGCTTTAAGCGAAACAAAATCCATCTTTCGGCTATTGTTGATGAAGGAAACTGAATCACTTACCGAGTTGGCGAAATTCTTAATATTGTCATCCAGTTCCTGTACGATTCCCTTTGAAATTTTTCTGAATGGGTTGACATATTTAGGATTGTTTAGAGCCTTATTCTTGGTCAGGATGAAAAACAAATAGCAGCTGTGCTCGATATGTCCACGACCTTTAAAATGTTCGTGGGTAGCCTTTTCCAAAAAAGTTGTATTCGGAAGTTGTTCTGAAGTATATGATTTCTTGAGATAGATATCCTGTTTATGAACTACAGTGCCAACTGGCAATGACTTTAATGCCTGAAACCAAGCACCGTGCATATCCTCAAAATCCTTTTCAGATAAGGAATAGATTTCTGGTAGATTACCTTTGTAGCACAGAATAACATTGCCATTATTGGCAAATACGATATT
>NZ_JAHZSV010000100.1 GCF_019457905.1 Flagellimonas abyssi | reverse complement strand
GACGAGGAATGGCTGGCCAAATGTGTGGACCAGAGCCAACGTGGGGTCATCGCAGAATGGGACGATCAGGGTAATTTGATTACATGATTTATATAAAATAACCAAACCTTCTTTATGGAAAGATAAAGTACATAAAGTGGATTTGAGTTAGTTTAGTTAATTTGATGCAGGCTCCTTTTTAGGAGCCTGTTTTTTATTTCAATCTATTTTAAAAATAAAAAACCTGCAAATCAATGATTTACAGGTTTAATGTTTTGATGGTGTTTTAGTGGAGCCGGAGGCACCAGAACCTATCGTTCAAAACCCCAATAAATAAGGGGTTTTCAGTCCTTGGTAAAATTATGCTCACCGAATAGGTGACTTTACAAAAATTTAACCTCATTTTGCAGGAAAACCCCAGTTTTTATAAGGAAAATCTGCAATAGATTTTTATTTTATAAATTTCACATCTCCAAATAGTTAACTTCCTACAGTTGTCATCCCCCATTTAGATTAGAATACCCATAGAGGGAATTTCTTTGTTTGTAATAATTGTCATTTTGGAATTTCATCTAAATCTTTTTCTAGGTATACTTTTAGAAAGTTAGGAAATAGAAGGATTGGATAACTTCCTACAATTAACTGTAAATGTAGCCTTACCCCTTTTGTAGCCTTCCCTAAAAATAGGACAGTTTAAAATTCAGATT
>NZ_JAHZSV010000099.1 GCF_019457905.1 Flagellimonas abyssi | reverse complement strand
GAAGAAAAGGGTATTTTGATGAGAAGAGCAAGAAAAGTAACTGAAGATTGAATTTTGGACAGATAATAAATTCATGCCATGAAGATTAAAAAAGTAGTTCTATTCGTTGTTCTAGTTCTTTCCGAGCAATTCTATGCCCAAGAAGGAGTGGTAGAGTACCATTCCATTTTTTATGATAGACCAGGGGTAGAGGTAGACAAGGATTTTAAAAGAAAGGCCGCTCTTGAGATAAACGATATGGAATATGTACTGGAATACAATTCTCGACAATCTTATTTTGAAGGCTTGCCTCGTGTTCCACATGATGAATTTATGGGCAAGATAGCAACCGCAATTGCTCTTTCAGATAGGCCATGGTATCAAAATTCAACAAAAAAAAGTGCTAGGCGCAATAAGAAAATAAAGGACTCCATATATATAGTGATACATGATGATCAAATGGGTGGGTGGACCTTGCACAATGAGAGCAAAAAAATCGATGGATATAACTGTTATAAAGCTACTAAACATCATGTTCAACCAAATAGTGAAATTGAATTCACCATTGAGGCATGGTACACACCGGAGATTCCGGTACCTTATGGACCTGCAGGATATGGCGGCCTTCCTGGACTGATCTTGCAAATGGAAAGGAGCCACGTCATTTTTGTGGCTGACAAGGTAACATTGAACCCCAAAGGTGGCATTAAACCGAT
>NZ_JAHZSV010000098.1 GCF_019457905.1 Flagellimonas abyssi | reverse complement strand
TCGGGGAAGAATTCTTCCCCGAAACGGTTCTTGTATTCCCTGGGCGGCATATCCCCGATGGATGAATGGGGATGCCTTGTATTGTAATCCTCCATCCATTTTTGGGTCAGCGTCCTTACTTGGTGCAGGTCGTTGAACCAATAGGCATCTAGCACATCTTCCCTGTAGAACCTGTTGAGACGTTCCATATATCCGTTCTGCATGGGCTTGCCGGGCTGGATGAACTGCAGCTCCACCCGTCTGCTCTTGCACCATTGCGATAGGGCCTTGGATATGAACTCAGGGCCGTTGTCGCAGCGTATGGTCTTTGGCAGGCCTATCTCTTCCTCCAATTGTGACAAGGTCTCCACGACCCTTATCGCCGGATAGTTAAGCCCCACGTCCATGGCCAGTGCCTCCCGGTTGCAGTCATCCATGACATTGAACACCCTTATCTTCCTCCCATCTGACAGCACATCCGCCATAAAGTCCATGCTCCACACCTCGTTGAGCCCCATAGGGGCCTCCAATGGGTTCTTTGTCCTTGTGGGAAGCCTCTTCTTGTGCTTCCTCCTGAGCTTTAGGTTCATGGACCTGTAGACCCTCAACACACGTTTCCTGTTCCAGTTGCGGCCTTCGCGACGCAGACGCTTGTAATATACCTCGAATCCCCTTGTCGGCAGCTCTTCGGCCAGCCTGGAAAGGGCATCGATCACCTCAGTGTCGTCCCTTTTGCTATGGTAGTACCACATCGAACGGGCAAGGTCCAGTACCCCGCAGGAACGCGATACACATACCGAATAGGCCTCCTGGAGGTATTTGGCGCGCTGCTTCTTGTCGGAAGGCCCTAGAACTTTTTTGACAGTACGTCCTTGAGCATACGGATGTCAAGGCTGGCATCGGCATACATCTGCTTTAGCTTGCGGTTCTCCTCCTCGAGTTCCTTCAAGCGCTTCATATGGGCCACTTCCATGCCCCCGTACTTCTTCCTCCAATAATAAAAAGTGCTGGTGTCAATGCCCATCTCACGGGATATATCACCCACCTTGCGGCCCTGTTCGTTCTCTTTCAGTGCCTTGATGAT
>NZ_JAHZSV010000097.1 GCF_019457905.1 Flagellimonas abyssi | reverse complement strand
GAGACTGTAAACTGAACTCTGTCTGAAAAAGATTAGAAGTATTAATTTTATTCAGACAGTACCATGACAAAGAAAGAACAGACAGAATTTGAAAAGAAGGTGCTCGAGCAGTTCATGTCGGGCAAGAACCTTTTCGGTGAGGGAGGCGCCTTTGCCCCCATGCTGAAGAATGTGATCGAGAAGGCCCTTGAGGCGGAGATGGACGGCCATCTGGACGAGGGTGAGCGCACCAAGGGCAACAAACGCAATGGCAAGGGAAAAAAGACGCTGAAAAGTGGTTTTGGGACCTTCGACATCGATACCCCGCAGGACCGCCAGAGCAGCTTTGAGCCGGAACTTGTGAAGAAACGCCAGACCATCCTGGCGGACAATCTCTCGGAGAAGATCATCGGGCTCTACGGCCTTGGGATGAGTTACCGCGACATCTCGTCCCATATCAAGGAGATGTACGATACGGAGATCTCCCATACGGTCTTAAGCCAGATCACCGATCGGATCGTCCCCGATGTAAAGGCGTGGCAGAACCGTCCCCTGGAGCCCCTCTATTGCATCGTGTGGCTGGATGCCATGCACTACAAGGTAAAGGTCGATGGGAAGATCGAGCACAAGGCCCTTTATAACATACTTGGCATCAACAAGGAGGGATATAAGGAAGTTTTGGGCATGTACATCTCCGAGAGCGAGGGTGCCAACTTCTGGCTCCAGGTGCTGACCGACCTGAACAACCGTGGACTGCAGGACATCCTTATTGCCTGTACCGATAACCTGAAGGGCTTTACCGAGGCCATACTCAGCATATTCCCAAAGACCCAGGTACAGAAGTGCATTGTACACCAGATACGCAATTCCCTCAGGTATATTGCCTCAAAGGACCAAAAGGAGTTCATGCGGGACCTCAAAGAGGTATACCGGGCCACCAGTAAGGAGGTGGCCGAGGACGGACTCCTGGCCCTGGGCGAAAAATGGGGAGGCAAATATCCCGTGGTCATTGAATCCTGGCAGAACAACTGGGAAGAGCTCTCCCAGTACTTCCAATACACCCCGCCCATCCGCAAACTGATCTATACCACCAATGCCGTGGAGGGCTTCCACCGCCAGGT
>NZ_JAHZSV010000010.1 GCF_019457905.1 Flagellimonas abyssi | reverse complement strand
TTTGGAAAAACTACTCATCAAATAATAACATTAATAGTGCAGCTGATTTTCAAATCAGCTTGTATTTATTCGGTCCCGCTTGCGGGACGTAGAGAATAGCAAGAGGGTGATGCGCAATTTGCGCCATCACGGTTGTTTTCGGGTCTTCAATAAGTTGAAAACCAGTTAATTGAGTAGGTTTTGGAATACTGTGCAAAATCTGGGGCTACAGTAGACTTTTCCGAAATCTACAGTAAACCCTTCGGGAGGCCCTGTAAACACTGGAAGTTTTTGACGAAAAAATTGACGCAATTTCACTAAAAAACAAAATCGCACCTATGGAAAAGCAATCAACCAATGATAGAACTAAGAAAGGAAGCGGTGGTTATTCCAACATCACCATAAAGAAGGAGACGGCCATACGCTTTCGCAGTTATTCTAAAAAGTTCGGCAAATCGCATAGTGAGGTATTGGATGGAATGGTATGCTACTTCAAGGAGAACAACCTTGATCCTTTTGGGGAGGGAACCAAGATCATCGTTGACAATATCAAAAAGCTGGAGCGTCAGATGATGAAAAAATTCGATAGGCTCATCGCCATTATCAAGAACATGGAAAAGACCAGTATCCGGCCCACCTATGAAATGATGTTGATCCTTTATGAGGCATATGTGAGGGACGGGAGGAAACCTAAACGTGAACCCGTCAAGATACGAGAAGAGCGAATGGATTTTTTGGAGCCTAGAAACACCGTTCCAAAAGTGGAGCATGACAGAATGCTAAAAGAATTTGAAAGCTATAAAAAGCATTGCAATGAAATGCTTCAAAATGTTGAGAAGGTGGAACCCATGATGGGAAAGCCATATCTCAAAATCAATATGGGCATCGGGGATTTTGAAAGCTTGAAACATCAATTAAAATAACGCTCATGTATCTTACCATCTCGGCACAGAAAATGGGCAGTACCTACAACTCCAGTGTAGGGAACTATGTGGACTATCTGGAAAAGGAAAACGAGGATAGATTGCCCGAACAAAGGGAAGAGTTCTTTGACCAAGAGAGCGACAGCGTAAGCACTCAAACGGTCATCGATGAAATAGATGCCAACACGGCCAAACTGAGGCAGAAAGACCCGAAATTCTATTCCATAGTGGTCAGTCCCAACCAAAGGGAACTAAAGGCCATAGGCAATGACCCAAATATGCTAAGGGAATACACAAGGAAGCTCATGGAGGACTATGCCAAGAGTTTCCATAGGAACCAAGAGGTCAAGGCCGAGAACTTGAAATATTACGCCAAGATAGAGCGCGAACGCACCTACAGGGGCTTCGATAAGCAGGTTCAGGAGAATGCACCTTACAGAGGAGAAATAGCAAGGCTAAGGAACGAGGTACGGAAAGTGGAACGGGGCGAGTCCGTTGGGAATGTCAAAGAGCTTGAAAAAAGGATAGCAGAGCAAACAAGATTGGCCCCTCACAAACAGAACGGACAGCTTGTGGCCGCTGGGATGCAGAAAGAGGGGCCTCAGACCCATATCCATATCATAGTCAGCAGAAGGGATGTTACGAACACCTATACGCTTTCCCCGATGGCCAAGCACAAGGCATCGGAAGTGGAACTGAATGGAAAGACGGTCAAGAGAGGATTTGACAGGGATAGTTTTTACCAATCAGCGGAGAAGACTTTTGATAAAACAACGGGATTTAAAAGGAACTATGTGGAATCCTACGTTGGGAGAAAGGCCCATGCCAAGGAACCGGGGAAGTTCTTTGCCAAAGTCATGGGGCTGCCCACCAAGGAAAAGGACATGGCCTTTAAACTTCTTAAAACCATGGGTGTCAAAGCTCCCAGTATGCCGACCAATAAAGTACAAATGGCGGCAAAGATCATCAAAGCTCTAGGTAGGGGAATCGATAAGGCGAGGGGCACAGGTGAGGATATGGGCTACTGAAATCCAAAAAGTAGGTTGCGCCCTACCGAGTTTTTGCTTCACGCTTATCTATCGGAACGCTACAAAACCCCGATAGGATCCATGCGCAAAAGTTGGAGGTAAGATTTGGGGTTCTTTTTGTAAACAGTTCGGTTTTAAGGGAAGGTTGCATTTTTAGGGAAGGCTACAAAGCCATCACTTAACTTTAGACCAAGTTCAGTCCACTTTTAGTTGAAGATTTACACCTTGGATTAGCAATACTAGGCTATGACAAATAACTTTTGATTTTTTAAGCACGATAGATTGGATAAAAAAAATGTGAACAGTAACTGGTATTTTGATTATACGTTTTTGAAAAATATGTAGTCTCAGTTGTTGAGCGAATTGCTGAATTTCAGCACTAGATAAAATCACTTAACTCGAATTAACTTATTGTTTAAGTGGAGTCCAAATAAGCTTGATTCCTATTTTATTTATATTTCTTTATGTTTTTTAAATGGATAAAATGGAATGAACGATTTGTATTACATCAAAAACATCCGATTTTCAAATCGGATGCTTGGCTTTGCTCTTACTTATTATCTATGAGAACCTTTCTATTCTTTAATGATTTTATGGGTCTCCCTTTCTCTTTCCGATATAATTTCAAGAATGTACAATCCTTTTTTAAGTCCATTCAAGTCTAAATCAAAACCAGAAGTTCCAATTTCACCTTTGCCTTGAAGAAATATGTTACTTTGGAAATCAGAAAGTATATATTCGAATGTCTTTTGGTTGCTTAATCCCAGCTTCCTTTCTTCAAGTGGAGAAATTTCACTTATTGTTAAGTAGTCTTTTACTGGATTTGGACTCACTCTAAAATAATAGCGTCCAGGGATTTGTCCTGTATAATATGCACTATGGGTACCCGTATTGCAAACATTGTCATTTCTTACTTCTACCCTTATGGAGCTTTCAGTATAGTACTTGGTCAATGTTCTTCCGGTGGTGTTTGTATAAAAGGAATTGTTAATATACCAAGAATATGGGGTTTCCCCACTGCCTCCATTAGCGGTAATGTCAATATAGTTGCTGTTGACATTATAAATAGTTACGGTCATTGGGGATTGACCAGCATTTTGGTTCACATTCAAGCGTTCGGTAATCGTATAGCCATGAGAAGAGGTTGCACGTATCCATCCATTACCGGAAGATGTTGAGCTCGAAGCTTTTACTGTAACTTGTGAATTGCTACCGGAAACGACCTGAATATTACTGGATGACGACCATGTAATGTTTCCAGTGCCATTATGTAAAGTATAAGAGGTATTCGTATTACACAATAAACTATTTCCAGAAATATATGGAAAAGCCACGAAGTTGTCAATCCAATTTCTATAGTTGTAAAGTCGAGTATAAATTGTGGGCTTGTTATCCTTGGGTGCCTCTCCCCAACTTGAACAGCCAATTAAAAAGCGTTGGCCACTTTTCAACACGGTTGCAGGACCGCCACTGTCACCTGGGGCCACTCCTGCATTAGCCAATCTAAGTGCTATCATATTATATGTGACTTGTACGGAGCCCGTATTTTGGCTATTTGCACTACTGCTGGAAATGATTGGCATATCCAATGTCTGAAGATTGTTTGATGGGAAACCGTTATCAGTAGTAAGTCCCCATCCCGTTACTCTTGCAGTATTACTTGGTGATGAATCAAATGCTTCATCCGTTAATTTAATAGGTTGTACATCACTATTAAAATTCAATGGAGCTGTAAGTCTGATTAAAGCTAGGTCATTTTCAAAAGTTATGCTATTGTAATTTGGGTGCCTGACAATTTGAGCGACATTTCTGTACTGCCCTGTGGTTAAATCATTCCGTTGCGTTATGCCTGCTGAAATCGTTATTTCATTAACGCCAATAACGTTTCCGTTAATTGTATTGGTCACACAATGTGCTGCTGTTAAAATCCATTCTGATGTTAGGATGGAACCTCCGCAGATATGATTATTTCTAGCTCCTACAATATGATGGTTGTTGGTTGCCCGCATAGAAACTTGCCAAGGATTTTGGTCGATTGTCGTATCGTTACCACCTATGATTCGGTTTTGACCAAATGCTAAGGGGAATGCAAAAAATAATAGGATAAGTAGGTTTTTTTTTTGAGTTTTTCATAATGTTTGGTTTTTTGAAGAATTGGTTTAATCACTTATAAGAGTAAAACCTTTGAAATCATTGGTCAATAGGCCATGATTTCCAGAAAGACATGAGAATATTTTTCCTTTGATAAAAACTTCTTCACCAACATCCGAATTCATTTTTCTTGTTGGAAAAACTCGTATTATTTTTTCTTTATACAGCTCGAAGAGTTCAGGGATATTAGTTTCTATGTCAACTTCATAATACTTTTTATTACCATTAAAAAATGGCTGTCCCTCTTCTACAACTTTTACTATCGCCGGAACACCTTCCGTTAATTCTGTTTCCATTGCAGATTCAATGCACAATGACTCTAAACTTGACAGAGGATCATTGTTTTCTTGTCCATTGGAACAGGCAGCGAATAATAAAAGGGGAATTAGGATGATTATAATTATAGTGTTGTTTTTCATAGCATTAATATTAAATTAATTAAATACTAACTTTCATAAAATTAGTTGTTTAGATCCTTAGAAAGGATGTAAAAAAATCTAATTAGTTGCGTATTGAATCTAAATTGCAGTTTTGAGACTGACTTTATTGAGTATTATTTGAGGGCTTATATTTAATTGGTTCTTCTGTAAAACTAGATAGCGTTTATCTGTAAAACTAGATAGCGTTTAATCGACTTCTGTAAAGTCTTTCACTTGCGTAATTTACAGTATCCGTCTTCTATATTAGCACGTTCCATGTATTAAAATGTTTGATAATACGGTTTGATATATCCACAATTTCATCTCCGTTTCATACAGTTAGTTTCCTTGTAATATCTTTTAAAATGCTAATTTTTGCAGCAAATATCATCTTCTTTTGAGCAAGCTCTTAATCTAGAATATCTTACATTAAAAAAGAATATTAGAATTGAAACATTTGAATTTACACAAAAAAATTAATAATTAAAAACCTACATATTTAAAATATATATCTTACTTAGAAATAATACAATAGTTTTGGTTCTTTATTTTTCATATTGATACTTAAATCGTTTAACTGATCAATATGATTTAGTTTTATCAGTTTTTATCATCAATCTTTTTGTGTGAGCTAATCTTTGTTAAAATTTAGCCTCACCCTTTTTGTAGCCTTCCCTAAAAATTTTTTCAAACAGAATTTTTGTATGTTTAGGTTATCATATATACATAAAATTTGTGTTCAAAAGTTGTTTTTTGCTTTCCGTGTTTTTAACGGGAACTCCTTCAAGGTTACAGGGTAAAACTATGATTTTCGGCAATATAAGATTTCGTCGATGATTCAGTCATCCCGACTCATTTTAGTGTTTAGTTGGTGTATATGTTTGTTTAATATTTTATAGTTAGATTTGACATCTACGAAGTAAGGTTACCAAAAGTGGTCTGTAATTCGGTTAGCAGCAAAAGCATAGGCAAGGAAAAACGTAATAAACATAAGGGTTGGCGAATTAGGTTCGAATCCCTCAGCGCCCACTTTTAAAGTTTAAATGAAAACAAAACCTTGCATATCTTATTGATTTGCAAGGTTTTTTCGTTTTTGGGAAAGCTGTTGACATAGTTTGATGGCTTGCGTATCCGCACCATGGAAGCCATAGGATTCAACCATTTTCAATATGTTAAATCCAGGGTTGCGATTGAATGGAGTTAATCTTTCATTCTGTATATCAGATTGCAGGATTTGGGAATTGCATATGCGATAAAAATCCAAATGGATATTACTTTAACCTGTACAGATATGGACCTCCTTTCACCCCCTGCTTTTTCTTTCCGGTGTTCTCCAATACATCCATTTGGAATATTCGCTTTCTAAAATTCCTTCTATCCAGTTCAACATCCAAGATATCTTCATACAGATTCTGCAGTTCTTGTAGGGTAAACTCCTTTGGAAGAAGCTCGCCAACGATTAGCCTATGCTTTAAATTGTTCTGCACAAATAAGTACGCTTCGCTGATCAACTTTTTATGATCGTAACCAAGATTATTGGGTATGTCGTCCATGTCGAACCAATCAATGCTCGTAATGTTGTCCCTTAAGGTTAAAGGATGGTTCTCCGGTTTAACCAGTGCATAGAAACAGATGGTGATGACCCTTTTCAACGGATGTCTATCCAAAGCCGTGTAGGTCTTTACCTGTTCAAAGTGTATGTCCCTGAACCCAGTTAGGGAATAAAGGACTTTGGCGGCACAATCTTCAATAGTTTCATGCTCTTCCATGACCCCTCCGGGAACGTGCCATTGGTTTTTAAAATGTCCCAACGACCTTTTTATAAGAAGGATCTTTAGTTTTCCATCAACATATCCGAAAACCGTTATGTCAGCTGTGACGGAACATTCGAAAGAATCCGATTTTACTTGAATATCCTGTAATTTTTCTTGAGTATTCATTTTTTTATAGGAAATATTGTCTTTTTCTCCGAGTGGGTGTTTAAATTTTATATATTTGGAACTATGTTAAAAGTACACAGAATATTTTTTATGCCTCATTTAAAACTGTGTTCAAAGAAAAAATAATACCAATGGACAATCCCAAATATAAAGATTTGAAAGGCAAAGTTGTCGCAATTACAGGTGGTGGAGGTATTTTATGCAGTACACTGGCCCATGCTTTTGCCGGGCAGGGCGCAAAGGTTTGCGTGATGGATTTGAATATGGAATCCGCCCAAACCGTTGCCGATATGATTAATAAGTCTGGGAACAGTGCAATGGCCGTCAAAGTTGATGTGCTTGACAGGGAAAGTTTGGAAGATGCGAAAAAAAGGATTACTGAAAATTTCGGCCCCTGCGATATTCTCATCAATGGAGCAGGGGGAAACCACCCGTTGGGAACAACTAGCGACCCCTATTTGCTCAAGGAAGATTTAAAAAAAACGGCAAAAGATTTTAAAACATTCTTTGACTTGGACATGGAAGGGATTCAATTTGTGTTCAACTTGAATTTCATTGGAACCCTTTTGCCTACACAGGTTTTTTCAAAAGACATGGTAGGTCGCAAAGGATGTAGTGTTTTGAACATTTCCTCGATGAATGCCTTTACACCGCTTACGAAAATACCAGCATACAGCGGGGCAAAAGCCGCCGTTTCCAATTTTACCCAATGGCTTGCCGTCCATTTTTCCAAAGTGGATATTAGGGTCAATGCCTTGGCCCCAGGTTTTTTTCTTACCGATCAAAACAGAAGTTTGTTGACCGAGCCCGAAGGAGGTCTGACCGCCAGAGGGGCTACGATTATCGATCAAACCCCCATGGGGCGTTTTGGAGAACCAGAGGATTTGGTAGGTACATCATTATGGTTGTGCAGCGACCAGTCAAAATTTGTTACTGGGATTGTGGTTCCCATTGACGGTGGGTTCAGTGCATTTAGTGGTGTTTAAAAAAAGAAATTAAAAGCTTTAAAATTCAATGATTATGGGGTTAGAACAAACATGGCGCTGGTACGGACCAAAAGACCCCGTTTCCCTTGCTGATATAAAGCAGGCCGGCGCAACCGGCATCGTAACGGCATTGCACCATATTCCAAATGGAGAAGTATGGCCGATATCGGAAATAAACAAAAGAAAAGAAGAACTGGCAGCCTATGGTCTTACTTGGTCAGTAGTGGAGAGCATACCCGTTCACGAGGACATTAAAAAGCGAACAGGGAAGTATAAGGAATACATGGCGAATTACAAACAGAGCATTGAGAATCTTGGTTCTTGCGGAATAGATACGGTGTGTTACAATTTTATGCCCATCTTGGACTGGACCCGAACGGATTTGTCCTATGAAATGCCAGATGGTTCCTATGCACTTCGTTTTGACGCCGTTCAATTTGCCGCCTTTGAACTCTTTATCTTAAATCGAGAGGAAGCCTTTGTCCATTATTCCAGGGAAACCATTGAAATGGCCAAAACAGCATTCGGATTGATGGACGAGGATGCAAAGAATCGTTTAGTGCAAAACATCATTGCCGGTCTTCCAGGGGCAGAGGAAGGATATACGGTGGAACAATTTCAAAAGGCTTTGGACATGTATCGGGATATTGGAGAAGAGGAACTTAGAAACAACCTGTACAGCTTTATCAAGGAGATTGGCCCGATCGCGGAAAAATCCGGGGTGTTTTTAGCCATACATCCCGATGATCCCCCATACCCTATCTTGGGCCTCCCAAGAGTGGTAAGCACGGAGGAGGATGCCCAAAAACTGCTTGCGGCCTACGACAGCCCTCACAATGGACTGTGTTTTTGCACGGGGTCTTATGGTGTTAGGGAGGACAATGAGCTTGTGGGCATGGCCCGTCGTTTATCAAAAAAAATCAATTTTATACATCTAAGAAGCACGAAAAGAGATGCGCTTGGCAATTTTTATGAAGCGGACCATCTGGATGGAGATGTGGATATGTACGGGGTAATGTACGAATTGCTCAAAGAACAGCTTGGGCGCAAGGAAAAAAACGCAAAGAACCAACGTATGCCCATGCGGCCCGACCATGGGCACCAAATGTTGGACGATATCCATAAGAAAACGAATCCAGGGTACTCCGCTATAGGGCGCCTTCGTGGCCTTGCGGAATTAAGGGGACTCATGTACGGCATCGAAAAATCCCTGCTATAATGACATTCATAAAAGAGAACTTTTTATTGGAGACGCCACAAGCAGAGGAGCTGTACCACGGCTATGCCAAGGAAATGCCCATAATCGATTACCATAACCATTTGTCGCCCGAACATGTGGACAATAATCATCAGTTTAAAAATCTCGCTGAGGCTTGGTTGACGGATGATCATTATAAATGGAGGGCAATGCGAGCTTGTGGTATTGATGAAGCTTGTATTACCGGTGATGCATCGGAAAGGGAAAAGTTTCAAAAATGGGCCGAGACAGTTCCTTACACCCTAAGAAACCCCTTATATCATTGGACACACTTGGAACTAAAACGTTACTTTGGAATCGATGATCTGCTTACCGGAAAAAACGCGGGACGTATTTATGAGGATACCAAAGAACAACTGCAAGAGAAGAGCCATAGTGCATTGGGACTGTTGCAACAGTGCAACGTAGAGGTCATCTGCACCACGGACGATCCCATCGATGCTTTGGAACACCACCGTAGCACAGCGAAAAAGAATGCCTCGCTAAAGATGCTGCCAACCTTCAGGCCCGATAAAGCATATGCCATAGAGGACAATAGTGCCTACAGGGCCTATTTGGAAAGGTTGGGAGAGGTATCGGGAACACCAATATCCAACTATCAGGATTTGATCACGAGCCTCAAAAGAAGAATGGCATATTTTCATCAAGAAGGTTGCCGCCTTTCCGACCATGGTCTCGAACAGTTGTATCATTTTGAAATGAAAAGCTATGATATTGAGGTCATCTTTGGAAAGCTATTGAATGGCCTTCCCTTGGAAAGAGAAGAGAAACAATACTTTACCTTTGAGACCTTGATCCATCTTTGCCGAGAATACCATAAATTGGGATGGGTACAGCAATTCCATTTGGGAGCGTTGAGAAATACGAACAAAAGAAAATTCGACCAGTTAGGACCTGATGCCGGTTTTGATTCGATAGGTGACTTTCCACAGGCCATCAATCTGGCCAAATTTTTAGATACCCTTGAAAATACGGGACAGCTCGGCAAGACAATTCTTTATAACCTCAACCCCGCCCTTAATGAGGTTTTTGCCGCAATGGTGGGAAATTTTAATGATGGCAGTGTACGGGGGAAGATGCAAATGGGTTCAGGATGGTGGTA
This sequence comes from Flagellimonas abyssi, assembly GCF_019457905.1. Lineage (GTDB taxonomy): Bacteria > Bacteroidota > Bacteroidia > Flavobacteriales > Flavobacteriaceae > Flagellimonas > Flagellimonas abyssi. Next base: position 182,067 of record NZ_JAHZSV010000010.1, on the reverse strand, counting down.
CAACGATCAACTGGATGGTATGGAAAAACAGTTGAATGCGATATCAAATATGGGGTTGCTCAGTTGTTTTGTGGGCATGCTTACTGACTCTCGAAGCTTTTTATCCTTTCCCAGACACGAATACTTTAGGAGATTGTTGTGCAATATATTGGGGAATGACATAAAAAAAGGGCTTGTGCCCAATGATATCGAATACATAGGCGGATTGGTCCAAGACATTTCTTATAGAAATGCCAAAGCCTATTTTAATTTAGGAGATAACTAAAACAAAAGTAATAGGATGAAAAAAGTAGTAACCTTCGGGGAAATAATGCTTCGCTTGGCCCCACCAGGATTTTTGAGGTTCTCGCAGGCCAACAGTTTTGATGTAGTCTATGGCGGAGGGGAGTCCAATGTCGCAGTTTCCCTGGCAAACTATGGTGTGCCAGTGGATTTTGTGACCCGATTGCCAAAAAATGATATTGGGGAATGTGCCCTGATGGAGATGCGAAAGCGAGGTGTCGGTACCGATAACATTGTTTATGGAGGAGACCGCTTGGGTATTTATTTTTTGGAAACAGGTGCGGTCAGCAGGGGCAGCAAGGTGGTCTACGATAGAGCGCATTCTGCCATGGCGGAGATAGAGCCTGGTATGGTAGATTGGAACAGTGTGTTCAAGGATGTGGAATGGTTCCATTGGACAGGCATCACACCGGCGATATCGCAGGGAGCAGCAGATGCCTGTATCGAGGCAGTGAAAATCGCAAAAAAACATGGGGTTACCATATCGACGGATTTGAACTACCGGGCCAAACTTTGGAAATATTGTGACGACGCCAAGCGAGAAGAGATCATGTCCGTACTGACCTCGTATTGCGATATTGTTTTGGGAAATGAAGAGGATGCGGAAAAACACTTCGGCATCAAACCCGAGGGACTGGACATTACCACGCAGGGCGAGCATGTAAAGGCGGATGCTTTTTTATCGGTCTGCCAACAGATGATGAAAAGGTTCCCCAACGCAAAAAAGGTCATTACAACATTGAGGGGGTCTTTGTCAGCTTCGCACAATACATGGGCCGGCGTGCTGTATGATGGCAGCACCATGTATACCTCCAGAGAATACCAGATCACACACATCGTGGACCGTGTTGGGGGAGGTGACTCCTTCATGGGTGGTCTTATCTATGGATTGCTGAACTGGCCCGGCGACGACCAAAAAGCATTGGACTTTGCTGTAGCGGCCTCATGCTTAAAGCATACGATAAAAGGGGACGCCAATTTGGCCACCGTTGCAGAAGTTGAGAAATTGATGGGGGGCGATGCCTCTGGGAGAGTATCCCGATAAAAAAATAAAATGGCAAGGTATACAAGATTGGAAGTAGTTCGGGTAATACAGGAAACGGGTATGGTACCGTTGTTCTATCATTCCGATATCGAAATAGGGAAAAAGGTGCTCAAGGCATGCTATGATGGTGGTGCCCGTTTGATGGAGTTCACCGCTCGTGGCGATTTTGCCTTTGAAGTATTCTCGGAGCTGAACAAATACGCAATGAAGGAGCTGCCTGGTATGATGATGGGAGTTGGTTCCATTACAGATGCAGCTGCAGCATCCATGTACATGCAAATGGGAGCAAGCTTTGTGGTGACCCCGTCTTTAAGGGAAGATATCGCCATAGTGTGCAATCGCAGGAAAGTACTTTGGTCTCCGGGTTGTGGCTCTTTAACTGAAATCAACAAGGCAGAAGAATTGGGCTGTGAACTCATCAAGCTCTTTCCCGGGTCTACTTACGGCCCAGGGTTTGTAAAAGCCATCAAAGGACCCCAGCCTTGGACAAGTATCATGCCCACTGGAGGGGTCAGTACAGAGGAGGCAAACCTTCGGGCTTGGTTTGATGCAGGAGTAACTTGTGTGGGAATGGGTTCGAAATTGATTTCCAAAGAGGTTCTAGAGCAAAAAGATTTTGAAGGATTGGAGAAAAAAGTGACGGACACCTTAAAATTGATAGAAAAAATCAGAAGAGAGAAATAATGAAGCACCTCAAAGCCACCATTTTATTGTGCACGTTGTTTTTCGCCCTCGGTTGCGAAGAAACCTCAGGCATTAGAACAATTAGGTTGGCACATGGTCTGGACATTAACCATTCAGTACACAGGGCCATGGTGAAAATGGGGGAAGACCTTGATAGTGTTTCAAAAGGAAAGCTTCGAATCGAAATCTACCCCAATCAACAATTGGGCACTGAGCGAGAGATCTTGGAATTGATTCAATTGGGCAGTCTTGATATGACCAAGGTATCTGTCGCCACCCTGGAGAATTTTGCCCCGAAGACCAGAATATTGGGGCTGCCCTATCTTTTTGAGAGTCGGGAACACGCATTTGAGGTGTTGGATGGTCCGATCGGACAATCATTGTTGGACAATGCCGAACAATTCAGATTGAAAGGTTTGGGATATTACGATGCCGGGTTTAGAAGTTTTTATACCGAAAAAGAAGCCGTAACTGCGCCAGATGACCTAAAGGGTCTCAAGATAAGGGTGATGGAGAGTATTACCGCAATGGATATGGTCAAAAGTCTCGGAGGCTCCCCGACCCCCATTTCGTGGGGAGAGCTCTACACATCCCTACAACAAGGCGTGGTGGACGGAGCGGAGAACAATCTTCCCAGTTTTTACCTTTCCAAACATTATGAGGTTTGTCCATATTATTCGCTGGACGAACATACATTTTCGCCAGATGTCTTGATCGTTGGTACCCAGTTTTGGGATGTCCTTTCCGAACAGGAAAAAGGTTGGCTCGACAAAGCAGTGAAAAAGTCGCTGGCGCATCAGCGGAAATTGTGGGCCGAATCCGAGGCTGAAGCGTTGGAAAAAATCAAGGAAGCTGGTGTAGAGGTTTCATATCCGGACAAAAAACCGTTTATCGAAATGACAAAGGAAATGTACCGGACCTACGAAGAGGACGAAGCATTGAACAACATGATAGAACAAATCAAATCATTGGCAAATTGATGGGACTCAAAAGGACATTGGAAAATATTTTGGCGCACTTGCTAGTATTGTTAATGAGTCTAATGGTACTTAATGTGCTTTGGCAGGTGTTCAGTAGATATGTTCTGGGTACACCAAGTGCCTTTACGGATGAACTTGCCAGATTTCTTATGATCTGGTTGGGGTTATTGGGAGCGGCCTATGTATCGGGGAAAAATGGTCATGTTGCCATCGATGTATTGGCCAAACGGGCCAATGCCAAAAACCAAAGGATATTAAAAAGAACAGTGTCCGGTTTTATTATCCTGTTCTGTCTGGCGGCAATGGTGACAGGCGGCGGATGGTTGGTGTATACGACGTACGAACTCAAACAGCACTCCCCGGCATTGGGGTTGCCCTTGGCGTATGTATATGTCGTGATTCCCTTGAGCGGATTGATAGTGACCTATAACAAAGTCGTGGATATAATAACGGATTGAGCCTTATGGAATATATACCCTTGCTAGTTTTGATCATCAGTTTTGTGGGGCTTTTGGCCATTGGTACTCCTGTGGCGTGGAGCATAGCCATTTCATCTATGTTGACCCTACTGGTCAGTTTGCCCATGCTGCCCGCATTCGCCACCATATCCCAACGAATGGCCACGGGCTTGGATAGTTTCGCCCTGTTGGCGATTCCATTTTTTATATTGTCAGGGGAACTGATGAACCATGGGGGAATTGCCCACCGTTTGATAGCTTTTGCCAAAAGCTTGGTGGGGGCATTGCCCGGAGGGCTTGCCCTGATCAATATTATATCGGCGATGTTCATGGGCGCCATTGCAGGTTCGGCGATGGCCTCGGCCTCGGCCATGGGAAGCATTCTGGGACCGGAAATGGAAAAAGAAGGCTATGATAAGGGTTTTTCGGTATCCGTCAACATTACCTCGGCTACGACAGGGTTGGTGATTCCTCCAAGCAATGTATTGATCGTGTATTCCTTGGCAAGTGGAGGTGCATCCATTGCCGCTCTTTTCTTGGCCGGATACATCCCTGGTTTGATTACCGGTTTATTGTTGATGGTGGTCGCCATGTTCTGGGCCAAGAGGAAAGGCTACGGCAAGGGACAACGAAGCTCATTAAAACAGGTTTTTAAAACGTTTGTTGATGCCGTACCAAGCCTGTTCCTGTTGGTTTTGGTCATTGGGGGCATCGTGGCCGGTGTGTTTACCGCCACCGAAGCTTCCGCCATTGCGGTGCTCTACAGTATGATACTGGGCTTTGTCTATAAAGAGATAACGTTCAAAAAACTACCCAATATCTTTTTGAATGCTTCGGCCACCACCGCTGTTGTGATGCTTTTGATAGCGGCCTCTATGAGCATGTCATGGGCACTTTCCTTCGAACATATACCGCAGGAAATCAGTTCTGGACTATTGTCTGTTACCGATAACAAAATTGCCCTATTGCTCATCATAAATATAATCTTGCTGATAGTGGGTATCTTTATGGACATTACCCCGGCCGTGCTCATATTTACCCCGATATTTTTGCCCATAGTTACAAAATTGGGGATTGACCCGGTACATTTTGGCATCATTATGATCTTGAACCTTTGCATTGGCCTTTGCACGCCCCCGGTAGGCTCGGTACTATTTGTGGGCGTGGGTGTGGCAAAAACATCCATCGAAAAAGTGATCAGGCCCCTGTTGCCCTTGTTTGCGGCCATGATACTGGCTCTTTTTCTGATCACCTATATTCCAGAGTTGGCCTTGTGGTTGCCCGGTCTTTTTGGTCTATAATCGAATTGTAAAATGTAATTTTTTAACTAATGACACATAAAATGAACAAACTAAAACTAGGCGTCTTGGCATTGCTACTGTGTTGGGGATGTGCCGATACTCCAAAAGACGAAGCCCCATGGGTCGAATTGTCAGATGGTACCCTAAACGGATGGAACCAAAAAGGTGGAAAAGCCAATTATGAAGTGAAAGAGGATGCCATCGTGGGATCTACGGTACATGATACGCCCAATTCCTTTTTAACAACGGATAGGATGTACGACGATTTTATTCTGGAGCTGGATTACAAAGTGGATTCCACCATGAATTCGGGAATCCAAATACGAAGCAATAGCTTTCCCCATTATCAAAATGGGAGGGTGCATGGCTATCAAATTGAGATCGACCCATCGGATCGGGCATGGAGTGCCGGAATTTATGATGAAGGGCGAAGAGGTTGGCTCGTAACCTTGGAAGATAATCCCGAGGCACAAAAGGCCTTCAAACAGAATGATTGGAACCACTATCGCATCGAGGCCATCGGAGATACGATCCAAACCTGGATCAACGGAGTTCCAGCGGCACATTTGATAGATGACAAAACAGAAAGCGGCTTTATTGCCCTTCAAGTGCACAGTATTGGCAAAGACCAAAAGGCCGGCACGGAGATAGCCTGGAAAAATGTCAAAATCTTGACGGACAGTCTTTCAAAATACAACAAAGAAATGCCCTTGGCCCCGGTCGTGACCAAAAATCAACTGACCATTGATGAGGAGAAAAACGGATGGCAGTTGTTATGGGACGGCGAGACCACTGTAGGTTGGCGCGGTGCACGATTGGATGATTTTCCAGATAAAGGATGGGAAATCAAGGACGGTGTATTGACCGTTCTTTCTTCTGGGGGAGAGGAATCTGCAGCTGGTGGTGATATTGTAACCACGGAGTTGTACGGAGATTTTGAGCTCAAAGTGGATTTCAAATTGACGGAAGGTGCCAATAGTGGTATCAAATATTATGTGGACACGGATTTGAACAAGGGACCCGGCTCCTCAATTGGTTTGGAATATCAAATTTTGGACGATGAAAGGCATCCAGATGCAAAATTGGGGAACCATGAAGGTAGTCGTACCGTAGCTTCTTTATACGATTTGATTCAAGCTGATATCAATAAGCCCATCAACCCGATCGGGGAATGGAATACGGCCCATATTATTTCCAAGAACAACCATGTGGAGCATTGGCTCAATGGCACAAAGGTTTTGGAGTACGAGCGAAAAAGTGATGCATATCGAAAACTAGTCTCCGAAAGCAAGTATGAGAAATGGCCCAACTTTGGCGAAGCCGATAAAGGTCATATATTGTTACAGGATCATGGGGACCGTGTAAATTTTAAGAACATCAAAATAAAACCACTAGATTAAAGAAGGATTTATGGGAGCGCGAAGAGACTTTATAAAGAAAACAACGGTCGCTGCCATTGGCATGGGACTACCTGGTAGTATCAATGCCATGACGGCCAAAAGTTATAACAATATTTTAGGGGCAAATGACAGGATTCATGTTGCTCTTCAAGGTTTGGGTAGGCGATATGGAGCCTATATCCCTTCCATAGCTGCTAAGCAAAATAATGTGCGCCTGGATTATCTATGCGATGTTCGTGGGAGTCAATTGGAAAAAGCGGCACAAAATGTATCTGAACAAATATCATATAATCCCAAGCAGGAAAAGGATATCAGAAAAATTCTTGAGGACAAGGATGTGGATGCAATTTTTATGGCAACGCCCGATCATTGGCACACACCGGGAGCCTGTATGGCCATGGAAGCTGGGAAACACGTTTATTTGGAAAAGCCCTGCAGCCATAATCCCCATGAGAATGAAATTGTGGTCGCGTTTCAAAAAAAGTACGATAAGGTGGTACAAATGGGCAATCAGCAACGATCGTCACCACAGAGTATCGAAATCATCAACGATATCCATAATGGCATTATTGGCAAGGCCTATAAAGCAATAGCCTTTTATACCAATGGAAGGGGAGAAGTTCCACTTCCGGTACAGACTGCACCACCGGAGGACTTGGACTGGGAACTGTTTCAAGGGCCCGCCCCAAGAAAGGCATACGAACACGATACCTGGGACTATAACTGGCATTGGTACGGTTGGGATTATGGAACCGCTGAAATGGGGAATAATGCAACGCATGAACTAGATATAGCACGATGGGCGTTGGATGTGAAGTATCCGGAATATGTGGATGTGATTGCTGGGAAGCACCAGTTTGTGAATGACGGATGGGAAATGTACGACACCATGGAGGCGACCTATGCATTTGCCGATGATAAGATCATTCAATGGGATGGAAGCAGTAGGAACGGCTATTCCAAATACGGTCGAGGTCGAGGTACCCTTATTTACGGTTCCGAAGGTTCGGTAATGGTAGACCGCGACGGATATGAACTGTACGATCTCAAGGGGCAATTGATCAAGGAAAATAAATCCGACGGTAACGAAGGAGGAACTGCTCTTGGAGGTGGAGGAGACCTGTCAACGAGGCATGCAGTGAATTTCTTTAATGCCATTCGAGGAAAAGAAGCGTTGACATCACATATCGAAGTGGGGGCCATTTCGCAAATGTTGACGCACTACGCCAATATGGCCTATCGCATCGATAAAGGCTTCAATGTGGATGGAAACACGGGAAGAATATTCGATCGGGAAGCCATGGAGCTTTGGAAACGAACATATGAACCAGGGTGGGAACCAAAACTATAAATGGATATGAAGCGACGAGATTTTGTAATAAAAAGTAGTTTGGCCAGTTCTGCCGCCTTGTATGCCCCAACGGTACTTGCATACGGAACCCCCAGTGCGAATGAAACCATCAATGTGGGGGTCATTGGAACAGGAGACCGGGGCGGCGGACTCATTCCATTTATCAACCAGATTCCCAATATGCGGGTGGTCGCTTGTTGCGATATCATCCCCTTTAGACTTAGTTCGGGACTTTCAAAAGTAGAAGGAAAGGCCAAGGGCTATTCCGATTATAAAAAAATGTTGGAAGACAAGGATGTGGATGCCGTTTTGGTGGCTACCCCGTTCAGCACACATTCCAAGATAGCTATCGATGCCCTAAAGGCAGGAAAGCATGTGTACGGGGAAAAGACGATGGCAAAAGGGTACGAGGGGATAGCTGAATTGGTCTCGGCAGCTGAAGAGTCCAATAGCATATTTCAGACAGGCCATCAGTACCACAGCTCCCGTTTGTACTCCCATGTTGTTGATGAGATCAAAAACGGGAAAATAGGAAAAATAACGGCTTTTGAGTGTCAATGGAACCGTAATGGCAATTGGCGTCGCCCTGTCCCGGACCCAAAATGGGAACGTATGATCAACTGGCGCATGTACAGAGAGTTTTCAGGAGGGCTTTTGGCCGAACTTTGTTCGCACCAATTGGATTTTGCCAATTGGGTCATGGGGGCCATGCCCGAAAAGGTCATGGGCATAGGAGGCATTGATTATTGGAAAGATGGCAGGGAGACCTATGACAACATCCATCTTATCTACAGCTATCCGGAAGGGGTAAGAGCATCATTTACCTGCCTTACCAGTAACGCCATGGGCGATTATAAGGTCAAGGTAATGGGGGACAAGGGAACCTATATTTTGGACTATGCAAAGGCTTGGTTTTATCCAGAAGGAAGCTACGAAAAGAAAATCGGGGAGGTCGACGGTGTTTCTGGGGCCACCCTGAACTGGGACCAGGACAGGGGCATACCCATACAGTTTGACCATGAGGATCCTAGCAAACAGGCCTTAATCGACTTTAGGGACAACATTGTGAACAATACATTGCCTGTTTCCAATGCAAAGACAGGTGCCATGGCTGCAACCTGTGTGCAAATGGGATTGGATGCTATGTATGATGAGGTAATTATGAGCAAACCACAGCAGGGTTGATGGTAGCAGGCCTTACCCAAAATACAGTATCACTGATTTTTAAAACTTGATGGTCGATCAAGGGTTGAATGAGTACTAAATACATAAAATATGCTTTGTAGTTTTGCCCCCAATCAATACATCATGAAAATAAAGTTATTTTATTTTTATGGTCGATTTTAATTGAATCAACTCCCCAAGCAATCTAGTGAGCGTTACTGTTTCGGGGATGCCCATATCGTTGGCCATTCTTGAGATTTCAAGGTTTAAACTTTCGATTTCTGTCCTTCTATTTTGAAGGATGTCCACATAAGTGGAAATTAACTGACCATCCGATCGTTTACTGATCTGCATCAGGTTGTTTTCTATAGCATCCTTGTCAAGAGCAATACCTCGTTTTTGTGCTACACCAACACATTCTTCAATGACCGTTCTTGCCAATCTTCTTGCATCTACATTCCTAACAAAAATACCATTGTCGGTCTCGAGCAATGGACAAATGGAGTTGAAAGCACAATTGGCAATCACTTTTGTCCATAGTAATGGAGTGATATCGGTTTCGCTTCGAAAGCTAAAGTGTTGTGTATTGATCCGATCCACCAAATCCTGAAGGCCGTCATTGTTTCCCTGCAAGTTTCCAACGGGCGACGGCATTACCGATTTAAAGGTAACCTCGTTGTCGCCTGTTACTTGACTGGTGGAAAACAGGACACAGCGATATATTTTGTCGAACATTTCAAAAGCACGTTCCACATGGAGTCCGTTTTGGAGGAGAACAATAGAAAAATCCCCTTTTTTGTCCTTTAGTTTTCCAGCGATCTCGGTATTGGCGAACGCTTTTACGGTAATCAAAACAAGCCCATTGATAGCTTGTAGGCCCTTAAAGGTTGTTGTCGTTATCCTTTGCTGAAATGTTTTATTTTTTTCAATAACGGTAATGGTTTCTTTAGTGTCGGGTATGTTGTCCACACTACCCCTGACAAGCACCACCTCTTTGTTTTCTTGTTGTAAAAAAACGGCCAGAGCCTTTCCTATGGCTCCCGAACCAACAATGTAAATTTTTGTTTCTTTCATGCTTGCATGCTTTATAGAGTTGCTGCTAGGTAATCAGTAAGGTTATAAGTTATCTGTCCCATGCTCGTATATGACTATTATGTTGACCTCTACCTATTCTACTTGATATTAAAATCGTCAATCTCATAATCTGCCCATTGCAGAGATACATTTTTATTTCCCTGAGTATAGGCAATAACGGTCATTCCAGCATTTTTCGCTGCCTTCATTCCGGTCTCGCTATCTTCAATCACGGCACACTCTTCGGGCCTTACCTTCAATTTCTCTGCTGTTTTTAGGTATATGGCAGGATGTGGTTTGCCCTTTACTTCAAAATCGGCCGATGAAACGATGTCGAAAAAATCCGAGGTCTTGGTCCTTTCCAGTACCGTTGGAATGATTTTTTGCGGTGCATTGGTCGCTAATCCAATTTTATAGTGTTGGGCTTTGAGCTGTTTTATGAAGGTCTTGATCCCCTGGGTGACACAATCTTCAGATTGAATCAATTCCATGACCCTGTGGATGACCATCTCTTCCGCTTCGGGCAAGGTTTTTCCCTTCCATGGAAACCATTCGAACCAGAACCGGGTGACTTCCTTGGTCGTCATGGACCGTGTCAGCAAGCTCTCTTCTTCCGTCACCGAGACACCAAGTGAGGAAAAAACCTCAAATTCTGCCTGTTTCCACAGGCATTCACTTTCTACCAACACCCCGTCCATATCAAAAATGACCGCTTTCTTGTCCTTTAATATCAGCTCCATGTTCTTCCAGTGTATGCTGCATCCCAGAAATGGTACTCCAAATGTGAGGCATGGATAAAGGCTTCGGTCATTCTGGCCCTTGTTACGGGAGTGGCACGTTCTGCAGCAAGGTCACATATCATGATTGCGCGTTGTACGCTATCTGAAAATTCCTCCCCACCGTAGGTGTCGATCCATCGTTGGTAAGGGTTATTGAAGGTTTGTTGGCCTTTGTAAATGTGATCACCTACTTTTTTATAGATCCAAAAGCAGGGTAGCGTTGCGGCCATGGCCACTTCTACGGGTTCCATGGCAGCAGTACTTTTTAAAAAGTGGGTATAGTGGTGGCATGCCGGTTGTATCTTACCCTTGTCCGTAACGCCAAAATCCTGAAAATAGGATTCGTGAAGTGCATTTTCAACGACTATGGCACCTTCCGCAAAACGAAGATAGGCCAATGCATCTCCAATATCATGGGATTTGGCACCTATGAGTGCAAGTGCCCTTCCGAAATGCTCCAGATAAATGGAATCTTGGGCCATATAAAATTGAAATTTGTTTTTGGGCAGAGTACCGTTTGCCAGCTCTTGGACAAAAGGCATGTCCAGTATAGCGCTATAATTACTTTCGATTTTTTTCCAGGCCTGTTCAGTCCATTTCATTTTTAATCATTTTTTGAGGGTTGAAAAAGTGGTTCAAGGGGCCGTTTCCTTTTCCGGTCTGTACATTTTTTCCACTGTAAATGGCATTGTGCACATAACTTTGGGCAACATCCACGGATTCAAATAGGGTTTTGCCCTGTGCCAACAGGGAGGTAATGGCAGAAGACAGGGTACAGCCAGAACCATGTGTATTGTTCGTTCTGATTTTTTTCGTTTTAAAAGAGTGGCACTGATTGTTCGGGTCGAAAAACAACGAGGTAATGTTTGTCGTCTCCTGGTGCCCTCCTTTCATGAGGATGCTGTTGCACCCTAGTTCTTTGATTCGTTTTCCGGCAGTTCTCATTTCTTCCAATGTCTTTACTTCCATATTGGCCAAGATGGCTGCTTCGTCCATATTGGGCGTAATGACCGTGGCAATTGGGAGCAATTGCTCTATTAGGGCATTTACTGAATCCTCTTCGATAAGACGATGTCCACTGGTGGCCACCATGACCGGGTCGAATACTATGGGTACCGCTTCGTATTTTTTTAAAGTACTCGTTATACTTTCCACTAATTTTGGGGTGTGAACCATTCCTATTTTTATGGCAGCTGGCATGATATCGTCCATAACCGCTTCAATTTGGTCTTTGACAGCTTCCAACGATATGGGGTAGATTTTTCGTACCCCTTGCGTGTTCTGAACGGGCAGGGCCGTGAGCACCGTTGTGGCATAACACCCCAGTGCCGATATTGTTTTGATATCTGCTTGGATACCAGCCCCGCCGCTTCCATCAAAACCGGCAATGGACAAAACCGAAGGATAGGTATACTTCTTCATTTTTCTATGGTATTTTTTAGTTGATAAGCTGCTTTCATGGGGTCGTCCGCTCCGCATATGGCAGAGACTACGGCTATGCAGTCCGCACCGGCTCGGAAAACGGCTTTGGTATTGTTCACATGGATATTACCAATGGCTACCAGTGGCTTTGTTGTCAATTGTCGGATTTTTGATATGCCCTCCAGGCCCCATTCCGTTACGGTGTCCGTTTTTGTATTGGTACTGAATACGGGGCTAATCGCAAGATAGTCCGATACCGTTGTTTGCACGTTCTCCAGTTGTTTCAAATATTCTATTGAATATCCGATCAGCTTTTCCTCAAAACCGGCTCGTTGTCTCAAGACTGTGGGCCGGGTATCCGTATTGCCCACATGGATGCCAGAAGCACCAGCTAAGGCGGCCACTCTTGGATTGTCATTGATGATCAACGGCACACCATATTTTTCCGTGATATCCCTTAATTGTTTTGCCCTTTCCAAGAATAGGGGCTCGGTTAATTGCTTCTCACGCAATTGGATAATATCAACACCTCCTTGGATAGCCTGTTCCGCTACCTGCAACATGTCTTTTCCACGGCAAGCATCTTCCGAGATGACTAAATACAATCGGTATGGAAATAGGGAATGTGCCTTCACTGTTTTGATATTCTGATGTGGTCGTAAAACTCTTTTTCCGAAAGATTATGGAGTTTATCTATGAGTTTTAGCTGAAGACTACCGGGGCCATCCGCCTGTTCTGCCGATAGTTCTCCTGCTATGCCCAACAAGGCCATTGCTGCCGTTATTCCTTCAGTTTTATCTTCCACAACACCCACAAAAGCCCCAATAAGTGCAGATGCGGTACAACCCATCCCCGTCACTTTGGTCATTAGCGGATGTCCGTTTTTTATAAAAACAGTTTGAGTGCCATTTACGATGATATCTGTTTCACCGGAGATGCATACCAAAGTTTCGTGTTGAATGGCCAACCCAATAGCTGCGTTTACGGCCTCGTTGCTGTCGGCCGTGCTGTCCACACCTTTGGTGGCACCTTCGTTGGCTTGGGCCAATGCCATAACCTCAGATGCATTGCCCTTGACCACGATTGGTTTGAACGCTAACAGTTGTTGCAAGATTTTATCCCTGAACGGGGTAGCCCCGGCGCCAACAGGGTCCAAGACCCATGGTTTGCCCAATTTATGTGAGGTCTCGGCAGCCAAAAGCATGGTTTCAGACCAATATTCATCCAAGGTGCCAATATTGATGACCGATGCATGGGCCAGAGCTACCATATCGGGTACCTCGGATTTTGCATGTGCCATAATAGGGGATGCACCTGCTGCCAAAAGGGCATTGGCTGTATTGTTCATCACAACATAGTTGGTGATATTATGCACCAAAGGAGATTTTGATCTTACGGATTCGATGTGTTTCCAGAGAATTTTTTCCATTACCATTATTGATTTAGATTACAATGGCCTTAGGTGGAAATCGGAAAACAAAGGAAAGTAACATCACCAGAAAGTGATGCTTGTTTCGCTTTTCCCTACGTCGGTGTGAGCCGTATCAGGTTCCAAGGGACTCTCTCAATTCTTTTCAGAATACCCCTAAAGCTTTTACAAAGGTACACATAATTGAGAACCTTTTTTGGAGTGTATACTATCCTTTTTTCCACATTGCCCTGTTCAAGCTTTTTTTGGTGTTCTCAGTTTTTTTAATGATGATAACGCTTTGTTAACGAACTGGGATCTGTGATTGATTTAGGATTCTATCTTTGGTTTAAGTTATAGTAGCACTATTGCGGTACATCTACAGGTTGCGGTGTGCGTCTGAACGGCTCCCCCACTATCTCATTAGATAAACAATGACATTAATATGAAAAAAATAGAAGAACAATCCGAAATGAACAAAGTGGGTAAAACAAAAACGTTGGTTGTTTTTATAGGGACCATTTTTTTGGGATATGTACTTTTTATCATCCCGGATGTTTTTTTTGGAGTTACCAAGATAAATGGAGGTAAAATCGGTATAAACTTGCTTTTTATTGGTCTCTTTCAATTTATAACGGTGACGGCCTTGCTGTACTTTTCCCTCAAAATTCTGAAGAAAAAGTTTAGAGATATTGGCCTTCGATTTGAGAATCTTGGAAAGGATATTCTTTTGGGTACTGTTTTCGGCGGCGTATGGACCATGCTTCAATTAGCTTTTATTATTCCAAACACAGGCGGAGCAAACCGTCTGGACATTAATGGAATGTTGGAAATGTATGATGGGAGTTTGGTAGGGACCATATCCTTTGTAGCGCTTGGTGTTATAGGCGGCGGAATTACCGAAGAGATTTTTAACAGGGGATATTTTATCAATGTGCTGAAGGAAACCTTCAAGAACCCCAAAACGGGACTATGGTTTTCGGCAGTTTTGTCCATTCTGCTTTTTGCATTGGGTCACATGCCGGTCAATACGTTGGACTGGTTTGATATTTTGGTGCCCACCATATTGTACACAATTTTGTTCATTTGGACGAAACGCCTTACGGCTTCCATGGTGGCCCATGGTGTCTACAATGCATCAGCCATTATTTTAACTTATTCTATTTACTTTCACTAATAAGGTAGTTTGTGTCTTTTTCCTGTGGATAAAAACAAAACAATGTAACAAAGGAAGAGATGAAATACTCTTTTGGTAAAAGTAAAACACAATTCAATTTTACAAAATATGCAAATTAAACTTCAATTGTTTTTTTTGGTCTTTAGCGGACTTCTGTGTTTTGGACAACAAAAGTCAATTTCCATAACCATAGATGATGTCCCCAATACCACTAAATATCAAAAAGATGGTTATAGCCCAAAGTTGTTGAACGTATTGGACTCCTTGGACATCCCTTTCACCATTTTCATCAATGAGAACAAAATTTTGCAAACGGAAGACGTGGAACATAACAAGGCACTGTTGGAATCTTGGGTCAAAAGGGAACTTGCCCTGATCGGAAACCATACCTATAGTCATCCCAGATACTCAGATGTTGGCCTGAACAGTTTTGTTCAGAATGTTGAAAAAGGGGAAATCTTGACCAAGCGGTATGCAGTAAAGCATGGCAAAAACCTTGCGTATTTTCGGTTTCCCTTTAACGACATGGGCAAAGATTCCATACAGCATACACAAATTAGGGAGTATTTAAAATCAAAGGATTACATCATAGCCCCTTTCACAGTAGAGAGTTCCGATTGGATGTTCGATTATGTATACCAACACTATTTGGATAGTGGTGAGGTTGGGAAAGCCAAGGCAATAGGAGAACAATATGTTGAAAAGACCATAGCTCTGGTCAAGTTTTTTGACGAAATGGCAAAAAGTTTATACGGGCGTTCCGTAAAGCATATCTATCTATGCCACGACAATGCCATCAATGCCGATTATTTGGGGGAAATCATCACAAGACTAAAACTGAACGATTACCAAATAGTAAGTTTCAAGGAATCGCTTACCGACCCGATTTATGACCAGCAAGACCATTACTATAAAAAGTGGGGCATTAGTTGGTTGTACCGATGGATGGATACACAGACAGAACGTGTGAAGTGGATGAAACAGGAACCTGAACTAACTGAGATACAGAGTCTATACCAACAGATGTTGGATAATTAGAAGTTTAATCTGATTGAAACCTTGATTTTTCAGAACAATGACACGAAACCAACAAAACTTCAAGAGGGCTATCAAACTAATTACGATTCCATTTTTGGCACTATTGCTTATTTATTGCTCGCCTAAGGGCAATCAACTTTAATCAAAATAACAAAAGTATAGATGTTTCCACCTTGAAATCCGGAATCTATTTCTTGCAAATGGAGGTCAATGGACGCATGGAAACTGTAAAGATTATAAAGCGATGAAAATGATAAAATCAATTTTTCGAATCATGTATTGCTCCATTGTTGTCATTTTATCTTCGTGTGGAGGAGAGCAATCACCTCCAGAGCCAGAACCCAGCAATGATTTACCTTTGAAAGTAACGGGAACATTGCCCGTGAACGGGGAACCTTGTTCCGATTATGAAGAAGTGCCCTCGGACGATTCCATGGTTTTGATTGCTTTTAATTGGAACGAGGCGCAATTTGCGGACAATTACGAATTAGCTGTTATGGAAGGTACTTCTGAGGTATTCAGCAATATGTATTCCAATTTGGAGGCCCAAGTGGAACTTCAAAGAGGAAAAACCTATACCTGGTCCGTTACGGCAAAGAACGAGTTCGGAGAAACACCAGGAAACTCATATTCTTTTACAACTCCGGGAATGCAGGTGGGTAATTATGCTCCTTACGCCGCAGAAATCAATGTTGAGTTTAATACGAATACAATGGAAATGTCCGTAGGTTGGGTTGGTAGTGATGAGGATAGTGATGCTCTTGTGTACGATGTAAAAGTATGGGAAGACAATAATCTTTTGTTGGAAGAGGTTGAGTACTCCCTTGACGTTTTGGAACCAATCATTTTCATGAATACATGGAAATATTCCGTGGAGGTCATTTCAAAAGATACTGCTGGTAACTTTTCAATTTCAACATATAGTGTAGAGGCTCCATAATGCTGTCTTGAACAAATAAATAAGCCCTCGGTTTTTCGAGGGCTTATTTGTTTTTATATGGAGATAGATTCTCCAATACCGGGCAGAATCAATTTCTTTCCTTTCTTCTCAAAATATTGAACGGCTTTGGTTTTGTCTAATTTTATAGGCGGAAAAGTATCGTAATGGCAACCGATTATCTGGTCGCATTCCACAAAATCACTGGCAATTGATGCATCCTCGTACCCCATGGTAAAATTGTCGCCAATGGGCAAAATAGCCATATCAAGTTTCGGGCAGGTCATAGGAATCAGTTCCATGTCCTTGGTCAGCGCGGTATCTCCTGCAATATAAATACATTTCGATTCATCCCATAGAACAAACCCTCCCGGATTTCCTCCATTGCTCCCATCGGGCAGCATACTGGAATGAATGGCAGTTACGTATTTGGCCGTTCCAAAATCAAAGGTGTATTTTCCTCCATGGTTCATGCCGTGTCCATCGATACCTTTATGGCCAAACCAACTCACCACCTCAAAATTGGAAACCAATAGTGCATCAGGATTGTTCTTGGCTATGGCCTCTACATCCAGAACATGATCTTGATGACCATGGGTCAGAAAAATGTAATCAACGTTAAGGTCGTCAATGTTAACATCGGATGCCATTTCGTTGCCGGTGATAAACGGGTCGAACAAAATGTGTTTTCCGTTCATCTCAATCAGGAAACAAGCATGTCCTAAAAAGGTAATTTTCATAGTGTAGTATTTTTTATTTCGTATGTTCTTTTGAAGGCTTTTGACCTATTGCATAAAGTTAACAAGAACAAGTTTGAATTTCAATTTGAAATCGAAAGGTTCAGAATCCTTTTGCATATTTTTTTGAATCAATAAAATATGATTGCAGAAAAAGAACTTAACTTTGCAGCATGATTGCCACGATTTGTAGAAAAGCACATTTTAATGCCGCACACAGGCTTCATAACCCAAAATGGAGCAAGGAAAAGAACATTGAAGTGTTCGGAAAGTGCAACAGTCCTAGTTTTCACGGTCATAACTTTGACCTTGAGGTACGGATAAAGGGAGAGGTTGACCCGGATACCGGTTTTGTGATGGACCTTGCCGAGCTGGGAACATTGATTCATGATGAGGTAGAGGAACGCTTTGACCACAAAAATTTGAACGAGGATTGTCCGGAGTTCGAAAATCTGCTTCCGACAACGGAGTATTTTGTAAAAGTGATCTACGATATTCTAAAACCCAAGCTTAAAAAGGGGCAATTATTGCATATTACCTTGCACGAGACATCAAAGAACTCTGCAGAGTATGGAGATTGGGATTAATTTCCGATATTGCACCCCGTTTTCAAAGGGATATTAGCTCAGTTGGTTTAGAGCGCTGCCTTGACAGGGCAGAGGTCACTGGTTCGAATCCAGTATATCCCACTTTTTCTACTCATATTCCGAAATCCTTTTTCTTAGTTTTTGGTTACTGCGCACCAAGCGTTCGTTTTGGATGCGTAAACCGCCCAATACTTTTTGCATGGCCTGTAGGCTTTCTTGTTGTAGGCTGATGATTTGTTCTAAGTCTGATCGGGAAAAACTTTTGCTCATGGTCTGTGATTGTATTCAAAAAATACTTTAAAATATTTATTTGAATCGTTAAAAGCAATATTAAAATATAAAAAATATTTTAATGAATATAATAAAGCATAAAATTAACCCAATAGCATATAGAGCTAAGTGACTATTTTTGATACGGAGCAATTTCCCAACATGGAAAAAGAAGTATTCAATCGCATCAAAGCAGTTTTGGCTGAGAAAGGAAAAACCAATAATTGGTTGGCGGACGAATTGGTTATGAACCGGACAACAATTTCAAAATGGTGCAGGAATGATATGCAACCAAGGGTTGAAACATTGTTTCAAATCGCAAAAGCCTTGGATGTGGATGTCAGGGAGCTTCTCGTTTCCACAAAATGATGGTAATGTGGCACATAAAAACTCGGATTCATGGTTTTATAAACGGTAACGACCAATCATAACACCTCCAAAACACGTTCCAAGGCCATTCCCCGCGAACCTTTAATGAGGAGTGATGCTTTTTCCAAAGGATGCTTTGTCAGATGCTCTTTTAAGGCATCAAATGATTTGAATTTACTCAAAGAAGTATTGGTTCCATAGAAATTCTCGCCTACCAAATAGATTTCGTCAAAATGAAGGTTTTCTGCAAGGTCGGAAATGGCCTGATGCTCTTCGGCCGCAGTATTGCCAAGTTCAAACATATCTCCAATGATCAAAGTTTTTCTTTTGGCCTTCATCAGGCTGAAGTTTTCCAAGGCAGCTCTCATACTCGTAGGGTTTGCGTTGTAGGCATCGAGAATAATGTCGAACCCATTCTTTGAAAGTAATTGCGACCTATTGTTTTCGGGACGATAACCCTCAATGGCCGATTTGATATCCTCAATGGGAACATTAAAATATTTTCCCATTAAAATAGCGGCGCAACAATTGGAAAAATTGTATTTGCCCACCAATTGTGTCTGTATTTGTGTTCCTTCCACCTCCAGAGCTACATAGGGGTCGACCCCAAGGAACTTTATTTGATAATATTGATGGTCGCTGGAGCTAAAGCCCATTTTTTTGGTATAGTTTGCCAATTTCTTCTTCTGAATGTCATCATCGGCATTTAAGAAAACATATTTGTTGTGGCTGATTAAATAATCATAAAGTTCACTTTTCCCTTTGATAACGCCTTCCACACCTCCGAAGCCTTCCAGATGGGCCTTTCCAAAATTGGTGATGTAGCCAAAATCGGGCTGGGCAATGTTGCATAGGAATTCAATTTCCTTTTTATGGTTGGCGCCCATTTCCACAATGGCGATTTCAGTATCCTCTTTTATGGACAATAGGGTCAATGGAACTCCAATATGATTGTTGAGGTTGCCTTGTGTGGCAACGGTCCTGTATTTTTTAGAGATAACCGCATGGATAAGTTCCTTGGTAGTGGTTTTACCATTGCTCCCGGTCAGGGATATGATTTTGGCATTGGAATAATTCCTTTGGTACGTTGCCAACTGTTGCAAGGTGGCCAAAACATCCTCAAACAGAAGAAACCTGTCGGAAGTCTTGAATTCTTCCTCGTCGATTATGGCGTAGGCAGCTCCATTGTCCAACGCGCTTTGCGCAAAAGCATTGCCGTTAAAGTTGGGGCCTTTCAAGGCAAAAAACAGACAGTTTTTGGTGATTTTCCGGGTGTCCGTACTTATGGTGGGATGCTCTAAAAATAGAGCGTGCAACTCTTTCATCATCATAAATCGAAGATAAAAAAAAGCCCCGACCTTTTTGGCCGGGGCTTTTAAAATACTCAAGAAGTTTTTTATCTCGCCTTTTTGTGGCGTACCGTCTTTTTAGATCTGGATTTAGATCCAACTCTGGACATGGCACATCTAAAGCCGATATCATCCGTTGCCATATATTGTGGCAAGTATCTACGTTGTGCAGGGTCCAACCAGTAAGCGCGATCTCTCCATGATCCACCTTTGTACACGCGAACCTCGTTGTTGATCAAGGATGTTCTGTAGTTGGATTCGTCATACTGGCGAACAATCTCACCATCCTCGTTGCGCTCAACTTTGTGTTTAGGGGAGTCGTACATTTTTTGGGTATCTCCATCTTCTTCGCTAAAGCGGTTAAAGAATCTAGACGACCCTGGGTCTCCATCTCTAAACCCTCTGTTATCACTTTTATCGAAGTTGGTTCTTAGGTAGGTTTCTTCCTCTGTCACCGCAACTTCTTTGATTTCTCCAGGAAGATTGATAGCTACGATTTTACCATTTGGCAAGGTATCGTATACAATTTCATCCCTCAATATTTCCACTTTTCCATCTTCGCCAATGGCTTTTTTCATGAAAACGTTTCCACGGTAGTAGTTGAAGTCACTTATTTCATCATCAACAATAGGACGGTAAACATCGGCAACCCATTCGTTTACGTTACCGGCCATGTCGTAAAGACCAAAGTCGTTAGGTTTGTATGATTTTACTTGGCCTGTGATGTCGGCACCATCATCTGACCATCCAGCAATACCGCCGTAATCACCTTTTCCTTGTTTAAAGTTGGCCAATTGGTCCCCTCTACCCACACGTTGACCGTTACGGGTATAGTCACCTTCCCAAGGATATTTTTTTCTACCTCTGTAGTTATTGTATTCCCTAGTTCCAACAAGTGCCTGTGCAGCATATTCCCATTCAGTTTCAGTGGGGAGTCTGTATTCCGGCATAATTACCCCGCTACTCCTTTTGGCAAAGGAATTGATGGAATCTTTCTTTTGTTTTCCTTGAAGTGAATCAATTTCACCTCCATAAACAGATTCTGGATTGTTTAAGTAAGCCTCAGTACTGAAAGTACCTTCTAGTTCTCCGTTCAACACCTTGTATTTGGTATCGTCGGCAAGGTAGCCCTCCCTTTCGAGCATTACCTCGTTCACCCTATCGGTTCTCCATTCGGCATATTGCGTGGCCTGTACCCAGTTGACACCTACCACGGGATACTCGGCATATGCTGGGTGTCTTAGGTAGTTGTTTGTCATTGTTTCGTTAAAGCCCAGTCGGTTTCTCCAGACCAAGGTATCTGGTAGGGCACCTTCGTATATGTTGGCGTATTTTGGGTCATCTGGAGGGTATACCGCCTTTAGATAATCCAAGTACTCTAGGTACATCACGTTGGTTACTTCGGTCTCATCCATGTAGAATGATTGGACGTGCTGCTGGGTTGGCGTATTGTTCCAATCGTGCATAATATCGTCCTGGACTTTACCTTTGGTAAAAGTTCCACCCTCTACAAATACAGTTCCTGGAGGCGTTTCTTGCTCTTTAAAATCCGAATTGTATTGGAAGCCTCCTTCTTTGGCATTGATTTTCCAACCTGTGGCTCTGGAGACGTTCTTTGATGAGGAAGAGTTTTTGCAACTGGAAAAACTTCCCATCACTACGGCGCAAGAAAGTACAACTTTGATTAAGTGTTTTTTCATAATTTGGGCTTGAGTACTTTAAAAATCAGGGTTTTTACCCTCAGTATCTTCGACTTGTTTTGATTTTTTAAATCTTTCGATGGCATTAGAACGGTGTTTTTACCATTATATTTTGTGCTCATCAAATATTTGTAACACCCGAAAAATGCGGCATGTTACATTTCAGTAACGGAGAAGGTTCCAAAATAGTATGGACAAATCGGTTTTTAACGGTCAATAAAGATAAGTGTGCTTATTTTTTTGCCTTTTAATCAAATTAGATGCGATTTGGACATTCGGTATTAGAAATATGTCCTTCTATATAAGAATTTCCTCAAAAGACCGTTAATGTGTAATAAGTCCAAAGGAATTATTTTGGATTCAATAACTTTACTAAACGCTAAATACTTAGAATGAGAAAGTTACTCGTATTGGTGTTGCTGGTCATCGTAGGTGCTACATCGATGAGTGCACAACAAGAAAGGGCGATCACTACAGCAGTTCCATTTTTGACCATTGCAGCCGATGCGCGGGCCTCCGGTATGGGGGATATGGGTGTTGCCACCTCCTTTGATGCGTATTCCCAGCAATGGAACCCTGCCAAATATGCTTTTGCCAATAAAAAATCAGGGGTAGGGATAAGTTATACCCCGTACTTGGAAACCATTGTAAACGATGTTTCCTTGTTAAATGCCAATTATTACAACAAGCTTAACGACCAAAGTGCTTTTGCATTTGGATTGCGTTATTTTGGATTGGGTGAAATAGAATTAAGGCAAACCATAGATCAAGATCCAACTTTGGTAAAACCCAATGAGTTTGCTTTGGATGGTTCTTATTCCCTAAAACTGAGCCCAACATTTTCCATGGCCGTAGGGGGTAGGTTTATAAGTTCAAATCTAAGATTCCAGGATGGCGTGCAAGATTCACAGGCAGCTAATGCATTTGCTGTGGATGTTGCAGGATTTTACAGGTCCAGGGAAATTGCATACAGTAATTATGATGGACGTTGGAGAGCTGGATTTAATATCTCCAATTTGGGAGGTTCGCTTCAATATGATGAGGGAGGGCAAGAAAACTTTTTGCCTACCAACCTGAAACTGGGCGGTGGTTTCGATTTTATTTTTGACCAGGACAATGTTTTGGCCATCAATACCGAGTTCAACAAACTACTGGTCCCTACGCCAAGGGATTTTAACGGAGATGGACAGATTACCACCGAAGATAACGATGAATACCAGAACATAAGTTTCTTCAATGGAGTTTTCGAATCTTTTGGAGATGCGCCTGATGGTTTCAGTGAGGAATTGAAAGAGGTTACATGGGCGTTGGGTGCAGAGTACAGATTTAGAGAAGCCTTTATGTTGCGAAGCGGTTACTTTAACGAAAGTGAGGAGAAGGGGTCCCGTAAGTTCTTTACATTGGGGGCAGGCTTCAAATTTAAATCGGCCCAAATAGACCTATCTTATCTGTTCTCGACCTCACAGGTCAGAAATCCTTTGGAAAACACATTGCGTTTCTCGCTTAGCTTTGATTTTGGAGAGGAATTCTTCAACGATTAAAGTAGATGAAAATATTTATTTGAAAACCTGTCCGTTGGGGCAGGTTTTTTTATTTTTGAGTATATCCAAAGATTACATGGAAAAAAGAAAAATTGGTTTTGAAATGCTCATTTTTAATGATGCATCGGAGTTGTCACAAAACGAACAAAAATTGTTACAAGAGGCTGCCAAGGCTAGGGAGAATGCTTATGCCCCCTATTCCAAATTTAGGGTTGGGGCCGCGGTATTGCTAGAAAATGGAGAGGTCATTATTGGAAGCAATCAAGAAAACGCATCTTATCCTGCCGGTCTCTGTGCCGAACGCGTAGCTATTTTTCATGCGGGAGCAAAATATCCGGGTATAGCCGTAAAAACTATTGCTATCTGTGCTTCATCGTCAAAGAATGGGGTAAGTTCGCCTGCAGCACCATGTGGTAACTGTAGGCAGTCCATCATAGAATATGAACAAAAACAGCGATCACCAATCTCACTATTGTTGAGTTCGGAATCTGGACCCGTTTATAAATGCAATTCCATGTCCGATATTCTGCCATTGGCATTCAATAGCTCATTTTTGGGCGATTCTTAATTCAATTCTTTTTCCAAAACAGATATATATGTATTTTTGCTCTTCCCTACGCAAGGGAAATTCATTTAATACAACAGTAGATGAAAAAAATCACCAAAGAAGTTTACCTTAAATGGTACGAGGACATGTATTTCTGGAGAAAGTTCGAGGATAAACTGGCCGCCGTATATATTCAACAAAAAGTTAGAGGTTTCTTGCACCTATACAATGGTCAAGAAGCGGTGCTTGCAGGTGCTTTGCACGCCATGGATCTTGAAAAGGACAGGATGATCACCGCTTACCGAAACCACGTTCAGCCGATTGGTATGGGAGTTGATCCCAGAAGAGTTATGGCCGAGCTTTACGGTAAGGTTACCGGAACCTCGAAAGGTATGGGTGGTTCCATGCACATTTTCTCCAAAGAACACCGTTTTTATGGTGGTCACGGAATCGTAGGGGGGCAAATTCCCTTGGGTGCCGGGTTGGCCTTTGGTGACAAGTATTTTAAAAGGGATTCTGTAACACTTTGTTATATGGGCGATGGTGCCGTAAGACAAGGATCGTTGCATGAGGCCTTCAACTTGGCTATGTTGTGGCAATTACCGGTAGTTTTCATTTGCGAGAACAACGGATATGCGATGGGAACCTCTGTGGCACGTACTTCACATTCCACAGAAATCTGGAAATTGGGTCTTGGTTACGAAATGCCCTGTAGCCCTGTTGACGGAATGGATCCTGCCATAGTTGCAAAGGAAATGGACAAAGCGATCGAGCGTGCCCGTACAGGGGGAGGACCAACTTTCTTGGAGATGAAGACGTACAGATACCGTGGACATTCCATGTCCGATGCGCAGCATTATCGAACAAAAGAAGAAGTTGAAGAGTATAAAAAGATAGATCCGATCACTCAGGTCAAAGATGTGATCCTTGAGAAAGGATATGCATCCGAGGACGACCTTAAGAAAATCGATAAAAAGGTGAAGGACTTGGTAAAAGAGTGTGAGAAATTTGCGGAGGAATCAGATTTTCCACCAAAAGAACAATTATACGACACCGTTTACGAACAAGAAGACTATCCATTTTTACAACATAAATTATAATTAGATGGCAGAAGTAATCAACATGCCTAGATTGAGCGATACCATGGAAGAAGGAACCGTGGCAAAATGGCTCAAGAAAGTAGGGGACAAGGTAGAAGAAGGAGATATATTGGCCGAAATCGAAACGGACAAAGCCACCATGGAATTCGAATCTTTTCATGAGGGAACTTTGCTCCATATTGGAATCGAGGAAGGTGATGGTGCTCCGGTTGATTCACTTTTGGCCATAATCGGTGAAGAGGGTGAGGACATTTCCGGTCTATTGAACGGCTCGGGAAGCTCATCGGAAGCTCCAAAAGAAGAAGATCCATCAGAAGATAAGGATTCTTCTTCCGAACAAGAGGAAGAAACTGAATCCAAGGATGATGAAAGTAGCGAGCCTGCCGATATTCCTGAAGGAGTAGAAATCGTGACCATGCCCCGATTGAGCGATACCATGGAGGAAGGAACGGTCGCCAGCTGGTTAAAGAGCGTTGGGGACAAAGTGGAAGAAGGAGACATATTGGCCGAAATCGAGACCGATAAGGCAACGATGGAATTTGAATCCTTCTATTCCGGAACTCTTTTACATATTGGTATTCAAGAAGGTGAAGGAGCTCCTGTAGATTCCTTATTGGCCATTATTGGCCCAGAGGGAACCGATGTTGATGCTGTTTTGAATGCGAAATCATCAGGTGGTTCATCTAAGAGCGCACCTAAAAAAGAAGCATCCAAAGATGAAGCTCCGAAAAAAGAAGAATCATCCAAAAAAGAAGAAACAGCTCCGGCCACACAAGATGGTCAGCGCATATTTGCTTCGCCATTGGCCAAAAAGATTGCTGATGAAAAAGGAATCAACTTGGCAGATGTAAAAGGGACTGGCGATAACGGAAGAATCGTTAAAAAGGATATAGAGAACTTTAAGCCATCCGAAAAAGCAGCTCCTGCGGCAGAAAAAACCGAAGCTGCCCCTGCAGTGGCACCGGTTACACTTCCAGTTGGTGAAGAAAGTGTGGAAGAGGTTAAAAACTCTACAATGCGCAAGGTAATTGCCAAGCGTTTGGGGGAATCCAAATTCACTGCACCACATTATTACTTGACCATTGAGGTGGATATGGACAATGCCAAGGCATCCCGTGCACAAATCAACAGTTTGCCGGACACCAAAGTATCTTTCAACGATATGGTTCTGAAAGCTTGTGCCATGGCCCTTAAAAAACATCCGCAGGTAAATACGTCGTGGAATGGTGATTCCATGATATACAAACATCACATTCACATGGGGGTTGCCGTCGCCGTAGATGAAGGTCTTGTAGTTCCCGTAATCAAATTTGCTGATCAGATGAGTTTGACCCAATTGGGTACTGCAGTAAAAGATTTGGCCGGAAGAGCAAGAAACAAGAAAATTAAGCCGGATGAAATGGAGGGAAGTACCTTTACGGTTTCCAACTTGGGAATGTTCGGTATTCAAGAGTTTACTTCCATTATAAATCAGCCTAACTCTGCCATTCTATCCGTAGGGGCAATCGTTGATAAACCTGTGGTTAAAAATGGCGAGATTGTAGTTGGAAGTACCATGAAGGTAACTTTAGCCTGTGACCACAGAACTGTTGATGGAGCTACTGGCGCTCAGTTCTTACAGACCTTGAGAGCGTACTTGGAGAACCCGGTGACTATGTTGGCCTAGATTTGTCGACACAAGCACATTCAATAATACATATATTTAAAAGCATCCTTTTTTGGGATGCTTTTTTTATCTTTAAAAAAATCAAAAAAGAACAAAAATGAGAATACTGTCATATGTTTTCACAGCACTATTTATAGTGAGTTGTGGTTCTGCAAAGGTTGTTCAAACAACAAGTGTATCACCAGAAATTAAAAAATCAAGTGGGACTTTTACCAATGCTGAGCGTGTCGGCGAAATAATGAATTATTTAGCGAGCGATGACCTTAAGGGAAGGGAGGCCGGAGACGAGGGAATTGAAATTGCTGCGACGTATATTGAGAATTATTTTAAGTCTTATCACCTCAAACCCTATTTTGAAACGTACCGCGACACACTTTCAAATTTTAAAAAACCTGCTTACAATATTGTGGGTGTTGTGGAGGGCAACGACCCTAATTTAAAGAATGAATATATTTTAATAGGTGCCCATTACGACCATATTGGTATCATTAAGCCGGAAAACGGAGATTATATTGCCAATGGGGCAAACGATAATGCATCGGGTACCACTTCTGTTTTGGAAATGGCGCGGTATTTTGGAACAAACAAAACGAACAAGCGTAGTATTATTTTTGCACTGTTCAGTGCAGAGGAGAAAGGCTTGTTGGGTTCCAAGCACCTGGCCCAAAAATTAAAAGAGCAGGATTTGAATCTGTATACCATGCTCAATTTTGAAATGACGGGTGTTCCTTTGCAGGGGAAGGACTATTTTGTATACATCACGGGGTACGATATGTCCAACTTGGCAGAGGTAAGCAATAGGTATGCTAAGGAAAACCTGGTAGGATTTTTACCAACTGCCAAGGAATTTAACTTGTATCAGAGGTCGGACAATTATCCGTTCCATGAAGAGTTTGGAGTGCCGTCCCATACGTTCTGTACGTTTGACTTTACCAACTTTAATCATTATCATAAGGTCGGTGATGAGAACAGTTTAATGGATTTTGGTCATATGGCCACATTGGTAAACAAAACAATTCCAGTTATTGAAGGCATCGCTAATGCTCCATCACAAGAAATCAAATTAAAAGAGTAGCATATTGTTTCGAACTGCCCAATGGTTATCGGGAGTAAGAAATCTGAAATATATTATGGCAAACATTATTATTACAGGCACAAGTAGGGGAATAGGGTTTGAATTGGTGAAACTTTTTGCAAGGGAAGGGCATCAGGTTTTGGCATTGTCACGGAATAGTAAGCCTGTGCAAAACCTGAATTTACCCAATGTGCAAACGTTACCCTTTGATTTGGGCAATCCTGCGGATTTTGAAAAACTAAATGAATTTTTGAACCAATGGCATGTAGTGGATGTCCTTATTAATAATGCAGGTCGGTTTTTGGGCAAACCATTTTCGGAAACCACAGCTGAAGAATTTGAGAGCGTTTACAAAGTAAACGTGTTCGGAGTAGCTGAAATAACAAAGACCGTACTCCCCTTGATGGGTCAAGAAGGACATGTGGTGACCGTGAGTTCCATGGGGGGCGTGCAAGGCAGCATGAAGTTTCCAGGACTCTCTGCTTACAGTTCAAGCAAGGGTGCTGTGATTACCTTGACCGAGCTATTGGCGGAAGAGTACAAGGAAACAGGACCGAGTTTTAACGTATTGGCCTTGGGTGCTGTACAAACGGAAATGTTGGAAGAGGCTTTTCCGGGATACAAAGCTCCCGTAACTGCATTGGAGATGGCCACCTATGTAAAAGAGTTTGCCTTATCAGGACAAAAATTATACAACGGTAAGCTGTTACAGGTAAGTAATAGTACGCCGTAGAAGCATAATTGAAACCGTTGGATAAACTTGTAACTTTATCCTTGTGAACGATACCCTTCAAAAATACCTTCCAGAGCTTGCAGTGGCTCCCTGTTTTGAATTGATCAAAACCCATGGAGTACATTTAAAGATTGTAAACCATCGAGTTACCCGGCACGGGGACTATCGAAGATTACCGAACGGACTGCATTTGATAACCGTAAATGCATCACTCAACAAATACCGGTTCCTGATTACACTCGTCCACGAAATAGCGCATTTGGTGGCCTTTGAAACGTATGGTCGTCGAATAAAACCGCACGGAGTGGAATGGAAGCGTACCTTTCAGCTCTTAATGGTTCCATTTATTCGGCCAGAGGTGTTTCCAACGCAACTGTTGCCCATAATTGCAAATCATTTTAAAAACCCAAAAGCCAGTAGTAGCACCGATGCTAGGTTGTCCATTGCACTTAAAGCTTTTGATGAGGAAGAGCGACAACTGAGTTATGTATACGAATTGCCCACGGGGAGTGTTTTTAGGTTGTATAATGGTAAATTGTATAAAAAAGGAAACAAGAAAGTAAAACGGTACGAATGTGTAGAGTTATCAACCGGGAGATTATATTTGTTTCAACCAAACGCGGAGGTTGAGTTGGTTCAAGATGTATCAGGATAACCGGCATTCTAATTAAAAAACAGCAAAATGAACAAGAATTATTACGCAGTTTTGATGGCAGGAGGAGTTGGTTCTAGATTTTGGCCGGTGAGTACATCATCCAACCCAAAGCAGTTTCACGATATGTTGGGGACCGGTAAGACCCTGATTCAAAAAACGTTTGATCGTTTAAACAAGTTTATTCCGACTGAGAATATTCTGATTTTGACCAATGAGCAATACAATGACTTGGTGTTGGAGCAATTGCCCATGGTAACACAAAACCAAGTGGTTCTAGAACCCGCGATGAGAAATACGGCACCTTGTATTTTGTATGCATCACTAAAGATTCAGAAAATGAACACCAACGCGGTAATGATCGTAGCGCCCAGTGATCATTGGATAGAAGATGAGGAAGCGTTTGAAAAGGATGTAACCGCATGTTTTAAGAAATGTGAAGAAGAAAATGCACTTTGCACCTTGGGGATTCAGCCAACCTTTCCCAATACCGGATTTGGTTATATCGAATTTGAAAAGGGAAGTGACCAAAACATTAAAAAGGTGTCCCAGTTCAGGGAAAAACCAGATTATGAAACC
Source organism: Flagellimonas abyssi (assembly GCF_019457905.1). Taxonomy (GTDB): domain Bacteria; phylum Bacteroidota; class Bacteroidia; order Flavobacteriales; family Flavobacteriaceae; genus Flagellimonas; species Flagellimonas abyssi. Next base: position 152,662 of record NZ_JAHZSV010000010.1, on the reverse strand, counting down.
GCAAAAGAGTTTTTGGCACAAGGTAATTTTCTATGGAACGCAGGTATTTTTATGTGGAGTGTAGAAACCATAGTGGAAGCCTTCAAAAAATATCAGCCAAATCAATACAAACTATTTGGTAAAGGTATATCCTGTTACAACACAAGTGAGGAAAGAGCTTTTATCCAAGAAAATTACCCCAAGGCGGAAAACATATCCATTGATTATGCTATCTTGGAACAATCCAAATCCATTTATACCCTTCCGGCAACTTTTGATTGGAACGATTTAGGAACCTGGGGCGCTCTCTATGACAAGTTGGAGAAAGATGAAAACGAGAATGCAGTGGTAAATGCGGACACCCTTTTGGAAAATGCAAAAGGCAACATGATCCTTTCTCCAAAAGGGAAGGTAGTTGTGGTAGATGGACTAGAGGATTATATTATTGTAGATAAAGAAGAAGTGTTGCTTATTTATCCAAAGGACAAACAACAGGATATTAAAAAAGTATTGACCCAAGTAAAAGAAAAATTTGGGGATCAGTTTGCATAGCCATGAGTGAATATTTAAGGGAAGATCAGTTGACCCCCAATGACGATAACGATAGCGGGGATGAGGTAAAAAAGGACTTTAAAGGGCTTTTGGGCAGCGTGCGCAAGTTTCTATCGGACTTGTTGGAAATCCGTTCCAATACTGACGCTGCGGCCACAAAGGAATCCATTATTGCGGATATTCCCTTTAAAGGACATACCTCGTGGATTTTGGTATGTTCCATTTTTATTGCCTCCATTGGGCTAAACGCCAACTCAACAGCGGTGGTTATAGGTGCCATGCTTATTTCGCCGTTAATGGGTCCTATTCTTGGGATGGGTATGTCGTTGGCCATTAATGATATTGATACGTTGCGTAGGTCGCTCAAGAATTTTACCGTAATGGTGGTTTTGAGTGTGATCACCGCATTCCTGTTCTTCTACTTTTTTCCACTTCGGGACGAATCTTCCGAACTGTTGGCGCGTACCAAGCCCGATATTCGGGATGTGCTGATTGCATTTTTTGGTGGGCTTGCACTTGTGATCGCTCGAGCTAAAAAGGGAACCATTGCCAGTGTTATTTTCGGTGTGGCCATCGCAACAGCTTTGATGCCTCCACTTTGTACGGTAGGTTTTGGTTTGGCCATCGGCAAGCCGTGGTATGCTGCTGGGGCCATGTACCTGTTCATTATCAATACGATTTTTATTGGTCTCGCCACCTTCTTGGTCATCAAATTTTTGAGGTTTCCCATGGTGCGATATGCCAATTCACAGCGCAGGAGATTGATTGCCCGTTTGGCTTCCATTACAGGTATTTTGGTTATGATTCCGGCCGGATTTACCTTTTACAATGTGTTTCAGGAGTCGCTTTTTATGAAACAGGCACAAGAGTTTTTAAAAGGTACAGTAGAGGTATATCAGTTTGATGGTGCTGGAAGATACGTGGACAATCTCACTAAATTGGAGTATGTGGATGATGGTACTTCAATGATAGAAGTGGTTTTTATGGGCGATGAATTGGTTCCAGAGAATATCATCAATACATGGAGAACCCAGAAGAATGAATACAATAGACTCAAGGACGCCGAACTCCATATTATTCAAGGAGGAAGGGATGATTCAGAAGAGAAGTTCAATTATGTGAGTGAACTTTATGAGAAGAACAAAGCCGAATTGCTGAACAAAGATGAGCAAATCAGATTGCTTGAAGAAGAATTGGCTACTTTGACCAAAAATGCGGGAAAACAAATTCCTTTTCAAAACATAAGCGCAGAAGCCAAGGCCAATTATGAGAATATCGATGCCCTAAGTTTCTCGTACCAGATACGAACCAATTTTAAAAAGTTGGATACCATTCCTGTTTTTGAGGTAGATTGGAAAAGCGGATTGAGCTCTAGCCAAAAGGAAGCGGATACCAAAAAAATGTTGGCATGGTTAAAGTTGAGACTTCAGGACTCCACCTTGGTGATCAAGGAAGTTGAATAGCGTCAGTTTCTTTCTTCGATATACATTTGCCGAACCTTTTTGAACAATTCGGAGGAGTACACAAAGTCGGTAACCGCTTGGTTATCGGTCTTGAAGATTTCCTTATTGGTGCCTTCCCATTCTTTGAGTCCGTTTTTTAGAAAAATTATTTTTTCTCCTATTTCCATTACCGAGTTCATATCGTGTGTGTTGATAATGGTCGTAATGTCATATTCTTGGGTGATTTCGTGAATCAGGTTGTCGATTAGGATGGCGGTTTTTGGGTCAAGCCCAGAGTTGGGTTCATCGCAGAACAGATATTTTGGGTTCATAACAATTGCTCTTGCAATGGCGACTCGTTTCTGCATACCACCGGATATTTCGGCAGGAAATCGTTTGTGAGCATCCACCAAGTTGACTCGCTTCAACACAAAATCCACACGATCTTGCTTTTCCGATTGCGACTGTTTAGTGAACATATCCAAAGGAAACATTACATTTCCCTCAACGGTCATGGAATCAAAAAGGGCGCTGCCCTGAAAAACCATCCCCATTTCCTGCCTTAGATTTCTTTTTTGTTTTGTCGAAAGCTCGGAATAGATTTGGCCATTGTAGCAAATGTTTCCTTCATCAGGTTCAAAAAGTCCTAAGAGACATTTTAAGAAGACTGTTTTCCCTGAACCACTTTGTCCAATTACAAGATTTGTTTTTCCTTTTTCAAATGTTGTTGAAATTCCTTTGAGTACGTGGTTGTCTCCAAACGATTTATGTATGTTATCTACCTCTATCATTAGCCCAACAATAATTGTGTTAAAATATAGTTCACGATAATAATCACAACACTGGTCCAAACAAACGATGTGGTGCTGGCCTTGCCTACCTCCAAAGCTCCGCCCCTCATGTAATACCCATGAAAGGATGGTACCGTCGCGATTACAAAAGCAAAGACTACTGACTTGATCAGTGCATAGGTGACATGATAGGAATTAAAATCCATCTGAAGGCCCTGTATAAAGTCGCCGCTAGGTGCAAAACCTCCAAAAACAGCGGCCACCCACCCTCCTAAGATGCCTACGAACATGGAAATTGCCACTGCGAAGGGGTATAGCATAATGGCTACAATTTTTGGGAACACGAGATAGTTCAAGGAGTTTATCCCCATAACTTCAAGAGCATCAATTTGTTCCGTAACACGCATGGTGCCAATGCTGGAAGTAATGTAAGAGCCCACTTTTCCCGCCATTATTATAGAGGTGAATGTCGGTGCAAATTCCAGTATTACGGATTGTCTTGCCGCAAACCCGATAAGACTTTTGGGCAAAAGAGGATTGGTCAGGTTAAGGGCGGTCTGTATGGTGACAACTCCCCCAATAAAAAAGGATATGAATATGATGATGCCCATGGCCCCAAAGACCAATTCATCAACTTCCTTGAGAATCAAGGTTTTCATAATACGCCACTTGGTAGGCTTTTTAAATACTTCCCAAATCATGATGAAGTATTTTCCAATCGCTTCTAGGTATTTCATGCGTTTTTTGGACTTGAGATGATAAAAATAAGAATATTGTGCAGCTTTTAACCTTCATTTAAATTTTAAAACGGGATAAATGAATAGTTTTGCCCTAATTAGATTAAACCTATAACATGAGAACAACCAACCTTATAGTTTCCATTTTAGCATTGTGCATGATCAGTATGTCCTACGGACAGCGAAGAAAGAAGAACGATGCGGAAGTACAACAACCAGCGCCCATCGCACAATCGCCTAAACTCGTAGTGGGCATTGTGGTAGACCAGATGCGATACGATTATCTCACACGTTTTTGGAATCAGTACGGAGAAGGGGGCTTTAAGCGATTGGTAAACGAAGGGTTCAATTGTAAAAACAACCACTTTAACTATGCGCCCACCAGCACAGGGCCGGGCCATACCTCGGTGTATACGGGAACAACCCCAGCAACGCACGGTATCATCGGAAACGATTGGTTCGATAAGGAATCCGGCGAAGATGTGTATTGCGCAGGAGATGATAGTTATGCTTCAGTAGGTACAACATCGGATGCCGGGAAAATGTCTCCACACCGTATGCTCACCACTACCATCACAGACGAATTGCGTTTACATACCCAAAAAAGGGGGAAAGTAATCGGAGTGGCTTTAAAAGATAGAGGTGCCATTCTTCCAGCGGGGCATGCAGCAAATGCAGCATACTGGTTCGAGGGCGGACAAGATGGCAACTGGATTACAAGCACTTATTACATGGATGAATTGCCCCAATGGGTAGTGGACTTTAATAGTTCGGATATAGTAGAGTCGTACAAAAAGCCATGGAATACGCTAAAGCCTATTGAAACGTATGTAGAAAGTGGTTTGGATGCCAATACTTATGAAGGGTTGCAAGAAGGGGAGGCCAGCAATACTTTTCCTCATGACCTTCCGGCAATTTGGGATCAAAACGGTCAGTTCGATTTGATAAGAAGAAGCCCTTATGGAAATAGCATTACAGCTGACTTTGCCTTGGCTGCTTTGGAAGGCGAAGAGCTTGGAGCAGATACCATCACTGATTTCTTGGCCATTAGTTTTTCCAGTACGGATTATGTAGGTCACTTTTTTGGGGTGAACTCTAAGGAGATTGAAGATACTTACATAAGATTAGATCAAGATTTGGCCCGTATTTTCTCTACTTTGGATGAGAAGGTGGGAGAAGGCGAGTATACTGTGTTCCTTACAGCGGACCATGCTGCTATCGATGTTCCGTCTTATTTGATAGATTCCAAGATTCCTGCAGGGTATTTGGATATGAACGGTATGAAAACAAAGTTTGGCGAGTTTCTTCAGTATAAATACGGAACTACAGATGTGGTAAGGAACCTTTCCAATTATCAATTGTTTTTAGACCATAAAATATTGGCCAACTTGGATATCGACCTAGAAGATGCCCAAGAAGATATTGCCATGGAATTATTGACCTACGATGGCATTGGTCAAGTATACACAGCCCATCAAATGTGGGAGAACGAATATATCGAAGGTATACCGTACATTTTGCAGAACGGATACAATCAAAAACGTTCTGGAGATATTCTTTTGGTTCCCAATGTGGGTTATATTTCGTACAGTAGAACAGGCTCCACACACGGTTCGCCTCAAATCTACGATACCCATGTGCCGTTATTGCTTTATGGTAAAGGGATTAAACAGGGAAGTACGGTAAACCGTACGGAGATTCCTGATATTGCACCCACCATTGCAGCTTTGCTGGGCATTGCGTTCCCAAGTGGTGCCACGGGTCAGCCTATCGGGGAGGTTTTGGAGTTTGATTAGTTAAGGCACAAAGATGCTATAAATGCCGGTTTCAGGGTTTATTTCATAGTCTGAACCTGATATTTCAATGTCCGAATATTTCGTGTAAGAACAACAATCTTCAGAAATTCGTTCAGCATTTAACTGCAGTGTAAACAAGAATTCGTTCTTTGCCGTAATTAGGTAGTTGATAGTTTCGGTTTCCCAACCAACAGTATTGATGTTCAATAGATTAGTGCCTCCGTTTTGAGCGATGGAGAATTCCACTGATTGGTTGTTTGATTGATTAACAATCTCAATTTCATTGGAAGTATAGGTGCCGTTGGAAATCAAGTTATCTCCAGAATCTTGGGATACAAGTTCGAACAGTAAAGGTTGTGGCGGCGTAAAGCATTCGTTGCATTCCTTCTTACAAGCAAGAAAAATAAGGAAAACGATTATGGAATTTATTTTAGACATTTTTGATTGTTTAAGTTATGGTTTGATATTATAGAGCATGCGTTTATTGTATTTAAAGTTAAAGGTGCTAGGGTTCCAAGAATTGTATCCATAGTAGCCATTATAACTGCCGCCCCAACCCCAATTCATATAATAGTAAGTACTCTGTATGCCTAATTCACAATAATAATGAGACCTAAACCCTTCACAAACCCAAGCATGTCCATCTTCATAACCGCACCACCAAAGAAAACAGTCCTTGTCATTATAACCGGCAAGAATAACCGGCCTTCCAGAAATTATTTCTCCCTTAACGGTTGAATGATTCCAAGTTCCATAAGAAGCTGAAGAGTAATCAAATATATTTTTTAAAGCGTCTACACCATTTTCTGTATGAGCTCCTGAGCCAGTACAATTATAATTCATTTGTACTGCTGTACCTATGTCTTTTAACAATTGTGAAATTTCATTTGATCCAGCACTTGTAAGCGGCATATTTTGCCAAACGTATGAATTTGGATATTGATAGTATCTCATTACTTGTCCAATAGCGGTCGCAACACATCCAGAAGGTGGTTTACCTTGATAGCTTTCACATCCCATATTTGGCAAGTAATTGTTAAAACCTGACCATTGGCTCCATTTTGAACCAATTAATGGTCCATAATAGTTATGAATATCATTGCAATTGGGTTCTTCCCCGGGGTTAGGACCACCACACTTTGAATTTAAAGAGATATTTTCAGAAATTGCCATTTGCATTGGACAAGGCTCATATAACTCTTTAGTTGAATGATTATTTGTTGAACCTTCTTCTGAATTATTCCTTATTTTTAAAATGTTTATAGTGGCTTCTTCAAGCCACCATAACAGTCCCGACGGTATTTCTCTATTCGAAAAATCAAAATTATTTTCATTAGAGTATGCTAAAATTGGTTGAGAACTTTTATCTCCAGATATTATTATAAAGCCTCCTTCATGATAATTAAATATATAAAAAGCGGTAATTCCTGATGAGTCTGGTACCGTTAAAACTGTGTCGATGGTTTTAGTAGATGAAGCCAATTTTTTATTGCTTTCTGCTTTTGAATTGAATTCTAAAGTGGAGGCGATGGATGTAGCTTCCTGTTTAGTGATAAAATACTCATTGTTCTTAATTTCAGTTTGATTCTCAATAGTATCTTTATCACAGGATGTAAGAGCACATCGTAGAAAATGATAAAAGATATTACAATCAATTTTTTCATACGAATTTAATTTTTGGTAGTAAATTTCTTTCAAGAAAGAAATTTTAACAATAAGAGGTATATGTGAATTGATAGATGTTCATTTCCAATTGATGGAACCCTATTTTCAATTGACGGATGAGGAATTATAGGTGTTTTTTAAAAGAATTTGGACCAAATTCCCCTCCAACGGTAGCTCCTTATAAACTTTCCCTCTTTTCTGGAAACGTATTTGGGTTGCTGTTGGAAGAAAGCTCTTAGGTAGCCAAATATGGCTTGGAAGTATAACCCCGGACTTTTAGCCTGCAAGGCCATTTTTAATGTGGCAATTTTAGTGAGTACGAGTCCATAACCCATTTTATACATCGCGACACCCTTGGATTGATAGTTTTTGGTGCTGTACCCGTGTCCCGTCGGGCGAAGATGTTTCACCTTGAGTTCAGGAATCGTCAATGTATCAAAATCGTGGTATTTGGCCAGAAGTGTATCCACAGTGTCCCAGCCTACGCCCGGACGCAGACCGCCGATTTTGTTAAAGCAGGCTTTATGATAAAGTTTGATTGGTCCCCGGATATGATTTTTATCCGCAATGTTTTCATAAATCCAATTTTCTCCTTTTTTGATGTAGAGAAGTCCGGAGCACATTCCGAGTTTCCAGTTGGCCTGAAATTGATTAACGATGAGTTCAAAATAATTTTCGGGCAGAATAATGTCTGCATCAAACTTTCCAATGAGGTCAAAATCTGAGGTTTGTTCCAATCCAAAATTAAAAGTGTCCACAACTTTTTTGCCCGGAATATGTTCGTTGGACGAGCTGCGCTGAACGGCTTTTATCCAGTTGTATTTTTGTGCGTAGTCTTTTGCAATATTAAAAGTGTTGTCGGAAGAATTGTCGTCCACAACAATCACTTCATTGGGCAAGTAGGTCTGACCCACAAAGGAATCTAGGCAATCTTGTAAAAAAATTGCTTCATTGTGAGCTGGAATAACAATACTGATGCGCATGTGCTAAAATTCCAAAAAACAATCTACAAATCCCAAATTAGTTTGTTGTCATTTCGAACGAATGTGAGAAATCCAAAAAAACTAAGGAGAGATTTCTCAATCGCTTTGCTCATTTCGAAATGACGGTTAATGCTCTCTTTCCGCATATACGATATAGTATCGATTTGTAAAATATCGAAGAATAGGGCGAAGGCCTATTTTTTTGGAGGGATTTGTCCACTTGGAGGAATCTTTTATGGTCCATCCGGCTTTTTCCAAGAGCCAGTCAAACTGCCAATCCTCAAATTCGTGATAGTGCCTGTCCCATGGGTCGGTTTTACTGCGGTAGGCAGGTGCAAACCACAATCGCATGGGTATGCTTGCGACCAATTTATCCGCTTTTATTTCTTTAAGAACATTAAAAGGTGCTATTAAATGCTCAAAGATTTCGAAAGCAGTTACAACATCGGCATTAGATTTTACAATACTTTCAAAATCGACATCCAAATCTTCTCCGGCAGTATTCGTAATACTGTACCCATTGGATTTCATTATTTCTGAAAAGGGATTTTCAACCCCTAAATCCAAAATGGTCTCTGAAGTATCAATGTGTTTTTGTAAGAACGCCAATGTATGTTTGTAGCGTTTGTTGGGAAAGTTGTTTTCGTACATTTAATATCGATATACAATGGCATTGATGTTCATTCCTGCACCAACACTTGCAAATATAACAACGTCTCCCTTTTTTACTTCATGTTCCGGTAGTTTTCCTTTAAGAACCATATCATAAAGTGTGGGAACCGTGGCAACCGAACTGTTTCCCAAATCGTGTATGCTCATCGGCATTACATTTTCTGGCACAGGTTTTCCGTAGATTTTATAAAATCTTTTTATAATGGCCTCGTCCATTTTTTCGTTGGCTTGATGGATGAATATTTTTTTAACGTCCTCAATATCAACTCCGCTATCATCTAGGCAAGAAGCCATGGCCTTGGGTACGTTGATGCAGGCAAATTCATATATTTTTCTCCCCTGCATTTTAATATATCGTGTGTCTTTGGACTCCAAAGGGCTGTTCGATTTATCAAAATAAAGATAGTATGCCTCTTCATTGGCATACGTTTCCGATGCATGGGATAATATCTCTCCTTTGGGGGAATTGGCCTCAAGGATAGCAGCTCCTGCACCATCGGAAAAAATCATGCTGTCGCGGTCGTGTCGGTCAACAACTCTGGATAGTGTTTCCGCTCCGATGACCAAACACTTTTTGGCCATGCCACTTTTGATAAATGCAGTAGCTTGAATCATACCTTCTATCCAGCCGGGGCAACCGAAGATAAGATCGTACGCAACGCATTTAGGATTTTGTATTCGTAATAGATGTTTAACACGGGTGGCGAGGCTCGGTAGCGTATCCCCTTGTATTTTTCCTGGAGTAAGGTCACCAAAATTATGGGCGAAGATAATGTAATCTAACTCCTCTTTATTCACCCCAGCACTTGCTATGGCTTCTTCGGCAGCCAAAAAACCAATATCCGATGTTTTGAGGTCTGGTTGGGCATACCTTCGATTCGAAATACCTGTGATAGCTTCAAATTTTTCAATAATCACATTGTTTTTTTGTTCAAAGGAGGAGCCGTCGGTTTCCATAAACTGATGGTCCAAAAAATTTTCGTTTTTGGTAATTATGGAAGGAATGTGACTCCCGGTGCCTATTATGCCAATTTTCATATTGTGCGGAGGTTTTTAATCAATACAATTTAAGGTATTGAACCATTATTGTTATGCATGCATAATAAATTATACAATGTTCAAAAGGTAACTCATATATTGCTGGATACGAAAAAAGCCTTGAACTATTATTAGTAACAAGGCTTTTAATCAATGTTTATAGTGGTTTTTAGGCCTCTATGTAATCTTCGATAGGTGCACAGGTACACATTAAATTACGATCCCCAAACGCCTCATCTGTTCTTCGTATACTTGGCCAAAATTTGTTTTCGGTAATATAAGGTAATGGGAAGGCCGCTTTTTCCCTGCTATATGGGTGCTCCCAAGAATCGCTGGTAACCATGGCCAATGTGTGGGGTGCATTTTTCAGGACATTGTCCGTCTCATCGGCAGTAGCCTCATCGATTTCTGTTCTGATGGATAACAAGGCATTACAGAAGCGGTCCAATTCTGCACGACTCTCGCTTTCCGTTGGCTCTATCATTAATGTTCCAGCTACGGGGAACGATACCGTTGGTGCATGGAAACCATAATCGATCAGACGTTTGGCAATATCGGTAACTTCGATGCCGTTGGCTTTAAATGGTCTGCAATCAATGATCATTTCGTGGGCGGCACGTCCTCTTTCGCCAGCATACAGTACATCGAACTTACCTTTTAAACGGTCTTTGATGTAGTTGGCGTTGAGGATGGCAGCCTTGGTTGCATTTGTCAGTCCTTCTGAACCCAACATTTTAATATATCCATAAGAAATCAAGCACACCAAAGAGCTTCCCCATGGCGCTGATGAAATGGCTGTGATGGCATTTTCTCCCCCCGTAGGAATTACTGGATTGGTCGGTAAAAACGGTTTCAACTGCTCGGCCACGCAAATAGGTCCAACACCTGGTCCTCCGCCTCCGTGCGGAATGGCAAAGGTCTTGTGCAGGTTCAAGTGGCAAACGTCCGCTCCAATGGTTGCAGGATTGGTCAATCCTACTTGTGCGTTCATGTTGGCACCGTCCATGTAAACTTGTCCGCCGTTGTCGTGGACAAGTTTTGTAATCTGTTTTATGGAGGATTCAAAAACCCCGTGAGTGGAAGGGTAGGTGACCATTAATGCAGCTAGGTTCTCCGCATGTTGATTCACTTTCTCTTCCAAATCGTTCAAATCGATATTTCCTTTTTCATCGGTTTTGGTCACGACCACTTTCATGCCTGCCATTACGGCCGAAGCAGGATTGGTGCCGTGGGCAGAAGCAGGAATCAAACAGATGTTGCGATGTCCCTCTCCTCTGGATTCATGGTAAGCACGGATAACCATAAGACCCGCATATTCACCTTGCGCACCAGAGTTGGGTTGAAGGGAGGTCGCAGAAAACCCTGTGATGACATTCAATTGCTCTTCCAATGATTTTAGGACCGTTTGGTAACCTTCTGCTTGATTTAAAGGCACAAATGGGTGGATGTTTCCCCATTCGCCCCAGCTCAATGGTAACATTTCCGATGCGGCATTCAGCTTCATTGTACAGCTACCTAAAGAAATCATGGATTGATTCAAGGCCAAATCTTTACGTTCCAATTTTTTGATGTAACGCATCAATTCAGTTTCGGAATGATAGGAGTTGAAGACTTCATGCTCCATAAACGGGGCTTGTCTTTGAAGGTTGGTCGGAATAGCTTCGTCCAATTGAACATCACTCAAAGATTTTTCATCTAAATCATGTGATTCCAAAAAGCAGGAGATCAAAGTTTCAACATCAGTATTGGAAACGGCTTCGTTCAAAGAAATGGACACTGTGCTCTCGTCAATGTAGTGAAGGTTGATGTCTTTGCTTTCAGCAACTTCTTTCAGTTTGTTGCTGTTTTTCACTTTTACCTCAACAGTATCAAAATAAGCACTGTTCATTTGTTCAAAACCATGCGCTTCCAAGACGCTGACCAACTTTTTGGTGTTATTGTGTACTTTGTTCGCAATATATTTCAAACCTTCTGGTCCATGATATACGGCGTACATGCCCGCCATCACGGCCAACAGTACTTGGGCGGTACAAATATTTGAGGTGGCTTTGTCCCTTTTTATATGCTGCTCCCTAGTTTGAAGCGCCATTCTGAGCGCTGGGTTGCCATCAGTATCTTTTGTGATACCTATGATACGTCCGGGAATGCTTCGTTTGTACTCCTCTTTAGTGGCAAAGAATGCAGCATGTGGTCCGCCATACCCCAATGGAATCCCAAAACGCTGCGTGGTTCCCACCACGGCATCCACACCCCATTCACCCGGAGGGGTCAATAGGACCAAGCTCAAAATGTCGGCAGCAACGGCTACTTTAATTTCATTTTCCTTCGCTTTTTCAACAAAAGATGCATAGTCGTTTACCTGACCATGTTTTCCCGGATATTGTAACAACGCACCATAGAATTCTTCTGAAAAATCAAAGGTCTCATGGTCACCGATTACAAGTTCTATCCCCAAAGGAATAGCTCTTGTTTCCAATAAGCTCAATGTTTGTGGCAATATTTCTTCGGAAACAAAGAATTTTACCGCACCGCTTTTTTTCTGTTGACGGCTACGAAGCTCGAACAACATGTTCATGGCCTCGGCCGCCGCTGTACTCTCATCCAATAGCGATGCATTGGCAATTTCCATTCCGGTAAGGTCGCTTACCATGGTCTGGAAATTTAAAAGCGCTTCCAACCTACCTTGGGCAATTTCAGCCTGATAGGGGGTGTAGGCGGTATACCATCCTGGATTTTCCAGAATATTTCTTTTAATAACAGATGGGGTAAGCGATTCATGGTACCCCAATCCGATATAGGTTTTAAAAACCTTGTTTTTCTTGGCCAGTTCGTTCAGGTGGCTCAGGAACTCATGTTCACTGATACCTTCGGGAAGGTCCAATGGTTTTTTTAGTTTGATGTCATCGGGAATGGTCTCATAAATGAGCTGTTCCATACTTTCGACCCCAATGGTTTCGAGCATGTGGGGCAAGTCTCTTTCTGTGATGCCAATGTGTCTGGCGGCAAAAACCTCTGTGTTCATGTTCAATCCAATAAAGTGCACAAAATTAGGGATTAATTCAATCAAAATAGCCAATTTTGAAGGTCTCTAGGGTAAAGTTGTTAACCACCAATTAACCTTAGTGACAAGGCCTAATTTTTTATCCTAATGCGGACCCTCAAAGCCATATTTGATTTTTACTTGGATGCCAGTATTCATGTAGCCATTGCTGTAATTTCTATGGCGGGCGTCACCTTCCATTTGTTGGGAAGTTCATCGGATATCAATCTAATGGGCTTTGTTTTTTTCAGTGTGATCGTTTGCTACAATTTCATTAAGTATGGTGTTGAGGCATACAAGTATCTCATCGTATCGAATGCCTACCACAAAGTGATTCAAATGTTCAGCTTTGTTTGCTTTGCTTTCGCGGTTTATTTTTTGCTGCAACTAAATAGGGATATTTGGATAGCAACGGCTATTTTGGGAGTGTTGTCCGCGCTGTATGCCGTGCCTTTGTTGCCCAGTGCCAATAATTTAAGGAATTTGGCGGGATTAAAAATTTATATAGTGGCCTTTGTCTGGGCCGGGTTTTCGGTCTTATTGCCTGTTTTGGATGCAGGAATAGAGTTGCATTGGGACTTTGCCGTAACATTTATTCAACGAATGCTGTTGGTTCTGGTTTTGATATTGCCATTTGAAATCAGGGATTTACAATGGGATGACAAAAGTTTAAGGACATTGCCACAGGTCTTGGGTATAAAAAACACGACCAGGTTAGGTATCGGGTTAACCTTGATTTTTTTCTTGATGACTTTTCTGAAGGATTCAATACATCAACATGAAATCGTATTACGGCTCATTTTGTCCGTAGCACTTATTTTTGTGCTTGCCTCAAAGAAGCGAATGCAGTCCAAATACTTTGTGATGTTCTGGGTGGAGGCGATACCGATTTTTTGGTTTTGTTTATTCTGGTGGACAGAGAATTATTTTTAAAGTTTCTCTTCCAATTCTCGCTTCATTTTTTTCTTGTCATCATCGGAGAGCATAGTCAGTCCAGCTCTATCACACAAAGAGGTCAACTCGCCATTCTTTTTGGAATAGCCACGACAAACCTTGCAATAGAGAAGGTGGAAACGAAGTTTTACAATGTCCCAAAAACTAGCTTCTTTGTACTGGGATTTGTCACAAATACATGATGCCTCTTTACATGAAATCTTCATACCTAAAACCAATTTTCGTTTAAACAACCCATAAGCGATGTCCTTGCCCTATGGATCATTACCCAAAGGTTGGACGGATTTATGTCCAGTTCATTACAAATATCCTCGGTGCTCATGCCTTGAATGGTCTTTAATTTAAAGGCCAAGGCCTGTTTTTGCGGCAATTTGGTGATGCAATCTTGAATAGCTGAACCCAATTCTTCATTTTCCAAAATATTGTCGCCGTCTTTACTGAAGGGGTCCGCGACCTGTTGTTCCAGCCAGTCACCCTCTGCATCGGAATCGGAACTATAGTTGATTCGGACCTCTGCTTTGCCTTTTTTTGAATTGATTTTACGATAATGGTCGATGACCTTTCGTTTCAAAATAGAAACCAACCAAGTTCTTTCCGCAGCATCCCCTTTAAAGTTTTTGGCGGAATTTAAGCCTGCAAAAAAGGTTTCCTGAACCAAATCCTTGGCAATTTCGGCATCGCTCACGCGAGATACTGCGTAATTAAAGAGGTAGTCCGCGTACAGGTCGACCCAATTGTCCGGTTGAAGTTTGTGATTGGCCATATGCTTATCGAATTCCCAAATGTAATGGTTTTTTGGACATTTGATCCTGACATTGAAGTCCTGTTAGACGAATAATCGTTGTGTTGCTGACAAAAAACATTGAACTATTGATCGGCCTCCAAAAGTCCGGCGCGTTCCAACAATGCATTGACGTTCGGTTCGGCTCCACGGAATTTTATGTAGAGGTCCATTGGATTCTCTGTACCTCCTTTGGAAAGTACATTCTCTTTGAACTTATCCGCGACCATTTTACTGAAAATTCCGTTTTCCTTGAAATGGGCAAAGGCATCTGCATCCAGAACTTCCGCCCATTTGTAGCTATAGTAGCCAGACGAATAACCTCCTTGAAAAATATGCGAGAATGATGTGCTCATACATGTTTCCGCTGTATCGGGGAACAAATTTGTGCTTTCAAAGGCTTCTTCTTCGTAGGCTTTTACATCCTTGATACCCGATGGGTCTTTTCCATGCCATGACATGTCCAATAAACCAAAACTCAATTGGCGAACGGTAGCCATACCCTCTTGAAAAGTAGCTGATTCCTTTATTTTTTCTACCAGTTCCATTGGAATTAATTCACCTGTCTCATAATGATGTGCGAAAAGTTCCAATGCTTCTTTCTCGTAACACCAGTTTTCCATTACTTGGCTGGGTAGTTCCACAAAATCCCAATACACCGAAGTGCCCGATAGGCTAGGGTAGGTGGTGTTCGCTAGCATGCCGTGAAGTCCGTGACCAAATTCATGAAAAAGGGTCGTGACCTCATTAAAGGTGAGCAGTGAGGGCTTTGAACTTGTCGGTTTTGTAAAATTACAGACATTGGAAATGTGTGGTCTGCTATTTTCGCCATTTAAAATATACTGAGGTTTGTAGGAGGTCATCCAAGCACCGCCACGTTTTCCTGCCCTAGGATGGAAGTCGGCATAGAACAAGGAAATAAATTCATCATTATCATATACTTCAAAAGTCTTGACTTCTGGATGGTATTTGTCCACGTTGTCCACTTCTTTAAACGTAAGCCCAAAGAGTTTTTCAGCAACTTTGAAAACCCCGTTGATAACATTTTCCAGTTTGAAGTACGGTTTCAGTTTTTCATCATCCAAATTGAAAAGCTTTTGCTTCAATTTTTCGGAGTAGTAGGCGCTGTCCCATTTTTCCAAACGGTCAATGTTGTCCAATTCCTTGGCGTATGCCTCTAATTCCGTAAACTCTCTTTCGGCTGCTGGTTTGGCTTTTTCCAAAAGTTCATTTAGGAAATCCAGTACTTTTTCGGGAGTTTCGGCCATGCGTTCTTCTAGAACAAAATCCGCATGGGTTTTATATCCTAGAAGATTGGCTCTTTCGTGACGAAGATTTACGATGCGTTTTACATTTTCCTGATTGTCCAGTTCATCACCGTGAAAACCCTTGCTGCCGAAAGCCATGGAAAGTTCCTTTCGCAATTCCCTATTCTTTGCGTATTTCATAAAAGGGATATAGCTCGGGTAATCCAGCGTAATCATCCAGCCTTCTTTACCTTTAGATTCCGCCAATTGAGCGGCTGCCTCTTTTGTTCCTTCGGGTAATCCTTCCACATCTTTTTCATCCGTAAGGTGCATTTCGTACTTGTTGGTCTCGGCCAATACGTTTTCTCCAAATGTAAGCTTCAACTTAGAGAGTTCGGCATCGATTTCACGCAGACGTTTTTTATTTTCTTCCTTTAAATTGGCCCCGTTTCTACTAAAATTCTTGTATTTCTTTTCAAGAAGCGTTTGTTGTTCGGTGGTCAAATCCAGAGAGTCACGTTGCTCATAAACGGCTTTTATCCTTGCAAAAAGACCTTCGTTCAAAGTAATATCGTTGCTGAACTCTGATAAAATAGGTGATACTTCCTGAGCTATTTTTTGAATTTCCTCATTGGTCTCAGCAGAATTCAAATTGAAAAATATGCTGGAGATTCGGTCCAATTGTTGCCCGGAAAAATCCAAGGCTTCCAAAGTATTTTCAAAAGTTGGGGGTTCAGGGTTGTTTACAATGTCATCGATTTCTTTTTTGGTGTCCTCGATGGCCTGAAGAAAAGCAGGCTTAAAATGTTCGTTCTTTATTTTGGAAAAAGGAGCTTGGTTAAAAGGCTCCAACAATGGGTTGCTCATAGTTGTTACTTCTGTTCTTTGTTTTTTAAACGTATCACGGCCCAATCACTCAACAAATAGGCGAAACCGATAATGGATGAAATTACGGCCATGGTCAGTGGGGCGTAATTCCTAATGGTTGAACCATAGGTTTTTCTGTTCATGGCAGCAATGGCTTCTTCAGAATATTCGTTGAGGTCCACAAAACCGTTTCCGTTCAAATCGTACGTGCTGGCATAATCCGAAATAAATTGCCAACGTATTTCAATAAAAATCAATAGTGCGGCATACATGGCAAATACCAAAAGACTGCTTTTCCATAGTCCTTTTACGTATGGATTGCGAAGTTTTGGCAGCGTGAAGCCAAAAAAGGCAATGGCGCAAATCCCCAGCAGTATGCCAATTTGATTATAGTTCATAACCAAACACGATTTTTTCTAAAAGGTTTTCTTTATCTCCTCTGCCCCTTTGATGACTTTTTCCTTTAGTCCCTCTTTATAGGAAATTATGTTGTCCATAATCTCGCTGTCGGAACTTCCTATGATTTGTGCCGCAAGGATACCGGCATTTTTTGCTCCGTTCAAAGCGACCGTAGCTACGGGAACGCCCCCGGGCATTTGCAAAATGGATAGGACGGAATCCCAACCATCAATGGAATTGCTGCTTTTTACTGGTACTCCGATAACAGGGAGAGGAGATAACGATGCCACCATTCCCGGCAAATGTGCCGCTCCGCCGGCTCCAGCAATAATTACGGAGTAGCCATTGGTATGGGCACTTTTGCTAAAACTGAACAATTTTTCGGGTGTTCTGTGGGCGGAAACAATATCCACGTCCACATCCACCCCCAATTCCTTTAATATATCGATGGCTTCTTGCATAACGGGAAGGTCACTTGTACTTCCCATAATTACGGCTACTTTGCTCATACCTTATTTGCTTATCACTTTAATGGTTTCCTTTACCTGTTGGGCTACTTCTCGGGCCCTGGCCATATTCTCGTCCACAATAGTCACGTGGCCCATTTTCCGAAACGGGCGGGTTTGTTTTTTGCCATAGATATGCGGTGTAACCCCGTCCATTTCCAATATTTTTTCAATGTTTTCATAGATCACATCGCCTGTATGTCCTTCTGCACCCACCAAGTTAACCATAATTCCTGCTACTTTGCTGTCGGTTTTTCCCAAAGGCAATCCCAGAATGGCACGGATATGTTGTTCGAACTGGTTGGTGTAGGCTGCTTCTATGCTGTAATGGCCACTGTTATGCGGTCGTGGAGCAGATTCGTTCACCAAAATTTGGTCGTCCTTGGTTTGGAACATCTCCACGGCCAGCAGTCCTACGTGCTTCATATGTTCCGAAACTTTTAATGCCACTTCCTGTGCTTTTTTGGCTACGGCATCATCAATCCGTGCAGGACAGATTACGTATTCCACCTGATTGGCTTCGGGATGAAACTCCATCTCAACCACGGGATATGTTTTTACCTCACCTTTTGAGTTTCGAGCTACCACAACGGCCAACTCATTTTTAAAATCAATCATTTTTTCGGCAATACACTCCACATTGGGCAGTTCTTTAAGGTCTTCCATCTTTCGTACGACTTTTACCCCTTGGCCGTCATACCCAAATTGAGCGCTCTTCCAAACAAATGGCAATGAAAGTCCGCCGTTGTTTATGCTGTCCTCGATTTCCGATGTGTAGGCAAAGCGGGTAAAAGGAGCGGTTGGAATACCATGGTCGGTATAGAATAATTTTTGAACGGCCTTGTTCTGGATGGTTCTTAATGTTTTGGTAGGCGGATATACGGTTTTGCCTTCGTGTTCCAACTTTTCAAGGGCGTCAACATTTACGTTTTCAATCTCGATGGTGAGCACATCTACATCTTTCCCAAAGGCGTAAACGGTGTCAAAATCCATCAAACTGCCCTGGACAAACTCGTTGCAGGCAATTTTGCATGGAGCTTCGGGAGAGGCATCCATTACCTTGGTCTGAATATCCCATTTTCTGGTTTCGTAGAGCATCATTTTGCCCAATTGTCCACCACCTAAAATTCCCAATTTAAAGTCTGAAGAGAAAAATTGCATTGATTTGTAAATTGAATGTGGGCAAAAATACATGAAATCCACGAGGGTATAAAAGATGTAAGGTTTTAGGAGCTTTAAAAATAGTATCTTTGCCAACCTGACCATAACTTGAACACATTGATTAAGCTCCACGATAAAGTTTTTAAGCCCTATTTAAAGGAAGAGCAAATCCTTGCGGCCATTGATAAAATGGCAAAGGAGATTGCAGCTGATTACAAGGATGAAACACCACTTTTTGTTGGTGTGCTCAACGGAGCTTTTATGTTTGTTGCCGATTTTTTGAAGGCCTACCAGCACCCATGTGAGGTGTCTTTTGTGCGGTTGAGTTCTTATCAAGGATTGACCTCGACAGGCATTGTGGAAACACTGTTGGACGTTCCTGAAGAATTGGAGGGCAAGAGTGTAATTATTTTGGAAGATGTGGTGGATACGGGAAGAACCTTGAAAGAATTGGTTCATCTGTTTTCCAACACCAATGTAAAGGAATTTAAAATAGGGACCCTTTTTTATAAGTCGGACATTTATAATGGTGAATATGCCATAGACTATGTAGGTCTGGAAATTCCAGATCATTTTATTGTGGGCTATGGGTTGGACTATAACGAGTTGGGTCGAAATCTTAGAGAAGTTTACCAATTAAATCAAACAGATATGATCAACCTAGTGCTTTTTGGAAAGCCAGGAGCAGGGAAGGGAACCCAAGCAGGTTTCTTGAAAGAAAAGTATAATCTGAAACACATTTCCACTGGAGATGTTTTCCGTTACAACATCAAAAACGGAACAGACCTTGGTAATTTGGCCAAGTCTTACATTGATAAGGGGGATTTGGTTCCCGATGAGGTGACCATTGATATGCTGAAGGACGAGGTCGAAAAGAACCCAGATGCAGCAGGTTTTATTTTTGATGGTTTTCCACGTACCGCAGCTCAGGCAGAAGCATTGGACAATTTCTTGGAATCCAAGGATATGAAGGTAAATGCAACCATTGCTTTGGAAGCTGAGGACGATGTTTTGGTGGAACGTCTTTTGGAACGTGGTAAAAGTAGCGGCCGTTCCGACGATCAGGACGAAAGTAAAATCCGTAACCGTTTTGATGAATACAATGAAAAAACAGCTCCTTTAAAAGCTTACTACGAAAAACAAGGAAAATTCCACTCTGTAAACGGAATAGGTGAAATCGATGAGATTACCCAGCGATTGAGCAAGGTAATCGATTCCCTATAATTGATTTCCCAAAAGACTTTTTTATATTAGAATATGACCGAAGGAAATTTTGTCGATTATGTAAAAGTTCACATCTCTTCTGGAAACGGGGGCAAGGGTTCTGCACATTTACGTCGCGAAAAATATGTGGCCAAAGGTGGGCCCGATGGTGGTGATGGCGGTCGAGGCGGTCATGTTATAGTCAAAGGGAACAAAAACTTATGGACACTGGTCCATTTCAAGTTCAAAAAACACTTTAAGGCCGGCCATGGCGAACACGGAAGCAAAAGCCGAAGTACTGGGGCCGATGGTGAGGATGTATATATGGAAGTGCCATTGGGCACAGTGGTGCGAGATACCGAAACTAACGAGATACTTTTTGAGATTACCGAGGACGGCGAAGAGAAAATTGTGCTCGAAGGAGGAATGGGCGGATTGGGAAACTGGCATTTTAAAAGTGCCACCAACCAAACACCCCGGTATGCACAACCAGGTATCAAGGGTCAAGAAGGCGACGTTACCTTAGAGCTTAAAGTCTTGGCGGATGTTGGTCTGGTAGGGTTTCCCAATGCCGGAAAATCAACGCTACTTTCCGTAATGACTTCCGCCAAACCTAAAATTGCGAATTACGAGTTTACCACCTTAAAACCCAATTTGGGCATTGTGGAATATCGTGATTTTCAAAGTTTTGTAATGGCTGATATTCCTGGAATTATTGAGGGTGCTGCCGAGGGAAAGGGATTGGGACATTACTTTTTGCGACATATCGAACGTAACGCTACGCTATTGTTTTTGATACCTGCCGACAGTAAGGACATCAGCCAAGAGTATAATATTCTTCTGGATGAGTTGAGACGATACAATCCCGAATTGCTGGACAAGGGACGTTTGGTGGTCATCTCTAAATGCGATATGCTGGACCAAGAGCTTATCACCGAAATGGACGAGGACATGAAAGAAGATTTCAAGGATGTTCCCTACATGTTCATATCTTCCGTGAGCGGATTGGGAGTTCAGCAGCTTAAGGATAGACTTTGGAAGCTTTTGAACGAATAACCGACAGCTATCTATCCTCTAATCAATATATTGATTAATTTTAGGAGAACCCAAATATCCAATATGCGTTATTTACTTTCCATAGTTTTGATTGTTTTGTTGGCATCCTGTAGCTCTGTCAAGGTAAACTATGATTACGATAAAACAGTCGATTTTTCCAGCTATTCTACCTATAACTATTATTCCGATATGCAATCTGGATTGAGTCAGTTGGATGAAAAAAGATTGCTCAATGCCTTGGATTCTACACTAAAAGCTAGAGGTTATCGATTGGCCGAAGAACCCGAACTCTTCATCAACATCATAAGCAATGAATACAGGAGCGCACCCAATAACAATGTAGGTGTTGGTCTTGGCGGTGGTGGTAGAAATGTCGGCGGAGGAATTTCTGTTGGGTTACCATTGGGCGGCCCAAATATGCAGCGCAGTATCCAAATCGATTTGGTGGATGCACAGCGTGATGCACTTGTTTGGCAGGCAGTCGCCGAGAGTGGTCTTAGAGAAAATGCATCGCCAAGTGTGCGAGAGGATAAACTACGGGCCGTGGTAAAAAAAGTATTCTCAAAATTTCCTCCAAAGGTAAAATAGTCCTTAAAATTAGTTCTTTACCACTATCTTAAACCGGTAGCAACTGATTTTACCGTTCAGTTTGTCAAAATTACCACTTGTCATAAATCACTTCATCAAGCAAGGGTTGTCCTATACTTTAGCTTTAGAAATAAATTCTAAAACCGAACAGTTATGATAGCACTAGCCAAATTAATCATTTCAATTTTAGTAAGTATTATTTTATAATCTGCCAGCGTTGCAAAATTTATTAATATGAAAAAGCTTAAAACAATTCAGAAAGTAGTTTTGGCCATGGGAATAATTGGCGTGTCCATAGGGATATTTGGAAGATATCAAACATGGGAGTATATGGAGTACTTTCCATTTTTCTATTCGGGAATAACCATGATGTGGGTTGCCTTTTTACCACAGAAAAAATCTTGCAGCAATCCGTTTAAAAGAAAAGCCGCACAAAAATCTTAGTAGCACCAATACTGAATTGGTTTAATGTAAATTTGGGCAAACGTGGCTCAAAGGAATGGAATTAAGTAGTAGAAAGAGAAATATTGCATTTTGGACGCTCCAATTATTGGGGTGGGGGTTTATCAATGCCATTGCAGCTTTGATTCCTCAAAAAATTAGTTTGGAGATGACCATTTTCTCCGTGGTTGTTGGAATTTTTATAGGCGTATTTTCGACCTCCATCTTACGTTGGTACCTTAAGAGAAATGTTCATTTTGATTCCTTTGGTGGAAAAGAGGTCCTGAAAATTATTGTATCCATATTACTGGCTTCAACGATTTTCGGACTTTTAAATGTCTTTTTTGGATATATCTACATAAAATTTGGCCCAGAAATTACCGAGGCAGAAATGCAGATGTTCGAGGGTTATGACAAAGTCATGGTCCAAGTATTGAATTCGCTTTTTTTGGTCGGAGCATGGACCTTCACCTATTTGGTGATTAAATTGCTTTTGAAATTGAATCAGGACAGAATTGAAAGGCTGGAACTGAACACCACCTTAAAGCAGGCCCAATTAAACACCTTAAAGGGACAAATAAATCCACATTTTATGTTCAATAGTCTCAACAACATTAGAGGTCTCATGCTGGAAGATGTGGAAAAATCAAGGGAAATGCTTACCAAGCTCTCCGAAATTATTCGCTATTCCCTTACCAAAAACAATATCAATGATATTCCAGTACGGGAGGAGTTGGAAGTAGTGGACAACTATATCGACCTTTCTAAAATACAGTTCGAAGATCGTTTGGAGTTTGTGAAACAAGTAGGGGCGGATACCTTGGATCTTAGAATTCCGCCGATGATCATTCAATTACTCATAGAAAATGCAACCAAGCATGGTATTTCCAATCTTAAAAATGGAGGAAGGATTCTCTTGGATATATCCAGGAAAGAAGATGATTTGATGATAGAAGTAAGGAATACAGGAAAACTCAATATTGCCAAAGACTCCACCAAATTAGGTTTGATAAACATAGAACAGCGCTTGAAGCTATTGTATGCTGGCAAAGCATCTTTTAAATTAGAGGAGATATCTGATGAGGTAGTGGCTGAAATCAAAATACCATTGGCATGAAGATCAGGGCGGTAATAGTTGAAGATTCTCGATTGGCAAGGAACGAGCTCAAGGAACTCATTAAGCTACATGATGATTTGGAGCTTATTGGCGAAGCAAGTAATGTAGATGATGGTGTTGAATTAATTGGGTCCGAATCCCCTGATTTGTTGTTCCTTGATATCAATATGCCGGAAAAGGATGGTTTCGATCTATTGGAAATGTTGGATGAGGTGCCGATTATCATCTTTACTACAGCTTACGACGAATATGCCATAAAATCCTTTGAGTACAATGCATTGGATTATCTATTAAAACCGGTCAGCAACAAACGTTTTGATATGGCCATTGAGAAAGTCCGTGCAAAAATGGTTGACAGGCAAGTAGATAGTCCCGCCATCAAAAAGTTGACAGAGGGCAGTCAGATTTTCATAAAAGATGGAGAGGACTGTTGGTTGGTGAAAATAGGGGATATATCACTCTTCGAAATTGTCGGGAACTACACGCGGGTATTCTTCGAGGATAAAAAGCCCATGCTCTACAAATCGCTTAACCAAGTGGAAGAAAAGTTGCCCGAAGATTCATTTTTTAGGGCAAACCGTCAGCAAATCATTAATACCAACTATATTGAAAATGTAGTTCCATGGTTTAATGGAAAGCTTAAGCTCACCATGAAAAATGGTGAGGAAGTGGAGGTTTCCCGCAGGCAATCCTATATTTTCAAGGATAAAATGAGTTTATAAAAAACCTCCAATTCAATTGGAGGTTTTTTTGTTAAGGTCTTAAAATGTCCTTGTATCGGTCTTTATAGCCGACAAGCACAACAATGTTGAGAATCAGTAGTGCCAGTGCAGGGGCAATGGACTCCATCGCCATGGTTAGGTGGAACAGGACAGCACATACCGATACGCTCATCAATATGATAGCCATTAAAGCTCCATATTTGTTCAAAATGAAGGAAATGCCTGCCAACACCTCTACCAATCCAACCAATATTAGAGTTTTGGACATTGTCAACCCTGTAAAATAGGTCATCATACCTTCTGGCATTTCTTCGGGAGCCGGAAGGAATGGATAGAGTTTGTTGGCCCCAAAAATGATGACGAACAACCCCAATAGGATACGGATCACCATAAAAACTTTTGAATTCATAAGTATAAATTTTATTGGTTACACATTAAAAGTATTCAAAAATTGAATATGTGATAATTTTATGATAAGATTTAATTTGTTGGGAGCCAGTTTTTTAAAGTGATTTCAACAAGCCCCCGTCAATAGGAATATTAGTTCCAGTGATGAAAGCAGCTTGGTCCGAAGCCAAAAATGCAACCAAGTATCCATATTCTTTGGGATCTCCAATTCTTTTTACAGGAACCTGTTCTTCCATATTGGAACGAACCTCTTCTGGAGAAATTCCTAACTTTTCAGCTTTTTTGGAATTCAATTGGGCAATGCGGTCCGTATCAAAGTAACCTGTTAGCGTACTGTTCACGGTAATCCCATCTTTGGCCACATCATAAGCCAAACTTTTGGCCCAAGTGACCACCGCAGCTCGAATAGTGTTCGAAAGAGCCAAATAGTTCAATGGTTCCTTTACCGAAATAGACGCTATGTTAATGATGCGGCCCCATTTGTTTTCCTGCATATGTTTTAGCGCAAGTTCCGTAGTGTAAACAACAGATTTGAAAAGCAGGTCAAATGCATTTTGATAATCTTCAACATTTTTTTCCAATGCGCCGCCGCCTTCGGGACCTTGGGTATTGTTAACCAAAATGTCTACAGAATTGATTTCAAAGAACCTGGATATTGTTTTCTTATAGTTTTTGAAATTGGAAAAATCTACGGATAGGAACTGGTGTTTTTGCCCTTGCGAAGAGTCCAATTCACTAATGATATCTTTCATACGTCCCTCGCTTCGGGCCATCAACGTAACGCTGGCGCCGCTTTCGGCCAATTGCCGAGCGATAGCTTCACCGATTCCTTTACTGCTGCCGCCGACCAAGGCATTCTTTCCTTTGAGAGATATGTTCATGACTATCGGTATTCTTCTCTAACCGGACTAAAAATGTCCATTAATTTGCAGGCCGTCAATGCCCTACCACTATGTGGGGCATTGGAAGGAATAACCACAACATCTCCAGCAGTGTAAGTTCCTTTTTCGCCATTCAAGGTGAATTCAAAAGTACCTTCCACTACATGCATAATTTGTTCATGGTCGTGCTGGTGCTCGGGCACTTCGGCATTTGGTTCTACATCCCAAAACACCCAGCTCATCCGTTCTCCGTGTACCAATTTACCATGGTAGCCAGGCATAATTTCTTTTGATTTTATTTCTGATAAATTCATAGTTCTCAAATTTACCACCAAGATAGGCATTAATCTAGGGTTTCGGAATTTGTATTGGCACCGGCATTGGCTATTTTTGAAACCTAAATTGAATCAATGCAGGTACATTTTATAGGTTTGGGCGAGGTAGAAATGTTTAATGTGGCCTTAGCTCTTCATAAGAAGGGAGATACGGTAACCGGAAGTGATGAACTTTTTGATGAATCGTTGAAGGACGTTATGCGAGACCAAGGATTGATGTGGGATGAGATAGGTTGGTTTTCAAATAGGGTCAATTCACAATTGGATTTCGTTGTTTTAGGTGCTAATGTTACAAGCGACAACCCGGAATTGGAAAAGGCTAAGGAACTAGGTTTGCGATTGGTTTCTTGCCCTGAATTCCTATACGAGCTGGTTAAATTGAAAACACGTGTTGTGATAGCCGGCAGCCAGAGAAGGTCCGAGGTCGTTTCAATGATTTTACATGTATTGGACTATAACAATATTGAAGTCGATTATGTGCTTTCTTCTCCAAATGGAATCCATTTAACCGAAGAAAATGATTTTATTGTCATCGAAGGTGGTGATGGGCCATCATCTGTTATTGACGCTGCACCACAGTTTCACAACTATCAGCCAAACATTGCTTTATTGACCAATATTGAGTTTGAAGAAGGAAGTTTTTATTCCGATTTTGAAACCTATGCGGAACAATACGGGATTTTTGTAAATAGTATTGTAAAGGGAGGGAGTATTACCTATAATGATGAAGATGTCGAAGTAAAAAGAAGAGTGGAGTCATCGGAAAACCCTATAAGAAAGTTCCCTTACGTAACCCCGGCGTATCAACAAAATGGCGGACAAATATTTTTGGATACGCCAGATGGTGAAATGC
Source organism: Flagellimonas abyssi (assembly GCF_019457905.1). Lineage (GTDB taxonomy): Bacteria > Bacteroidota > Bacteroidia > Flavobacteriales > Flavobacteriaceae > Flagellimonas > Flagellimonas abyssi. The sequence goes on along the minus strand of NZ_JAHZSV010000010.1, from coordinate 126,448 downwards.
CATTGGAAATATCTGATGAAACAGCGTTGAGCAATTTAGCGGGGGCCAAATGGGTTTGCCAACAAATGGGAGTGGACGAAGTGGAGTTTTATGAGGCAATCGCTACATTTAAGTAGCTTCAAATCCAACATTTAAAAGGATTGGAAAATGTAATTTTGTCAGTTACGGGTTAAAGGAATGGTAATTGATTGATATTCTGAATGAAACGGCTCCTTCACAATATCTCATTTTACTTAAGACGATTTGTGTCTGTTTCGTTTTTTGCATTTATGTTGGGTATATCCAACGTTTTTCTACAAGAAGACCGAATGATAAATGATTCAAGGAAAAAAGTAGAACAGCACGAGGTTCAGGATGAAGACGATTCACTCTGACTATCTCCCTACATCAAACATTGAATTGCCTTAAATGGTGGTCCAAGTGCTTATATTGCATTTGTCCCCATTGTTCGGGTGTAAAAGACCCAAAAACTGGGTGTGGGTCCCACTCTTTTTTATCTTTTTCATTATGAAAATCGTTCACCAGACCAAGTAAGATATCCTTTTCTTTTGTAAAATCTTTGTCCTCCACAACCTTCAAACCTTTGGCAGTGGGCAAACCTTGGCGCCATGGTTTATCGTTGTACAAGCTTTTTTTAAAAAATTTGCCCACAAGTTTGAGCATAAAATTGGCATTGCCATCCGATTTGTGCCGTTTCAAGGATATTTTTAATGGAAATTGGCAATGGTGAAGCATTTGGCCAACTTTCATTTTGCCCCATTGCCTTTCCGAAGATTCTGAAAGTTGATGGATACGTGCAATAATTTCTTCGTGCGCCTCAGTATTGAAAAGGGATTTCATTATGAAGGATTTATATTGAAAATTACATAAAATTATTCTCCTATCTTTAGCACATGCAAGAAAAACTAGCTTCCTTTTCTATAAAAAACTGGGCCGATGATGATAGGCCAAGAGAAAAGTTAGTACAAAAAGGGAGTTTTGTACTTTCGGATGCCGAACTGATTGCTATTTTAATTGGATCAGGAAGTAGGAACGAGAGCGCAGTGGAACTTTCCAAACGGATATTGGCTTCTGTGGACAATAACCTCAATGAGCTCGGAAAGTTATCGGTAAACCAGTTGATGCGCTTTAAAGGAATTGGCGAGGCCAAGGCCGTAACAATTGCCGCAGCATTGGAGATGGGTAGGCGCAGACGATCGGAGGATACTTCCAAAATAATCAAAATACAGAGCAGTCACGATGCTTTTGAGTTGCTATATCCACTGATTGGCGAACTTCCGCACGAGGAGTTCTGGATTGTTTACCTGAACAATTCAAACAAAGTTGTCCATAAAGCACAGCTGAGCAAAGGGGGCATTACAGGAACTTTGGTAGATGTTAGGCTTGTCCTAAAACAAGCATTGGAGCTTGGGGCTGTGGGTATTATTTTGGCACACAACCACCCTTCAGGGACATTGGCACCAAGTGCTGCAGACAAACAAATAACAAAAAAATTGAAAGTGGCATCAGAAGCTCTGGATATAAAAATATTGGATCATTTAATCTTGGCCCAACACCAATATTTGAGCTTTGCCGATAAAGGAATACTGTAGTCCATGTTGTTGATTTTTACACATAAGGTAACCAATCGATTGACCTATACGGCCAAACAGATTTTTGAAAAAATCTTGGGCGTGGAGATGGGTTTTACAACAAAGGTCGAGGAGTTCATCAAACATAATGGGCCTAAAATGACGTATTCCAAACAACCCCTGCAGAACGAATTCTTTATTCGAAGCAATGATCTTTTGTTTGAGCAAGGCATCAATGATTTAGAGGTGAGGGTATCAGATTGGGACGGGCTTCCCTGTTTTTTTTCAGCTGGGGATAAAAGCACTGTTCCCTTTGATGTTTTTTCGGCCAGTTTCTTTCTTTTGAGCAGGTACGAAGAATATTTGCCCCATGTTAAGGACAGTGTGGGCAGGTTCCCTGTGAAGGAAAGTATAGCTTATCAGAATGACTTTTTGGAGCTTCCTGTGGTAGACCTTTGGGCCTACAAATTATTGGAGGCCTTAAAGGATAGGTTCCCGGATTTGGAAAATAAGGAAAAGGACTATCGTTTTACCTCGATTATAAATGTTACAACTTCACATGCGTATGCCATGAGGGGGATTGCCCGTAGTATAGGAGGGCTTTTATTGGATTTGGGGAATTTTAGGTTCAGGGATGTCTTGGATCGCTTTTCGGTGATGATGAGACTCAAAAAAGACCCTTATGACAATTTTTTCGAGTTGGTGGATATCCATAAAAAGTTTCCCATTAAAACCATGTTCTTTTTTCAGTTTGCAAAGCATTCGGCACACGATAAAAACGTATCCACCAATAATAACAAATTTCGCTATTTGATCAAATCCGTAGCTGATTATAGTATTGTTTCCTTGAGTACCTCGTTTATATCATCTTATGACAAAAATGTGCTCCGGGAGGAAAAGAAACAATTGGGCAACTTAATCAATAGACCCATCAGCTATGCCCGGTTGCGTTATAATAAAGTAAATGTTCCCGCGACCTACAGGAATTTGGTGGAAACGGAGTTCACGGATGACTTTTCTATGGGCTACACCCACGAAATTGGTTTCAGGGCAGGTACTTGCACGCCTTTTTATTTTTACGACATCAATACAGAGGTGAGACAACCCATTAAGATCCATCCGTTTGCCATGCACGACTATGCTTTGGTAAAGTACAAGAGCAAGGAAGAAGTATACGAGAAAATGGATAAGGTATACCGATTGGTAAAACAGGTCAAGGGCGACTTTATTTTTGTATTCTCAAATGAGCTCTTGGGAGGAAAGCAGCATTTGGATTGGATGGAGCTGTATCAATCCCTTTTAAAGAGATACTATGTTTGATCATAAAGTAACCGATGTTTTTTTTGATTTGGACCACACTTTATGGGATTTTGAAAAAAACTCGGCATTGACCTTCGCCAAAATTTTGGTTGAAAATAAGGTCAACGTAGATTTGGACGACTTCTTAGAGGTTTATGCCCCCATCAACATGCAAATGTGGGCATTGTACCGGCAGAATGGAATTGGAAAGTCCGAGCTAAGGTACCAGCGTTTAAAACAAACATTTGATAGGCTCGGGGAACATGTGCCAGACGAAATCATAGACGTATTGTCCCACGAATATATCGCCCACCTATCATCTTTCAACCATTTGTTGCCCAATACCCTGGAAACTTTGGAATATCTTTTTCCAAAATACAAGTTGCACATTATAACCAATGGATTTCAGGAGGTACAGACCAAAAAGTTGAGAGGAAGTGGAATCCATCATTATTTTCAAAAAATAATTGATTCAGAAATGGCCGGTGTTAAAAAACCGGACCCCTACATTTTTCAAATGGCATTGGAACAGGCAAAGGTAAAGCCCCAGAACTCTTTGATGATAGGGGATAATCTCGAAGCCGATATTTTAGGGGCAAAAGCCTTGGGGATGCAAGTGCTGCACTATAATTTTCACAAAGAATCCGATCATGGAGAATGTACCATGATTCACGACCTTATTGAAATAAAAAACATTTTATAGAGTTATATTACAAGTGGCAAACCCCACTTTTGACACTGGGAAATGTTTTTGGCTATGAGAAAATTACTGTATTCCACTCTCTGGATCACAGGTTTATTGTGTTGCACCATATCCTGTATGGAAGAGCAAGATTTTGATCAGTTTGATGATTTAAGGGTGACCCCGACCTTGTCCTCAGGGATTTTTTATTTGGAATCCGATGAGGAGACCATAAATTTAGCAGGGCCATTGGGCTCTTTTTATTTTCAAGAGGTCACTTTTGAAGCGTTTAACGAGCAGTATGTAGCAGAGCGTTTAATCGAAGGCACAATGACCTATCAAATACAAAACACCACAAGCAAAAGGCTTCGCATAGTCATTGAATTTTTGAATGAAGATGGAAGGGTTTTGGATGTAGAGAGGTTTGATATCGAGGCCAATAGTCCGGATATTGTGGAGTATCCAGTCTTTTATGGGGCAGGAGGCAAGAACATAAATATATTATCCAGTACAAAAAGTCTTCGGGTTATAGCGGATAATCTAAGTGTTGGTTCAAGTGTTTCTGCAAATCCTGATGCAAGGATTATATTTCGCTCTGGAGCTGAATTTTTATTTCAACTACAATGAGTATGGCCCCAAGACTTATCCTGATTACACTTTTTGTATACGCCACCGGATTTGCCCAGAACAAGGAGGTATTGTACGATTTTTATGAGATTCCCCAATCTTTGATGGTCAATCCAGGAGTCAAGACCTCGCAGAAATGGCATGCAGGTATTCCTGTTTTGTCAGGTCTGTCCGTGCAAGGAGCCACCAGTGGAGTTACGGTGAACGACCTTTTTGCCAATGATGGGGTGGACTTTACCACCAAGGTGCAAGAGCGATTGTTGTCGGTTATGACCGATAGAGATGATTTTAGCTCTACAAGTCAGATAGAGGCATTTACTGTAGGGTTCAGGGGCAAAAACAGACTGGATGATTACTATTCCTTTGGAATGTATGGCGAAATGGACATTATTTCCTACTGGCCCAAGGACTTGGCCATTTTGGCTTTTGAAGGTAATGGAGGAGCAAATTTGGGTAGAAATTTTGATTTAGGCGACCTAAATCTTCGTGGTGAAATGGTCAATGTGCTTCATTTTGGCATCAATAGAAAAGTAAATGAGAATCTTACGATTGGAGGAAGAGCCAAAATATATTCCAGTATTTTTCAGTTTCAATCCATAAACAATTCAGGGTCATTTGTTACAAGGGAAGGACAGAACAATGTCTACGAAAGTGCCATCAGTGCAGATATGCAGTTACAAACGGCCGGTGTTAAAGGTTTTTATGATATCATCGAAGAGGATACGGGAACTACGAAAAAGGATGTAAAAAGCCTGTTTACGGAAAGGACGCTGTTGGGTGGAAACCTGGGTTTTGGTGTTGATGTTGGTTTTAGTTATAATTTAAATCCGCAGACGACCATTACAGCTAGTGTTTTGGATCTTGGATTTATCAGCAATTCAAAGGATGTTTGGAACTATACTTTTGCAGGTAGCACCACTACAGACGGTATTTCTATTGTTCTTCCAGAGGATATCGATGACGTTGACAATGACAAATGGCAAGAACTTATAGATGAAATCGATGCAGCATTGCCACATGGTGAAAACCAGGCCAGCTATATCTCTTGGAGGCCAGTGAAGGTTTACGGTTCCGTTAGATACGATTTTGGACAGGGCGGAACCGGCAGAATTTTTGATAATTGCGGTTGCGCCGTTAACAGCGGCGGAATGTCAAGTACTTCCGACTATTACCGCAACAGTATCGGCGGACAATTGTTCATGATAAAAAGACCAAAGGGGGTCCAAGCTGCATTGACCGGTTTTTATCAAAGACGTTTTGGTCGTGTACTTTCATTAAAAGGTACGTATACCGTGGATAAATATTCCTTTACAAATATAGGTTTGGGCGCAAATTTTCAGATGGGTCCCGTAAACTTTTATGTGCTGGCAGACAATCTTCTAAGCTACTCCAATATTGCGGACAGCCACTATGCTTCTTTACAGTTCGGATTTAATATTATATCTTGGAACGGTAATTGAGTATCTTTGATATATGAAACATAAAGTATTGTACATATTGCTTTTTGCAATGGGATTGAACACAGTGGTAAATGCTCAGTTGAACGATTACAAATATATCATTGTGCCCAAGAAGTTTGATGCATTTAAATCGGTGAATGAATACCAGACCAGCACTTTGGTCAAATATTTTTTTGAACAAAATGGCTTTAATCCCGTTTATGATGATGCACTCCCAATGGATTTGGCAGGCAACAGGTGTTTGGGGCTATTGGCCAATTTGGAGGATGGTTCCAATATGTTTACCACAAAAGTTACAATCACCCTAAAGGATTGTAACAATGTTGAAATATTTAGGTCTGTTGAAGGAATTAGCAAGATCAAGGAATACGATAAGGCATACAAAGATGCTATTCAAAAAGCATTTATCTCTTTTGCTGGAATGGATTACAGCTATGTGCCGCATGAGCAGGAGAAAAAAGAATCAGCGACGGTTACCCTCAATTTTAAGGACGATGTAAAATCAGTTCAAGAAGATTCAAAGGAGCATATTATTGAGCAAAAATCGACTACAGAGGAGCAAGTTTACAAAGCTGTGGAACCGAAACCATCATCCATTGTAAGAGCCGCCGAAAAGCAATCGTCTGAGTTGCCAACCGAGGTTTTGTATGCACAGCCGACCGATTTTGGCTATCAACTCGTGGATAGCACACCAAAGGTTGTGTTGAAGTTGCAGGAAACTTCCATGGACAACGTATTTATGACCGATTTTAATGGCAACAATGCAGTAGTCTTCCAAAAGGATGGCAAGTGGTTGTTGGAGTATTCTGAAAACGGCGAAAAAGTTCAGAAAGAACTAGATATCAAGTTCTAAAAATCATACTTGTTCTTCCATCTTTTTTTTAGGAAATCCTTCATGGCATTTTCTCTCGGGTTGTTCCCAGGTCTATAGAAAGAGGTACCTGAAATTTCTTCCGGGAGAAATTCAAAATCCACAAAATTGTTTTCGTAGTCATGTGCGTATGCATATCCTTTTCCATAGCCCAGGTCTTTCATTAATTTAGTTGGAGCATTCCTTAAAGGAATAGGCACAGATAGATCCCCGGTCTGACGAACTTTTTGTTGCGCTTCGTTAATGGCCATGTAGCTGGCATTGCTTTTGGGCGAACTAGCTAAATAAGTAGCGCATTGGCTCAAAATTATCCTGGCCTCTGGGTATCCTATCGTTGTTACGGATTGGAAAGTGGTATTGGCCATTACAAGTGCAGTAGGATTGGCGTTTCCTATATCTTCGGATGCCAATATGATCATTCTACGGGCAATGAATTTTACATCTTCGCCTCCTTCAATCATACGGGCCAACCAATAAACAGCGGCGTTTGGGTCGCTTCCACGAACACTTTTAATAAAGGCTGAAACAATATCGTAATGTTGTTCCCCGGTTTTATCATACCGAACCGTGTTGCTTTGGACCTTGTTAAGTACCAGCTCATTGGTGATTACAATTTTTTCACTTGGTTCGGAATTAACGATTAGCTCAAAGATATTGAGCAATTTGCGGCCATCTCCTCCCGATAAGCGCAGCAGGGCATCCGTTTCTTTAAGTTCAATGTCTTTTTTGGAAAGCAAGGTGTCGGTCTCGATGGCGCGCTCCAAGAGTGCTACAAGGTCGTCTTTTCCAAAAGAATTCAAAGTATAGACTTGGCAGCGCGACAAAAGTGCAGGAATTACCTCAAAACTCGGGTTCTCGGTAGTTGCACCAACAAGTGTCACCCAACCTTTTTCCACCGCAGCGAGCAAAGAATCCTGCTGTGACTTGCTAAATCGGTGAATCTCGTCAATAAAAAGAATGGGGTTTTTAGATGTAAACAGGCCACCACTTTGTTTGGCTTTGTCAATCACCTCTCGGACATCTTTTACGCCGCTACTAATTGCACTCAAAGTATAAAATGGCCTTTGGCTTTCCGTTGCGATTATATTGGCCAAGGTGGTTTTTCCTGTTCCGGGCGGGCCCCAAAAAATCAATGAGGGGATTACTCCACTTTTAATTTGATTGGTCAAAGCGCCCTGCTTCCCCACCAAATGTTGCTGACTGATATAATCCTCTAAAGTTTTCGGACGTATGCGTTCTGCCAAAGGTTCGTTCATACATCAAAAATAAAATAAATTTGATGGTCCGTTGTTCTTAAAAGAGGAAGGATTTTCATCTGCCACCTGACAATTTGTATAATTTTAATGTTATGGCGGGATGTTTGATTTTGTGACCGTATGAGTTCAGATTCGCTTAAATTCTCTAATTCAGTTATAGTAGCGCCCCTAGTGGCGGTATTGTCCATTTGGATTGTATTCTGGGTAGAGATGCAATTGGGCATCAATTTGAACGAGTACGGTGTATATCCTCGCAGATTATCGGGCCTGCAAGGAGTATTCTTCAGTCCGTTTATCCATGGTTCCATTGAACATTTATACAACAATACCATTCCTCTGGCGGTGTTGACGGCATTTCTGTTCTATTTTTATAGGAGTGCGGCCCTTCGGGTTTTGTTGATCGGGGCTCTGGTTTCGGGGTTGTTGACGTGGGCAATAGCCAGACCATCTTATCATATTGGGGCAAGTGGGGTTATTTACTTATTGGCCAGTTTTATATTTTTTAAAGGAATTTTGGCCAAGAATTATCGTTTGGTCGCCCTGTCGTTGGTTGTGGTGTTCATATATGGCAGTATGATCTGGTATATATTCCCGGTCAAGGACGGTATTTCGTGGGAAGGCCATTTGGCGGGTTTTTTCACCGGATTGGTACTTGCTTTTGTTACTAAAATCCAAGTTCCAGAGGTTCGGAAATATGATTGGGAACGAGAAGATTATAGGGAAGAGGATGACCCTTTCCTAAAACATTTTGATGCTAACGGCAATTTCATCGAGAGTACGCCAGAAGAGCCTAAAGAAAAAATAGAAATCAAATATCACTATAAAAAGTTGGACGATGATTAGCTTCTCCTTTGTCGAACAACTTCGTAAAGAAAAACACCGCAGGCTACCGAAACATTCAATGAACCAATTTTTCCCATGAGGGGCAATTTGGCCTGATGGTCTATGATGCTGAGGGTAGAAGGGGAGATACCTTTTTCCTCCGAACCCATTATAATTGCGGTAGGTTGGTTAAAATCGACACCATAAATCTCGTCATCGGCTTTCTCGGTAGCTCCAGTAACGACAATTCCAGAAGATTGCAGGTAAAAAATAGCATCTTTTAAGTGGTCTACCTTTGCGATGGGGACATTAAAGGCAGCCCCGGCAGATGTTTTTACCGTATCGTCCGTTATGGGGGCGGCCCCACTTTTAGGAACAATGATTCCGTGAACGCCACAACATTCAGCGGTACGTATAATGGCACCAAAATTTCTCACATCGGATACACCGTCAAGCATTAGAAGTAGAGGAGTCTCTTCTTTATTGAGTACTTGTTCCACCAATTCTTCAAACTGATGGAATTCCACAGGGGAAATTTGAGCGACGGCGCCTTGATGGTTATTATTGCGGGTAAGGCGGTTCAGCTTTTCAACAGGAACGTAGGATAGGCCGATGCCGCTTTTACGTGCAGAAGACTCTAATTCTTTGTAAAGATCACCTTTAAGACCTTTTTGAATAAATATCTTATTGATAGGTTGCCCGGCGTTAATCGCTTCTATGACTGCCCTTATACCGTAGATTTGACTGCTCATTATATATTGCAATTGATTTGCAAAGATGCAATAAAGAAACTTATAAGCATTTTAATGGAAGATCAATTTTTTAAAAGTACTAACCAAATGAAGTTTATAGTCCAAGCTCCAATACTCCTGGGTCATCTTTGGCGTAATGGTACGATCTCCAAAAAAAGCCTTGTCCTGAGAACTTCCAAACGACTTCACCATCCATAGTTACCTCCCAAATGCCATAATCTCCTTCGGTTATCATCGTATTGCCATTGGGGAGTCTTACGGCTCCTGAAACCCTGTCTGCGAATAACTCAGGGTTTGAGAAGCTCCATGTAACTTGTGGCGCTGTATTTTGGGGTATTGATTGTTGGTAAAGCGCTTCAGGCAGTTCCATTTCGTAAACGGTCGACTGGCCCAATTCCCCTCCGTTTGAAAAAATCATGAATTTTCCTGGTTCAAATAGGTTGGGATGGTGGTTATTGTGGAACAATCGTTCAGAATCTAAATCTCCATATGTGGTTGGGTTGCCAAATCTGTATACAAGGTCTCCACCTTGACCATAATTTCCTCCAGAATGTGCTGCAGCCGCAGAGGTATCTGTGCTGTGATCTATCACCCAAACTTCACTATAAAAATTGACACTAAGGTATATCAGATCGTTATCGGCGTCATAATCAATTCCATTGATGTGCATAAGATTACCAGTATCGTTACTATTGAAGTTGATATCAATAAGCTGTGGATTGCCCGATACTGAACCAAAATTGGATTTAGTGTCATCTACATCTTGTATGATGTGATCTATAGAATGCCATTCCCAAACAATTTGATCGTTGGTAGGGTCAATTTCAATGACCGATTCCAAATAAAGATCCATATTATGGGTAGAGCCATTTTCTGTGGCAGTCTCTTGAGGTATTCTTTCCCATGCAATGGCCAATATATTTCCATTTGGCATCCTTTCGATATCATGATGCATCCTATGTTCGCTGGTGGCATAGACGAAATCCCAAAGAGAAGTCCCTTCTTTGTCCAAAATTTGAATTTGACCTCCATAACCTCCAAAGAGAATATCATTACTTTCATCATATCTAAACGTGGCAAGGAGTGTTCCATCATCTTGGAGTACCGCGTCATTTCCAGTAGTTTTATCACCTAAATCCCATTCAAAGACAATATTTGCACTTTTGTCCATTAAATAAACAGCAGGGGCCAAAAGGTCGTTTACCAACACATAGCTATCACTAATTTGTTCCGAATCAATGATATTTGCCGTTCCAGTTTCTCCCTCAATAGTATTTTCATCGGTCTCTTCCGGTGTTTCTTCTGGTGTTTCCTCTTCCGGATCAGGGTTTTCAGTTTCTTCAGGTGTTTCCTCGCCAATAATGTCAGGAGATCCACCATCATCATTGGAACAGGAGATTAGCAAAAGTGTTGAAAGGAAACAAATGCCCAGAATTTTGATATTGTTTGTATAAAGCCGGATTAGCATAGTTCTCTTTTTCATGTTTTTTAGATATTGTTTCTGAGGGGTCTTTTATTTGATACTCAGGTCATCCTTTATTTTATCTGGGGTCCTTAAATGGGCCGCTGATTTTCTTTCCTCCATTTTTTGAAGCTGAGCTTCTCCAAACTTTTTTGGATCACCATTGAAACCTATTCGCCAAATCTTCCCTTGTTTGGATTCGGAAATATACAAAGAACCATCCTTTCCTTCTGCCAAGCCCATGGGTCTATATTTTGCATCGGGCATGCTTACAATGGTATCGACCTTTGCAAAACCATCGGCGAACACTTCCCATTCACCGGTTGGTTTTCCATCTTTGAATTGTATGAATGCTACAATGTAACCTGCTTGAGGGTATGGGGCCCTGTTCATAGATCCATGGAAAGCTATAAAGGCTCCATTGCGATATCGAGATGGAAATAAATCACCTTTATAAAATAAAAGATCGTTGGGAGCCCAATGGGCCGGTAATCCCATTAGTGGTTTTTTGTACTTATCATCCTCCGTGGAACCGTCCCCGCCATATTCTGGAGCTACTAGCCTTTTGTTCTTAAAATGATCGTAATAGGTATAGGGCCATCCAAAATCATCCCCTTGTTCTATTTTCATGAACTCTTCGGCGGGTAATACCGCTTGGTGCCATTTACTATAGTATTGTGGTGCATGGTTGTGTAGGTAGTCCCTTCCATGCTGCACACCATATAGGCTATTGTACTTGTCGTTCCAAGAGAACGCCACCATGCTCCTTATACCAATGGCGTACATTTCGCCATCTTGTTGAATTTGATTGGTACGGTTTTCATCAAACTTCCAAATACTTCCCAAAACTTCCAGTCCGGGACATGGTTTCATGCCTTTTACCTGTCCTTCTGTATTGAAATTCTCGCAAGCATTTGTTGGGGCACTGAAAGTGACGTACATATTTCCTTTTTTGTCAAAAGCCAAGGATTTGGAGTTGTGCCATCTTTTTGGGAATTGATCAATTAAAATTACTTCGGGCTTGGATTCGGGAATAAGTTTTCCTGGGGTAAGTTTTTGTCGGTACACAATTTGTTCGGAACTGAAATAGAGATATCCATTGTGAATCCTCATTTCAGTGGCAAAAGTTCCATCATTGGGATAGTCCCCGAAAGTTTTTATAATATCAGCTTTTCCATCCCCGGTAGTATCTCTAAGTGCGAGATTACCATGAGTGCCTTCAGGTTTTCTCAGTTTTACGTAGATATCACCATTATCATTTACAGCTATGTGTCTAGAAGGTCCAACGCTGTCAACTACAACAAGTGCAGAGAATCCATCAGCTAGGTACAGTCCACCGTTAGGTTCATTGATATCGCTCTTTTTTTCTGAAGCCTCACTCTGTTTGGTTGATGGCTTAACAGGCTCCTTTTCGGAAGAAGTTTCTTTCTTTTTAGAACCATCCTGACAGGCGGTTAAAATTATACTGAACAAAAGAATATACAGGTATCGAGACATCTTGGATTATGGTTGATTCTATATTGATAAGATATAAAAATTCTAGTTGTGCGGTATGGAATGCATCTCTTCTCAGACTAAAATTAACAGGTTTATGTTATGCATTCGGTGTTCAATGATGGTGTATAAAAAAAGGGCGTAAATTTTTACGCCCTTAAGTTATAATTGTATCGCTTTTTACAGGTCCAAAGCCATACAGAAGTCAAACAAAGCGGTTCCGGCTGGTGGTTCTGGGCCTAAATCCAAAACGGTTTCACCATTAGCGGAAGTGACTTGAAATGTGTTTTCTTCATCATATGATCCACTGTTGTAAAAGATCTGAATTTCAACAGTACCTTCTGGTACAATGAAAGAATATGATGATGAAGCTCCACCCTCATGGGCATAACTGGTTACTTCTCCATCAATGCTTACAGATAATGAAGCACCGTTCCAAGAGTCACCATAAGAATCTTGTTGTTCAATGGTCCACTCTCCTGGAGTTGGAGTAATTGGGGGACAAGCGACAGGTATGCTGTATACAAAGGGAGACTTAAAGTAAGATCCACCAGATACAGTACTGTTCAAATTCCCACTGGAGAAGGAGCGACCATCGGTCAAGTTCAATACGTATCGAATTGTAAAACTACTTCCTCCAGCATAATCTTCTGGTATGGTTCCGACGAAATCCGATTCGGACAGTCCCAAAGCTGTTGCCAATTCTGCTAACGTAAACTCTACTGTAATAGAGGGTAAGTCAACATCGTTTGGTGAGAATGCCGATGCGGGCAAAGTAGTGACCAGTGTCTCGTCTACTGAATCAGCTTCATCAGCGCCGGTATAGGATGCGTAGACTTCAACATCTTGAAGCAATTCTCCCTGTTTGTTGTCCTCTACCTCAAAAGTTACCGAATAGGTCGAGGTAGGAAAATTGAACAGGAAGTTTTGAGATGCAACATCGGAGCTGGGTGTTGTGGCTCTAAATACAGCACCGCGGGTTACTTCGGCGAAGACATCATCAATTGTCTTGTTACTGGAATCACAGGCTACAAAGCCAATGGATGCCAGCGAAAGTATCATTATGTTTTTAATATATCTTTTCATTTTTCTTTTTCTTTTAGTTTGATAATGGGAAACCGGAATCAGGGTTATTGTCCCAGAACACCTTCACTGTCACACTTGATTTTTGTGTAACTGAACTGTTGTTGTTTGCATAAACCGCAGGATAAAGGAAAGATCTTATGAACGAACCCGGTTCTGGCTCCAAGTTGGCCTGTAGATCGTTTGGATATCCTGTTCTTCTATAAAAGTTATATGCGTCAATTCCGTTTCCGTAAAGTGCTACCCAAAATTCTTTGGCGATAAGGTTTAGTTTTTCATCACCAACAGCAGCATCATATAGAGCTTCTACCTCTGCAACATAGTCGTCTACATCATCACTGGTAGGGGCCAAAGATAAGTCTGCATCAGCATCCAAAGCTCCAAAGGCCATTGTCTTTTCTATTGACTTTGTTACACCATCGCTAAGGAATGCTCTTGCACCAGGGATGTCTCCGGTAGCATAGGCTATTTCTGCCTGTAAGAAATCAATTGTCTGTGCCAAGAAGATAGGGATTATTCCAGCTCCACCGCCACCTGAGCCTAAATCCACTGCACTAAATTCGCTGTCATCAAATTCGCCACCTGCTGGATATACACCGTATGTTGTCTTTAAAGGTCCGTCTGGTGGAGTTCCGTCATCATCTCCGTGATCTCTTCCCCAATAACCATTAGGCAAATAGCAGAAAGTGAACCCACCATCAACATAGTGTTCAGGTATTGGCTCCACACTACAAGATAATGTCTGTTGGTTAGGGCCTTCTGAATCAATTGCACCAGGAGTAGTTGCGGATTGTCTGTAGTAGTAGTACCTAATCCTAGGATCACTATCCTCATAGATGGCCACACCATTTTCAACTTTGGAATTATCCATGTAATTCATAAGCCAATTGCTCATATAATCTGATGAGCCTTGTGGAGTATAGTTATCGATATAATTTGGGTGCCTTGAATCAGGGTTTACAACATTGGTTCCCCATTCGAATTGGAAATCCTCATCTACAGAAGTGATGTAATCACCGCCAGCGATTATAGCATTGAATGCGTCAATAGCACCACCATCTACTAATCTGGATTGTGCATAAATCTTCAACTTTAAGGAGTTTGCCAGTTTTACCCAGTTATCCCAGTCACCGTCATAGTAATAGTCATTGCTAGGATCTGCTGTGTTGTCCTCTGTGGTGAAATTAGCAATGGCATCATCCAATAATCCTAGAGCTGCCTCATAAATATCGGCCCCGCTGTCTGCTGTAGGGTTAAGGTTGTCTAAACCCTGTATAGCACTAGTGTAAGGTACATCCCCATAAAAATCAACCAAAGTAACTGCAGTGAACGCTTGGAATACCTGTCCCATACCTATATGGCGTCTGAAGTTGGCTTCTTCTGCCAAAACGTTCATGGCAGAGATGTCTGTGAACATAGAGGAATAGGCAAACCTCCATTCCGCATCTTGAGATGCTGGCGAGTAAGCTTGTTGATACAATCGGGTACCCATATATTCTATACGGGTTACTTCGGAGCCATTGGTTCCAAAAGCATCGTTGAAACGAGCGAATTCCTCTTGTACACGGTTAAGATAAAAATCGGGTGTAGCTTGGTCCGGACTTACCGCATTCGGGTCTGTAGTCAGATCAAGTTCTGTACTCTCGCATGAAAGTAGGAGCCCCACGGAAGAAATCGCTAGAACTAGTTGTTTTATATATATTTTCATTTTTCTATTTTTTTAAAATGTTGCTTTAATAGACATACCATATCTTCTAGAGCCTGGGCTGTTGATAAAGTCGAAACCTAAGGCGTTACCTACCCCAACCCCAAGGTTTTCTGGGTCAAAGTTTGTTCCTTTAGGGACATTGATACCCTTAAACCATAGGTTTTGTCCAGTTAAAGTTAGGCTCAATGATCCGAAAGGTGTCTTTTCCAAAGCTTTCTTTGGAACAGAATATCCTAATCTTACCTCTCTTAATCGAATGGTACTACCATCGTAAACCTGTAACTCACTTGGACCGAATGCTACGTTACTAAAGTAGTAATCGGAGTTGTTGATTTGAATATCGTTAACGGAACCATCCGCCTTAACCCCAGGAAGGATGAAAGTGGAAACACGATCCTCAGTATCTGTGGTAAGTCCTCTACCAACCAATGCAGAAATCGTGTTGGCATAAACATCACCACCATGTCTATAAGAAATATCGAAGCCAAAGTTCAAGTTTTTGTAGTTGAAACCATTGCTAACGTTCAATCTCCAGTCAGCATTGGGGTCTCCAATCTCAAACAATCCTTGCTCTTCAACATAGCTACCGGTACTCGCAACAACTTTGTTTCCATCGTCGTCTCTTAGCACTCTAGTGCCCATTATAATACCAAATGGTCGTCCTGCAACAGCAAAGTTGGAAAGGTCAGAGAAAAGACCTCCAATGTTGATGTTGTCCGTATCTTGACCAAGGTCTACTACTGTAGACTCATCTGCAGTAAAGTTGGCGTTAACCATCCAGTTGAATCCACCTGGGTTGGAGTTTCTAAATAGGGAAACTCCTAAGTCAGCCTCAATACCTTTAACCTGTACCTCACCGATGTTGGTAACAGTTTCGGTATAACCTGTGGAAGGGTCCAAAGGTCTGTTGGAAATAAGGTCTGTGGTTGTTTTCTTATAGATAGAAACATCCAAAGAAACTCTGTTCTGGATAAAACGGCTCTCAATACCGAATTCCAATTCCTGAAGAAGCTCAGGTTTTAGGGCTGGATTGGCCAATTCGTCATCCACTCTAATGGAGGATACCAACGTACCGTCTTTTAAGAATTCCCTAGTGTCCAAAGTTGCTGTGCTAGCTACTGGGTAACCCCCAAAGAAACCTGCGGAAGTACCATAACCAGCTCTAAGTTTCAAGAAGTTCAATCCGTTTTGGGATTGTAGACCATCTATCAATGCAGTAGGCAGTATAGACAAACTCGCAGATGGATAGAAGATGGAGTTTTCGAAGAAGTTGGAAACCCAGTCGTTTCTTGCTGCTAAAGTAAGGTAAGCAAAGTTGTCATAGCCAAACTCGGTCTGAGCATATACACCAACAATATTCTGTGTCTCATCACGTTGAACTGGTTGAGCCGTGGCAAAGTTATAGTGTCTGAACACACCGAAAATAGACTGCTGGTCACTGGTTACACCTTGTTGAGAGAACTCGGTTCTTCTAGAAGTAGCACCAACGTTAACACTAAGGTCTAATTTTTCCGTTAATAGGAAAGAACCATTTAACTGTAGCGTGTGATCCCAAATTGTATTTCTGTTGTCGTAGGTTTGATATCTACCTTGTATGTAACCTTCGGCACCACCTTTGTTCTGTCCGATTTCGTTACGCTCTGTGTAAAAATCCAAACCGGTTCTCCAGAAAACGTTAATGTTGTCGTTTATTTTGTAAGTAGCTTGTGTGCTTCCAAAGAAACGATTGGTCAACTGATTGGCGAATGCATTCGCAGCTGTCCATCTTGGGTTCTGAATATCGTTACCTCCTCTATAGTAAACACTTCTACCATCAATAGGACTCTGGAAAGGCAGTCCCATCAAATCCACACTACGTGGTGTGAAGAACAGGTGACCAAATACAGACGAACCAGCTCCAAAGGAACCGTTACCGGTACTTGCTGCAATTGGAGGAGATTTTACATCACTCTTGGAAAAGTTAAAGGTAGAGTTGATTGTAAAGTTGTTGCTCAACTCAGCGCGTCCACCTAAACTAATGTTGGTTCTTTGAAGTTTGTTGCCAGGTGTAAATCCTTCGTCCCTCAAGTTACTTGCACTTGCATTAAAAGCAATTTTTCCGTCTTCTGATCCGCCAGAGGCATTAACAGCATTGTTGGTCACAACACCGGTACGGAAAAAATTCTTTACACCATCATAAGGTCTAAATTCATAAGTTGCTCCTTGATATTCAGGAAATGCTGCACTTACACCGGCATTAACGGAATATGGATGTCTGATCAAGATCGTACCATCAGCGGCAGTTCCTCTCCAAGTAGCACCAAAGTTGTTCGGGTCAGGAATGTTAAAGTCAGGTCCCCAGTTACTGAAGAATTCACCGTAAGCCTGGTCAAAACCATTTCCATATTGGTCTTGGTAATCAGGCAATGTCGATATTTCATTAAAAAATATTGATGAAGTAACGGTAATCTCCGATTTTGCCCTGCTGGCCCCGGCAGCACCTGCCTTAGTGGTGATCAATATTACACCGTTTCTACCTGCGGTACCATATAAGTTGGCAGCAGCTAAACCTTTTAATACACTTACGTTGGCAATGGAGTTAGGATCTAAATCCAAAAATCTACTTGACCCCACGTTACCATCGATGGCATCTCCTTGAGTATTGGTGTCAGAGCTGAACGGAACACCGTCCACAATAAACAACGGTTGGTTGGATCCGGAAATTGAAGTGAATCCACGAATAATAATGTTGGTAGCAGAACCGGATACACCGCTTGCTGCATTAATAAGTACCCCGGAAGCTTTACCGTTTAGTACCCTTCCTACATCACCTTCCGCCTTTTGCTCCAAATCTTCCGCTCCAACTGAGGAGACTGCGTAACCAAGGGCTTTCTTTTCCCTTTTAATACCCTGTGCGGTAACAACAACCTCTTCAAGGGCTTGGGCGTCTTCCACCATTTGAACATTGATTACACTGCTGGCACCCACAACTTTGCTGGAGGGGCGTTGTCCAATGTAAGTGAAAAGCAATGTCTGTCCTTCACTTGCACTGATAGCATAATTTCCATCGAAATCTGTTTGGGTACCGGACGAGGTCCCTTCAACGACAATGTTGACCCCAGGTAACGGGAGGCCATCGGCATCCGTAACTGTACCTGTAATCGTCTTGTCCTGTGCATAGGATATATGCACAACAAACGCCAATAATAGCGTTAACAATCCATTAAGTTTTGTTCTCATTGTTAAATTATTTGAATTAGCTAATCGCTAAAATCATAATTTCATGTTAATAATCCAAACTAATTTTATAAAATCTTTAAGACTGGTTGTTTAAATGAAGTAACGGCAAAAACATCAAGTTTGATTGATAACTATATAATTTAAAAGGGGTGTAATTGTTCTTATTGCAATATTTTTGATTTAACCCATAAATTAAAAGGGGTTGAGTTCAATAAGTTTGGTTTGATGTTAGTTTTGTCTTAAAGAATAGATGTGATAAAAAAATGTTAGGGTAATGTTAAGGGTTTATTTCTTGTCTTAGTAACCTTATACCTTAATATGTATTGGTTACTTATGTTCAAGAATTTTGCCTTTCAAAGGGGTGTTTGATGTAGGTGTGAGTTATTGTTTTTAAGATGGCTTTTATCTTTTTTTGCATTCTGCTTAAAATTAATTGCTTGGGATTTGAATTATTGGGAATTATCATTACATTTGCAGCCCTCAAAATGAGGGTTATTTAGTTTTTAAAAGGAATTTAATGCCAACAATTTCACAATTAGTACGAAAAGGAAGGGCCACGATTACCAAGAAGAGTAAATCGGCTGCTTTGGATTCGTGTCCTCAAAGAAGAGGGGTTTGTACGCGTGTTTACACTACTACACCAAAAAAACCAAATTCGGCAATGCGTAAAGTTGCAAGGGTAAGGTTGACCAATGGTAAAGAAGTGAACGCATACATCCCTGGTGAAGGACACAACCTCCAAGAGCACTCGATAGTATTGGTAAGGGGCGGAAGAGTAAAGGATTTGCCTGGTGTGCGATATCATATCGTTCGCGGTGCTTTGGATACCGCAGGTGTTGCGGGAAGAACCCAGCGACGATCTAAGTATGGTGCAAAGCGTCCTAAAAATTAATCATTTTTAAGAAAGAGAGATGAGAAAAAAGCAGGCAAAAAAGAGACCTTTATTACCGGATCCAAAATTTAACGATCAGCTTGTTACACGTTTTGTGAACATGATGATGTGGGACGGTAAAAAGTCAATTGCGTTCAAGATATTTTATGATGCAATTGAGATCGTTGACGAGAAGAATACTGACGAAGAAAAAACTGGATTGGAGCTTTGGAAAGACGCTCTTTCCAATGTAATGCCACATGTTGAAGTTAGAAGTAGGAGAGTGGGTGGTGCTACGTTCCAGATTCCAATGCAGATTCGTCCAGATAGAAAGATATCCACTGCCATGAAATGGTTAATCAGCTATTCAAGAAAGCGTAACGAGAAATCCATGGCGCAAAAATTGGCTGCCGAGATTTTGGCAGCTGCCAAAGAAGAAGGTGCGGCGGTGAAGAAAAGAGTAGATACACACAAAATGGCTGAGGCCAATAAAGCGTTCTCACACTTTAGATTCTAAACAATACAATGGGAAGAGATTTAAAATATACAAGGAATATAGGTATTGCAGCTCACATTGATGCTGGAAAGACAACTACTACAGAACGTATTCTTTTCTACACAGGTGTGAGTCACAAAATTGGGGAGGTGCACGATGGTGCAGCTACCATGGACTGGATGGAGCAAGAGCAAGAGCGCGGTATTACCATTACCTCTGCTGCTACAACATGTACTTGGAAGTTCCCAATGGAGAATGCCAAGGACTTGCCGGATACAAAAGATTACCATTTTAATATTATCGATACTCCCGGACACGTTGATTTTACGGTTGAAGTAAACCGTTCGCTTCGTGTATTGGATGGATTGGTGTTCTTGTTCAGCGCCGTTGATGGTGTTGAGCCTCAATCCGAAACCAACTGGAGATTGGCTGATAACTATAAAGTGCCAAGAATCGGGTTCGTGAATAAAATGGACCGCCAGGGTTCTAACTTCCTTGCGGTTTGTAAGCAAGTTCGCGAAATGTTGGGGTCAAATGCCGTGCCGATTGTATTGCCAATTGGTGATGAGGCTGACTTTAAAGGAATCGTTGACTTAGCCAAGAACAGAGCTGTTGTTTGGCACGAGGATAACTTTGGTTCCACCTTTGATGTTGTTGATATCCCTGCAGATATGCAGGATGAGGTGAGAGAGTACAGGGCTGCCTTGATAGAGGCTGTTGCCGAATATGATGAGGAGTTGATGGAGAAATTCTTCGAAGATGAAAACTCTATCACTGAAGAGGAAGTGCATGCTGCGCTACGTGCTGCGGTTATGGACAGAGCCATTATTCCAATGATTTGTGGTTCTTCCTTTAAAAATAAAGGAGTTCAGTTCTTGTTGGATGCGGTTTGTCGCTACTTGCCTTCACCTTTAGATAAGGATGATATTGTAGGTGTTAACCCTGATACGGAAAAAGAAGAAAGAAGAAAACCAGACCCAAAAGAGCCATTTGCTGCTCTTGCTTTTAAAATTGCAACTGATCCTTTCGTAGGTCGTTTGGCATTCTTTAGGGCATATTCTGGTCGTTTGGATGCAGGTTCTTATATTTTGAACAACCGTTCAGGTAACAAAGAGCGTATTTCTCGTATCTATCAGATGCACTCCAATAAACAAAATGCCATCGATTTTATCGAAGCGGGAGATATTGGTGCTGCTGTTGGGTTTAAGGATATCAAAACAGGGGATACCCTTTCAGATGAGAAACATCCGATAGTTCTGGAAAGTATGCAGTTCCCTGAGCCTGTAATCGGTATTGCCGTTGAGCCTAAAACTAAGGCCGATGTTGATAAATTGGGTATGGCTTTGGCTAAATTGGCCGAGGAAGATCCAACGTTCCAAGTAAAAACAGATGAGGCTTCTGGTCAGACCATTATTTCTGGTATGGGCGAGCTTCACTTGGATATTATTTGTGACCGTCTTAAGCGTGAGTTTAAAGTTGACGTTACTCAAGGTCAGCCACAGGTGGAGTACAAAGAAGCTATTACTGGTACAGCTGATCATAGAGAAACTTATAAGAAGCAAACTGGTGGTCGTGGTAAATTCGCAGATATCGTATTTACTATGGAGCCTGCAGAGGAAGGTAAATCCGGACTTGAGTTTGTAAACGTTATTAAAGGTGGTAACATTCCTAAGGAATTTGTTCCATCTGTTGAAAAAGGATTCAGGGAGGCTATGAAGAATGGTCCTTTGGCCGGTTTCGAAATGGATTCCATGAAGATTACCCTTAAAGATGGTTCCTTCCACCCTGTGGATTCTGACCAACTTTCTTTCGAATTGGCTGCAAAATTGGGTTACAAGGTTGCTGCTAAGAAGGCAAGGGCTATTATAATGGAGCCAATCATGAAGTTGGAGGTTCTAACTCCAGAGGAAAACATGGGTGATATTGTAGGTGACTTGAACCGTCGAAGAGGTCAAGTGAACAGCATGTCAGATAGAGCAGGGGCAAAAGTTGTTAAGGCTGAAGTGCCACTATCCGAGATGTTTGGTTATGTTACTGCTTTGAGGACATTGTCTTCTGGTAGAGCAACATCAACAATGGAATTTTCACATTATGCAGAGACTCCTTCCAATATTGCAGAGGAAGTGATCAAAGCAGCTAAAGGAGTAACCGCTTAATTTTTCAGCAAGATGAGTCAAAAAATTAGAATAAAATTGAAATCTTACGATCACAATTTGGTGGACAAATCTGCTGAAAAGATTGTGAAAACAGTAAAAACTACAGGTGCTGTGGTAACTGGACCAATTCCGTTGCCAACTCGCAAAAAAATATTTACAGTTTTGCGTTCACCTCACGTGAATAAAAAGGCTAGAGAGCAGTTTCAATTAAGCTCGTACAAGAGGTTGTTGGATATATACAGCTCTTCATCAAAAACTATCGATGCCCTTATGAAGCTTGAGCTTCCGAGTGGTGTGGAAGTTGAGATTAAAGTCTGATAATATTTCCGCTGAATAGCGGGGGTCACATGTCCCGAACGATGGTTCGGGAAAAACGGAGAAAGAAAAGAATCTGGGTCAGAACAGAATATTTTCTTGACCCAATTTTTTTGCCAATTATTTGGTATAAATAGAAAAAGAAACAATTAATAATTAATAATTATGTCTGGGTTAATAGGTAAGAAAATCGGTATGACCAGCATTTTCGACGAGAATGGAAAGAATGTTCCATGTACCGTTTTGGAGGCTGGACCATGCGTGGTTACCCAAGTCAGAACCGAAGAGGTAGACGGGTACAAGGCCCTTCAACTAGGTTTCGATGACAAGGCAGAAAAACGTGCTAACAAGGCCGAAACAGGTCACTACAAAAAAGCAGGTACTTCTCCTAAAAAGAAAGTCGTTGAATTCCATGGGTTTGAAGGAGAATACAAATTGGGAGATACAGTAGGTGTCGACCTTTTTCAAGAAGGAGAGTTTGTTGATGTAGTGGGTACGTCAAAAGGTAAGGGATTCCAAGGTGTTGTAAAACGTCATGGTTTCGGTGGAGTTGGCCAAGCCACCCACGGTCAGCACAATAGATTGAGAGCCCCTGGTTCCATCGGTGCTGCGTCTTATCCATCCAAAGTTGTTAAAGGTCTTCGTATGGCCGGTAGAATGGGTGGTGACAGAGTTACTGTACAAAACTTAAGAGTATTGAAAGTGGTTCCTGAGAAAAATCTTTTGGTTGTTAAAGGATGTGTACCGGGCCATAAAAATGCATATGTAACTATTCAAAGGTGGCAATAATGAAGGTAGCAGTTTTAGATATCAAAGGAAAAGAAACAGGTCGGAGTGTAGAGCTTTCTGACGATGTTTTCGGGATAGAGCCTAACGAGCATGCTATTTATTTGGATGTTAAGCAGTACTTGGCCCATCAAAGGCAAGGAACTCATAAGGCCAAAGAAAGAGCTGAGATCGCTGGTAGTACCAGAAAAATTAAAAAGCAAAAAGGTACTGGTACCGCAAGGGCCGGTAGTATCAAATCACCTGTGTTTAGAGGTGGAGGTAGAATCTTTGGTCCAAGACCTAAGGACTACACCCAAAAGTTGAACAAGAACATGAAGCGTTTGGCCAGAAAATCTGCCTTGAGCTTGAAGTCCAAAGAGCAATCTTTGGTGGTAGTTGAAGACTTCAATTTTGAAGCTCCAAAAACCAAGGACTTCGTTAATTTCTTGTCTTCCTTGGGAATAGAAAAGAAAAAGTCCCTTATTGTGTTGGGTGATACAAATAATAACGTATATTTGTCGTCGCGTAATTTGGAACGTTCCGAAGTTGTAACAAACTCAGGATTAAACACTTACAAAATTGTTAATGCAACAAGTTTGGTGTTGACCGAAAGCGCTTTGGAAGGAATTGAATCGAACCTAAAGAAATAAGAGTATCATGAGTGTGTTGATAAAACCGATAATTACGGAGAAGATGACCGCCGATAGCGAGCTTTTCAATCGCTACGGATTCTTTGTAAATCCAACTGCTAACAAGTTGGAAATCAAAGAAGCGGTAGAGGCTACTTATGGTGTGTCTGTTGAAAAGGTAAGAACCATGAATTATGGTCCAACGCGTAAGAGTCGTTATACAAAAACCGGTATTCAGCATGGCAAAACAAATGCTATCAAAAAAGCAATTGTTGATGTGGCTGAAGGTGATATTATTGATTTTTACAGTAATCTATAAAGACGAGAAATGTCAGTTAGAAAATTAAAACCGATAACCCCTGGTCAGCGTTTTAGAGTAGTAAACGGATTTGACGCGATTACTACTGATAAGCCGGAGAAAAGCTTGCTTGCTCCGATCAAAAAGACAGGTGGTAGGAACAGTCAAGGAAAAATGACCATGCGCCACAAAGGTGGTGGTCATAAAAGAAGATATCGAATCATCGATTTCAAAAGGGATAAACAAGGTGTTGAAGCTACTGTAGTTTCAATCCAGTATGATCCGAACAGAACTGCATTTATTGCCTTGGTAGAGTATAAGGATGGTGAAAAAAGATATGTGGTTGCCCAAAATGGTTTGCAGGTAGGTCAGGCTATCCAGTCTGGTTCCGGTTCTGCTCCGGAAATTGGAAATGCACTGCCTTTAGGTGAAGTTCCATTGGGTACTATTGTTTCTTGTATCGAGTTGAGGCCTGGCCAAGGTGCAATTATGGCACGAAGCGCAGGTACATTTGCTCAATTAATGGCAAAGGACGGTAAGTTCGTAACCTTGAAATTGCCATCTGGGGAGACTAGAATGATTTTGGCCACTTGTTTGGCCACTATCGGGGCAGTTTCCAACTCTGACCATCAATTGCTTGTTTCCGGTAAAGCGGGTAGAAGTAGATGGTTGGGTAGAAGACCAAGAACTAGACCTGTAGCGATGAACCCTGTAGATCACCCAATGGGAGGTGGTGAAGGTAGAGCTTCAGGAGGTCATCCAAGATCTAGAAACGGTATTCCTGCAAAAGGATTCAGGACCCGTTCCAAGACCAAGGACACCAATAGATATATCATAGAACGTAGAAAGAAATAAAAGAAAAGTTAAATGGCACGTTCGTTAAAAAAAGGACCATACGTTCATTTTAGTCTGGAGAAAAAAGTCCAGACCAATATAGAATCAGGTAAGAAAACAGTTATCAAAACGTGGTCTAGGGCCTCTATGATAACACCAGACTTTGTAGGGCAGACTATCGCAGTGCACAACGGAAGACAATTTGTTCCCGTTTTTGTTACTGAGAACATGGTTGGCCACAAATTGGGAGAATTTTCACCTACTAGATCTTTTAGAGGTCATGCAGGGGCTAAAAACAAAGGTAAAAAGTAAGTAAGCTATGGGAGTTCGTAAGAGAGAAATGGCCGAAAGGTTGAAGGAAGAGAAAAAGCAACTTGCTATTGCAAAGCTTAACAATTGCCCAACGTCTCCAAGAAAAATGCGTTTGGTCGCTGACTTGGTAAGAGGTAAGCAAATTGAGATGGCTTTGGCTACCTTAAGGTTTAACCCTAAAGAGGCATCCAGAAAGTTGGAAAAGCTTTTGCTATCGGCAATCGCTAACTGGGAAGCAAAAAATGAGGGTGCTGATATCGAAGCGGCAAATCTTTACATCAAGGAAATCCGTGTAGACGGAGGAACTATGTTGAAGAGATTGAGACCTGCTCCACAAGGTAGGGCACATAGAATCAGAAAGCGTTCCAATCATGTAACAATGATCTTGGAGGCCAATAACAACGTTGAAAGCTAGAAATTAG
This sequence comes from Flagellimonas abyssi, assembly GCF_019457905.1. GTDB lineage: Bacteria > Bacteroidota > Bacteroidia > Flavobacteriales > Flavobacteriaceae > Flagellimonas > Flagellimonas abyssi. The sequence continues at coordinate 101,041 of NZ_JAHZSV010000010.1, read as the reverse complement.
AATATGGGACAGAAGACCAATCCAATAGGAAATCGCTTAGGAATTATCAGAGGATGGGAATCCAACTGGTACGGAGGAAATGATTACGGCGATAAACTGGCTGAAGACGATAAGATCAGAAAATATATCCATGCACGTTTGGCAAAAGCCAGTGTGTCAAGGGTAATTATCGAGAGAACCTTGAAATTGATCACTATTACCATTACCACATCTAGACCTGGTATCATTATCGGTAAAGGTGGACAAGAGGTTGATAAACTTAAAGAAGAACTTAAGAAAATCACCAACAAAGAGGTTCAGATCAATATTCATGAAATTAAGAGACCTGAGCTTGATGCTAACTTGGTAGCTGCAAGTGTTGCAAGACAGATTGAGAGTAGGATTTCATACAGAAGAGCTATTAAAATGGCGATTGCTGCTGCAATGCGTATGAATGCCGAAGGTATCAAGATTCAGATTTCCGGACGTTTGAACGGTGCTGAAATGGCGCGTTCAGAATCTTACAAAGAAGGAAGGATTCCATTGTCTACTTTCCGTGCGGATGTAGATTATGCTTTGCACGAAGCTCATACTACTTACGGTAGATTAGGGGTTAAAGTGTGGATCATGAAAGGAGAGGTCTATGGAAAAAGAGAGCTTTCCCCATTGGTAGGATTGAGTACTGGTCAAGGAAAAAGCGGTAAGGATAATAAGAAACCTCGCCGTAGAAAGTAATTAGATAAAGTAAGGTAAAATGTTACAGCCAAAAAGAACAAAATTTCGTAAGGCCCAGAAAGGGCGTATGAAGGGTATCTCCCAGAGAGGGCACCAACTTTCCAATGGAATGTTCGGTATCAAGTCCATGGATTCGCACTTCATTACTTCCCGTCAAATAGAGGCTGCACGTATCGCTGCGACAAGATACATGAAGAGACAAGGTCAATTGTGGATCAAAATATTCCCGGACAAGCCTATCACCAAAAAACCTCTTGAGGTCCGTATGGGTAAAGGTAAAGGTGCTCCAGAATATTGGGTAGCCGTGGTAAAGCCGGGTAGAATCATGTTCGAGATTGCTGGTGTACCAAAGGATATTGCCCAAGAGGCCTTAAGGCTTGCGGCACAAAAACTTCCGGTCAAGACCAAGTTTATTGTAGCAAGGGATTATTCCGCCTAATTTTTAATTGAGAAGAAAGATGAGACAATCAGAAATAAAAGAACTTTCAATTGAAGAGCTAAAGGAGAGATTGGCCGAGTTGAAAAAACAACACGCCGACCTTAAAATGGCACATGCCGTTACTCCTTTGGAAAATCCTTTACAGATCAGAAAGACTAGAAGGACGGTAGCAAGACTTGCGACTGAAATAACTAAAAGGGAATTACAATAATCGGTTCTGCCTTATGGAAAACAGAAATTTAAGAAAAGAAAGAATAGGCGTTGTTACCAGCAACAAAATGGAGAAATCGATAGTGGTTTCTGAGGTAAAAAGAATGAAACACCCTATGTACGGGAAATTCGTTTTGAAGACCAAGAAGTATGTTGCCCACGACGAGAAGAACGATTGCAACGAAGGTGATACCGTCAAAATAATGGAAACACGACCATTGAGCAAAACAAAATGCTGGAGGTTGGTAGAAATCCTAGAAAGAGCTAAATAATTATGGTACAGCAAGAATCAAGATTAAGAGTTGCGGACAATACCGGTGCAAAAGAAGTTTTGACCATCCGCGTACTAGGAGGAACAAAAAGGAGATATGCTTCCTTGGGTGACAAAATCGTTGTTACTGTAAAAGAAGCTACTCCGAACGGTACTGTAAAGAAAGGTTCTGTGTCTACAGCAGTTGTTGTTAGAACAAAGAAAGAAGTGAGAAGACCTGACGGTTCTTACATCCGTTTCGATGACAACGCATGTGTGTTGTTGAACCCAACCGGGGAGATGAGAGGAACTCGTGTATTCGGTCCTGTTGCCAGAGAGTTGAGGGACAGACAATTCATGAAGATTGTTTCATTGGCGCCTGAAGTGCTATAAAAGAAATATCAGAAAGATGAAGTTGAAAATAAAAACAGGGGATACGGTAAGAGTCATTGCGGGAGACCACAAGGGCAGCGAAGGTAAAGTGCTTCAAGTAGACCGTGAAAAGAACAAAGCTATCGTGGAAGGTGTCAATGAGGTGTCCAAACACGAAAAGCCAAGTGCGAACAATCCTCAAGGAGGCATAACTAAAAAGGAAGCTCCAATGCATATTTCCAATCTTTCCTTGATTGATCCAAAATCTGGCGAGGCAACTCGTGTTGGGTACGAAGTAAGGGATGGAAAGAAAGTAAGGGTTTCTAAAAAATCCAATGAAGTAATTTAGTCATGAGTTATATTCCAAGATTAAAACAAGAATATAAGGAGCGCGTGGTCAAGGCGCTAACGGAAGAGTTTGGTTACAAGAATGTAATGCAGGTTCCTAAGTTGCAGAAAATAGTAGTGAGCCGAGGAGTTGGTGCTGCTGTTTCAGATAAAAAGCTTATCGATCATGCCGTGGACGAGCTGACCAATATCACAGGTCAAAAGGCGGTAGCTACGCTTTCAAAGAAAGACGTTGCAACCTTTAAACTGAGAAAGGGTATGCCGATTGGTGCTAAAGTGACATTGAGAGGTGAGCGCATGTACGAATTTTTGGATAGATTGATCACAAGTGCCCTTCCAAGGGTGCGTGATTTCTCTGGAGTTAAAGCCACTGGTTTCGACGGGAGAGGTAACTACAATTTGGGTGTTGCCGAACAAATCATCTTTCCAGAAATCAATATCGATAGAATTAACAGAATCAATGGGATGGACATTACGTTCGTTACTTCCGCTGAAACTGACAAGGAAGCAAAATCATTGTTAACCGAACTGGGAGTACCCTTTAAAAAGAACTAGTATGGCCAAGGAATCAATGAAAGCCCGCGAAAGAAAAAGGGCTAAAATGGTAGAAAAATACGCCGAGAAAAGAAAGGCGCTAAAGGAAGCGGGAGATTATGAGGCTTTACAAAAGTTGCCTGTAAATGCATCTCCAGTTCGTATGAGGAACCGTTGTAAACTAACTGGTAGACCTCGTGGTTACATGAGAACTTTTGGTATATCAAGGGTAATGTTCAGGGAAATGGCCAACAAAGGTTTGATTCCTGGTGTTAAAAAGGCAAGTTGGTAATTTAGATAAAGAAAAGAAATGCTTACAGATCCAATTTCAGATTATTTGACCAGATTGAGAAATGCCAGCAAGGCAGGTCATAGGGTTGTAAATATCCCAGGTTCCAATCTAAAGAGACAAATTACCAAAATATTGTTCGACCAAGGATATATTTTGAGTTATAAGTTCGAGGAGAACGAAGTACAAGGGAATATCAAGATAGCCCTTAAGTATGATAAATTCACCAAGGAGCCTATCATAAAAAAATTGCAGAGGGTTAGTAAACCAGGTTTGCGTAAATATTCAAACTCAAGCGATTTGCCAAGAGTATTGAACGGGTTGGGGATTGCCATCATATCAACTTCTCATGGAGTGATGACTAGCAAGCAAGCTCAACAAGAGAACGTAGGTGGTGAAGTTTTGTGCTACGTATATTAATTGAGAAAAGAGAAGAAAAATGTCTAGAATAGGTAACAGTCCAGTTAAAATTCCTGATGGAGTCACTATAGAAGTGAAGGATTCCGTGGTTACTGTAAAAGGTAAGCTAGGTGAGCTTTCACAAGAGTTTTCAGGGATTGACATAAAAGTCGAGGACGGAAGTGTTGTTTTGGAAAGACCTTCCGATAACAACGAACATAAAGCAAAACATGGTTTATACCGCGCTCTTATCAATAATATGGTAGAAGGTGTGACCAATGGTTGGACCAAGCAATTGGAACTTGTAGGTGTTGGTTACAGAGCCAGCAATCAAGGTCAAAAGTTGGATTTGGCCCTTGGGTTCTCTCATAACATCGTTTTGGACATCGCTCCAGAAGTACAGATTGAGACTATCTCCGAAAAAGGGAAGAACCCTATCGTAAAACTAACATCTCACGACAAGCAATTGGTAGGTCAAGTGGCTGCCAAAATAAGATCTTTCCGTAAGCCAGAGCCTTACAAAGGAAAAGGTGTGAAGTTTGTAGGTGAGCAATTAAGAAGAAAAGCAGGTAAATCAGCTTAATAATTAAGACTATGGGATTATCTACTACTGAAAGGAAATTACGCATCCGAAGAAGAATACGAAAAGTATCCTTCGGAACTGAAGCAAGACCAAGGTTGTCTGTCTTCAGAAGCAATAAAGAAATATACGCCCAGTTGATAGACGACAATAAAGGTGTAACTTTGGCGGCAGCTTCATCCAGAGATAAGGATGTCGATGCCAAAGGAACAAAGTCCGAAATCGCGACCAACGTGGGTAAGGCCATAGCTGAAAAGGCCCTTAAGCTTGGTGTTGAAGCCGTGGCTTTTGATAGAGGAGGAAACCTATATCACGGAAGAGTAAAATCATTGGCTGAAGGCGCGAGGGAGGCCGGACTAAAATTTTAATAAACTATGTACCAGAATTACAAGAACGTAGAGACAGTAAAGCCAGGTGGACTGGAGTTGAAAGACCGTTTGGTTGGAGTACAAAGGGTTACCAAGGTAACAAAAGGTGGTAGAGCCTTTGGCTTTTCGGCAATAGTTGTTGTTGGTGATGAAAACGGAGTAGTTGGACATGGTTTGGGTAAATCCAAAGAGGTTGCCACAGCTATCGCCAAGGCTATCGAGGATGCTAAAAAGAACTTGGTTCGTATACCTTTGACAAAAGCAACACTTCCTCACGAACAAAAAGGAAAGTTCGGAGGCGCAAGGGTGTTCATCAAGCCAGCATCGCATGGTACCGGGGTGATCGCCGGTGGAGCAGTGAGAGCCGTATTGGAAGCAGTTGGAGTACAAGATGTACTTTCTAAGTCCCAAGGATCTTCAAACCCGCACAATGTGGTAAAAGCAACTTTCGATGCTTTGTTGCAATTGAGAAGTGCTGACACCGTAGCGAAGCAAAGAGGAGTTTCCTTGGAAAAAGTCTTTAAAGGATAAATAGAGGATATTATGTCAAAGATTAAGGTTAAGCAAATAAAGAGCGGCATTAAAAAGCCACAAAACCAAAAAAGGACTTTGGAGGCTCTTGGACTGAAAAAAATCGGACAGGTAGTTGAACACGAAGCAACACCTAGTATCCTTGGAATGGTAAATAAGGTAAAACACTTGGTTTCCACAGAGGAAGCTTAAAATATAAAGGCACATGGATTTGAATAATCTTAAACCAGCGGATGGCGCTGTGCACAGAGAAGGAAAACGTGTAGGACGTGGAGAAGGTTCCGGTAAAGGAGGTACTTCTACCCGTGGACACAAAGGAGCCAAGTCTAGATCTGGATATTCCAAAAAGATTGGTTTCGAAGGTGGTCAGATGCCATTGCAAAGACGTGTACCCAAGTTTGGTTTTACCAACATCAACAGAAAAGAGTACACAGGAATCAATTTGGGCAAACTTCAAGAATTGGTGGACAAAGGAACCGTGAAAAACGAAGTTACTTTGGAAACCCTTATCGAGAATGGATTGGCCCACAAAAATGATTTGGTAAAGATATTGGGTGATGGCGAATTGAAGACGTCCCTTAAAGTATCTGTACATAAATTTACTGCTTCCGCAAAAGCTGCCATCGAGTCAGCAGGAGGTGAAGCAATAAGTTTATAAGAACATATAGCATGAAGAAATTTATTGAGACCATATCAAATATCTGGAAGATAGATGAACTGAGACAACGTATTATCCTAACATTGGGATTATTATTGGTGTACCGATTCGGTGCACAAGTTGTACTTCCTGGTATTGATACCACCCAATTGGCCCAATTATCCTCGCAGACCGAAAATGGAATCTTGGGTATTCTGAATGCTTTTACAGGTGGTGCTTTTGCGAATGCTTCGGTATTCGCTTTGGGTATTATGCCCTATATCTCCGCTTCCATTGTGGTTCAGTTGATGGGAATTGCGATTCCTTATCTTCAAAAACTGCAAAAAGAAGGCGAGAGCGGTAGAAAGACCATCAACCAGATTACCCGTTGGTTAACAATTGGTATCTGTATAGTTCAAGCCCCTGCCTATTTGTACGGTCTTGGTGCCCTTGGTGTGCCGGATAGTGCATTTGTTTTGGGCAAAGGTTTGGATTTTATCGTTCCAGCTGTTATTATATTGGTAACAGGATGTGTATTCGCCATGTGGTTGGGTGAGAAAATTACCGATAAGGGAATTGGAAATGGTATCTCCCTTTTGATTATGGTGGGTATCATCGCTACGTTGCCACAAGCATTTGCTCAGGAATTCGTCTCAAGAACAACCAACAATACTGGTGGAATCATGTTTATGTTGATTGAAGTGATTGTTTGGTTCTTGGTAATCTTAGCCAGTGTTTATTTGACCATGGCCGTAAGACAGATTCCGGTACAATACGCAAGAAGGACAGCCTCTGGAGGATATGAAAAGAACGTAATGGGAGCACGTCAATACATTCCTTTAAAATTGAATGCATCTGGTGTAATGCCGATTATCTTTGCGCAGGCAATTATGTTCGCACCAAGTTTGATCGGAAGAACATTTAATGATACAGCTGCAGGTCAGTGGATGGAAGTACAGTTTGCCGATATATTTGGGTTGGCTTACAATATCCTATTTGCAGTGTTGATCATCATATTCACATACTTCTATACAGCAATCACAGTACCGACCAACAAAATGGCCGATGATTTGAAAAGAAGTGGTGGTTTCATTCCTGGCATACGCCCTGGGAAGGAAACAGGAAATTATTTGGACAAAATCATGTCCTTGATTACATTACCAGGATCCATATTTTTGGCCTTGTTGGCAGTATTGCCAGCAATCGTTGTAAAATTGATGGACGTACAGGCCGGATGGGCATTGTTTTATGGAGGAACATCACTATTGATTATGGTAGGTGTGGCCATAGACACTGTGCAACAAGTAAATTCTTATTTGTTGAATAGACATTACGACGGCTTGATGAAAACCGGTAAAAACAGAAAAGTAGCATAATTTATGGCAAAGCAGCCAGCAATAGAACAAGACGGGACTATTATTGAAGCATTGTCTAATGCAATGTTCAGGGTAGAATTGGAAAATGGGCACGTGGTAACGGCGCACATATCAGGGAAAATGCGTATGCACTATATTAAGCTGCTTCCCGGTGATAAAGTAAAGTTGGAGATGAGTCCATACGATTTAACAAAAGCAAGAATTACGTATAGATACTAGTTACATGAAAGTAAGAGCATCAATAAAGAAGAGAAGTGCCGACTGCAAGATCGTTCGCAGAAAGGGCAGATTGTATGTAATCAACAAAAAGAATCCTAGATTTAAACAAAGACAAGGGTAATTATGGCAAGAATTGCAGGGGTAGATATACCTAAACAAAAGCGTGGCGTTATTTCGCTTACCTACATCTTCGGTATAGGTAAAAGTAGGGCGCAAGAAATTTTGGCAGCAGCCCAAGTAAGTGAAGATACCAAGGTTTCCGATTGGACCGATGATGAAATCGGTAAAATCAGGGAAGCGGTTGGAGCTTACACGATTGAAGGAGAGCTTCGCTCTGAAACCTCAATGAACATCAAACGTTTGATGGACATCGGTTGTTACCGTGGAATTCGTCACAGAGCAGGATTGCCATTGAGAGGTCAACGTACAAAGAACAACTCTAGGACCAGAAAAGGAAAAAGAAAAACGGTTGCCAACAAGAAAAAAGCAACTAAATAATAAGAACATAGTCATTAGTATTTAGACGTTAGAAGAATCTGTTTGAAATGTAAAAGTCTAGGATTCCAATAACTAAGAGCTAACACTAGAAACTAAAAAATATGGCAAAAACAAGTAAAACTACAACCAAGAAGCGCAAAGTAATAGTAGATGCTACTGGAGAGGCGCACGTTGTAGCATCTTTCAACAACATCATTATTTCTCTTACCAATAAGAAAGGTGATGTTATTTCATGGTCATCTGCAGGAAAAATGGGATTCCGTGGTTCAAAAAAGAACACTCCCTACGCAGCTCAGGTTGCAGCGGAAGATTGTGCAAAGGTTGCTCATGAAGCAGGCTTGAGAAAAGTGAAGGTTTATGTAAAAGGACCAGGTAACGGTAGGGAATCTGCCATTCGTTCCATTCACAACTCAGGAATCGAGGTAACAGAGATCGTAGATGTTACTCCACTACCACACAATGGTTGTAGACCTCCTAAAAGAAGAAGAGTTTAATTATCAATTATATTGTTTAACGGGCCCCCTAAAAAGGGTCTTCACCCGAAGGTGCAGTTAGATTATCGAAGGATAAGCCTTAATTCATAATCGCACTTTCAAACTAAAAGAAGATGGCAAGATATACAGGACCAAAAACAAAGATCGCTAGAAAATTTGGAGAAGCGATTTTCGGAGACGATAAGTCATTCGAAAAGAAAAATTACCCTCCAGGACAACACGGTAACAACAGACGCCGTGGTAAAAAATCTGAATATGCAATCCAGTTGATGGAGAAGCAAAAGGCAAAATACACGTATGGTATTTTGGAAAAACAATTCCGTAATCTATTTGCCGAGGCAAAAAGAAAAGAAGGAGTTACCGGTGAGGTTTTGCTTCAATTGTGTGAGTCACGTTTAGATAACGTGGTTTTCAGAATGGGAGTATCCCCATCAAGAAGAGGTGCGCGCCAATTGGTATCGCACCGTCATATTACTGTAAACGGAGAGGTAGTTAACATTCCATCTTACTCGCTAAAAGCTGGCGATGTTGTTGGTGTTAGGGAAAAATCCAAATCCGTACAATCCATCGTGGATTCATTGGCTAACAATAGCAGTGTTTACGAATGGATTACTTGGAACTCTGAAAAGAAAGAAGGTACTTATGTAGCTGTTCCAGAAAGGCTTCAGATTCCTGAGAATATCAAGGAGCAACTGATAGTCGAATTATACTCTAAATAAGAATTCAACATTAATCCAATTATGGCATTACTTAATTTTCAGAAGCCCGATAAAGTTATAATGATCGATTCAACAGATTTCGAGGGGAAATTCGAATTTCGTCCCTTGGAACCTGGATATGGATTAACAGTTGGGAATGCGCTGAGAAGGGTTTTGCTTTCCTCTTTGGAAGGTTTTGCCATCACTTCTGTGCGCATAGATGGAGTTGAACATGAGTTTTCTGTTATCCCAGGCGTTGTTGAAGACGTTACCGAAATTATCCTGAACCTTAAACAAGTTAGGTTCAAAAGACAGATTGATGATGTTGAGAGCGAAACTGTATCTATTTCCGTTAGTGGAAAAGAGCAGATGACTGCCGGTGACTTCCAAAAGTTCATCTCAGGATATCAAGTGCTGAACCCAGACTTGGTAATCTGTAACATGGACCCCAAGGTGAGCATCAACATGGAAATCGTTATCGAAAAAGGTCGTGGTTATGTTCCCGCAGAGGAAAACAAAAAATCCAATGCACCTTTGGGAAGCATTGCGGTTGATTCTGTTTACACTCCAGTAAAGAACGTAAAATACAGTATCGAGAACTATAGGGTAGAGCAAAAGACCGATTATGAAAAATTGGTTTTCGAAATCATCACCGATGGTTCAATCCACCCAAAAGATGCGTTGACCGAGGCCGCTAAAGTCTTGATTCATCACTTTATGTTGTTCTCCGATGAGCGTATCACCCTTGAGGCTGATGAAATTGCTCAGACCGAGACCTACGATGAGGAATCATTGCACATGCGTCAGTTGTTGAAGACCAAGTTGGTGGACATGGACTTGTCCGTAAGGGCACTGAACTGTCTTAAAGCCGCCGAAGTGGATACTTTGGGAGATTTGGTTTCCTTCAACAAGAACGATTTGATGAAGTTCAGAAACTTCGGTAAAAAATCATTGACCGAATTGGAAGAATTGGTTATCAATAAAGGCCTACAATTTGGTATGGACCTTTCCAAATACAAATTAGATAAAGATTAATAATCATATTTTGCTCTCCTACACAGCAGGATCTGGTAGCAAGATGATAACTTAGAACAATGAGACACGGAAAGAAGTTTAATCACTTAGGAAGAACAGCTGCCCACAGAAAGGCAATGTTGGCCAACATGGGAAGTTCCCTAATTGAGCATAAAAGAATCAACACCACGGTTGCAAAGGCCAAGGCGTTGAAAACGTTTATTGAGCCCTTGATTACAAAAGCAAAGACGGAGAACAACCAGACTACCGAAAAAGGTACGCACAACAGAAGGGTTGTTTTCAGTAACTTGCGTAGCAAAGAGGCCGTAACAGAATTGTTCAGCACAGTTGCCGAAAAAGTTGGCGACAGACCAGGAGGTTACACAAGAATCATTAAATTGGGTAACCGATTGGGAGATAACGCTGACATGGCGATGATCGAGTTGGTAGATTTCAACGAGCTTTACAACGCAGGTAAGCCCAAGAAAAAGTCGACCAGAAGAAGTAGAAGAGGAGGCGGAGCCAAGAAAGCTGAAACACCAGCTCCAGCGGCTGAAACCAAAACTGACGATTCTGAAGAATAAGAAGAATGTTATTAACTATTGTATTTAACGAAAAAGGATAAGTGAGAACTTATCCTTTTTTTATGTTTTTTTGTCAAAACTGAAACTAGAGCACGAAATGAAGTATCACACAAAGAAAAAAGCGTTGATTTTGTTAGCGGATGGAACCATATTTTATGGCAAGGCCGTTGGAGGAAGAGAAGGTACCGCAGTAGGGGAAGTTTGTTTCAATACTGGGATGACGGGTTACCAAGAGATTTTTACAGATCCGTCCTATTACGGACAGTTAATGGTAACTACTAATGCACACATTGGAAACTATGGAGCCAATTTGGAAGAAGTGGAATCTGATTCCGTGAAGATTGCCGGTCTAATCTGCAAAAATTTCAGTTACGATTACTCCAGACCCAATGCAGATATGAGTTTGTTGGAGTTCTTGGACAAGAACAATCTATTGGCCATTTCAGATGTGGACACCCGTGCTTTGGTGAGCTACATTCGTGATAATGGCGCCATGAACGCACTGATTTCCACAAGAGTTGACGATATTGATGCGTTGAAAGAAGAATTGAAGCAAGTTCCTAGTATGGAAGGCTTGGAACTTTCATCCAAAGTATCCACAAAAGAGCCGTATTTCTACGGGGATGAGAATTCCGAAATAAAGATTTCTGCTTTGGATATCGGAATCAAAAAGAACATTTTGAGGAATTTGGCCAAACGAGGAGCTTATATCAAAGTGTTTCCTTACAATGCATCTTATGATCAGTTGAAAGAATGGAACCCGGACGGATATTTTATATCCAATGGACCTGGAGATCCAGAACCGTTGACCGATGCAGTAGCGGCCACTAAAGAAATGATTGCCTCTGATAAGCCTTTGTTCGGAATCTGTCTAGGTCATCAAGTGTTGGCTTTGGCCAATGGTGTTTCCACGTATAAGATGCATAATGGACACAGAGGGATTAATCACCCCATCCTTAACTTAGTTACTGGGAAAGGTGAAATCACTTCCCAAAACCACGGATTTGCGGTGAATAGGGAAGAGACGGAAGCAAATGAAGAGTTGGAGATCACCCACACGCATTTGAACGACCAGACCGTGGCCGGAATCAAAATGAAGAACAAGGATGTATTCTCGGTACAATATCACCCGGAAGCAAGTCCAGGTCCACACGATGCAGATTATCTGTTCGACCAGTTCTTCGATTTGATCAAGGCCGGTAAAAACTAAAACGATATAGTTCTGTTTTTAAGTATTTAAGTGCGTTTTGTGAGTAATATCATGGAGTTAAAAACGCTGTCTTTTGTATCTTTAGCCAATAATCACAACTATAAAACATTGAATTAAAATGAGCATCATTATCAACATTCATGCAAGACAAATATTGGATTCCAGAGGGAACCCGACAGTAGAAGTAGATGTAACAACAGAAAATGGAATAGTGGGAAGGGCAGCCGTACCTTCCGGAGCCTCTACTGGGGAGCATGAAGCCGTTGAATTGCGTGATGGCGGAGATTCCTTTATGGGTAAAGGGGTCGGTAAAGCCGTGAACAATGTAAATACGATCATAGCCGAGGAGCTTATCGGAACATCGGTTTTTGAACAGAACCATATTGATCAAACCATGATCGAGTTGGACGGTACTCCAAACAAATCAAAATTGGGGGCCAACGCCATTTTGGGGGTATCATTGGCAGTGGCAAAAGCTGCAGCGAATGAGTTGGGTATGCCATTGTACAGATACGTAGGTGGTGTTAGCGCAAACACGCTTCCCGTTCCTATGATGAACATTATCAACGGAGGGTCGCACTCCGATGCACCAATCGCTTTCCAAGAGTTTATGGTAATGCCGGTTAAGGCAAAGGATTTTAGCCACGCCATGCAAATGGGTACCGAAATCTTCCATAACCTTAAGAAAGTATTGCACGATCGTAATTTGAGCACTGCTGTAGGTGATGAAGGTGGTTTTGCACCTACCTTGGAAGGTGGTACCGAAGATGCCTTGGATACTATTGCAAAAGCTGTGGAAAAAGCAGGTTACAAATTGGGTGACGAGATTATGATCGCATTGGATTGTGCATCAGCAGAATTTTACGTAGACGGTGCTTACGATTATACCAAATTCGAAGGAAGCAAAGGTGTGGTTCGTACTTCTGAGGAGCAAGCTCAGTACCTTGCCGACCTTTGTGAAAAATATCCAATCATCTCCATAGAAGATGGAATGGACGAAAACGATTGGGAAGGTTGGAAAGTTTTGACCGAAAAAATCGGGGACAAAGTTCAATTGGTTGGGGATGACTTGTTCGTGACAAACGTTGAGCGTCTTTCCCGTGGAATTGAAAACGGTATTGCCAATTCCATCTTGATCAAAGTGAACCAAATCGGAACATTGACAGAGACCATTGCCGCTGTTAACATGGCAAAGAATGCAGGATACACTTCTGTAATGTCCCACAGATCTGGTGAGACAGAGGATAATACCATAGCAGATTTGGCAGTGGCATTGAACACAGGTCAAATCAAAACAGGTTCTGCGTCCAGAAGTGACCGTATGGCCAAATACAACCAGTTATTGAGAATTGAGGAAGAATTGGGCGAAGTTGCCTATTATCCACAAGAAAAAGCCTTCAAGGTAAACTAAGAATAATGATTTTTTAGCATACAAAAAGCCTTTCCTGATCAGGAAAGGCTTTTTTTTGTTTCAGTTCCAAACTTTGGTTAAATTAAGGGTTCACTTAACAAACATTCAAATATCTCTCCCGCATGAACAACTTTCTTTTTATTGCCGCCGAAAATGACGCTTTGGAAAACTGTAAAGCAGGTGGTATGGGCGACGTGGTCCGTGATGTGCCAAGGCAGATATCCGAACGGGGCGATAAGGTACATGTGGTTGTGCCCGCTTATTCGAGACTTCATCATGGAGGATTGCCAAGAACAACGGTGAACTTTACCTTGCGCGGTTTGGGGTATACCGCAGAACTTTACGAAGTAAAACCTAAAAAGGAATTCCCCAATATTTTTCATTACGTTTTGCACCATCCGGAAATTGAGGCGGGTGATATTGCGCACATTTATCACAATGACCCAGAAGAGCCCTTCTATACCGATGCCATTAAGTATTTTATCTTTTGTACCGCGGTGGCCGAGGCCATAAAGCAAGGTGCATTCGGTGATGTGGATTTGGTACACCTACACGATTGGCACTCCAGCTTATTGTTGTTCTTGAGGGAATATCATCCGGAGTATGCCAACCTTAAAGATATTAGGATAGTCTATAGCATCCATAATCTGGCCATTCAAGGCATACGTCCATTCGACAATAATTATTCCTCCGTAAAAAACTGGTTCCCCAATGTTCCGTTGGATTATCAAAAGTTGATGGACCACAGATACCAAGACTGTATCAACCTTATGGCCGTGGGCATTCGATTTGCAGATGCCGTACATACTGTGTCACCATCCTATAAAGATGATGTCTTGTTACCGAGTTCTCCTCCCGAATTTATTGGAGGGGAAAGCTTGGAAACCGATTTACAGAAAGCAGATGAAGAAGGACGATTGTTCGGCATACTGAACGGCTGTAACTATAAAAACATCAACAAGGAGAAGAAAGGAAATATTTACCGGAATACGGTCAAAGCATTGTTTGGATGGTTGCAGCAAGAGGATAAAAAGTACAAGGCCGATTTCTTGGCCCACACAGGCGAGAAAATCATGGCCTATGTAGAGGAGAGACCCAAATTCATCGCTTCGAGCGTAGCCAGGTTGACAGAGCAAAAATTTTACTTTTTCATGAGGTCGCCAGAAGCCTTTGTGGAAATACTGAAAAAACTCGAAAAGGTCGATGGTATCTTTATGTTATTGGGTACCGGAGCTCCCGAGTATGAGGAACTCTTCAGAAAATTGAGCTACCAGCACAAGAACTTTATATTCACCAACGGTCAGTCAGAAAAACTCATTGATTCCATGTACCTGGAATCCGACCTTTATTTTATGCCCAGTCTTTTTGAACCTTGTGGTATTAGCCAAATGTTGGCCATGAGAAATGGAAATCCATGTTTGGTACATCACACTGGTGGACTAAAGGATACGGTGGAGCACATGAAAACCGGTTTTAGTTTCGATGGGGACAGCTACGACGAGAAAATAAAGAGCATGTTGGAAGCAATGGATGTAGCTTTGGATGTGTTCGCAAATGATAAACCAACTTGGAAAAAAATACAGACTGCGGCACGAAAAAAACGCTTTACATGGCAGAAATCCGTAGACGAATATTACAAAGTGCTCTACAAATTGGATTGACCCAATTTATATATATCATTTTAGCGTTAATATCAACACAAATAGCGGCTGGAAATTGTTAATGGCTATGCTTTTTCGTAATTTTCGCATTCTATTTTTACTAATCTATTAAAACATAAAATGTCGGATAAAGCTATACTCGAATATGGGGGAGAAAGATATGAATTCCCTGTTATAAAAGGTACTGAAGATGAATTGGCCATTGATATAAAAACCTTAAGGGCCTCAACAGGAATGGTGACGATCGACCCGGGATATAAGAATACGGGGTCTTGTGAAAGTGCCATAACGTTCCTAGATGGAGAGAAAGGTATTTTGAGATATCGAGGATACTCCATTGAAGATCTTGCCGAGAAAGCTGACTTTTTGGAAGTAGCCTATCTTCTGATTTTTGGCGAATTGCCAAACAAAGAACAGCTTGAAAAGTTCCATAGTGACATTAAAGAGGAATCCCAAGTGGACGAGGAAATGAAGAAAATTTTGGATGGCTTTCCTAAATCTGCCCACCCAATGGGCGTGCTATCTTCGTTGACAAGTGCACTTGTTGCATTTAACCCATCATGCGTTGATGTGTCATCCGAGTCCGCCATGTACAACTCCATTGTTCGTATTTTGGCAAAGTTCCCGGTTTTGGTCGCATGGACACTACGCAAGAAAAAAGGTCTTCCATTGGATTATGGGGATGATACTTTGGGTTATGTGGAGAACATCCATAAAATGATGTTCAAAAGACCGAATCAAGAATATAAAAGAGATCCAATAGCCATAGATGCTTTGGACAAGTTGTTGATTTTGCACGCAGATCACGAACAAAACTGTTCTACATCTACGGTAAGAATTGTGGGCTCGTCCCATGCCGGTCTTTTTGCTTCACTTTCCGCAGGTATATCTGCACTATGGGGTCCATTGCACGGAGGGGCCAACCAAGCCGTTCTGGAGATGTTGGAAGCTATTGAGGCTGATGGAGGTGATACCAAAAAATACATGGCCAAGGCCAAGGACAAGGACGATCCTTTCAGGTTAATGGGCTTTGGGCACAGGGTATATAAAAACTTTGACCCAAGAGCCAAGATCATTAAAAAGTCGGCAGACGAGGTGTTGGGCAACTTAGGAATAGAAGACCCTATTTTGGACATTGCCAAAGGTCTTGAGAAAGAAGCCTTGGAGGACAGCTATTTTGTGGATAGAAAACTGTACCCTAACGTGGATTTCTATTCAGGGATTATCTATCGTGCGTTGGGTATTCCAACAGAAATGTTCACTGTAATGTTTGCATTGGGTAGATTGCCCGGATGGATTGCACAATGGAGAGAAATGAGATTGAGAAAAGAACCGATAGGTAGACCAAGACAGGTTTACATCGGTGAAAACCATAGAAGCTTTGTTCCTTTGGAAAAAAGATAAGATTTGGAACATTGAGAAAATAAAAAAGGGGCGATATCGCCCCTTTTTCAATGGGACGGATTAACTAACTATAGAATGCGACCTATTGTATTTTGGTTTAAATGCTTGTCCTTATCTAGGCACATTCGCATTATTTCAAACTGGTAATGCCTTTGCATTTCGGAAATGTCCTCTTTGGATGCTTCACTTTTTGCATCTTGAAAAGTCTTGTGAATAAAGTCATGCGCATCCACAGTACTCATGCTCTGTAAGGTAGAGTCCAATAACATACCATATTTTCTCGCCGATTCGTTTACTTTACTGTATTCAGGCTCTAAATGCTGATGAGTTATCTGGTGGGTAAACAGAAAATGTCTCTTGGGCAAGTCTTCTTGGGTAATACAATCATTGTATTTTGCCATATGGATTGGTTCAGGATTAGCAGGAGTCCCAGTTTTGGAAATAAAGCTAAAACGATCTTTGTTTTGGAAAGCATTCATGCCTCCAAATACAACTGCTAAAGTTGCCAGTAGAGTGGATGTGAGTATTAGTTTTTTCATGAGTAAGAAAAATCTCAAAACAAAAGTAGTAATAAAAACATTTTAAGTATCTGATATATGTCAGTTTTTGAGGATTTGAACAGTATTTTGAGGATATGATAAAAATTAGCCCGTTTTTAAACCCGTAAATTGTAGTTCTAGAGGGTAAGGCATTGAAAAGTTGGAGGATTTTCTCATTTTAGCGAGCAATAAAATTCAACTAAAACACTAGATTTGCCATAGAAATTTTAGGATTTTCTGTGTTGATCATATCTGCGATATTTTCGGAGACAAATAACCCTAGTATGATAGATTTGAACGTTGTTGATGAGACCAGCCCTTTAAAAGCAGTCATTTTGGGAACTGCAGAAAGTTGTGGGCCAGTTCCGACCATTGAGGAGGCCTACGACCCCAAATCCATCGAATACATTAAGGCAGGTACGTATCCCAAGGAGGCGGATATGATCAAAGAAATGGATGCCTTTGCCCATGTATTTCATAAATATGGAGTAAAGGTTTACCGACCCGAAGTTTTGGAGGATTGTAACCAGATATTCGCCCGCGATATTGCTTTTGTGATCGAGGATAAGTTGTTTCACGCCAATATTTTGCCAGACCGCGAAAGAGAGTTCGAAGCAATCCATGAAGTATTGGAAAACATAGATCCCAACTGTATTATTAGGCCGCCTGAAGAAGTTCATATAGAGGGTGGCGATGTAATGCCTTGGAACGATCACATTTTTATCGGAACCTATACCGGGAGCGATTATTCCAGCTATATAACCGCTAGGACCAATATTGAAGCGGTAGAGTTTATCCAAGACATGTTCCCCCATAAAACCGTGAAGTCCTTTGAACTGAGAAAATCGAATACCGACCCTAGGGAAAATGCACTGCACTTGGATTGCTGTTTTCAACCTGTGGGAAAGGATAAGGCTATCTTGCACAAAAATGGATTTCTTGTGGAAGAGGAATACCAATATTTGGTGGATTTCTTCGGACCGGAGAATATCTTTGAAATCGATAAGGAAGAAATGTACCAAATGTTCAGCAATGTATTCTCGATATCTCCCGAAGTTGTAGTTTCGGAAAGGAACTTTACACGATTGAACAATTGGCTACGTGACCAGGGATTTACCGTTGAGGAAATCCCCTATGCCGAAATAGCCAAACAAGAAGGCCTGTTGCGATGCAGCACCATGCCTTTGATAAGAGCATAAGTTTATAACCCCGTTTCCTGCTGCCACAGGTATACCAAAACAGTCAAAGTATTGAAAAATCAGATTACCGGTACCATTCTTATGGTGCGCCCCGTTAACTTTAGGATGAACGAACAGACCGCGGTCAACAATTATTTTCAGGAAGACCCGCATCTTAAAAATGCTGAAATCAATAAAAAGGCACAAGAGGAATTCGACCAATTTGTAAAGGTGCTTCGGGAACATGGTGTCAACGTGATCACCATAAGCGACAACATGGAGCGCGATACACCCGATTCCATATTTCCGAATAACTGGGTCTCTTTTCACGACAATGGAACCGTGTGCGTATATCCCATGTTCGCCGAAAACCGAAGAAAGGAGCGCAGAGAGGATATTTTTGAACTTTTGGAAGACAATGGTTTTATGATCAATAATTTTATGGATTACACGGCCGCAGAAGAGGAAGAGGTGTTTTTGGAAGGAACCGGCAGTATTTTATTGGATAGGGTAAATCAAAAAGCATATTGTGCGCTCTCCGAACGCGCGCACGAAGACCTGTTTATAGAATTCTGCGAGGATTTTGATTGCTTTCCCGTAATCTTCCATGCCAATCAAACGGTGGAAGGTGAGCGATTGCCGATTTACCATACCAATGTGATGATGGCCATGGCGGAAACCTTTGCAGTCATTTGTTTGGATTCCATCGATGATAAAAAGGAACGGAAAAACGTGGTGGACCATATTAAAATGGACGGCAAGGAAGTCATACGCATTACAGAGGAACAAATGTGCCACTTTGCGGGAAACATGCTCCAGGTAATCGGTGCCAACGATAAACGTTTTATGGTGATGAGCACCCAAGCATACAATAGTCTGACCCAAGAACAAATCACGGCCATTGAGAAACATTGCTTTATAATACACAGTCCGCTGGATACCATTGAGACCTGTGGTGGTGGCAGCGCCCGTTGTATGATGGCCGAAGTATTTTTGCCAAAAGCCTAATTGTCCCGTTCAGGGAATTTAAGGGCGTACTTGCCCAATTGAGAATAGAATTAAGTAGCATATGCGCAGAAATTTTGAGATTTTAGGGATGTGTGCAGGATGGTTTGCCGTACTCGCCCAACTCTATCTGATGCTCCAAAATAGAGAGGCCGGCCTAGGGGAAAACCTGATGCGTTTTATCAGCTATTTTACCATTCATACCAATACGTTGGTTGCCCTTTTTTTTACGACCAGGGTCTTTGGGGCGGACCAAAAACGATTGACGCTTTTTCATCAAAAAGCAACACCCATGGCATTTACTGTTTTTATGGTGGTTGTGGGCTTGGTGTACCAATTGTTATTGCGTGATATTGGGAACCCAACAGGTCTACAAATGGTGTTGGACGAATTGTTGCACACCATAATCCCGGTATTTATGTATGTGTATTGGCTCATGTTCTGTGCTAGGACTGTAGTTAGTGGGAAACAACTCTTCAAGTGGTTGCTATACCCTTTAGGGTATTCGGTTTTTATGATGGTTCGTGGACATTTTTCCGGGTTTTATCCCTATCCATTTTTTAATGTGACAGAACTTGGTTTGGGAACAACGCTGTTGAATGTTGCTTTGGTATTTTTGCTGATGCTACTGATTATGACAGCTCTTTTCTTTCTGGGAAAACTACTTCAGCCCAGACAGTGAACAATTCACAATGATTAATTTGTCATTTCGAGCCGATTGAAAGGAGTGTGAGAAATCTAAGGAAAGTTGAGATTTCTCCATCGCTGCTTTGCATTTCATTTTCTCAACCCAACCACAATCCCTCGAAGCGCAGCAACCACCTGTTGCACTTCTTTGCGGTCAAACGTATCTTCTTCCAAATAAAAAAGCATTTCCAGCGCCAAGTCCAGAACTTTGGCCAATTCTTCAGGAGAACCGTACCAGTCTTCAATCCATTGCAATAAAATTTCTTCTTTACCCATTTTTACCTTTAGGTAAGCAAGAAACACTATTTTGAAAAATGGTTTAATGCCATAAATGGCAAGTTGCCATCAAGCCTTGGAAGTCCCCTTATCCGACCTCTGTAATCTAAAATCTGACGTCTGATATCTGAAATCTATTCTTCCTCAACCGTAAACCCGCGAATGGCCTGGTTGGGCTCCATAATGGTATAGCCTTTCCAAAACTCCGCGTCGTACCGAGGCATATAGGTGGCCCTCACCGTTTTATCCTCTTTAAAGGACTTGAACTCGTTTTCGGCAATGCCATCTTGGTTGAAGACCACCAACTCCCATTTGGAGGTTAAATGCATCTGGAAGTCAATGTTCAGTTTTAGTTCGTTCTGCTTGCGGCGGCCTTTAACGTGTTTGTTCTTTTCCACCACCTTTAACGGTCGGTCCACCCCAAAGAATTTACCATCGGCCAATTCCATAAACTGTAGGTCGTACTTGCCGTTGGACAATTTGGCAAAACGCATGGTGCCCTTGTACACCGTTTCCCGATAGGTAATGCCCAAAAGTCTAAAGTTCCGCAGGCGTTGGGTGTTGGTAAAGTCTAGTCGCATTACAGCAAAGTCTTCGATGTTGATGTATAGACGTCCCTTAAAATCCGCGCTGCCCCGTTTGGGCCAAAAGTCGACCACATAGACCCCTGCATCGCCAATATCGGAATAGCCGGCCAGTTTAAACTCGTAACGACTGGTTTTGTCCACAAAGTCCAGTTTGGTGTCTTCCTTATAGTAGAGTTGGCTCAAAAGTTCCTTGAACTGCCAACGCTGGCTATCCGTAAGTCCAGAAATACTGTCCTTTTTTACTTGGGCTTTCAGTTTTTTGGCTTGGTCCATTCGTTCATCGTCCATGGTGTCCAAAATGGAATCCACCTGTATTTTTTCACTAAAAATCCCTGATTTTATTTTTAGGTAGGAGCCTGGCTTTACGTTTTTTGTGAAGATGTCCTCCATATGTTCCGCCAGTTCCTCAAAAGAACTCACATCGCGTTTATCGTAAAGGTCGGCCGCTTTTATAATGTTGAGTTTGTAATCGGTGTTGTTTTTGTAGAGGTCGCCAAAACTTTCGGTGTAGTGCGATGCATTTTTGGGAATGGACCGGGCAATACTGTCCATCAACTCCTTGTTCAGCTCTTTTATGGATGATTTTTCGAACCCAAAATTTACTTTGTGCATATTGGCCAGTTCCGCCTTCCTTAGGAAAAAGCGTTGTTTTATGGGAGCTTTGTTCACATTCTGGGGAATGTTTTCTTTCATTTTATCGATGATGTCGTCCACTTCCAGTTCCTTGTCGAACACATAAACGCCGCTGAGCTCAATGGCCTTTGCATTCAATACCACCAAGCTGTCCTTAATTTGTTCCAGTGTGAAACCTTTTTTCTCATAGCCCATTGAGGTCACAAAAATGGAGTCGGGGAGGATGGTGCCCTCTTCCAGCACAAAACTGAAGCGGCCCTCTTCATTCGTGATTACGCCTTGGCCCTCTCCATATTGAATCGTGGCATACGGAATTCCTTTTTGGGTCTTGGCATCCACCAATCGGGAACTGATGGTCTGGGCGCACAAGGGAAATGCCATCAAAAAAGAGGAAAAGGTGAGGAATACGGACTGTTTTACGAACATGATTACTTGTATGGTTTCATAGTTAAGACGCCTTTTTGTGAGGAAAGGTTGTCTGCTGTTTAGACGAGCTTGGAACAATTTTGTGACAATGTGCGAAGAAATATGGAATGACCGATACAGGTTAATAGTAATTTAACAGCGCAAGAGTTAGGGGTTAGGGTGATTGTCATTTCGAGATTTCACCCTGAGCAAAGTCGAAGGGGACAGGCGAGAAATCTAAGAAGGGCCTAGATTTCTCAATCGTCCCGATGGCTATCAGGACTCATTTCGAAATGACGCTGCGAAATGCTAAACTCCTTCCTGCCATAGGTGGGCAATCGATGTGACAGAGGTTTTTGCTTTAAGTATTTACACTCTCGCTATATTCCGGATCATATTCCGAAAAATAAATAGGTGAAAAGGAAGGACCGAATACCAGTATAGACGCCCCAACAATCCCTTCGGACGGAAGGTTGCGGTTTGATACAGCACACCATCCTCAATTTTAAACTCGAGCCAAGCCTCTCCGGGAGTTCGCATTTCGGCAAAGAGAAGCAGGCGTTTGTTCTTTTTGTCCGCCAAGAGCACGCGCCAAAAGTCCAATGCATCTCCCGGGAAAAGCCGGGTCGGGTGTGTTCGTCCGCGACGGAGCCCCGGACCGCCGACCATTTTGTCCATAAGGCCACGGACTTTCCACAACCAATTGCCGTAATACCAGCCGTTTTGTCCACCAATCCTCCAAACATTTTCCAAAACAGCGTCTTCATCCTTTATTTTGATGGATTTTTTGTCCCTGAGCACACCATATTTGGGTACCTGGATGTAGTTTTCGAGGTCTTCTTGGATTTGTCCACTGGCAATGCTGTCTTTCCAACTGCTGATCACGAGGTTCTGTTCAATTTTTTTGAAGGCCAGGTCTATGGCCTCTTCGTAGGTGTGGGTTTCAATGCCCAACATCTCCTGCAGGCGATTGTCTTCGGCTATGACTTCCATCTTCATGCTGTCCACCAAGTTCATTGCCAGTTTGTAGGAGGTGGAGGTAACAAAATAGAGCCAATAGGACGACAGTTTGGGGGTCATCACGGGAACCGTGAAAATCCAATTTTTAAAACCACGGACTTTGGCGTAGCCGTGGAGCATATCCTTATAGGTAAGAATATCGGGCCCGCCAATATCAAAAGATTGGTCGTAGGTTTCTGTGTTGCCCAAGACTTGGGTCAGGAATTGGATCACATCCCGAATGGCAATGGGCTGTGTTTTGGTAAGCACCCACTTTGGCGTGATCATCACGGGCAGTTTTTCGCAGAGATCGCGTATGATTTCAAAAGAGGAACTGCCAGAACCTACAATGATCCCGGCACGGAGCACGGTAAGGTCAAAAGGGCCTTTATAGAGGATTTCTTCCACATTTTTTCGTGAGCTGAGGTGCTTGGACAGTTCTTTGTCGTTGACAATACCGCTAAGATAGATTACTTGCTTGCATTCGGTCCGCTCTAAAATGATATTGAAGTTTTTAGCTGCTTGCGCTTCCTTTTCATCAAAATCTGTGACGGAAGAGGTCATGGAATGTATCAGGTAGTATGCGGCATCAATATCTGCGGGAACTTTCTGTTTATCCGGATTGTCCAAAAAATCAATTTCCACGATGTCGATTTTGGAGCGCGTTTTGGCATCTACCGATAATCGTTTTTCATCACGAACGGCACAAACTACGTTGTGTCCCATATCCAAAAGTTGGGGAAGCAAACGCATCCCGATGTAGCCATTGGCTCCTGTCAACAGTATTTTCATAAATCCTCAAGATTGGTGGGAAGGTTGTCCGCTCGATGGTCCAATAATTTACGAAAAAATCGTTGGATGGCCTTGGTATCCGAGCGTACTTTAATGAAATAATGGTCCATATAAATGGAATAAATGCCAATGTCTCCCTTGTACACGTTCAATTTGTAGTAGGGAATGACAAGGCCATAGGTTTCCAAGCGGGAACGGAACCTGACGATAATGCCATTGGGGCGAATTTCAACATTGCAGGTATTGGTGCTGTTGTCCAAAACGAGCAGGTTGTAAATGTCGATGCTGGCCTCGGTAATGTGCAATTTTGGCGAACCGATGCCGCCCATCGCAAAACGCTCTTTTATGGGAAGGGGTTTGCCGACGGCTTCGTCAATTTTTTTGGTGATTTTTTTATCGTTGTAGGAGACGTTCAATAGCATATCTAAAAATAGTCAAATTAAGACCGACCATTTGATAATGGTGTGGGAAAAGCCCAAAAAATGCGTAGTTTTGCGCCCTGAAAAGCCTTTTAGATGAGTTTGCAAAACGATTTGACCCAAAAAGTGATCGAGGCGGTAAAACAACTGTACCAAGTTGAGCTGCCCACGGTGGAATTTCAACCTACCCGAAAGGATTTTGAGGGTGATATTACCGTAGTGGTGTTTCCGATGTTGCGTCAAATTAAAGGGAATCCCGTTCAGATTGGAACCAAGATCGGCGAGTATTTGGTAGAGCATGTTGATGAGGTGTCCAAATGTAATGTGGTGCAAGGCTTTTTGAACATTGTTATCGAGGATGGGTATTACCTCAATTTCTTCAACAACATCATTGATGAATCCAATTTTGGCTATGTAAAATCCCAGTCGGATGATGCGGTGATGGTGGAATATTCTTCTCCCAACACCAATAAACCATTGCACTTGGGACACATCCGAAACAACCTTTTGGGGTATTCGGTGGCCGAAATTTTGAAGGCTTCTGGTAAAAAGGTGTACAAAACCCAAATTATAAATGACCGTGGCATCCACATCTGTAAGAGTATGTTGGCTTGGCAGAAATTTGGGGAAGGAGAAACTCCTGAATCTTCTGGATTGAAAGGAGACCACTTGGTGGGTAAATATTATGTGGCGTTTGATAAGGCGTACAAAGAGCAGATTGCTGAACTGGTTCAGGCTGGAACACCAAAAGAAAAGGCTGAAAAAGAGGCTCCAATCTTGTTGGAAGCACAAGATATGCTCCGTAAGTGGGAGGCCGGTGATGATGAGGTGGTAGCACTTTGGAAAAAAATGAACGGTTGGGTGTATGATGGTTTTGACATTACCTATACAAACCTAGGTGTTGATTTCGATACGCTGTACTATGAGAGCGATACCTATTTATTGGGTCGTGATGTAGTGAAAGATGGTCTGGAACGCGGTGTTTTCTTTAAAAAAGGGGATGGTAGTGTTTGGATCGACCTTACCGATGAAGGATTGGATGAGAAAATCGTATTGCGTTCGGATGGAACAGCCGTGTATATGACACAGGATATCGGTACGGCCATTCAACGGGTAACCGATTTCCCCGATATCAACGGAATGGTGTACACCGTAGGGAACGAACAGGACTATCATTTTAAGGTGTTGTTCCTTATCCTGAAGAAATTGGGCTATGCTTGGGCGGAGCAGTTATACCATTTGAGTTATGGAATGGTAGACCTGCCGAGCGGAAAAATGAAGAGTAGGGAAGGTACCGTAGTGGATGCGGATGACCTGATCCAAAATATGGAGGATACGGCCGAATCCATTTCGCAAGAATTGGGCAAATTGGACGGCTATTCCGAAGAAGAGAAAAAACAATTGTACCGAACCATAGGCTTGGGTGCGCTTAAATATTACATTTTAAAAGTAGACCCGAAGAAACGCATTTTGTTCAATCCTGAAGAATCGGTGGATTTTCAAGGCAACACTGGGCCGTTTATTCAGTATACCTACGCTAGGATTCAGTCTATTTTGCGTAAGGCAGAGGATGTTGGGTTGAGCGCAGTCGAGACCTCAATGGACTTGCACGAAAAGGAGAAAGAGTTGTTGAAACAAATCCAATTGTTCCCGGAAACGGTTCAGTTGGCGGCGGAAAACTTTAGCCCTGCTTTGATTGCGAACTATACTTACGATTTGGTGAAGGAATTCAATTCCTTCTATCAGCAAGTTTCCATTTTGGGTGAAACGGATGAGCAGAAGAAAAATTTTAGGGTGCGGTTGTCACAAAAAGTGGGCGAGGTGATTCAATCATCGTTCCGCTTATTGGGTATTGATGTTCCTGATAGGATGTAGATTTCTGCTTTTGCAGGAATGACATGTTTTGATATTTAGAGCAGGTAGCCTGAGCGGAGTCGAAGGCTTTATAAAAGTACTTTCGATATTTTGACATGAATTACTCGAATGCTCACAAATTTTCTTGGGTCATTTCGAGCGCAGTCCAGAAATCTCTATTTAAAAACTCACCCTAAAACTCACATTTGGCGTAATACCCAGCGAAAAGTTTTCCACGGTCTCGATTTCATTATCTTGGTTGACCCGATAATACTTGTTAAGGCTGTTTCTTCTATTTGTGAAGTTTAAAATGGACAGCCCGGCGTTGGCCCGAATAGTTCTACCGATTTGAAAATTGTATATGGCCGAGGCATCCGCCCTAAAATATTCTGGCAACCTACTGCTGTTTGGTTCCTGAAAGTTGATTCTGGGCGGGGAGAAGTTGTCATTCAGCCCTTCATCGCCCGGAACAGGTTCGGTAAAGGGTTTACCAGTTCTGTAATTAAGTCCAATGCTCAGCTTCAAATCTTTATAATTGTAGGTGCTGGCAAAGGTAATGGTATGTCTTATGTCCAAATTGTTCGGGAATGTTTGAGGTACAATGGAGTCGAAGGTGTAATCATTCTTATTGTAAGCGTAGCTTAGCCAAGTACTGTAGTTATCACCTTTTTTATTGATGAGCAGTTCCAATCCCTTAACATTGTAGCCCCCTATTTCTCCCGAAAATTGATATTGATTCTGGAATCCTTGCGTGCTGGTGCTGATGCCGTCCACATTTTTATAGAAGCCCTCGACACCCACATAAAAATTGTTTTTTTCGTAATTGATGCCTACCGAGCCTTGTTTACTCTTGGTCACGGGAAGCGTGTTATCGTTGGAAAGAATCCATCTGCGCTTTTCAATGCCTAAAAAGTTTTGTTCCAAATCAATGATTTGGTTGGTGGTCTGGCTTTTGAACTCACCCAAAACCTCGGCCCTAAGATAATTGGCCAATTTAAAGTTCAGGTTGATTCTAGGTTCCACCAAAAGCTGTTGAAAGGTGTTTAGGTTTTCGATAAAATTGAATCGAGCTCCAATTTTTCCGATGAATTTATTCCCGGGAGAATTGTAATTGAGTTGCGAATATGGTGCGTGGGTTCTGATTACGCCTTTAAGTTCACTTTCAAAATTGGGTTGATTGATGATCGTGGCATTGACAATACCGGTTTCAATGTATTGATACCCATTGTTCCAATTAAATACATCATTAAGAATAAAGGTGGTGTTTAATTTTAATGCATTTTCAATCACTTGATTGTTTTGAAACAACTGCTGTATCTGATTGTCATAAATATTTTGTGCATCCAAATTGTACTTGGAGTAATAGATGTTCAGGTGCGTGGAGAACCTATCCGTCCAATCGCTTTGGAGTTGCCCGCCAACGGAAATATTGTCCTGTCTCAATAGGCTGATGTTGGTTTCATCTGCCGTAACATTGGTCTCATCAAATTTTAAATTGTTTTTGATGTGTATGGCACTCAGTCTGATTTTGTGATATTCGTTGAGGTCGTACAGGATTTTTCCGGAAAAATCATAAAAGAAAAAATCTTCGTCACGTATAAATTCATCATCAACGGTGCTGTTGTTTTGAAGTGTAATCTCACTATCCTGAAATGCACGATTAATAAACTGTTTGTAGGTGGGTGTCCTCAAAAAATCGGTAGCGGAACGCCTAGCGGAAAACTGTATGCCAAGGTTATTGGTTATCGGGGCCTCGGCATAGATATCGCCGCTTATCAAATTAAATCCACCTCCACCATTAAACGTTTCTGGGACGGAATTTCCCGTTTCCATTTGAATAACGCTGCTCACCCCGTCACCAAAGTTGGCGGGCGTCCCATTTTTATAGATGGTCACTTTATCCGTTTGATAGGGGTTAAAGGCAGATATCAACCCAAAAAAATGCCCGGATTGATACATTTTTATGCCGTTCCAAAGAATAAGGTTCTGGTCGTTGGTACCACCACGAACGTTGATGTCCGATACGGTCTCGTCAATACTTTTTATCCCCGGTAAGGCTTGTACGGTTTGCAGAATGTCGGGTTCAATAAGTCCTGGAAGTATTCCAAACTCTGCGGTGTTCAATGTGATGCTGGCATCCTTTTCCTTTATAATTCCCGAGGTAAGGTATTTGTACACGAACACTTCATCCAATTGTTCGTAATAAGGTGCCAAAAGTATTTTGGGGCATCCGCTTTGTTGCAAAAGACTTTCAACTTTTACATATTTGGTCACATATCCCAAGTACCGAATTTGCAAGGATGCGTTTCTAGGAACATTCTCCAATGAAAAAGAGCCGTTATTGTCCGTGATTTTAGCGATGCCTGTTCCTAAAACCTCTATCGTAGCGCCAAGAACGGTGTTGTCCGCAAAATTATCCAAAACTATACCACAAACATTGACCTGATTTTTGGTGGAGAGGGTGTAATATCGGTCATTGAGTTTTTCTGTTTGAATACTGAAGGAGTCCTTGATGTATTTAAGGATTTCTTCAAGGGTATTAAGGCTTTCTGGAATTTTAAGGGTGAGACCATCCAAATCCTCATCGAGATAGGAGAACTTGACATCAAAACGATTCTCTATATTTTTTATGTATGAAATAAGGGATTGTTGTTCTTCCTGTGCATTCATTTTGCCTACCAGAAAAAACAAAACACCGAGGACGAGGCCTATATGCTTATTGTTGTGTGTTCCCAGCATAAAAAAGTACGTTGTCTCCGTCTATTTTAAAACGTGTTTGGGAGGGGGTACTTATACTTTTTAACGCCATTTTTAGGTCTGTGTTGTTAAAAGACCCTGTAAATAAAAGATTTGTATCAATGTTTTCAATGCTGACCTGGATATTGAACTGTCTTTCCAGCTCGGCAAAAACATAGGTGAGAGGTATACTTTTAAAACTACTTTCGTTGTTCATCCAGGAAGGAGAACTGCCATTGGGAACTTCGGTTTCAACAATTTTCCCATCGATCATCAAAAAGGATTTTCCTGCGGGCAGTTTTATTTCCTTGTTGTTATGGGTAACGCTTACCAAGCCTTCGTAGCAGGTTACTTCAAAAAAACCTTTTCTGTTTTCTACATTAAACTGTGTTCCTAAAACGGCCACGGTACCGTGATCTGTGGAGACCGTGAATTTTTTTCCTTTGGCCACCTTGAAAAAAGCCTCACCTTTTAAATCGATGTTTCTTTTATTTTTCCAGTTTTTTTCGCTGTAGGATATTTTGGAATCTGCATTCAAAAAGATTTCTGAATTATCTGGGAGCACGACCTCGGAACGTTCCGCAAACTCGGTGGTTACATTTTCGTCCAAAGTATTTATGTAGAAGTATGAACCAGCAAGTAGAACAGCAATGACCGCGGCCACTCTAAGGAATTTCTTGAACGGGTTCAAGGAAATTACCTTTGGCGCATTGTCGATGTACTCATCTTTTAGGCGTTGCAATGCTTGGTCGGCATCAAATTCAGGAGCTGCCAACCTACTAGAAACATCCTTTAGCTTTTGGTACGAGGCATACTCTTCGGAGCCTTTAAATTCCCGAAGCTCATCTTCTGAAAGCTCTCCGCTCAGCCATTTTGCCAAATAATTTTCTTGCATGGGTTCTATTCTTTACGTTATACAAACAACTAGTTGTTAAAATACCCTACTTAAAATTCAAAATAAATTCTATATCTAAATACCATCAATATGTTTCCGTAAACTTTTGAGGGCCAAATGCATTCGTTTTTCAATGGCTTTTACGCTCACCTCCTCCATTTCTGCAATTTCTGCATACTTTTTACCATCGATTCGGTTAAGTAAAAATGTGGTCCGTTGATTTTCGGGTAGGGCGTTAAGCGCATTGTCCAATTTTTCCTTGTATTCTTGTTCCTCCATTAAAAATTCTGGAGACTCGTTGGTTCTGTCCTTTACAAGGCTGTCGGCATGTTTCAACCTCACCTTTTCAGCCTTTATTACATTTAAATAAAGGTTGTTGGCAACCGTGTAAACGTAGGATTTTGCTTTCTCCGGGCTCACTTTTGCACAGTTTTGCCATAATTTTACAAATGCCTCCTGTACAGCGTCATTTGCTTTTTCCTCATTGCCGAACTTGTAGAATATATAGTTGAAGACCGTTTTGGAATGGGTCTTGAAAACCTTGCTGAAAATTTGCTCTTCACAAACGTTGCTCATTGAAGATGGTTTGATTAGGGAATCAAATATATTTGAAAAACATTAAGGAAAAGTAGGGTTTTTTTTTTGAGAATTGTTTAGTGGTAAAGAATAACCCCAAAAAAATCAATAGTTATGAAGAAGCTGATTGACAATGTGATGCGTGTTGTGCTCATGGTGTCTGTTATTGGGTTGTATTCCTGTCAAGAAGAATATGAAGATGTCGGGGGCAGTGACGAGGAACAAACCATTGCGGCCCAATCTGACATTGCCGGTTTAATAAAGCAAACCTCCTCCCAAGATGGTTCTTTTGACAATATTGTGGACGAAGCCAGTTGTTTCGCCGTCGAGTTTCCTTACACCGTAAATGCAAATGGGGTTGAGATCAGCATCAATTCCAAGAGTGATCTAGAAAAAATCGAAAACCTTTTGGATGCTAGCACTAATGTGAATAATATCCTGGAAATAGTTTTTCCCATTACAATAACATATGCGGATTATAGCCAAATTACTGTTGAAAATAAGGGGGAACTTATGGTAAGGGCCCGTGAGTGCATTGAAGGCGGCGGCGACGACGATATCGAGTGTATTGACTTCGTATATCCCATAACCCTGTTCACCTTTGTGATAGATGCACAACAGAGTTCCGAAATCCAAGTTGAAACCGATTTTGATATGTACCGTGTATTTTCCGAGTTGGAAGACAATCGATTGGTCAGTTTCCAGTATCCGATTACACTAACAAAGCATGACGGCACCGAAGTTGTCATTGAAAACAATGCTGATTTGATGGCTACCTTGGAAATGGAAAAAAATCAATGTGATGAGGACGATGATAATGACTATAACGATGACGATTTCTCAGAAGCCGAGCTGGATGAATATTTAATGACCTGTCCATTGCAGGTAAAGCAGGTAATCCGTGACCAAATGGACAATACTGAACAATACCTTGAACATTTAATGGTATTTAGAGAAGATGGTTCTGTTGTTTTTTCCACGTATACGGCAGATGTGATAACAGGAACTTGGAACACGAGTATATCAAATGGAGCAGTGAACTTGAGGTTAGAGTTTGAAAACTTCACCGATTTCACCTCATATTGGCAAGTATATAAACTTGAGGAGAATCTTATAAAGTTGTACAAAGATGATGGCAATAAAATTGCTCTCGAAAGAAGATGTGATATATAACCCACAACAATTGGTTCTCAATTAAAAAATTTTAGAAGCCCTGATTAGTCAATAATTCAAGAAGAAATAAAAATTTTCCCCATTCTTTTTCCAAAAGAAGGACGGCCTACCCCAAAGCCGTCCTTTTTCTTTTATATTATTCTTAAATTTGTCCCTCTTTAAAACAAAGAACATATGTTCGATAATTTAAGCGAAAAATTAGATAAAGCATTCCACGTCCTAAAGGGGCATGGTCAGATAACGGAAATCAATGTAGCGGAGACCCTTAAGGAAGTTCGAAGAGCTTTGTTGGATGCCGATGTTAACTTTAAAATAGCCAAGGAATTTACCAATACGGTAAAGGAAAAGGCACTGGGTCAAAACGTTTTGACCACACTTCAACCGGGCCAGCTTATGGTGAAGCTGGTAAAGGATGAGCTTACTGAGCTTATGGGGGGCGATGCTGAGGA
The DNA here is from genome assembly GCF_019457905.1 of Flagellimonas abyssi. Classification (GTDB taxonomy): domain Bacteria; phylum Bacteroidota; class Bacteroidia; order Flavobacteriales; family Flavobacteriaceae; genus Flagellimonas; species Flagellimonas abyssi. Next base: position 69,598 of record NZ_JAHZSV010000010.1, on the reverse strand, counting down.
AATCGATTTATCCGGCAATCCTTCGGTTATCCTAATGTCCGGTCTTCAAGGTTCGGGTAAAACCACCTTTTCCGGTAAATTGGCCAACTATCTCAAAAACAAAAAAACAAAGAAGCCGCTTTTGGTGGCTTGTGATGTGTACCGTCCTGCAGCGATAGATCAGTTGCATGTAGTGGGAGACCAAATCGGCGTAGAGGTTTATTCCGATAGGGACAACAACGACCCTGTCGCCATTGCCAAGGCAGGTATTGCCCATGCAAAAAGTACAGGATGCAACGTTGTGATCATTGATACCGCCGGTCGTTTGGCCGTGGACGAGCAGATGATGGATGAAATCTCCAACATCCACAAGGCCATTGAGCCGCAAGAAACCTTGTTTGTGGTGGATTCCATGACGGGTCAAGATGCCGTGAATACCGCAAAGGCGTTTAACGATGTCCTTAATTTTGATGGTGTAATCCTTACCAAGTTAGATGGAGATACCCGAGGTGGTGCTGCGATTTCTATTAAATCTGTAGTGGACAAGCCCATCAAATTTATCGGTACAGGCGAGAAAATGGAGGCCATTGATGTGTTCCATCCCTCTCGAATGGCCGACCGTATCCTTGGAATGGGAGATGTGGTGTCCTTGGTGGAGCGTGCCCAAGAACAATTCGATGAAGAACAGGCACGTAAGATTCAAAAGAAAATTGCCAAGAATAAATTCGGGTTTGATGATTTCTTGAGCCAAATACAGCAAATCAAGAAAATGGGGAACATGAAGGACCTCATGGGAATGATTCCAGGTGCAGGAAAGGCCTTGAAAGGATTGGATATAGATGACGATGCTTTCAAGCATATTGAGGCCATCATCCATTCCATGACTCCCGAAGAACGATCTACACCAGCTATGTTGAATGCAAGCCGCAAAAAAAGAATTGCCGCAGGTAGCGGAACTTCAATTCAAGAGGTGAACCAGTTGCTTAAACAATTTGATCAAATGAGCAAGATGATGAAGATGATGCAAGGCGGTGGAGGCAAGAAAATGATGCAGATGATGCAGAACATGAGATAACTTTATTCAAAAGGCCAGAACTAAATACCAACACAACCCATGGAAATCCTTGACGGAAAAAAAATATCGAACCAAATTAAAGAAGAAATCACCGTTGAGGTGGCCCAAATGAAAGAACGGGGAGAAAAAGTCCCTCATTTGGCCGCTGTTTTGGTGGGTAACGATGGTGCCAGTCTAACCTATGTGGGAAGTAAGGTGCGTTCCTGCAAAAAAATAGGTTTCGAATCCACCTTGATCCATCTTCCGGAGGAAACTACAGAAGAAGATTTGCTAAAGCAAGTACACCAATTGAACAACGACCCGGCAATTGACGGTTACATAGTTCAGCTTCCATTGCCCAAACACATTGATGAGGAAAAAGTGCTTATGGCTGTAGACCCCGATAAAGATGTGGATGGATTCCATCCAACCAATTTTGGGAAAATGGCCTTGGATATGGAGACCTTTATATCTGCCACGCCATTTGGAATCATGGAATTGTTGAAGCGGTACAATGTGGATACCGAAGGAAAACACACCGTTGTGATCGGGAGAAGCCATATCGTCGGTAGGCCCATCAGTATTTTAATGAGCCAAAAAGGAAAACCTGGTAACTCTACCGTGACCCTTGCGCACAGTAGAACCAAAAACCTAAAGGAGTTGACCTTGCAAGCGGATATAGTCATTTCTGCCCTAGGAGTTCCAAGGTTCTTAAAGGCCGATATGGTCAAAGAGGGTGTGACCATCATAGATGTGGGAATCACTCGGGTTGCCGATGACACTAAAGAAAAAGGATACTACATCACAGGTGACGTGGATTTTGATAACGTGAGTAAAAAAGCTTCCTTTATCACACCCGTACCTGGAGGGGTGGGGCCAATGACGATAGCGATGTTACTCAAGAATACCTTATTGGCAAGAGAGCGCCATAATAACTAGCTTAGTTTTTCTGCTCTGTTTCTAATGCCATTTGTTGCTCCTCATCGGGATTAAGGTGTTCAAATTCCGTTTCACCTTCATCGTTGGTGCAGCTGGATACTGCCATAGCTGAAAAAACAAGGGTCACCAATAGTAAAATTGTCTTCATAGTAATAAGATTTGGGTACGGCTTGTTAGCCTAATAGGTACACTTATAACGAATTACCATTCAAATTCTTGTTTTTGTCATCAAAATATCGATAACTTACCTTTTGCTAAACAAGGCATTATGGCTCAAACAGCAAGAAACAAGTTAGCTTGGGTGGTATTCATCTTTTTGGCCATAGGAATAGGTTTGTACCCGTTGGCGTATTTACTTGCTTCCGATGATTTCGGCGTAGTATTGAGCAAGGCACCGGATATTAGAGCCAATAACGTTTGGAAGACGACGTTTTACGGGCACATTAGTTTTGGTGGAATAGCACTTTTGGTAGGTTGGTCCCAGTTCTTGAAAAGGCTGCGGGCCAAACGCTTGCAATTGCATCGCAATCTTGGAAAAATCTATGTGGTCTCTGCTTTGATCAGTGGATTGTGCGGAATTTATCTTGGATTTTTCGCCACAGGCGGTATCGTTCCCGCCATTGGTTTTATAAGTCTCGGGATTATTTGGGTCTTTACCACGACTAGAGCTTATGTCGCCATCAAAAAGAAGGACCTTTCGCTTCATCAAGGTATGATGATTTACAGCTACGCGGCTTGTTTTGCAGCAGTGACCTTACGTATATGGCTGCCTTTGCTCACCATTGTTTTTGGTGAATTTTTATTGGCCTATAAAATAGTGGCGTGGCTTTGTTGGGTTCCCAACATGATTTTTGCCATGCTTTGGGTACGCAAAAAAGGTTTGAACCTTGCCTAAACCTATTTGGCGAACAATTGCCCCATGTCCTTAAAAGCTTTGAATTCCAGAGCGTTTCCTGCCGGGTCCAAAAAGAACATAGTAGCTTGTTCCCCTGGTTCCCCTTTGAAGCGAATGTAAGGCTCAATTACAAAGTCAATTCCTTTTTCAATAAGTTCCTGCGAAAATGTTTGAAAGGTATCCCACGGTAAAACCACGCCATAGTGGGGAACGGGTACGTTTTTGCCATCAACAGGGTTGGTGTGGGTTTCTTCTTCTGATTTTGGCTTATAATGAATCACAAATTGATGTCCGAAAAAATCGAAATCGACCCATTGCTCGGCACTTCTACCTTCTTTGCAACCAAGAACCTCACGATAAAATATCCGACATTCTTCAAGGTTGTGTACTGGTACGGCAACATGAAAGGGAGTTATTTTTTGCATGGTGTATTTTTTCTGAAAAGTAGAACAACTTTATCAAGCTTCCAAAAATGATACAATTTGATCGTTCACATCGTCTTGGTGCATGGAATGCCCTAGTCCTTCGGTACTGACCAATTGGCTCCCTTTCCAATTTTTATTGACGGCGACAGAGGCATGGTACGGTGTAATCAGGTCGTGCTTATCATGGAATAGCAGTCCTTTTTTACTGATGGATTGTGCAAACTTCGATGTGGAAAATTCATTGATTTTGAACCCGAAACGATTCAATACATAATCATCCAAATGTTTCATTACCCTATTGTTGAATTTTAAAATGTTCTGAAAATGCTCCATGATTTCATGGAATTCTGAGGGTGAGCCTATAGTGACCATTTTCTCTACATGGGAACTTGGGTTCTTATATTGGTTGTAAACGATGGTCATGCCACCAACCGAGTGGCCGATAAGGTGCCTTGGGTTGTACTTCATCACCATGTGGTTCACAACTTCCTCATAAAGTGGGACATACAGATGTTTGCCAGAAGAATATCCATGTGAAGGAGCGTCAAAAGCAATAATGTTAAAATCGGCCTCCCTAAGTTTTTTGATCAGGTTGCGCCATCTAAACGTATTGCTCTCCCAGCCATGTACCAATAATACCGTTTCCTTATTCCCTGGCCAACGGTACGATTGTATTTTATGTCCGGCAACATCCTCAACGGTAAGTTTAAAGTCATCCAAATAGGCGGCCTGTTCGGGTTTGATTCTACCTTTTCGCACCGTACAAAATATATGGAAAGCGTCGTCAGCCACTTTTTTGGGGGCTATAAGGCTGTATACATTGAAATATTGTCCGTAGGCCCGGGGAACTATTTTATTGATTAGTTTTTTCATGAGGTTACTTTTTGTAACTTACTCTTAATATGATACTAAAAGTACATATTCCTTTTAGAAAAGAAAAGAAGTGGCGAATCCAAAACCAAGTATATCTATGGAAACTATTGCTGAAAATCAGAAGGTTAGGACTGTAAAAAAATTGGAAAAAATGTTCGGTCACATTGATTTGAAGAATCCTCCCGAGCTATGCCCCGTTCGGGATGTAATGTCCGTGGCTTCTGACCAATGGAGTGTTTTGATACTGTTATGGCTGGGGTACTTTCCCGTACTCAGGTTCAATAAGCTTAAAAAATACGTCTATGGTATATCCAACAAAGTGCTGAGCCAGCGTCTAAAAGTACTGGAAGCTGATGGTTACATTCAACGGAAGGCATATCCCGAAGTGCCCATCCGGGTTGAGTACAGTCTTACCGAATTTGGACAATCCTACGTGGAAAAACTACTGAACCTGGCCGAATGGATGCACGACAACAGTCCAAAAGTATTGGCCAATCGTGAAAAATTCGGATTGTTGTAGTCTTGGGAAGCTATTCCCAGCCCACCATTAAATATTTGATTTTGGCCTCATCGGGAATTTGTACCGCTTCAATATTTGAAGTTGAAAACCGTAAATTTTCAGGGAGTTCTTCTTTGTCAATCGTGAAGTAGAGATTGCTTCCCTTTGGGAGAATCACGATACTTTTCAAGGTGGTCACGATTTTCTTGATATCATATTTGCTCTGGATATCTTTAAACGTACTTTTTAGTCCAATTCCTTTTTCTGATTGATACCGGGAATCCATGATTCTGACATTTTCTATGGTAGGAACACTGTCTGTGTTCACGGTAAGTGTCAAAAGATGTTTGCCCCCTTTTTCAAAAACTTCGAATTTTTTAGGTGAGGCCCCCAAATCTATTTGAACTTGGTCCCCTACTACAGAGTCTTTAGCGAATGTGGTTTCCAGATCGGTTGCCTTAGTATCTTGGGTCAATGGACCAACACTGGTCTCCGTAATCAAAAAAGTAGTGTCTTTTTGGCAAGAGTGGATTAGTATTGTCCCAAAAATTAATGCAATTGCTATACTTGTTTTTTTCATATAAATTATCGAATCACTTTTTTTAACACCCCTAAAACGCCTCTTATGAATGTTGCACTGGTCAAAACTTTGACCACGGGGTTCATTCGGGTACTGGTCCGGCCTGATGATTTTCGGCTCGTTGATTTTTCTTCTTTTTCTTTTTCAGCCTCTTTTTCGGCTCTTTCTATTTTTTCCGTTAAGATTTCGTAAGCACTTTCACGGTCAATCTCTTCATTGTATTTTTTTATCAATTTGGAGTTGTCCAACACATCCTTGATTTCGGAATCGTTCAGAATATCCATTCGGCTCATGGGAGCTCGCATCATGGTAGCTGCCAATGGGGTAGGGCGTCCCTTTTCGTCCAAAGCGGAGACAAGGGCTTCACCAGTTCCCAATGAGGTCAGTACCTCGGCAGTGTCGTAAAACTCGGTTATGGGATAGTTTTGTGCCGTTAGTTGTATCGCTTTGCGGTCCTTGGCGGTGAATGCGCGCAGTGCGTGCTGTATTTTTAGTCCCAATTGTGCCAAAACCTCGTCCGGCACATCAGTTGGGTTTTGCGTAACGAAATAGAGTCCAATTCCTTTGGAACGAATCAATTTAACGATGCTTTCAATTTGGTCCAAAAGAGCCTTACTTGCATTGTCAAAAATCAGATGGGCCTCATCGATAAACAAGACCAGTTCCGGACGCTCACTATCCCCTTGCTCGGGAAAAGTGGCATAGATTTCCGCCAAAAGACTCAACATAAAGGTCGAGAACAATTTGGGACGGTCCTGGATGTCGGTCAAACGGATGATGTTCACATAACCCCGCCCGTTTTCATCGATGCGTGTTAAATCATCCACATCAAAGGATTTTTCTCCAAAGAAAAGGTCAGCACCTTGCTGTTCCAGTTCGATTACTTTTCTCAAAATTGTTCCGGTGGAACTTGTGGAAATTCGTCCGTAAGCTTTTTGAAACTCGTCCTTGCCTGCATCGGTGGCATATTGCAGCACCTTTTTAAAATCCTTAAGGTCGAGTAATGGGAGTTTATGGTCGTCACAGTATTTAAAGATGACAGCAACGATTCCCTCCTGGGTAACGCTAAGATCCAAAATACGGGAAAGCAAAACAGGCCCAAACTCAGAAACGGTGGCCCGCAGTCGAACCCCACCTTGTTTGGAGAGCGACATAATTTCTACAGGGAATCCTTTGGCCTCAAAAGGAAGGCCTATTTTCTTCTGACGCTCATCAATTTTTGGATGGCCCGGACTTGGCTGGGCTATACCGCTCAAGTCTCCTTTAAGGTCCATGAGCAATACGGGAATCCCTTTGTCGGATAGGTTTTCTGCCAAAACTTGCAGCGTCTTGGTTTTTCCCGTACCCGTTGCTCCTGCAATCAGGCCATGGCGGTTCATCGTTTTCAAGGGAACCTTTACATGGGCATTGGTCAAAGTCTCGCCATCCAGCATTCCTGCTCCCACAGTAATGTAATCGCCCTTCATGGCGTATCCTTGTTCTATATGCTCGAAGAATTTTTCTTTGTTGCCCATAGCGCTCAATTTGCGATAAAAATAGGGTAATTTTAAGCAAAACTAAAAATGAGATTATGAAACATATGCAATGTGCAATCTGGACTGTTTTGTTGAGTTGCTTTATGGCAACCACTTATGCGCAAGAATTCACTGAGATTATTTTTTATAAATCGCACGAACCCAAAAAACAAAATGCACCATTTAGTGATGTGGTACAGGCGGGCAATATGTACTTTTTGGCCGGACAAATAGGTATGGACCAAACAACTCGGACTTTGGTCGAAGGAGGGATTCAAGCAGAGACCCGGCAGGCCATAGAAAATATTAAGGATGTTTTGGCCCAGCATGATTTGACATTGGATAATGTGGTGAAATGTACCGTAATCTTGGCGGATATAGGCGACTTTGCGGCCTTCAACGAGATTTACATCCAATTTTTCACAAAGAAACCGGCAAGGACCACCTTTGCAGCCAGCGGACTTGCGGCCAATGCCCATATTGAGATAGATGTTATTGCCGTAAAGTAGGTGAAACCATAGAAGTGGATTATCTTTGCACCATGGTAGAAGAAAACGTGATGGATTTGGTGGAAAAGGGCTTGATGCTGCCTCTGATGGAAGAATTTTATACCATTCAAGGGGAAGGGTTTCACAAGGGAACAGCCGCTTACTTTATTAGGGTAGGGGGGTGTGATGTGGGTTGCCACTGGTGCGATGTAAAGGAAAGCTGGAATGCCGAGACGCATCCACCCACGGCAATCGATAGTATTGTGGCCAATGCCGAGAAATATTCCGATACCATTGTGATTACCGGCGGAGAACCGCTAACCTGGGATATGGGGCCGCTCACCCAAGGCCTTAAGGAAAAGAATATGAAAATCCATATCGAAACCTCAGGTGCGTATCCATTGACAGGTGTTTGGGATTGGATTTGTCTATCACCCAAAAAGAACAAACTTCCAGAGGGAGAAATCTATAAAAAAGCCCATGAACTAAAGGTAATCGTGTACAATAAGCACGACTTTATCTTTGCTGAAGAACAGGCCGCTCAAGTTGGGGAGGACTGCATTCTTTATCTTCAGCCCGAGTGGAGCGTTCGGGATAAAATGGTTCCGTTGATCGTGGATTATGTGATGAAACACCCCAAGTGGAAAGTTTCCCTACAGACACATAAGTATTTGAATATTCCCTAAACGGAAGTTATCGTCCCCCGTATTTTTGAAGGTCCAAAAGGCACTCAGCATCCAAATCTGGAATCGAGGCCAGTCCTTTGGATGTATTTTTTTCCATCTGTTTGAGCAAAGATGCACCGAACTGCAATTCGGCACGCATTAAACAGCCATCAACATTACAATGGTTTTCAGTTTCTGTGTCCTCATGGTCGTTTACCGATTCTGTGGAAAGGTTCACCAATCCGAACAAATGCCCAAATTCATGAAGAATGGTAGCCGTTTCAACCTCTTCGGTGCTTACGGCAGTGCTACTTCCGGCCATATCTTTAATGGTGGATTCATAAATAACCATGGAGGTGTTTCTGTACACCGCTCCCAAGGTCACCAACCCTTCGCTTTCATCGTCGCTTTCTGCCGGAGCATCAGCAAAATATATGTGAATAGCCAAGGTTGAGCCGTTATTATATTCATCTCTGTTCTCCTTTTCCAATTCCACTACCTCATCAAGCGATAAACTATCCTCGTTGGGAGAGGAAACAGCAGAATATGTAAATTCAATAATTTCTTTGTGGGTACGCGCTCTTAAAAACTCCTCAAAATTGGCTATGGCTCCGGCAGTAGGGGCAAAACCGGTCACATAATCTATTTCTATCAAGAGTCTGTCAAAAGTATCATTGGAGAGAAAATCCCTTGCGGATGCACCTGTGGTCAAGCGATTTCCGGCCATAAGGTTGGTGTTGGATTCTGGTGATGAAACATCGGCATCCTTGGAACAACTTATCAGTAATCCAAAACTACAAAGGGCAAAAAGGACAATTTTTTTCATGATCAACTAATATACAATAGAACGTTCCATATTGGAAACTAGTATTATTTTAAAGTGAGTTTGGCCAAATAGTCGTAATGTTCGCCCGATAGTATAAGTTCACAATTAAGACCGTTCGACTCACAAGCATTTTGCAATGTATTTATATCTACGTAAACCCAATCAAAAGGTTTGCTTTTATGTCCTTTGTATTCCATTTCAAATTCAACCTCACCATAATAGCTTCCATCATCCGGAATCCAGTAGCCGCCATCATCATCCTGTTCAAACATATACACGATATCACTGGAATCGAGCAATATTTGACCATTGGGTTGCAATAAGGACGCCAAATGTTGTAAAAAGGCACTTAAATTTTTCAGTTTTCCTGCCAGTCCAACACCGTTCATCAACAATAGTAAAGTGTCAAAATTTTCCTCCGAGTAGTTCAGAATTGAGTTTTTTACGGTTGATTCCACACCGCGAGCCTTGCATACGGAAATGGCGCCTTCAGAATTGTCCAAGGCCGTTACCTTAAGTCCCTTATTTTGAAGGTAAAGGGAATGGCTTCCGGCCCCGGCCCCGATATCCAATACGTTTCCCCGTGCCAATTCCAAGGCTTTCTGCTCAATCTTGGGCATTTCATCAAACGTTCGGAACAAATAGGGAACAGGAATCACATCTTCTTCGTCCAAAGATGAAAAGGTTTTTATGTCCTCCGTATATTGGCCGTTTTGATAATCTTTCAAGGCCATTCCAAAAACATCTATCATGATTCGGGTTTGTTTCTGCAAAGGTGGGACTTTAATTGCTTAGAAAGGTTTAAAATGGATAAGTTTGTGCCCTATGGAAGAAGTGTTGAAGGAATTACCGCAAAAGGCCAGGGAGAAACATTCCGAGAACAAAAAGTTCTTCGCCAAGCTGAAAAAACGTCCGCCAAAGGATTTGGATTACACCATGCAGGAATTGCACGAGGCCGAGTTTGAGCGTACCGATTGCCTTACCTGTGCCAATTGCTGCAAGACCACGGGCCCGTTGTTCACCAATGCCGATGTTGAACGTATCGCCAAACACTTTAGGATAAAACCCTCGCAATTTATTGATCAATTTTTAAGGGTAGATGAAGAGAACGATTATGTGCTGCAAAGCGTACCCTGTACCTTTTTGGGCGCTGATAATTACTGTTCCATTTATGACGTACGCCCCAAAGCTTGTCGCGAGTTCCCGCATACGGACCGAAAAAAATTCCAACAGATTTCCAACCTCACTTTAAAAAATGTAGCCATTTGCCCGGCAGCTTTTAACATTGTTGAAGAAATGAAAAAGGCCATCAAATTTTAATGATTTGCTATATTTGAAGGAATGGAGCAACTGATTTCTTATTTTGAGACCATCCCTTCTTTGCACCGAAGCTTGATTTTGGTGGGAGGCATCACTTTTTTCTGGGTTTTGGAAGGAATTGTTCCCTTGTTCAACGTGCCCTATAAAAAATGGAGGCACTCGGTTCCCAATTTCTTTTTTACGCTCACCACGATTATTGTGAATTTTCCGTTGGCGTTTTTGTTGTTGAAGTCTTCGGACTGGGCGGTGGAAAACCAATTTGGGATCATTAATTGGTTGCCCGATATGCCGTTGTGGCTTTATGTGCTCCTCGGTGTGATGCTCTTGGACCTTATCGGGGCCTACGCAGCGCATTGGGTGGAGCATAAGATAAAGCCTCTGTGGATGGTACATTTGGTACATCATTCCGATCATAATGTGGACACCACTACGGCGAACCGTCACCATCCCTTGGAAAGTTTGATAAGATATGCGTTTACCCTTGCGGGCGTGCTGATTGTTGGAGCACCCATTGGCATCATTATGTTGTATCAAAGCTTGTCGGTCGTGTTTTCACAGTTCAACCATGCGAATATTCGCTTGCCCAAAAAGGTGGATAATGCCATGAGCTGGATTATTGTTAGCCCCGATATGCACAAAGTGCACCATCATTATCAATTGCCCTATACCGATTCCAACTACGGAAATATCTTCTCCATTTGGGACCGTTTGTTCGGCACCTATATGTCCATGGACCCCAAGGATATCGTGTACGGTGTGGATACCTTCCCCGACGAAAAGGAGAATGCGAGCATCAAAGGACTGCTAAGACAACCTTTCCATAAGTATCGAAGATCAACTACAGATGGATTTGCCAAAAAATAAAGTATTCGTTAATATGAGAAGGATTGTCCTCTTTATTATTGTTACTATTTGTTTTTCTTATGAAGGTTTAAGTCAGAAATATAATAAGGAAGACATAATGGGAGCTTGGACAGCTTATAAAGAAACAACTCTAGAAGGGGATGATGGAAGCTCAATTACGTTTAGTGGTGAACCGTTTAAAGTCAAACTTGATTTGGTCTTTTATGACAATAGCAAAGTTAAACGTATTAATTGGATTGAAGAATTGGATACTGTTTATTCACTCAAAAAGGATACACTTCGGATCTCTCATTTTATTTATACGATTAAAAAACTTACCCTCGATGAACTTGTCTTGAAGGAGGAAAAGCTGATGGGAAATTTAATTTATCTCCATCGGAATTCTGAGAATTAATCATAGATCAAATACTTCGCCCTGATTTTTTTGAAGCCTTCCAAATCCTCCTGCCAGGTGGCCTTGATTTCTTCGTTGGAGAGTCCTTCCTCAATCTGTTTTTGAAGCAGGGGCGTGCCCGCGTGTTTGGTAAAACCGTCGGTCAAAAAGAAGTTGGACTTCTCCAAGGTGTTGTTGTAGGCATCAATGATCCATTGCATGGTCATCTCGTTCATCCTTGGCGTATCGGCCAGGTCACGACCGTAACAGGTTTTGCCTTCCTCTTTGGGGTATTTGGAGCCGAAATTGGGCTCGGGCACATAACTGAAATCGTAGGCAGTGCTGTCCATAAAAGATGCCCCGTAGCGCTGAAACTGGAATTCGGTGCCACGCCCCGCATTGACGTTGGTGCCCTCAAACAATCCCAAACTGGGATACAAAGTAATCGAAGTATCGTTGGGTAAGTTCGGAGAAGGCCGTATGGGCAGGTGGTATTCCGATTCGTGGGTGTAGTTCTCCAGTTCAATCACGGTCAAATCAGCTTTGCTGCCATTTTCCAGCCATCCTTCGCTATTCAGCATTTTTGCGTATTCGCCCATCGTCATCCCATACACCAAAGGAATCGTGTTCAGACCCAAGTAGCTGGTGTGTTCCTCCATCATGGTGGGGCCGTCCACATAATGTCCGTTGGGATTGGGGCGGTCCAAAACAATAACGGGAACGTCATTTTCGGCACAGGCTTCCATCACCAATTGCAGGGAAGCAATAAACGTATAGAACCGCACGCCCACATCTTGAATATCAAAAACAACCACGTCCAAATCGCTCAGTTGTTCTTTTGATGGTTTCCTGTTTTTTCCATACAGCGAGATAATGGGCAATCCCGTTTGGGTATCAACCCCATCTTTTACATGTTCTCCGGCATCAGCAGTGCCCCGAAACCCGTGCTCGGGGGCAAAGACTTGTTTAATATGAACCCCTAAGGATAGCAAAGAATCCACCAAATGGGTGTTCTCTTGTTCCTTGAAGATTACACTGGTTGGATTGGCGACCACACCTACTTTTTTCCCTTGTAAAAGCGGGAGATACGCCTCGGTTCGGTTGGCCGCCACTTTTATGGGAGCCGGCACTTCACTTGAAGGTTCTGAATTTGAAATTGTTTCTTTTTGCTGTCCCTTGCACGAGGAACCTATTAAAAACAACAATAAAACTGTACTTTTGAAACGATATAAAATGGGCATTCGTTGAATTTAGAATTATTTATTGCCAAACGCCTTGTTACAGGGAAGGAACATAAAATTAGTATTTCCGCCCCGATAATAAAAATCGCCATTGCCGCCATTGCGATCGGGGTGGTGATGATGCTCATTGCCATTGCTACGGGCATTGGTCTTAAAAACAAGATTCGCGAAAAGGTTGCCGCCTTTAACGGGCATATTCAGATTTCCAGTTTCGACAATAACAATTCCGAGGTTTCCCTTTCACCTGTTTCCATTGATCAGGATTTTTATCCCGAATTCAAGAACGTAACAGGCGTAAGGCATGTGCAGGCTGTGGCCACCAAAGGTGGAATTATACGAACTGCCGATACGTTCGAAGGAATGTTGGCCAAGGGCGTGGGCTCCGACTACGATTGGAACACATTTGAGGAATATCTGGTCGACGGTCGATTGCCAAATTATAGCGGAGATCTCAATGAAGAGGTGCTCATATCCAGTTTAATGGCCAATAGGTTGCAGTTGAAAGTCGGCGATAGCTTCTTTTCCTTTTTTCTTAGAGAAGGGGATGCGTCCAAGCCACCGAACAACCGCAGGTTTGAAATCGTGGGTATTTATGATAGCGGTTTTGAGGAGTTTGACGAAACCTATGTTTTTGTGGATATCCGCCATATTCAGTTGATGAACCGATGGGAGGAGGATGAAATCGGGAACTTTGAGGTGTTTTTGGACGATTTTGATCAAATCGATGAAAAGACGAACGAGATCTATAATAATACGCTCTCCGTTTTAGACACGCAAAACATCAAAAGCAAATACTTCCGCATTTTTGAATGGATCGGTCTGTTTGATTTTAATATTGCCCTGATCATCGGCATTATGATTATTGTTGGAGGGATCAATATGATCACGGCTTTGCTGGTCCTGATTTTGGAACGTACCCAAATGATCGGCATTTTGAAAGCCCTGGGTTCCGCCAATTGGAGCATCCGAAAAGTATTTTTGTACAACGCGGCCTATTTGATTGCTATCGGACTTTTTTGGGGCAACCTGATCGGTCTCGGGGTCATTTTCCTTCAGAACAAATTTCGAATGTTCAAGTTCCCGAATCCCGAGGAATATTATATTGATTATATCCCAGTGCATATGGATGCGCCCACTGTGCTATTGCTGAATGTCGGGGTGATGTTGCTTTGTTTGTTGATGCTTTTGATTCCATCGTATATCATCACAAGGATAACACCCGTAAAGGCCATCCGGTTCGAGTAGAAGATGTTGCCCAACTTGGTGTTTATCATTCTAAATTGATAACTTGTCCATCAAAATAACCCACCATGAAAATTCAATTTACCTCTACCCTTATTGCATTGCTTTTTGTTGCTTCTGTTTCCGCGCAAAAACTTTCCCGAACAGAAAAAAAGATTGTCTCTACCATAGAACGGAACAATGCCGAAGCCATAGATTTTTTGGAAAAGGTAGTGAACATTAACAGTGGCACCCTTAATGCCGAAGGCGTGAAAAAAGTGGGCATGGTTTTTAAGGACGCCTTTGACAATATAGGGTTTGAGACCCAATGGATAGAAATGCCCTCCGAAATGAACCGTGCAGGGCACCTTTTTGCCGAAACCACGGGAACCAAAGGAAAAAAACTATTGCTGATCGGGCATTTGGACACTGTTTTTGAAGAAGATAGTCCATTTCAAACTTTTGAAATGGTAAACGACAGCATTGCCCATGCTCCGGGCGGCAACGATATGAAAGGCGGCGATGTTATTGTGCTGTATGCCTTAAAAGCATTGTCCGATAACGGTCTGCTGGATGATGCCCAGATTATTGTAGCATTTACAGGGGATGAAGAAAGTACGGGAAAACCTTTGTCCATAAGTAGAAAAGATCTGATCGATGCGGCGAAACGAAGCGATATTGCCCTTGGTTTTGAAACTTCTACAGGATTTAACTATGCTACGGTGGCCAGAAGAGGTGCCTCCGGTTGGTCGATTGAGGTAGAGGGAAAACGTGCCCATTCCTCTGGTATTTTTAGTGAAGGCACAGGTGCTGGCGCCATTTTTGAAATGTCACGAATCCTTCATCAATTTTATACCGATGTCAAAGGTGAAGACTTATTGACCTTCAACCCTGGTGTTTTGCTTGGGGGCACCTTCGTAAATTATGATGAATTGACCAGCAAGGGCGATGCCTTTGGAAAAACCAACGTGGTCGCGCAAAAAGCCGTGGTAAAAGGAGGGCTTCGATTTATATCCGAAGAGCAAAAGGAGCGTGCCAGGGAAAAAATGAGGGAGATCGTTGCCAATAACCTACCGCAAACCTCGGCCAGCATTAGTTTTACGGATAGTTATCCTGCCATGCAGCCCACAGAAGGCAATCTAGCCTTGCTCGAAACCCTGAACGAGGTGAGTTTAGATTTAAAACAAGGCGAAGTCTTGGCCTACGACCCAGGGAGAAGGGGAGCGGCCGATGTTTCGTTCGTTGCAGAGTACGTGGATGGACTGGACGGGCTTGGAACCATGGGCAACAATGCGCATACCCCTCAAGAAACCGTTAACCTGAACACTATTGAAGCCTTGACCAAACGTACAGCTATTCTCATCTACCGATTGATAAACACCAAATAATGGTTACACTCAGCACAAATAACACTTTCGTAAAAATTGATAAAGGAGAGTTGGTAGGTTATGAAGTAAATGGGCATCAATTTATCCACCAAAAGGGAAGCCCTGGATGGGGTAGTGTGGATACGGAAATGTTTCCCATCATCGGTCCCGTTAACGAGGCCAATTTTCGGGTAAAAACACCTAAAGGTGAAGCGATACAAGATCAACACGGGCTTTTGCGTCAAATGGAGTACGACTTGGAGCAGCAAACTGCTACTTCTGCCGTTTTTGCAAAGCAATATCAATCGGGCACCGAGGTTTCCAATTCAAAGTTCCCCGAAAAATCAACTGAAGCCGTTTTGTCTTGGCCCTACGATTTTAGGTTCGAGAAATCTTTTTTGTTGACCGATGAGGGCCTCGAAATTCATTTCAAAATTTCGGGAGAACAGGGGATGCCCTTTATGTTGGGATATCATCCAGCTTTCAAACTACATTCAGAATCACCGGTCATTATCGCGAAGGATAAAGAAATTTCTTTGGAAGCGGTTTTGGCTGTTGGGAATCGAGCGCTTCCCGTGGAGGATTGCAGTTCCATCACACTAAAAGATGAGAAACAAATCACCATTGAGACCGAAGGTTTTGGAAATTTTATGTGCTGGACCGAAGTTCGGAATATGGTCTGCATTGAACCCATATCATTTTATCCCTATGCCGTGGATCAGACCGAACTGCATCAAGGATTTCAAAAACTGGATGACACGGCTGAATTTAAAGTTGTTCTGAAACCAAAAGCATAGCTTTACTTCGATCTATTGGGCCAACATTTGGCTCTTGTCCTGTTTTAACAAGTATTGGGTGAGAATACTCTCCGTTTCCACCGTATGTTTTTGTGGGGTGATAAAGGCTTCCACATCTTCTAGGGTTGATATTTGAATATCGGTGTCGATAAAGCCAAAGCCCTTATAAATGCCGTCCACGATTAATATCACGGCATTTTCGTTTGCATCCCTTCCTTTTTCTTTGATGATCCGTATTTCGGAAGTCAATAGTTTCATATGTGCAATCGCTGCCTCCACTTTGTGGTTGTAGTCGTACACCGCTTCCTCTCCCCGGCAAATTCCTTGGCAGGTATTTATTTCGTGATGGGAACAGGCCGCGTTGGTCTGTTGTAAATGGCAATATCGGGGGCAGAGCGAAAAAGCTTTGCATACTTCTTCCAGGTAAGCTCTGCATTGCGTTTGGTTATGAATCACTTTTAATGGGTTGGGGGCCCCTTTAATGTTGTTATAAGCTAGGTGCGTAATCCCATTTCGGTCCTCGTAGGTAAAAATGGCATACTGCCTGCCCGGTTTTTTTTGTGCACGGTTGTAGGGCGGGAACAACCTTTTTATTTCTGCAGATTCCATCAACAGAGCGACCAGTTCGCTGCCAGATAGTTTGAAATCGATATGGGCCGTCTCCGCACACATTTGGATTTCTTTACGGCTCTTGTCATAAAAGTGCCCCAACACCCGTTTTTTTAGGTTGATGGCCTTGCCCACATAGATGATTTCCCCTTTCTGGTTCAGAAAATAATAGATGCCAGGCTTCTGCGGAATTTTATCGAAAACAGCTTTGGGCAAATGTGGAGGAAGGGTGGCCTCTTGACTTCTAGCATTTAGAAATTTTTTAAAGACCTCTTCAGCTTTGGGATTTTTTAGAAGTTTTTCAAACAAAAGTACCGTGGCGTGGGCATCTCCCCTGGCACGATGGCGGTCGACCAGCGGAATTTGAACGGCCGAACACAATTTCCCCAAACTGTAGGAGCGTAGCCCGGGAATCAATTGGCGCGATAAACGCACCGTGCAGAGCTTTTTTCGTGTAAAATCAATTCCAATTTGTCGGAACTCCTCTTTGATCACACCATAATCAAAATTAACGGAGTGGGCCACAAAAATGCATCCCTCGGTAATTTTTAGGACCGTATCGGCAATTTCCCGAAAAGTGGGTGCATTTTGCACCATGTGATCATCGATTCCCGTAAGTCCTGTTATAAAATAGGGAATGGGACTTTGCGGGTTGACCAGGGACGTAAACTCGTCCACGATCTGTCCGCCATCATATTTAAAAATAGAAATCTCGGTAATCTTGTTGCCCTTGATTCCGTTTCCCGTGGTTTCTATGTCGATTATGGTGTACAAGTCTAAAAAAAATTGCACCTAAAGTTAGGGTTTTATGAGCACTTGATAAGTCCATACAAAGAACATACCTAGAATTGGTTTGGATAAAGTTGGTACGATTTTGAACTAATGCCGCCCTAGTTTTATGTAACATAAATTTACTTACATAAATCAGTGAAATTACTTTCAGTTTTAACGAATTGATAGAATTAAGTCACGTTAAATAAGAATAACAGGGCTGATTGGTCAACATAATATCAAAACCGGATAATATTTCCAGAAATCTTCTGAGCCATAAGTTTACATTTACAAGTGTAAAATTAACGCTTATTAATCTTTAAATCAATATTAACGATGCTGAGCAATGGTTTTTACAGGAAAAATTAACTCAACTAATTAACATGTATTATGAAATTGGCTAACTTTTTATTTAAAGAATGTCTAGGGACCAATTGTCTTAAAAAGCAGCTTGTACTTTCCTTGTTTTGCGTTTTTGTGGCGCAAGCTGGGTTTTCTCAACAGACGGTTACAGGTAACATTACAGATGAGCAAGGGATACCCATTGCAGGAGCTGCGGTGTTGGAAAAGAACACCGCCAACGGTACGGCTACCGATTTTGATGGAAATTATGAGATTACCACCTCGCAATCCGATGCGGTGTTGGTATTTTCTTATTTAGGTTTTGTAAGTCAGGAAATTCCCGTACAAGGAAAATCCACAATTAATGTGGTCCTCAAGGAGGATCTTCAACAGCTCTCGGAAGTAGTTGTAATTGGTTACGGTACGCAAAAACGTGCCGATGTAACCAGTTCTGTGGCAACTGTAAAGTCTGAAGACTTTGTACAGGGAAATGTAAAGGATGCGGCGCAACTTATTCAAGGTAAGGTTGCCGGTCTGTCCGTTTCGGCACCTTCGGGCGACCCCACGGAAGGTACGCAAATCAACTTAAGGGGGTTCTCCTCTTTAACTGGAGGGTCTAACCCATTGGTTTTGGTTGATGGAGTTCCCGGAAGTTTAAATACTGTGGCACCAGAAGACATTGAATCCATTGATGTGCTAAAAGATGGTTCTGCAACTGCCATTTATGGAACGCGTGGTACCAATGGTGTAATCATCATTACCACAAAAAAGGGTAGTGCAGATATGAAACCGACCATTGAATATAATGGATATGCATCTTTGTCCACAATCGCTGATAGATTGAACTTCTTGGATGCTGGAGAGTTGAGACAAAAATTCAATGAAGGTTACACTTTTAATGGAGCAAATGTTCAGGACTTTGGGTCTGATACCGATTGGGTCGACCAAATTACCCGCGATGCCTACAGTCAAGTTCACAACCTTATTTTTAGGGCAGGTAATTCAACTTCCAATATGACGGCCTCCTTAAACTATAGGGATCTTGAAGGGATTTTTCTAAAATCCGATAACAAGAGACATACGGCAAGAGTAAGTGTGAACCATGCCATGTTCGACAACCGATTGAAAGCAAATGTTGGTGTAATATTGAGCGAACAGACCTTTAATGCCCTGGGTGATGGAGCAAGCTTTAACCCGTACATATACAGACAGGCCCTGATAAGAAATCCGACGGAGCCTGTTTACAACGAAGATGGAACTTGGTACGAGAGAGATGTGTATTTCTACGACAACCCTGTTGCCTATATACAGGAAACCATTGGTCAGAACAGGTATAGGAACACTAGATTCGATTTTTCCTTAAGCTACGACTTTGGAGACCATGTTACGGTCAAAGGACTGTATACGCGTAAGGGAAATTCAAATATCAGAGGTTTTTACCAGACAAAGAACCATGTTTCCACTACTAAAAACGGCCAAGAAGGCTTTGCTTCAAGGGGGACCAATGATTATGTTGGAAACTATGGGCAGTTTACCATGGATTACGACAACAGTTTCGGAAAACACAAGGTGACAGGTCTAGTTGGGTACAACTATGAAGACAATACCACTGAGGGCTTTTGGGCAACCAACCGTCGTTTCCCAACGGATGGTTTTACCTACAATAACTTGGGTAGCGGTCAAGGACTTCAATTGGGTGAAGCAGGAATGGGAAGTGAAAAGTATTCCGATAAACTGATAGCATTTTTCTCAAGGGTCACCTACAACTACGATGATCGTTATCTTTTAATGGCAAGTATGCGCCGTGAAGGATCTTCCAGATTTGGTGAAGATAACAAATGGGGTAATTTTCCTGGTATTTCATTAGGTTGGCGCGTAGATCAGGAATCTTTCGCGGATAACTGGGATTGGCTGTCCAATCTTAAGTTAAGAACAGGTTTTGGTATCACAGGGATCAATGCAGGAGCTAATTACCAAGCTTTGAGTGGGCTAACGTATGGAGATTATTTCTTGAACAATGGCCAATGGGTAAGAGAATTGGTACCGTCCCGTAACGCAAATCCAAACCTGCGTTGGGAGAAAAAGGAAGAGTTTAACCTAGGATTGGATTTTGGGGTGCTAGATGGCCGCATCAATGGTTCCGTAGATTACTACAACAGAACCACGAAGGATGCACTGCTGAATTATAGCGTACCGACACCTCCCTATTTTTATGGAGAGATAGCGGCGAACGTAGCTCAGATTAAAAATACAGGTCTGGAATTCCTATTGAACGTGACCCCTTTTCAAACGGATAATTTTGAATGGACCGCTAACCTTACCTATTCCACGAATACCAACGAAGTAGTGTCATTGTCCAACGGCGAGTTCCAATTGACCAATGATTTCTTTGATGAGGGATATACAGGCGAGCCTATTCAAATCGAAACTCATAGAATTCAAGAGGGACAACCAATTGGTAATTTCTTTGGATTAAAAAGTGTGGACATTACCGAAGACGGTATTTGGGTCATAGAACGTCCTGATGGCACACTTGTTCCTGCAACCGAGGCCACTACCGACGATAGACAAGTACTGGGCAACGGTTTGCCAAAAGCCTACTATAGCTGGAACAACACGGTTAAGTATAAAAACTGGGACTTGATGGTAAATTTAAGAGGAGCATTGGATTATCAAATATTGAACTTTTCCAGAATGTTCTATGAAAACCCAACTATCAGCTACAATACATTGGACTCCGCCTATGATATGGTATATGGAAAAGCTGTCCTGCAAGATGTGCAACGATTTGTAAGCTACTATGTGGAAGACGGGGATTTCTTAAAGATAGACAACGTTACCTTGGGATACACACTGCCCAAGGATGCCATCAAGTTTGCCCAAAGCTTCCGTATTTATGCATCAGGACTGAACTTGGCGACTATTACGGGATATAAGGGGATAGACCCAGAAGTAAATAGAAACCGCACTCCTAACGATGGAATTGTTCCAGGAAATGATAACAGGGATAAGTACCCCTCTATCAGAACATTTACATTGGGGATCAACTTCACATTCTAAAAAAAATATTATGAAAAATATATTAAACAAAGTGAATTCACTTAGACCAAAAATTTTGACGCTCCTGGCAAGTTTATTACTCTTGCCAATAGCCTGTACCGACTTGGAGGAAGAAGTGTTCTCGGAAGTGACAGAATCCTCTTTTGTGCCTTCGGAATCCGATATCATTTCGGTTATGGCATCCGCTTACACGCCAATGCGATTTGTAATGGGTTGGCAAGGATATTTTGATTTGCAGGAAGAGCCCGGCGATATGTTCGTGACTCCAACACGGCCCAATGGTTGGGATGATGGAGGTACATACAAAAGAATGCACTTTCATGAATGGACAGAGACCCAATGGCAACCAAGAAACACATGGATAACCTGTTTCAATGGAATCAATAGTGCCAATAGGGTAATTCTACAAGTAGAATCTGGAGAACTACCGGTGAGCGAAGAGCAGGCATCTGCCATTATTTCAGAAATGAGGGCCTTGAGGGCATTGTACTATTCTATGTTGGTGGATACCCATGGCAACGTTCCCATTATAGCAAGTTATAGTGATGAACTTCCGGTACAGAGTCCACGTGCAGAAGTGTACAACTTTATTGTATCCGAGTTGACAGAGGTTATACCCAACCTAACCGAGGTCGTAGATCAATCAACCTATGGTCGTATGACGAAGTGGGCAGCTTATCATGTTCTGGCACGTGTGTATTTAAATGCCGAGGTATATACAGGAACCGCCCAATGGGACAATGTTATCGATGCATGTGATGAAATTATATCCAGCGGGGCTTTTGAGCTATCGTCAAATTACTCCGATATCTTTAGTACAGAGAATCAGGGAAATCCAGAAATGGTTTTCGCGATTCCTTACGATCAAATATTTGCTGGCGACTGGAATGCCCATATGAAAATGCTTTTGCCAGATCATAGATTGGTTTTTGATATGCAGGCCCAACCTTGGGGAGGGTCTAGTTGTAATCCACAATTTATAGATAGTTATGATACCAATGATAAACGTTTGGCGGATACCTGGTTGATGGGAGACCAATTGAACGCTTCCGACGGTAGTGTGGTAATGACCCTCAGAAAGGAAATGCCAAGTATTTATGATTGCGAATTTACAGACGGTTTCAGATGTGGTAAATACGAAATAGAATCCGGAGCTACAGCAGGACTCAGCGTTGACTTCCCTTTTCTGAGGTATACAGATGTACTTATGATGAAGGCCGAAGCCCTCTTAAGAACCAATCGTGCCGATGAAGCAGCTACCATAGTAACGCAGGTTCGTCTACGTTCTTTTGAAGATCCTGCCGAGGCCACCGTTACAGGAACTGAACTTGAAGGGGATACTACTGTGGAGTATGGAACCTTGGCCGAAGATGGAACCATAGATCAACCAGGAGACCAATCTGCTGTACCATACGGCCGCTTTTTGGACGAATTGGGATGGGAGTTCGCTGCAGAGGCAAGAAGAAGGTCCGATATGATTCGATTTGGTGTGTACCAGACAAAAAATTGGTATAACCATACCCCTCAAGGAGACTACACAATCCTATTTCCCATAGGCTTGGAAGAACTTAACACCAACACAAACCTGAGCCAGAATCCTGGCTACTAGGGAAAAGGTGTAGACGATAAAACAAATTGTTGTAATTGTTTTGAGTTTGTTATTTAGTGCATAAGCGGATGGGATTTCCCATCCGTTTTTTTTATATCGATATGGATTTTAAAATTGCGCCCGGAATTGGGTGGGAGAACAGCCTTTCAATTCCTTGAATTTTCTGTTAAAGTTGGCAATGTTGTTAAATCCGCATTGATCGGAGATTAATGAAATAGCCAGTTCTGGACTTCCAAGAATCAGTTTACAGGCATTTTCTATTCGAATCTCAATAAGAAACTGAAAAAAAGTCTTGTTCGTCCGTTTTTTAAAATACCGGCAAAAAGCATTTTTGCTCATATTGGCCACATCGGCTATTTCATCTAAACTGATAGGCTCGTGGTAGCGGTCCATGGCATATTTAAAAACATCGTTCATACGCTTGCCCTCATCATCGGAAAAAGACTTGCGATAAACAAATGAGGACAGGGGCGTTGTTTGGGATTGTGTTATACGGTTTATAATGACCAACAGAGTGGCTATTTGCTCTATTTTATTTTGAGTTTTTAGTTTGTTGAACTCTCCAATAATGATGTCTTTATTGGATATGACCCGCATTCCAAGTTCCGATTTTTTGAAGAATTCCTTTGTGGATGCAAGGTCTGTAATGCGGAAAAAATCTTTTCCAAAAGAGTTGATGTCAAAAAAAAGAGTGTACATAAGCGATTTTGGAGAAAAGGAAACATCGCTCTTAAAAGCATGTGGGACATATCCTCCTATGACCAAGATATCACCCTCCTTGTAATCACTAATGGAGTCGCCTACGATCAAAGATCCTGCACCTTTGGCAATATAACTTATCTGTATTTCTGCATGTTGGTGAAGTTGGTCATAAAAAACCCGTTCCCGATCTACTTGATAGACCAAGGCTTCATCTTTGGGTTTCGGAATTTTAAACGGAAGAACTTTCACTACTTTTTTATGCGAATATCATCATAATAATGACCTGAACCAATATTTGGGTTAATATAGTATCAGTATTCGTTAATAATGAAGCTTATCCTTGAAATTCAGTCATCTATTTTTGTAATCAAAATATATAGCATTATGATACATTGGGAAGGGGTTATGCCCGCTGTAACCACAAAATTCACAAGCGAGGACGAATTGGACCTTGCCATGTTTGAGAAAAATATTAACGCACAACTGGATGCCGGTGTACACGGAATAATACTCGGAGGAACCTTGGGTGAGGCCAGTACTCTCACCAAAGAGGAAAAGGAGACCTTGATAAAAGCCTCGTTAAAGATAGTTCAGGGCAAAGTTCCTGTAATTATCAACATAGCCGAGCAAAGCACAAAAGAAGCCATAGAAGTTGCACAGCATGCAGAAAAGGTAGGGGCGCAAGGGCTAATGCTTTTGCCTCCAATGCGTTACAAGGCAACTGATCACGAAACCGTTGTGTACTTTAAAGCCATCGCAAACAGTACATCTTTACCCATAATGATTTACAATAATCCGGTAGATTATAAAATTGAAGTAACTTTGGATATGATGGAAGAGTTGTCAGAATGTGATAACATCCAAGCCGTAAAGGAATCAACACGGGACATCACCAATGTAATACGTTTAAAAAATCGTTTTGGCGATAGGTTCAAGATATTCACAGGTGTTGATACTTTGGGACTTGAAAGTCTGGTAATAGGAGCAGATGGATGGGTGGCAGGTTTGGTTTGCGCCTACCCAGCGGAAACCGTGGCCATTTACGAACTCGTCAAGGCAGGTAAAATAAACGAGGCCCTGTCCATATATAAATGGTTTATGCCGTTGCTGGAACTGGATATAAGCCCGCAGTTGGTACAGAACATAAAATTGGCCGAAGTAGCTACAGGAATTGGAACAGAAAATGTTAGGGCCCCAAGATTGCCCTTGCAAGGAAAAGAAAGGGAGCGGGTGCTCAAGGTTATTGACGAAGCTATGAAAAACAGACCAAAGCTCCCAGAATATAAAAACCTAAAAAGTGTAGTATGATTACAGGTAAAAACTGTATCGCAGGAGAATTTAGTGCAAATGGAGAGGTTGAGTTCAAGACCATCAACCCTAAACTGAACAAGGAAAACCCCACAACATTTGTAGAAGTAACAAAGGAAGAGATTGAAAAGGCCGTAGATGCTGCATGGGAATCCTTTAAAGTATATAGAAATGTGCCCGGTAAGCAAAGGGCAGATTTTCTCAACGCCATTGCCGATGAGATTTTGGCATTGGACCAAGAGTTGATTGATACCTATACCATGGAATCAGGACTTCCCGAAGGTAGGGCGGTTGGTGAGCGTGGGAGGACCATGAACCAATTGCGCACCTTTGCAAAACTGGTGGAAACTGAGGATTGGAGAGGGAATACATTTGATGCGGCCGAGCCGGATAGAAAACCTTTGCCCAAGGAGGACTTGAGAAAAACAATGATTCCCTTGGGGCCCGTGGCTGTATTTGGAGCAAGTAACTTCCCATTGGCCTATTCAACGGCCGGAGGTGATACGGCAAGTGCACTGGCAGCCGGTTGTCCAGTTATCGTTAAATCCCATCCAATGCACGCAGGTACATCCGAATTGGTGGCTTCTGCCATTGTTAAAGCAGTAGAGAAAACAGGCATGCCCAAAGGAGTGTTTTCCAGTATCAACGGAGGAGTTCAGGCAGGAGTGGATTTGGTAAACCATCCCAAGGTCAAAGCAGTGGGCTTCACAGGTAGTATTACAGGTGGAAGGGCATTGTTCGATATCGCTGCAAAAAGAGAAGAGCCAATCCCTGTATTTGCAGAAATGGGAAGTATCAATCCGGTAATCATAACTCCGGACGCCATATCCCAAAGAGGAGGAGAGATTGCAAAGACTTACGCAGGATCTATCACGTTGGGAACTGGACAATTTTGTACCAATCCAGGTCTGTTGTTGACCATAAAGAATGATAATACAGAAGATTTCATAGCCGAGTTGGCGAAAGAAACGATTGCGTTAGATTCGCAATGCATGTTGCACCCGAACATTAAGAGCGGCTACGAGAAAAAAGAAGCTGATGTAACATCCCAATCTGGGGTTGAAGTGGTGGGTAAAGTAGATGCTGATTTGGAGCCAAACTATGCAGCTTCAGCGGTAGCAACGGTTTCAGGCAGTGAATTTTTGGCCAATCCAAAATTGCACCAAGAAGTTTTTGGCCCATTTTCGTTAGTGGTACAATGTAAGGATGATGCCGAACTCCTTCAAATAATCGAAGGATTGGAAGGGCAGTTGACAGGCACCCTTATCGCGGAAGAGAATGATACCATCAATTTGATAGAGGTAGTGGATGCTTTGCAGAATAGAGTGGGCAGGATCATTTATAACGGTGTTCCCACAGGTGTGGAAGTGTGTCCGTCCATGCAGCACGGAGGACCCTACCCGGCATCTACGGATTCTAGGTTTACCGCAGTTGGTGTGCATGCCATTAATAGATGGGTCAGACCGGTTAGCTATCAATCCTTTCCGCAGTCGTTGTTGCCAGAACACCTCAAGGGATAGAAAATAAAAATAAGATGGTTTTTTAAAGAGCGCTAGTGGCAAGAAAAACTTTTTTTTGTGTTGATGCACATACCTGTGGCAACCCCGTACGCGTAGTGGCAGGTGGAGGCCCCAACTTGATCGGGGCGAACATGAGTGAAAAAAGACAGCATTTTCTCAAGGATTTTGACTGGATCAGAAAAGGATTGATGTTCGAGCCCCGTGGACACGATATGATGAGCGGGAGCATTTTGCTTCCGCCGCATAATCCGGATAATGATTTTGCGATACTTTTTATTGAAACTTCAGGCTGTTTGCCCATGTGCGGACATGGAACCATCGGGACCATTACCGTAGCAATAGAGGAGGGATTGATTGTTCCCAAAATACCGGGAAAAATTAAAATGGAAGCTCCAGCAGGCCTGGTAGAGATTGAGTATCGCCAAACGGGCAAAAAAGTGGATTGGGTAAAATTGATCAATGTAAAATCCTATTTGGCCGCTGAAAGTTTGACCGTGGAGTGTCCAGAACTAGGCCAGATAACCTTTGACGTGTCCTACGGTGGAAACTACTACGCAATTGTGGATCCCCAAGAAAACTTTAAGGGCGTACATAATTTTACCGCTGGCCAAATCATACATTATTCCCAAGTGGTGCGGAAGCGCATCAATGAAAAGTATCCCGACATGTTTGTGCATCCGGAAGATCCTACTATCAGGGATGTGAGCCATATGCTTTGGACCGGAGACCCTTTGGACCCAACATCTTCGGGAAGAAATGCCGTTTTTTACGGGGATAAGGCCATAGATCGCTCTCCGTGCGGTACGGGAACATCGGCTCGTATGGCACAGCTATATGCTAAAGGAAAGTTGGGCGCGAACGAAAACTTTATTCATGAAAGTTTTATTGGGAGCAAGTTTATCGGAAGGATAGAGCAGGAGACCACCTTGGTAGGTAAAAAAGCCATTGTGCCAAGTATACAGGGGTGGGCACAGGTAACAGGCTATAATAATATCATTATAGATGACGATGACCCATACGCCCATGGGTTCCAAGTACTGTAAATCAATTTTTCAGAATGAAGAAAGTAATTGTTGTAGGGGGAGGAATCTCCGGGCTTTGTAGTGCATATTATTTGGTGAAAGACGGGCATAAGGTCACCATTTTGGACCAAACCAATATGGATAGTGGAACATCGTATATCAATGCAGGATATATTACACCAAGTCATTTTGTTCCGTTGGCCGCTCCGGGGATAATCACCCAAGGCCTTAAATGGATGCTCAATAGTTCCAGCCCATTTTATATGAAGCCCAGGTGGGATATGGATTTCTTCAAATGGGCACTATTATTTAAAAAGTCTGCAACAGTTTCCAATGTTGAAAGAGCATTGCCCGTGCTCAAAGAACTCAATTTGAAAAGTAGGGCACTTTATGAAGAATTATTGGCCTGCCGTGAATTTGATTTTCATTACGAAAGAAAAGGGGTCTTAATGGCATATTGTAGCGAAAAATCTGAAAAGGAGGAGCATGAGGTGGCCGAAAAAGCCATAAAAGAAGGTTTGGAGGTTTCCATACTATCACAAGAAGATTTACGAAAAGTACAACCTGTACTATCCGACCAAGTAAAGGGAGCCGTTCATTACAAGTGTGATGCCCATATGACACCCAATCATTTTATGGAGGAACTAAAAACTTGGTTACAGGAACATGGAGTAGATTTTAAGTTGGGTCAAAAGGTTGAAAACGTTACCACGAAGGGGAAGCAAATAGTCTCGTTGACGACTCAGGATAGTAATTATGAGGCTGATGAGTTCGTATTGGCCAGTGGGAGCTGGACATCAAAACTTGCGAAAACAATGGGACTTAAAATTCCTATCCAGGGCGGCAAGGGCTACAGTATGGATGTTAGGAGGCCAACGGGAATAACCTTGCCCACTATTTTGGTGGATGCTAGAATGGCTATTACCCCGATGGATGGCTTTACCCGGTTTGCGGGTACGATGGAGTTTTCCGGCAATAACGAAACCATCAAGAAAGAACGTGTAGCGGCTTTGGCCAATGCCGTTAAGACCCACTATAGAGGTTTTACCATACTTCCAGAAGAACAAGATTGCGCTACCTCTGGACTGAGGCCGGTATCACCGGATGGATTGCCGTTTATTGGCAAAACCGCAAAATATAATAACCTGACTATAGCTTCAGGTCATGCTATGATGGGGTGGAGCCTGGGGCCAATAACAGGAAAGCTGGTGTCTCAAGAAGTGAATGGCTCAAAACCACTGATGGACATCGCCCCGCTCTCACCGGAAAGGTTTCATTAAAATTATTTTTTCCCACAGGTTTTCTTTTGCATTTTGGGAGTTTCTTAGTCAATTAATCGCTTTTTTACGCAGTAGTGAAGGCGTTAAGGGTAATATAGTATAAGTATCTGGTAATATGAATCGATATACAACCAGAGATTATCAATAGTTTTAGACTTATTTAAACTATGAAATCTTTTGTCAAAAAAATAAGTGTATTTTTTATACTTATAAATTTCGGTACATCATTTGCCCAAGGAACTTTAGCGGAATATCAAAAGGCGATTTCGCTGGATTCTTTATTTCGGGACAAGGTCACAAACTCGCCTAAAAATTTTCATTGGCAGGAAAATAACCTACTATGGTATGTAAACAATACCCCGGAAGGAAAAGAATACTTATGGGTAAATCCCTCGGAGAAAACCCAAGAAAAATGTTTTGACCATGCTGTATTGGCTAAATTGTTGTCCGAAAAATTTGAGA
Organism: Flagellimonas abyssi; assembly: GCF_019457905.1. GTDB lineage: Bacteria > Bacteroidota > Bacteroidia > Flavobacteriales > Flavobacteriaceae > Flagellimonas > Flagellimonas abyssi. The sequence goes on along the minus strand of NZ_JAHZSV010000010.1, from coordinate 40,993 downwards.
AAGATATAGATGTCAATCACATAGACATCAGCGAACTGGAATTTGATGCCGATATGGCAGCGTTGAAATTCACTTTTGATGAAAAGATAGTTTCCTTTAATCCCAATCAGCAGGAATTAACAATTGTAGAGTCAAAAACTGAAGACCCAAAAAGAGATTGGGGCTATTGGGGCAGCAGGTTCGATGAGACCAATAATCCGCCAGTTATGTCTCCTGATTCCACCATGTTGGCGTTTATCAAAAATCACAACCTATATATCAAAAATACCTCGACAGATGAAGAAACCCGGCTGAGCTATGATGGCGCTCCGGGTTTTTTCTATTCCACTTACATAAAATGGTCGCCGGATGGGAAAAAAATCATGGCATACAAGGTGCGTCCAGGAGATGAACGTAAAATATACTTTGTGGAATCCAGTCCAAAGGATCAGTTCCAGCCTAAATTGCAATCAAGGGATTATTTAAAGCCAGGGGATGAGCTTCCATTTAAAAGCCCACAATTGTTTTTGGTCGGTAAAAAGAAACATATCCAAGTTTCTGCCGACGAGTTTGGCCATCAATTCGGGCTCAACAACATAGAATGGAGAGAGGATAGTAGTGCCTTTACCTTTGAATACAATCAACGAGGTCATCAGGTCTATAAAGTAATAGCGGTTGATGCAATTACTGGAGCGGTAAAAGTACTGGTAAATGAGGTCAGCAAAACCTTCATCGACTACAGCAGCAAAAAGTACAGGTACGATGTTGAGGATGGTAAGGAGATTATATGGACATCGGAAAGGGATGGGTGGAACCATATCTATTTGTACGATGGAGAAACGGGAAAAGTAAAAAAACAACTTACCAAAGGAGAATGGGTAGTTCGAAATGTCATTCATGTGGATGAAGAGAACAGAGAGGTGTACTTTACGGCCAGTGGAATGGATAAAGGGCAGGACCCATACTTCCTTCATTACTTTAAAATAGATTTTGATGGCAGGGACCTGACCCGATTCACGAAAGAAAATGGGAACCATAAGGTAACTTTCTCGGAAGACCATGAATATTATGTAGATCAGTACTCCAGAGTGGATGCCCCGCCTGTAACGCTTTTAAAATTATCAACAAATGCCAAGACCTTAATGCAATTGCAAAAGGCCGACCATTCTGCATTGGTGGAAGAGGGATGGATGGCCCCTGAGGTTTTTACGGCCAAAGGCAGGGACGGCGTTACTGATATCTGGGGAGTCATTATAAGACCGACTTCTTTTGACCCCAACAAAACATACCCTGTAATCGAATATATTTATGCAGGGCCCCACAGCTCGTTTGTTCCCAAGGATTTTAGGTCGTACTACTGGTCCATGTCATCATTGGCGGAACTGGGATTCATTGTGGTACAGATAGATGGTATGGGGACTTCCAACCGCTCAAAAGCTTTTCACGATGTGTGCTGGAAAAACCTCAAAGATGGCGGTTTTCCCGATAGAAAAATTTGGATACGCGAAGCTGCCAAAAAATATCCGTATATGGATGCTGAAAACGTTGGGATTTTTGGGACCTCGGCAGGAGGCCAAAATGCAGCTGCAGCATTGGTCTTCAATTCTGATTTTTATGATGTGGCAGTATCCTCCTGCGGGTGCCACGACAATAGAATGGATAAGATTTGGTGGAACGAGCAGTTTATGGGCTATCCCATAGGGCCACATTATGCCGAGTGCTCCAATGTAGAAAATGCAGGTCAAATGGGTGGTGATTTAATGTTGATACTGGGAGAAGTGGACGATAACGTAGACCCCGCCAGCACCATGCAATTTGCCAATGCATTGATCAAGGCCAATAAAGATTTTGAACTTGTCACCATACCCGGCATGGGACATTCCTCCGGCGGGGAATTTGGCGAAAGGAAACGCAAGGACTTTTTTGTAAAACATTTGATGGATGTGGACCCGCCCTCATGGGAGGAAATCTACAATCAGAAAAACAACATTGAACCATAGGTCAATAAAATTTAGGAGTAAACGAGTTATTATGAATGTAAGTAAGTTTTTTGTCGGTGCAGTATTTTTTCTATTCACTGCCCAAATGAGTTTGGTGCACGCACAGAGTGGTAACCAGATTTTGGATGGAATTGGGGAGACCGGAATGATTTCCAGATATATTTTTGATGGAGATGCCAAAGATTGGTCCAGAAATAATTTGCACGCAAGGGCTTATGGCGAAGTGGATTTTAAAGATGATGAGCAATTTAAAAAAGTACTTTCACTCCCAGGTGATGGTAAATCCTATATTTCCATTCCGGGTGAATCTGTGCAAAACGAGGAATCCATCAGCATTGCAACCTGGGTGAATTTTCAGTCGAAGGAACCGGGACAGCTTCTTTTTGATTTTGGAAAAGACAATAGGACGCATTTTTTTGTTGCTCCATTCGGAACCAAAGAACAAGAAGGATTCCAAGCTCAGGTCATATTGGATGGCAAATCAGAATATGAGGTGCTTTCCACAGATGTGGAAATTGAAACGAATCAATGGGTCCATGTAGCCTTGATCTTTGACATTCCATCAAAGTCCATGAGTGTTTTTGTCAATGGACAAGAAGCCGGAAAGACTGAAAATGTGGAAATAGAATTGGAGGATTTGTTCACTCATGAGAATTTACTCTATTTAGGAAAGCCGATCGTATCTGGAAATCCTTATCTCAAAGCAAAGATCCACGATTTTAGGTTGTATAGGATTCCTTTGAGCAAAAAGCAGGTTTCAAGGATTCGATATATTGCTCTTAAAGGTGGTGATGCTTTGGTAAGCCGGGAAAAACCCGAAGACAACTTGCAAAAATTCTCTTCTGATGCCCCTCAATTATACAATGAGTTCCTGACCGGAGTGTCCGATGTTGAGGTAGAAACGGAACTGGGCTATTTGCCGAGATTGCCACGCCATGTCAAAGGAACATATCGTGATGGAATCAAAGGGCCGGAGGTCAGGGTTCTATGGCCTTCTCCAACAGATAACAGCGAGGTAACCAAAACAGGGAGTTATGAAGTCACGGGCAAAGTTCCAGGTACAGATTTTAAGCCCAAGGCAAAAATTACGATAAAGCCAAAACAGGATATGAAAACGCCTGATATGACACTGGAAGTATTTGGATTAGATCAAGTAAGATTGGATTCGGATACTCATGGTCAACAGACAAAGTTTATAGAAAACAGGGATAAGTTTATCAATACATTGGCCGAGACCAATCCGGACTCCTTTTTATACATGTTCCGCAACGCTTTTGGACAAGACCAGCCCGAAGGAGCCAAACCATTGGGTGTTTGGGACAGTCAGGAAACTAAATTAAGAGGGCATGCCACCGGCCATTATTTAACGGCCATAGCCCAGGCGTATGCAAGTACTGGTTACGATGAGGAACTGCAGGCCAATTTTGCCAATAAAATGGATTATATGGTAGAGGTGCTATATAAATTATCCCAAATGTCAGGAAAGCCTACCGAAGTTGGAGGAGAGCATGAATCGGATCCGACTAAAGTTCCACACGGTCCAGGAAAATCCACCTACGATTCGGATTTGAGCGAAAATGGTATTCGAACGGATTATTGGAACTGGGGAAAAGGGTTTATAAGCGCATACCCACCGGACCAGTTTATCATGCTGGAAAACGGAGCATCCTATGGTACCCAACCAACTCAAGTTTGGGCACCATATTACACTTTGCACAAATTATTGGCAGGTTTAATGGATATCTACGAGGTAAGTGGAAACAAGAAAGCTTTGGAAGTGGCCAAGGGAATGGGAGATTGGGTGTATGCCCGTTTGAGCCAATTGCCCACCGATACATTGATCAGTATGTGGAATAGCTATATTGCTGGGGAATTCGGTGGGATGAACGAGGCCATGGCCCGATTGGATAGGATAACCGATGAACCGAGATACCTCAAAGTCGCACAACTGTTTGACAACATCAAAATGTTTTTTGGAGATGCGGAGCATTCCCACGGATTGGCCAAAAATGTCGATTCCTTCCGTGGATTGCATGCCAACCAGCATATACCACAGATCATGGGGGCGCTTGAAATCTATCGCGATTCCGAATCTCCGGAATACTACCGCGTAGCCGAAAACTTTTGGTACAAGGCAAAGCATGATTATATGTATAGTATTGGGGGCGTGGCCGGAGCAAGGAATCCCACGAATGCGGAATGTTTCATCGGCCAGCCTGCTACGTTATACGAAAATGGTTTTTCTGCAGGAGGACAAAATGAGACCTGTGCCACCTACAATATGCTAAAGCTGACTAAGAACTTATTCTTGTTCGACCAGCGAACGGAGCTCATGGATTATTACGAGCGTGGCCTGTACAACCATATCTTGGCATCGGTAGCTGAGGACAGCCCGGCGAATACCTATCATGTGCCATTGCGGCCAGGTTCCGTCAAAAGATTTGGAAATGCTGATATGACAGGATTTACCTGTTGCAACGGTACGGCCTTGGAAAGTAGCACTAAGCTTCAAAACTCCATTTATTTTAAGAACAAGGACAATAGCGCACTATATGTAAACCTTTTTGTGCCATCAACCTTGGAGTGGACAGAGAAGAATATTGTCCTAGAGCAAAAGACGGATTTTCCCAAAGCGGATAACACCCAGTTAATAATTAAAGGCAAAGGAAAATTTGATTTGAACATACGTGTTCCACAGTGGGCAACCAAAGGATTTTATGTGAAAGTTAATGGTAAAGAGCAGAAGATAAAAGCAGAACCCGGTTCCTACACCACCCTAAGCCGAAAATGGAACAATGGTGATGTTGTGGACATCAAGATGCCGTTCCAATTTCATTTAGACCCAGTAATGGACCAACAAAACATTGCAAGCCTTTTTTATGGACCGGTACTTTTGGTGGCTCAAGAACCCGAACCACGAAACGATTGGCGAAAAGTAACCTTGGATGCCAATAATATAGGCAGTACTATCGAAGGAAACCCAAAAACATTGGAATTTACCATTGACGGAGTTGTTTTTAAACCATTCTATGAAACATACGGCCGCCATTCGGTGTATATGGATGTTACACTAGAATAGTAAGATGACCAGCAAAAATTAGAAAAACCAATCATTACCTTTAGAAGGATAAAGGAAGAAACTAAACTCGAACAAAATGGATTTAAAAAGAATAGGAATCATAGCGGTAGCGTTGGTCAGTTCGTGCACCTTCGCGCAGAATAGTAAAATGGCTGATATCGTTACCGAATTTGAAGCGGATAACTGGGCCTTGAACCGGACTTATATCGTTCAAGAGTCCGAAGAGTACTATCAGCGGTTTTCCACGTTTTATAATCACTGGAACAAAAAGTTGTCCGCTGTTGATTTCAACGCTCTATCACAACAAGGAAAAGTCGATTACGTACTATTAAAGAACTTGGTGAATAAAGGAGAGTATTTTTTAAATCAAGATTATGATGCATTTAAGGAAGTTTCCGAAGTAAGCTCTTTTGCAAAGGATATTTTTCCGTTCATAAAAAATCGTAGAAGAGGCAAAAAGCCCGAATCAAAAGAGTTGGCACAAATATTTCAAGATGCTTCCCAAGCTATTGATTCGGAAATGGAATCATGGAAGGCCAAACCGTTTAAGGATTGGCAGACTGCTGATAAAGCTTCCCAACTTATCGTTTCGTTCCAGAAGGGACTGGAAGAGGCTTATAATTTTTACTACGGATATGACCCAGATTTTACCTGGTGGGTAGAAAAACCTTATAACAAATTAAATGAAAAGTTGACTGCTTACGCCGAGTTCCTAAAGGAAAATTATTCGGAAGGAAGCGTTAAGGATGATGGTAGCGGAATCATTGGAAAGCCCATTGGAGAAGAAGCACTCAAAGAGAGCCTTGCCTTGGAATTTATTCCTTACACACCCGATGAACTAATTAAAACAGCGGAAGCACAATTTGAATGGTGCAAAAATGAAATGATTAAAGCGTCGCGGGAATTGGGATATGGCGATGATTGGAAAAAGGCGTTGGAGCATGTAAAGAATACCTACGTTCCTGCAGGAGAGCAGCCACAGGCCATTATGGATCTGTATTCCCACTCTGTGGATTTTATAGAGGAAAGGGATTTGATCACATTGCCAGAACTTGCCAAGGAAACCTGGGGCATGAAAATGATGAGCCCAGAAAGACAAAAGGTCAGTCCGTTCTTTTTAGGGGGAAGGGATATCATCATCTCGTACCCGACCATGGAAATGGATCACGATGACAAATTGATGAGCATGCGGGGGAACAATCCCAATTTTTCATTTCCCACCGTCCAGCACGAATTGCTTCCCGGGCATAATCTTCAATATTTTATGACGAGCAGGAACAAAAGTTATAGAAGGCCTTTTTCCACACCTTTTTGGACCGAAGGGTGGGCTCTCTACTGGGAAATTATTCTTTGGAACAAAGATTTTCCTCAAACTCCAGAGCAAAAGCTCGGGATGCTATTTTGGAGAATCCATAGATGCGCTCGGATTATTTTCTCTCTCAAGTTCCATTTAGGAGAAATGACTCCCCAAGAGTGCATAGACCTTTTGGTTGATGAAGTGGGCCACGAGTATGCCAATGCGGAAGCAGAGGTGAGACGTTCGTTTACCACCAATTATCCCCCATTGTACCAACTGGCATACATGATGGGAGGTCTTCAGTTCTACGCTCTCAGGAATGAAATGTTGGACAAAGGATGGACGGAAAAGCAGTTCCACGATCAGGTGATGAAAGAAGGTAGAATGCCGGTTGAGGTATTGCGTGCTCTGTTGCAAGATCTTCCCTTGAACAAAAATTATAAAACAAAGTGGAAATTTTCCACGGCCTTCAAATAGATAAACACAACATATTTCTTTAAGCAAGGGAGTTTTGGTCCAATCCTTCTCCCATAACCAAACTATCACTAGAATGAAGCAGATAAAGTATTGGCTGGTCTCGGCATTTTGCATGGCCTCTTTTTCAACTACAATGGCGCAGAATACCTATTGGAGCAGAGTGGAAAAAAGAGAATCGACTTTGGGTGTAGCCGATGTCTATCAAAAATTTGAAACTCCTGACTTTAAGTTAAAATTGGTAAGGGCATCACAAACTGTTGCAGCATTGAGCCCTAATAGCGACCCTTATTTTGACTTTACTCCCGGCGACCGCTTGGAAATAAGGGACAAGGACAGTCTTTATCACTTGGGAGACATCAACCTACGTATAAAAGAGGCAAACGGAATTTGGAAAAGCTATTCCACGGCCACCAGTAGGGCAAAAGTGGAACCATTGGAAACCGTCGGGAATGTTTTGGCAGCCGCTGACTTGGCCAATACTCTGCCAACTGACATACCAGTTATCATCAGAAGATACTACGAATTGGACAATGACCAATTGGTCATGCGTTTTGAAATTACCAATAAACAAGACAAACCATTGGAAATAGGAGCATTGGGAGTTCCAATGGTGTTTAATAACATTCTTGAAGGCAAGTCCTTAGTGGAAACCCATGCCCAAAACGTCTTTTTTGACCCCTATATTGGTAAAGATGCAGGGTATCTTGAGGTAAAAAGGTTGAGCGGGAGAGGTCCGGCCTTATTAGTGCTGCCCAAGGAAAATATGTCTTTTGAAGCTTATCGACCATTATTGGACGATCCCACTCCCAAAAGCATCGTCTTCGAAGGATTCCACGAGTGGATGGCATACAGCAAAGCGTATTCCGAAAACGAATGGAAAGGAGTGGAGCAATGGAATGAACCGACTTCGCTTGTTCTTCAACCAAACGAAACCAAAAGCTTTGCCTTAAAATTTGTAGTTACCGAAGGAATCAAGAATATACAAGAGACACTTGTCAAGGAAAAGCACCCTGTTGCGGTCGGCGTTCCAGGGTATGTACTTCCGCAAGATGTTGAAGGTCAATTATTCATCGATTACAACAAAGGAGTTGCTTCCATAACGGTTGAACCCACCGGAGCATTGGAAATTAAAGAAAATGGCACTACTGCCTTGGGAAAGAAAAAATACCATGTCCAAGGAAAAAAATGGGGCAGGGCCAGACTTACCATCACCTATACTGATGATACGGAACAGACCATCAACTATAAAATCATTAAACCGGAGACAGAGGTTATTGAAGATTTCGGACATTTTCTGACTACGGAACAATGGTTTGATGACCCCAATGACCCATTCGGACGAAACCCATCACCAATAAGCTATGATTACGAGAAAAAGGAAAAGGTAGTTCAAGATGGTAGGGTTTGGATCAGCGGATTGAGCGATGAAGGTGGAGCAGGTAGTTGGTTGGCAGCTGTTATGAAGCAATTGGTTCAACCGGACAAGGACGAAATCCAGAAGTTGCAAGGTTTTGTGGATGAAACACTGTGGGGAGGAATCCAGAATAATGAAGGACCTAACAAGTATGGAGTCAAAAAGAGCTTGTTTTATTACGAACCCGACTCTTTGCCCAAAGGCACGTATAGTGATAAAATCAATTTTGATACTTGGGCGGCATGGGATCATAAGCATGCCAATAATCCCGGAAGATCCTATAACTATCCCCATGTAGCGGCCGCATATTGGGTAATGTACCGTTTGTCCCGTTACTATAAAGATTTGGTGGATAACAGGTCTTGGGATTGGTATTTGCAAAATGCCTATCACACCAGCGTAGCCATGGTGGAGCAAGCACCGTATTATGCCCAGTTCGGACAAATGGAGGGCTCGGTGTTCCTATTTATTTTGGAAGACCTGAAGCACGAAGGGCTAACCGAAATGGCCTCGGATTTGGAAGCAAGAATGAAAGAGCGGGCCGACCATTGGCGGGCATTGGATTACCCTTTTGGCAGCGAAATGCCATGGGATTCCACTGGACAAGAGGAAGTGTATATGTGGTCCAGTTATTTTGGATATGACCGAAAGGCCTATGTTACACTTAGTGCCATTTTGGCCTATATGCCAACAATGCCTCATTGGGGCTATAATGGTAATGCCAGAAGATATTGGGACTTTTTGTACGGTGGAAAAGCCGGGGAAACTTCACGGGTGGAACGCCAAATCCATCATTATGGGTCTTCATTGAATGCCATACCCGTTTTGAGTCATTATCGAAAGGATCCCGAAGACTTATATCTTTTAAAAGTGGGTTACGGAGGTTTGTTGGGAGGAATTTCAAATATTACACAAGATGGCTTCGGACCGGCCGCATTCCATTCATACCCTTCGACTTTAAAAATCGACGGTATTTCAGGTGATTATGGCTCCGGGTTTTATGGATATGCCGTAAATACATCATCCTATCTTACCAAAGATGAGGATATGGGATGGTTGGCCTTTGGGGGAAATCTATCCCAAAAAGAAGCTTTTATAGAATTGGAACCCACCACAGCAGCAAGGTCCAGAGTATTCATAGCTCCCAAAAAGCTTTGGCTAACCTTGGATGCAGGTTCGTTTAAAAAAGTGGTCTACAACAATAAAACTGGGGATGTAACCCTGACCTTGGATAGCAAAGGCACACATGTTCCTTATGCCTATTTGCGTGTGGAGGGCATGGATGTTGATTTGCCGTATAAAAAGGTCAGAGGGGCGTATCAAATCGAATTGGGGAAGAAAGAAACAGAGGTCAAACTATAAGCCCAAAAGGGTGATTGTTGCCAATTGTGAAGGATAGGGTATTGTACATATTACTTTTTGTCATGGTCTTGGGGAATGTCTTTGGTCAAAGAAAGAAAGGTCAATTGCCTGTTGGGAAGGTGGATCCTATTCTTCCGGGTTATTTTGCGGACCCTACAATCAAAAAATTTGGTGATACATACTATATCTACGCTACCACCGACAATGAAATGTTGGCCTCAGGAGTACCCACGGTATGGTACAGCAAAGATTTTGAGCATTGGTACAACCATACCATGGAAGTTCCCTCATTGGAATCTGTTAACCTGAGAAATTTTTGGGCACCGGACATTATTGAAGGTAGTGATGGCAGGTATTACCTGTATTTTGGTAATTGCCAAGCAGGCTGCAATATTTATGGATATGTATCCAGTTCCCCAGTAGGTCCTTGGGAAAAATTGAACGAAGATGATACTCCAGTGATTGCCCACAATTATCCCAAGGAAGGGTTTCCATCATTGGATGCACAGTTTTTTACCGACTATGATGGTAAAATCTATGCGTATTGGGGCACGTGGGTACATTATAATGGGGGCTATGCCGTGGGAGAGTTGGATAGTGAAAGTATGTCAAAAATCAAAAACCCGAAGAACATACCCTTGGAACAGACCCCAGAACCTTTTGAAGCTGCTTACCTGATGAAGAAAGGGGAAAAATACATTTTGATGTACTCTGGAGGCTCCTGTCATGATGAAACCTACAATGTAAGATATTCTTATTCCGATAGCCCCTATGGACCGTTTACACCGGGAGCAAACAATCCCATACTTAGTTCCAATGATAGTGGAACTGTACACGGCCCTGGGCATCATTCTGTTTTGGAAGAAAATGGACGTTATTACATTGTTTACCACAAACATGATTATCCAATGACAAGGGGAGGTTTATCCCGCCAAGTAAGTGTGGATGAACTTATTTTTGAAAATGACTCCACCATACAACAAGTAGTGCCTGGAAGTAAAAAGCCGGGAAAATCAATAAAATCGAATGTTCCGGACAATCTAGCATTGAATGCCAAGGTGTCCGCATCTTCGTTTTATCAATTGGAGTCACATGAATACGATTATGCATACCGACCATCATATGCCACTGATGGTTACAATGCTACCATGTGGAAGGCCAGTGATAATTCTTTTCCACAAGACTTGACCATTGATTTGGGAAAGCCGACCCGTATAAAAAGGATAATGACACAATTTGAGTTCGCTGGATACTATTACCAATACAAATTGGAATATTCCTTGGATGGTAAGAATTGGGAGGTTTTCGCTGACCGTTCGAAGAACAGGGTTGCAGGCAGCCCAATGATCGATGATTCCGATGTGACTGCCCAATATATCAAACTTACAGTTTTGGATACCGAAAAAACAGGCTTATTGGCAGCAGTTTGGAACATTAAAGTATTTGGGTCTTTGTTCGATATTCCTTTGGAGATTCATGGTAAGCCATCAATTAAAGGCCCTGGAGCAAAAAGCTCTCGTCAAAAAATTATAAGCATCAATGCTCAAGAAGTCTTTGCCAAAAAAAGCCGGGATAACTTGACCAACAAAGGAAGTATCGGTGGAATTTTTGAGAAAAAGGGAGAAGTGTCAATATATCAAAAAGACGGTGTTGCTGCATTTGATTTTAAAAAAGGAGCACTGGTGCTCGACCAACCAGTTCCAAAACGTTTGCAATGGAATGGAGCATTCACGGTGGCCACATGGGTAAAAAACCCAGAAATATCAGCTGAGGGAGAGTGCTTGTTGTCTTGGTGCGACCGTTTTAAGTTCAATTTGGCAAACTCCTATAATGCGCTGCATTACAACAGTGGCAATTATGGGGCCGTTGCACATTTGGATAGTCATTTTGATATGAAGTACAATAACCTTCCAACCGCTAACGAATGGCATCATATCGTGCTGACTTTTGATGGAGTAGTTGAAAAAATGTATGTCAACGGAAAACTGGACAATTCCCAGATAATGGTATTGGCCTCGCAAACCGAAAATGCCAAATTACGGATAGGAGCTTCGGATATAGGCGAGAAGTTTTCAGGTTACATGGCGTCTTTACAGATGTACGATTATGCTCTGAACAAAATGGATATTCAAAAGCTAATGCAAAAAACAAAACCTTCTGAAAGTAAAAACTAATAGCTGTGGATAATCAGATTTTAAAGATAAATCCGTCTTCCTCCACTTTTTTCTCATACTTGTCCTTATCAAAAACATAGAGGTAAGCGCCCTTTCGGGATACGCTCATATCTTTTTCGTCCAGTTTTATAAGCACATCCAAAGAATTTATCTTGTTGATAAAGTTTCGCTTGTCCAACTTCTTGTCCAAAATGGATTCGTACAGGTTTTGTAGCTGTCGCATGGTGAATTTTTCTGGGAGTAGTTCAAAGCCGATAGGTTTGCTCAAGGCACGTCTTTTTAATCGAGCTTTGGCCTTCTGAATCATTTCGTTGTGGTCAAAAATCAAGTTTGGAGCTTCTTTTATATCGAACCAATGCGCAGAATCAATCTGAATTCCGTCAAAACGATGACTGTCTACATCGATTAGGGCAAAATAGGCGACAGAAATAGTTCGCTGCCCCGGATCTCTATCGATCTTGCTGTATGTATGTATTTGTTCAAGGTAAATGTCGTTCAAACCGGTTAAGGTTTCCAAAACTCTCACAGCCGCCTCATCAAGGTTTTCATTTTTTTTAAGGAATCCCCCGATCAAAGACCATTTGCCCTTTTCCGGTTCAAAATTTCTTTTAATCAGTAAAATTTTCAGGTTTTCTTTGTCAAACCCAAAGATGATACAATCGACTGCTAGTAAAACCTGATCTTCTTTCTGATAATAATTGAGATGCATGTTCAGGTTTTCTGGCGCCTCCAAGTTTTCTTCAAACATTTCTTAACGTATAAATTCCGATTGCTAAAATATAAACATTTCTGAATACTGATCTTTTGGGAACTTTTTTCGATTGAAACATCTTTTTTTTTGTTTTAACCAAAAAACTTTCGTTATTTTAAAAATGTAAATAAAACACTTATAAAAAAAAATCCTCTCTAAGGGGTTTTAAAAAAAAGCAAATTAGGGGAGAATTTTGTTGTCTTTGACATAAAACTAAAACAGATTAAACCAAATGCACATGAAAATTTTAAGGTACATTACCATTACGGCCGCCTTGTTTTTAATTACTTTTTCCAATGCACAAGACCCAATTAAGATCAGCGTTCAGGAAGAAGCCGACGCACCCATTGTCAGTAAACATATCTACGGCCATTTTGCAGAGCATCTTGGACGTTGTATTTATGAAGGACTGTACGTTGGTGAAGAAAACAAGATCATTCCCAATACCGAGGGAGTTCGAAATGATATCATAGCGGCCTTAAAGGAGCTTGGTATACCCAATTTAAGATGGCCGGGAGGCTGTTTTGCAGATACTTATCACTGGAAGGACGGTGTTGGTCCACAAGAAGATCGGCCTACCATTGTAAACCGTTGGTGGGGCGGGACCACAGAGGATAACAGCTTTGGGACCCATAACTTTTTAAATCTTTGTGAAGTGCTTGAAGCAGAGCCCTATCTCTCAGCCAACGTGGGCAGTGGAACCGTGCAGGAGCTTATCGACTGGGTACAGTATACCAATCATGACGGAATTAGTCCAATGGCCGACTGGCGACGTGAAAATGGAAGGGAAGAACCCTGGAAAGTCAAATATTGGGGTGTGGGCAACGAAACATGGGGTTGTGGCGGAAATATGACCGCGGAGTATTACGCGGACATTTACCGTCAATATGCCACTTTTATGCCCGGTTGGTCCGGAGAGACCGAAGTGTACAGGATTGCATCAGGAGCGTCTGAAGACGATTATCATTGGACGGAAACCTTAATGAAAAATGTACCTCACGAATTGATGGAGGCCGTTGCGCTGCACGATTATGCTGTGTTTGATTGGTCCGATAAAGGTCCATCGGTCAATTTTGATGAAGAGATCTATTTTAAAACGATGGAACAGGCACTGAACATGGAAGAATATGTGACCAAGCATATCGAAATAATGGATAAGTACGATCCTGATGGTAAGGTAGACCTTTTTGTCGACGAATGGGGAGGGTGGTACGATGCCGAACCAGAAGTAGCAAACGGGGTACTTTTTCAACAGAATACCATCCGTGATGTGATGATTGCAGGTACGGTGCTCAATACATTTAATAATCATGCCCGAAGGGTCAAAATGGCCAACTTGGCACAAATGGTCAATGTGCTACAGGCAGTGATACTCACCGATGAAGAGAAAATGATCAAAACGCCTACATACCATGTCATGCACATGTACAAAGTGCACCATGATGCAAAACTGTTGCCATCCAAAGTTGAAGATAATATAGAGTATAGAGGACTTCCGGTGGTATCCGTATCTGCGTCAAAGGATGAAGCAGGGAAAGTTCATATTTCTTTGGTCAACATTGACCCGGAAAAGGATGTTGAGGTAGAGGTGGACATTTCCACATTGGAAATTAAAAAGATTGAAGGAAATATTTTGACATCGGAAAAGCTTCAAGATCATAACTCCTTCGACAACCCAGAAAAGGTGACACCGAAGGAATTTAAGGATGTCAAATTGAAAAAAGGGAAAATCTCCCTCACCATCCCCGCACACTCACTTATAGTCTTACAGGGAAGTTAAGAGAACATGAAAAAAAATTTATTTACGTTGGCAGGTCTTTTTTTGTTGACCATATCCTGCCAGGAAGAATCCAAAAATCAGGCAGGTGATCAAAGTATGGCCGGTAAGTCACCGGACTATCCCATTGAGTCCGTGAACATACAGAATGTAAAGCTTAATGATGAGTTTTGGTTGCCGATCATACAACGTGTTCAGGAAAAAACCATTGAATATGCGTTGGCCAAATGCCAGCAAGAAGGTCGTTTTGACAATTTTTTGATTGCAGGGGGAGAAATGGAAGGCGAGGTAAAAGGTGCCATGCCGTTTGATGATACCGATGTTTACAAAATAATTGAGGGAGCTTCCAACTCACTCATCAGTGCTCCCAATCCCAAATTGGAAAAATTGGTCGATTCGTTGGTTTCCATTATCAAGATAGGGCAGGAAGCGGATGGTTATTTGACCACATGGCGAACCATTGACCCTGCCAAACCTCCTGCCAACTGGGTAAATGTTGACAAAGGGGAACGTTGGGAATCCTTGGCAGCGAGCCACGAGCTGTATAACGCAGGACATTTGTACGAAGCGGCAGCCGTACACTACGAAGCAACCGGGAAGCGAAATTTTTTGGACATTGCCATCAAAAATGCTGATTTAATGGTAAAGACCTTTGGCGATGGAGAAGGAAAGATCGCTGCTGTCCCCGGACACCAGATCATAGAAACGGGGCTCATCAAACTGTATCAGATTACAGGAAAAGAGGATTATCTAAAACTTTCCAAATACTTTTTGGATAACAGGGGAAATCCTGATAACCACGACCTTTTTGGAGCTTATTCGCAAGATCACTTGCCCGTTGTGGCACAGGACGAAGTGGTAGGGCATGCCGTAAGAGCGGTTTATATGTACGCTGCCATGACGGATATTGCCGCTATTCAAAAAGATACCGCCTACTTGGATGCAGTAAATACGCTTTGGGAGAACATGGTCAACAAAAAAATGTACATCACGGGAGGCATTGGTGCCAAACATGATGGCGAGGCATTTGGTGAAAATTATGAGCTGCCCAACCTAACGGCCTACAACGAAACATGTGCATCTATCGGTGATGTCTACTGGAACCATAGGTTGCACAACCTCACGGGGGATGTAAAATATTTTGATGTTATTGAAAGAACATTGTACAACGGGTTGATTTCCGGACTGTCCCTGGATGGTCAACAGTTCTTTTATCCCAACGCTCTGGAATCCGACGGTGTTTACAAATTCAACCAAGGAGCATGCACCCGAAAGGATTGGTTCGACTGCTCTTGCTGTCCTACCAATGTAATCCGTTTTATTCCCGCCATGCCAGGGCTTATCTATTCCAAAACGGGCAATACCCTGTATACGAACTTATATGCGAGCAATGAGGCAAAGGTGGAATTGCAGAATCAAGACATAATAGTCACTCAAGACACATCGTACCCATGGGACGGGAAAGTTAAATTCACTGTAGAACCAGAGATGGAAGGAGAATTTACCGTAAAGTTCAGGATACCTGGCTGGTCCAGGAATGCCGTTTTGCCTGGAGATTTGTATCAATATGTTTCCAAAGATGAAGCAAGCAATAAGCTTAGCTTAAATGAGGAGGAGATCGATGTGGTTGCTGATAATGGCTATTTCACGCTGACCAGAACATGGAAATCTGGGGATCAGGTGGAATTGGAGTTCCCAATGTCCGTAAGAAAAGTGAAGGCCAATCCAGAAGTCGAAGAAGACCTGGGGAAAATGTCCCTTGAGTACGGTCCTATCGTTTATGCGGTAGAGGAAATTGATAATAAAAGCACTTTTGATAATATCCGGCTCACTGCCAATGAAGAATTCAAGGTGGAGATGCAGCCCGAATTATTGGGAGGTGTCAAAACCATATCAAATGAGAAGTTAACCGCCATACCCTATTACGCATGGTCCAATCGTGGTATTGGTAAAATGAAGGTGTGGTTACCTACAGAGGAAAATTAATGCATTGAAGATAGAAAAGAACCAATGAAGAAATATGTAATAGGACTCGATTATGGTTCCGACTCGGTAAGAGCGGTAATGATCGATTCCCAAAACGGAGCGGAACTGGCCTCCGAAGTATTCTGGTATCCTAGATGGAAAGCACAAAAATACTGTGACCCCGCCATCAACCAGTTTCGACAACACCCCTTAGATCATATAGAGGGATTGGAGCATACCATAGCCTCCGTGATGAAGCAAAGCGAGGTGTCCCCAGAAACCGTAAAAGGAATCTGTATCGATACCACAGGTTCCTCGCCAATGCCAGTGACCCAAGACGGCACTCCATTGGCCTGCAAGGATGGTTTTGAGGAAAATCCGAACGCCATGATGGTGCTTTGGAAAGACCACACCGCTGTAAAAGAAGCAAACGAAATCAACGAACTGGCCAGAAGCTGGGGCGGAGAAGATTACACCAAATATGAAGGTGGCATTTATTCTTCCGAGTGGTTCTGGGCCAAAATTCTTCATGTGGCCAGAGAAGATAAAAGCGTAGTTGATGCTACCCATACATGGATGGAACACTGTGACTTTATCACTTATCTTTTGGCGGATGAAAAAGATTTAAAGGCATTTAAAAGAAGTAGATGCGCAGCAGGACACAAAGCCATGTGGCACGAAAGCTGGGGCGGACTTCCCGATTCAGCTTTTTTATCAAAACTGGATCCGTACTTGGCATCACTTCGTGATAATCTGTATCAAGATACATTTACATCGAACGAAGTTGCGGGCCATCTGAACAAAGAGTGGGCGGACAAATTAGGTCTTACTACCGATACCGTAATCGCTGTGGGTACTTTTGATGCCCATGCAGGTGCCGTTGGCGCCAAAGTAGACCACCACGCACTGGTCCGAGTCATGGGAACCTCCACTTGTGACATCATGGTCTCATCCAACCAAGCAGTGGGCGACAAAACGGTTAAAGGCATATGTGGACAGGTCGATGGTTCCGTAATCCCTGGCATGGTCGGTCTAGAAGCAGGTCAATCCGCTTTTGGTGATGTATTGGCATGGTTCAAGGACGTATTGCAATGGCCAATAGATAACTTGGTTTTAAACTCCGAGGTGTTGTCGGAGGAACAAAAAGCCGAGCTCAAAGATGAAATAGAATCAAAATTTATTCGGTCTTTGGCGGAACAGGCGGAGGCAATTGCTTTGTCCGAAGTCGTCCCGGTCGCATTGGACTGGGTAAATGGCAGGAGAACTCCCGACGCCAATCAAGAATTGAAAAGTGCCATTTCTGGAATATCGCTGGGTACGAAGGCCCCCCATATTTTTAAATCCTTGGTCAATGCCATTTGCTTTGGCGCCAAAATGATCGTGGATCGTTTTGAGGACGAAGGTGTCAAAATCGAGACCGTCATCGGTATCGGTGGCGTGGCCAGAAAATCGCCTTTCATTATGCAGACTTTGGCGAATGTATTGAACATGCCCATTAAAGTTGCAGAATCGGATCAAGCTCCGGCTTTGGGTGCGGCGATATACGCAGCAGTGGCCGCAGGGATTTATGGAAATGTAATTGAGGCCAGTAAGGTAATGGGAAGTGACTTTGAAGCAGAATATTTTCCGCAAGCGTCCCAAGTGGAGGTATATGCCCAGTTGTTGGAAGCGTATAAACAGCTTGGAAACTTTGTGGAAGAACAAACGAACAAAAACACATAAGATGAGCTCTACATACAAATCGCTTAAAGAAGAATGTTACGAAGCGAACATGGAACTCAATGCCTTGGGTTTGGTCATATATACCTTTGGTAATGTGAGTGCTGTGGACAGGGAAAACGCTGTTTTCGCGATAAAACCAAGTGGTGTGCCCTATGAGACCTTGAAGCCTGAGGATATCGTCATCATGGATTACGATAACAATGTGGTCGAGGGCAGTTTAAGACCGTCATCCGATACCAAAACACATAGCTATCTCTATAAAAATTGGGAGAATATCGGTGGAGTAGCGCATACGCATGCCATGTATTCCGTTTCGTGGGCACAGGCACAAAGGGACATCCCGATTTTCGGCACCACACATGCCGATCATCTTACGCAAGATATTCCCTGTGCACCGCCAATGGCCGACGAACTGATCGAAGGAAACTATGAGCACAACACGGGAATCCAGATTTTGGATTGTTTCAAGGATAGAAATTTGGACTATAACGAGGTCGAGATGGTACTGATTGGAAACCATGGGCCGTTTGCTTGGGGCAAAAATGCGGCCAAAGCCGTTTACAATACCAAAGTGTTGGAAACGGTTGCCCAAATGGCGTATTTGACTTTGCAGATAAATCCGCAAGCTCCAAGATTAAAAGATTCATTAATAAAAAAACATTACGAGCGTAAACACGGTAAAAATGCCTACTACGGTCAATAAATAAATCAAAATAAATGAAAATAGCTAAAAAGGAAATCTGGTTTGTAACAGGAAGTCAACATTTGTACGGGCCGGAGACCTTAAAACAAGTCGCGAGCAATTCAAAAAATATTGTTGATGGATTGAATGCAGCTGGAAAATTGCCCGTCACCTTGGTTTTTAAACCCATTGTAACCACACCGCAAGAAATTACCGCTCTCTGTCGTGAAGCAAGTAACTCCACCTCTTGTATAGGGGTCGTTACCTGGATGCATACTTTTTCCCCAGCTAAAATGTGGATTGCAGGACTCAAGATATTGAGCAAGCCTTTGTGCCACCTGCACACCCAATTCAATGCAGAGATTCCTTGGGACAGCATTGATATGGATTTTATGAATCTGAATCAATCCGCACATGGTGACCGAGAGTTTGGATTTATGATGTCCAGAATGCGCAAGAATCGCAAAGTGGTTGTAGGTCATTGGAAAGATGAGCGAGTTCAAAAAAAATTGGCCATTTGGTCGCGAGTTGCTTTGGGAGTTGATGAATTACAACATATGAAAGTGGCCAGAATTGGCGACAATATGCGAGAAGTCGCTGTTACCGAAGGCGATAAAGTCGCAGCTCAATTACGTTTTGGTGTAGCTGTGAACGGTTATGATTCATCCGATATTACCAATATTATCAATGGATTGGAACAAAAAGCCGTTGATCAACTGATCGAGGAATACGAAGCCAGCTATAATCTGTCAGAATCGCTTCAAAAGAATGGAGCACAAAGACAGTCTTTGATAGATTCAGCCAGAATAGAATTGGGACTTAGAACCTTCTTGGACGATGGTGGCTTTAAGGCATTCACGGATACTTTCGAGAATCTTGGAACCCTTAAACAGTTGCCAGGTCTCGCAGTACAGCGTTTGATGGCCGACGGATATGGCTTTGGTGGCGAAGGTGATTGGAAAACCGCCGCCTTGACCCGTACCATGAAAGTAATGGCCGAAGGGTTGGAAGGTGGCACTTCCTTTATGGAAGATTATACCTACCACTTTACACCTCAAAAAGATTATGTTTTGGGCTCGCACATGTTGGAGATTTGTCCTTCCATTGCAAGTGCAAAACCCTCTTGTGAAGTGCATCCGTTGGGTATTGGTGGCAAGGAAGACCCTGTTAGGTTGGTCTTCGACTCTCCCGCAGGTGATGCATTGAATGCTTCATTGATAGATATGGGCAACAGGTTCCGTTTGATCGTGAACGAAGTGGAAGCAGTAGCTCCCATGGCCGATTTGCCAAAATTACCAGTGGCACGGGTACTTTGGGACCCTAAGCCCAACTTGGATATTGCCGCAACCGCTTGGATTCATGCGGGAGGAGCGCACCATACGGTATATACCCAAGCGTTGACCACTGAATATATGGAAGATTTTGCCGATATTTTCGGAATAGAACTTTTAGTCATAGATTCGGACACGAAACTTAGAGCATTTAAAGATCAACTCCACGCCAATGAAGCATACTATCATTTGTTTCAGCATGGAATGTAATCAACTAACTTAAAATTATAATGATGAGGATAACCAAACCTTCTATATTTTACGGGGTTTTACTTTTGGTCTTTACAATTATCAGCTGTAAGGAAAACAAAAAAGAAAGCCAGTCAGAAATGGAAACTGCAAAAACTGAAAGTACACAAAACCCCATTGAGGAGACCATCTTTGGAGAAATGCCAGATGGCACAAAAGTGAAAAAATTCACGCTGAAAAATGAAGCGGGAACAGAAGTGGATGTCATTACCTACGGGGGTATCATCACCCGCTGGACAGCTCCAGATAGCAATGGGGCCTATGAGGACATTGTTTTAGGTTTTGATGATCTGGACCAATATCTTGATGGAAACCCGTTTTTTGGGGCACTTATTGGCCGGTATGGAAACCGTATAGCCAACGGGAAGTTTTCTTTGGACGGAGAAACCTATACGCTGGCCACAAACGATGGCGATAACCATTTGCATGGAGGAGAGAAAGGATTCGATAAAGTGGTATGGGATGGAGTTGCCAAAACTACTGAGGAAGGCGCTACCGTTGAGCTTACCTACACCAGTGAAGATGGAGAGGAAGGATACCCCGGAAAATTGGATGTAAAGGTCACCTATACGCTTACGGATGACAATGCATTGGATATTCAGTATGAAGCTGTGACGGACAAACCAACAGTTGTCAACTTAACGCAGCACAGTTATTTTAATCTTTCAGGACAACTTTCCAAACCAGTTTTGGACCATAAGATTTATTTGAATGCCGATACCTACTTGCCCGTTGATGGAGGTTTGATTCCGACTGGAGAATTAAGGAAAGTAGCGGGAACGCCTTTCGATTTCAAGGAGCCGAAACTAATAGGTAAGGAGATAGAGGCCGAAAACGAGCAATTGGGACTTGGTGGCGGTTATGATCATTGTTGGGTGCTTAATGAGGGTAAGGACAACTTTCGTTTGGCCGCCTCGGCATATCACGAAAAAACGGGACGTTTTATGGAAGTATACACCAACGAGCCCGCGATTCAGTTTTATAGCGGAAACTTTTTGGATGGAACCTTGCCTGCAAAAGCAGGGGGTACCTATGTCAAGCGTTCAGGCTTCTGTTTGGAAACCCAACACTATCCAGATAGTCCCAACCAGTCAGATTTTCCATCGGTTAGGCTGAATCCTGGTGAAAAATATACTTCGAGGACCATGTATAAATTATCAACCAAATAAAATAACTGCCATGCAGACATTGGATACGTTTGATTGGGTAGCCATATCCATATACTTTTTGATTCTTCTGGGAATTGCACTATGGGTAATCCGTAAAAAGGAGAACAATACCGAAGACTATTTTTTGGCTGGTAGGAATGTAGGATGGTTCGTTGTAGGAGCGTCTATTTTTGCCTCAAATATAGGGTCGGAACACGTTGTGGGATTGGCAGGAGCTGGTGCCGGGGACCGTTTGCCCATGTTGATTTACGAAATACAAGCTTGGGTAGTTTTGATTCTGGGATGGGTATTCCTGCCCTTTTATGCAAGAGCTGGAGTTTTCACCATGCCCGAGTTCCTGGAAAAACGTTTTGACGCTAGGGCGAGGTGGATACTGTCCGTATTCTCCATCGTGGCCTACGTGCTCACCAAAATTTCCGTGACCATTTATGCAGGCGGAATTGTGGTTTCCGCACTCTTGGGCATCGATTTTTGGACAGGTGCCATTGCAACAGTCGTACTGACTGGAATCTACACAGTGCTGGGAGGTATGAGGGCGGTTGTTTATACCGAGACCCTGCAAGCCGTTATTTTGGTGATCGGGGCCGCTGCACTTACCTTTATTGGTCTTGATCATGTCGGAGGATGGGAAAGTATGAAGGAAACCGTAACCCCAGAATATTTGAATATGTGGAGAGCAGCCTCGGATCCCGATTTTCCATGGCCGCCACTTTTGATTGCCAGTACCATTACGGGTATCTGGTATTGGTGTACCGATCAATATATCGTGCAACGTGCATTGACGGCAAAGAACATAAAAGAGGGTAGGAGAGGAACCATTTTCGGAGCCCTGTTAAAACTGTTACCCGTATTCTTGTTTTTGATTCCGGGTGTTATCGCCTTAACACTTAAAATGCGTGGAGAATTACAATGGGACAGTCCTGATCAAGCTTTTCCTGTATTGATGAGCAACTTATTGCCATCGGGGCTTCGAGGACTGGTGGCTGCAGGTCTGTTGGCCGCTTTGATGAGTTCTTTGGCTTCGGTTTTTAATTCTTGCTCCACCTTGTTTACGGTTGATATTTATAAGAAATTAAGACCCAATGCACCGGAAAAGAAATTGGTGCGGACCGGTCAGATTGCCACAGTGATTGTGGTAATCATCGGTATTATTTGGATTCCCATCATGGCCAATATCTCAGGAGTGCTTTATGAGTACCTGCAAAGTGTACAGTCCTATATAGCACCTCCGATTACAGCTGTGTTCCTATTGGGTATTTTTCATAAGCGAATCAATGCGCAAGGGGCGTTCGTGACCATGGTGGTCGGATTTATTGTGGGAGCCGTCCGAATTGTACTGGAATTGGTAAAAGATTCATTGAATCCCGATAGTTTCTGGTTCTTGTTGGGCGATATGAACTTCCTATCGTTTGCATCATGGTTCTTCTTATTCTGTATTATCCTGATTTTGGTCGTGAGCTACGCTACCGCGCCACCATCAGAAGAGAAACTGAAAAACCTGACCTATGCCACGATTTCCGAAGAGGAAAGAAAGGACAATAAAAATAGCTACAATTGGAAGGATATCGTCATTTCCACCATCATCATAGCCATTGTGGTGTATGTAATGATTTGGTTCAACGGAAAATAAAAACTTGATATTGGTTGGATTCTTGAATAATAAATGGGCGCTTTTAAAGTGCCCATTTTTATATCTGAAGGTTTCCGGCCAATTGTTTTAGGATAATCTCCGAAACCTTTGCCTGGTACTTTGCGTTACTATTTCTAACCTTGGCATTGATATAGTTTAATTGGGCTGTGCGGAATTCGATAGTGGGAATGATTCCGATTCTATACTTTTCCACCGTGATATCAAGATTTTCCTTGGCAATGGACTCGTTTTTTTCCTCCAGTTCCATCAAACTGATATTGGTCAAGTAGGTTTGATAGGTGCTGTTTACCATGGAAGTTAAGCTCTGTTCCTGTTCGGCAATCGCTATTTCGGCATTCTCCAAGGCAATTTTCCCGATTTTTTCGTTCCTGTTTTGATTGAAACCATCAAATAAGTTGAGGGATGCCCCAAATCCGTAGTTGAAACCATTGGATTGTGAACGCGTGCTAAAGCCAAGCTCCGAGGTGGAATTTCCGATGTTATAGCCAGTGGTCACATATATTGAAGGATAACGCGAAGCCTTAATTTGTTTAAGTTGCAATTCACTTATCCGTTTACTTATTTTTTCCGCCTGTAACTGAGGGTTCTCTTCAACCACCTGATTTTCCAATTCTTCAAGGTTCAGCTGTTGGTCAACAAAAATTTCTGGAATTACCTTAAAATCGATTTTTAAATCGCGGGCCAATTGTTCGTTCAGCAAGATTTTTGTGTTTTTGTGCAGCTCTTGCTGACGTTGCATTTGGGTTTTATCCGTGTTCAAGTCAACCTGGGCGTTCAGCACCTCTAATTTTGATGCTTTACCTATGGTAAAACGGTTTTGGGCCAATTCCACCCGTTGTTCGGATATCAATAGGGTACTGTCCAAAGCGGAAAGTTGCTGTTGCTGTTGCACCAAATCATAATACGTGGTCATTACATCGCCCACTTTTCCCAAAATCGCTTGTTTCAGCTCAGCTTCGCCCAGTTTTTCGGTTTCCTTTAGCTGTTCGTAGTTGGCAAACATTCGTAATCCGTCGAAAATGGTCCATTCCAGGGCAACCCCGTAACTGAGGTTGCTGTTCTTGGCATTATCCCGCTCTACTTCCGTTCCATCTACCCGTGTTTGCGATAGGTTTTGAACACTGTTGTTGTCCACAATACTGGCAGTGACCTGTGGCAACATGCCTGCCTGACCTGGGGTTACTGCCGTTTCATCCATTCGTAGGTCGTTCTTGGCGGTCTTTATTTGATAGTTGTTCTCTAGCGCAATCTTTACGGCTTCTTCAACGGTAAGCACTTCTTGAGCATTAGAGTAAAGAGCTGTGGCTAATATTAGTAAGAACAGTAGGTAATTTTTAAAATCCATAAGTTATGTTAGCTCGAGGGTTTTAAATTCTGGTCTTTGGACTTTTTTTCTAGACCACATGACATACAATGCTGGAATAATGAACAAGGTAAGTGCAAGAGAGAACATGGTTCCCCCAATGATTACCACGCCCATTCCGGTTCTACTTTGTGATGCCGCACCAAGGGACATTGCAATCGGCAAAGCACCAAGGGCAACGGTCAAACTTGTCATTAAAATAGGTCTTAGCCTTGAGACCGAAGCTTGCATTATAGCCTGATATTTGGAAATATGTTCGTTTTCCTCTTGTAACTGATTGGCAAATTCCACAATAAGGATTCCGTTTTTGGTCACCAGACCAATCAACATAATAGTTCCGATCTGACTGAAAATATTCCATGATTCGCCGAACAGCCACAAAGAGAACATGGCCCCGGCGACTGCCATCGGTACAGTTAAAATAATTATGAAAGGATCTATAAAGCTTTCAAACTGAGCAGCCAAGATTAAAAAAATCAATACAAATGCCAAACCAAATGCAAATGCCGTGTTGGAACTACTTTCCACAAAATCTCTAGACTCACCGCCAAGGTCAGTGGTAAAGGTATCGTCAAGAACCCTATCCTTTATCCGTTCCATGGCTTCGATACCATCTCCCATGCTCATACCTGGAGCAAGAGTCGCCGAAACAGTGGCGGACATATATCTGTTATTGTGATACAACTGTGGTGGACTGCTATGTTCTTCGGTATTCACCAAATTATCCAATTGGATCATTTGTCCATCGTTGTTCTTAACAAATATCGAGGTCAAATCCATAGGTTCGTTTCTATCCTGTTTATCGAACTGGCCAATCACCTGATATTGTTTTCCGTTCATTAGGAAGTACCCAAAGCGTTGTCCACTTAAGGATAACTGCAAGGTCTGTGCAACATCCAATACGGATACACCAAGACTCTCGGCCTTTTCTCTATCGATGGTTACATAAAGTTCGGGCTTGTTGAATTTTAGGTTTACATCAACAAAAGAAAAGGCAGGGTCTTTTTCCGCCTCAGCCATAAATTCAGGTACTTTCTCCTCCAGCTTTTCAAAGTTTTTTGCCTGTATGATAAATTGTAGCGGTGCACCACCACGTTTGTTTACAGAAATGGTGGGTCTTTGAAAAACACTTGATCTACCGCCAACGTAAGATTTTGCCCACTTACTGAACTCATCTGCAATCTCGGCCTGTGAGCGATCACGTTCGCCCGGTTCGGACAATATGATACTGGCCCTTCCGCTATTTACAGAAGAAGCGCCAAAGCCCGGAGAGGTCATGATCAAGCCGACCTGTGCTTCCGGAATGGAATCCAATACCAACTGGGTAATGCCATCCATGTATTTTTCCATATACTCATAGGAAGATCCTTCTGGCGCATTCACCACCAAACGGACGTAGCTTCGATCATCATAAGGAGCCGTTTCTTTTTGCAATAGGTTGTAAAACAATATGATGACGCCAATACAGGCGAACAATAACGGAAAGCTCAACCATTTCCTTGCCATAAATCCTTTCAAAGCCCTTTCATAGGATTCGTTCATCTGAATAAAGAACTTTTCGGTAGTCTTGTAGAATTTGGATTGACCTTGTTTGCCCGGCTTTATCAAGTAGGCGTTCAACATAGGGGTCAATGTCAACGAAACAAATGCTGACACTAGAACGGCTGCACTTAGGACTACCCCAAACTCCCTAAAAAGCCTTCCGACGAATCCTTCCAAAAATATTACTGGAAGAAAAACGGCCGCAAGGGTCACGGAGATGGATATAACCGCAAAAAATATCTCTTTGGAACCTTTTACGGCGGCCTCAATGGGCGTCATACCTTCCTCTACTTTTTTATATATGTTCTCCGTCACCACAATACCATCATCTACTACAAGGCCCGTAGCAAGAACAATGGCCAATAGCGTGAGTACATTGATAGAAAACCCGAACATCCACATAATAAAGAAGGTAGCAATCAAGGAAACAGGGATATCTATCAATGGTCTTATTGCCATGGACCAGTTCCTAAAGAAAAGATAGATGACGAGGATTACCAATATTATGGAAATCAACAAGGTTTCGGCTACTTCGGTCACCGCTCTTCTTACAAATACGGTATCATCAACAACGATGTTCAACGATATATCGTCAGGTAAATCCTTTTTTAACTGCTCATATTCTTCGTAAAAAGCATCGGCAATTTCCAGATAGTTGGTGCCGGGTTGCGGAATTATAGCAGTTGCGACCATGGGCTGGCCCAAATTCGTCATTTTGGTCTCCATGTTCTCTCCCTCCAAAGAAGCTTTTCCGATGTCGCTCAAATGAACCAGTCTTGCTCCATCCGACTTGATTACAATATTGTTGAAGCCATCTTCGGTATTAAGGTTGCCAATGGTCTTTACCGTCAGTTCGGTATTATCACCAGTCAATTTACCCGATGGAAGTTCTACATTTTGAGCCAAAAGTGCAGCCCTTACATCGGCCACGGTTAAACCATAGGCAGCAAGTTTTACCGGGTCTATCCATAATCGCATGGCGTACCTTCGTTGCCCCCAGATTTGAATGCTGCTCACTCCTGGAATGGTCTCCAATCGCTGCGCAATAACATTCTCGGCAAAATCGGAGAGCTCTAGGATGTTCTTGTTATCACTTTGGATGGTCATGGAGAGAATCCTTTCGGCATTGGAATCTGCCTTGGATACCACGGGGGGCGCATCCAGATCCTCGGGTAGGCTCCTGACCGCTTGTGAAACTTTATCACGGACGTCGTTGGCCGCTTCCTCTAAATTTTTATCAAGATTGAACTCTATACTAATGGAACTGGAACCTTGTACACTTGAAGAAGTTATATTTCGAATTCCATCAATGGAGTTGATGGCCTTTTCCAAAGGTTCCGTTATCTGCGATTCTATAATATCCGCGTTCGCACCGGAATAATTGGTTCTGACCGAAACAATTGCCGGGTCGATGGAGGGGTACTCCCTGATTCCTAAAAAGGTATAGCCAATGGCTCCGAAGAGTACAATGGCTATGTTCATAACTATCGCAAGTACAGGCCTTTTTATGCTTAAGGTTGATAAATTCATAGCTCAGCGTTTACGATTTATTCTAAGTTTACTCTTATGGGCATTCCATTTTGAAGCGCCATAACCCCATAGGTGATGATAGTATCTCCCGGTTTTAGTCCGGAAATTACCCGTACAGACGATCCCGTTCTTGAACCTATTTCCACGTCTATTTCTTTGGCCTTGCCATTTTCAACTATATATATTCTTTTTCCGTTTTGTACAGGGATCAAAGATTCGGTTGGTACAAGAATTGCATCCTCTGCAGTTTCCAGCGGCAGGTTTACATTGGTGTAGGCCCCGGGATATAACCTATGGTCCTTGTTGTCTGTAATGGCCCTTACCCTTAGCGTTCTCGTGGCAATATCCACTTCAGGGTCTATGGCGTAAATCGTTGCTTTATGATTTTCCTTTGAATCCGATGTAGTAAATGTCATTTCCGTGCCCACCTGAATTTGGGAGGCGTATTTTTCCGGAACGGAGAAGGTGATTTTTAAATTATCGGTATTTACCAATTTGGCAACTACGGTAGTAGGCGTCACATAAGTTCCTTTTGAAATGGACCGCAATCCTATTGTGCCTGAAAACGGCGCCCTAACATTGGTTTTGGACAATTGTGCGGATATAAGTTCGGACTCTGCATTGGCTGATTGATAATCGGCGCTGGCAATATCATATTCCTCTTGGCTAATGGCCTGTTTTTCCAATAAAAGTTTTGCCCGTCTTTCGTTTTCAGAGGCCAGTTTTTTTGCGGTAAGTGCCTTGGATAACTGGGCCTGTAGTTCGATGTCGTTTACCTTGAAGAGAATCTGTCCTTCCGACACCTGGGAACCTTCTTTAAAATTGATACTTTCCACGATCCCGGAAACCTCGCTTCTAATATCTATCTGTTCATTGGCTTCCAAAGTACCGGAGATTGAAATGTTGTCCTCGAATTTTGAAGGCTTCAATATGGTTCCGGAAACCGTAGAGATGTTTGGTCCGGAGTTTCCGGATTTCCCGATTTCGGCGTTGGACTTTATTCTATAGGCAATAAGAACACCTACTCCAACAACTAATAAGCTGTAGACTATGTATTTTACTTTCATTTTGGTTTGGTGGCGGTTACGCTGTTTTTATATAAAAACAGACGGTTAACAAAGATAGACCTAGTCCAATATTCAATGAAAGTCATCAATGTTATTTTAACATAGTAATCCTCTCAACAGCTATATAATAGGGGTTAACGACATATTACTCCTTATAAAATGAAAAATTTAATTTGAGGTTTGTTAAAATTTAACGAAAATCATCGATTGACCGATGTCATTTTTTGTCATATTTCTTCGATTTATCTTTGATAAAAGCGAAATATCCATGAAAACTATACTGGTTCCTACAGATTTTTCAAAGAATGCCCTACATGCATTGCAATATGCCCAAGAGCTGTTTAAATGTGAACGAGCCTGCTTTTTTGTGATACATGCGTACGGGGAAGAGGTATATGGAGCATATAAAACGGTGGCAAAGGAAAAAATTGATGAATTGAAAGAAGAACGAAAGGCCCAAACCCAGAAAAAACTGGATCAAATGGTCAATTCCGTAATTGGTGAGCCATCAAATCCATTGCACAATTTTGAGACGGTGGCCAGTTTTGATTCACTTGTAGATGCGGTCAACGATTTTGTTGATGAAATGAACATTGATTTGGTGATTATGGGAACCAAGGGAGAGACCAGTGATCACAATACTACATTTGGCAGCTATACCATCGAGGTATTTAAGTATGTGAAATGCCCGGTATTGGCAATACCCGAAGATTTTGAATACAGACAGCCCAATGCCATTCTCTTTCCAACCGATTATTTGTTGCCCTATAAACGTCGTGAGCTCAAACTTTTGGGCGATTTGGCAGGCAAATTTAAATCCAAGGTGCATTGTTTGTACATAACGGATTTTGATGAACTGAGCCCTCGCCAAGCGGATAATAGATTGTTTTTGGAGGGAACTTTGACCAGAGCCTATTTGCATTTTGAGACCGCACCTGTTAAAAACAAGGTTGAAGTGATCTTGGAAGAAATTAAAAAGAGGGAAGCAGGAATGCTGGTGATGATAAATTCCCGCCATTCTTTCTTTGAGGATATGCTATATCGTTCCACGGTAGACCTGTTGGGGCTCAAGATTAAAATACCGTTCATGGTAATGCAAAATATAAAACGATAGGCAAGTGAAGAAGAAACGAATTATATTGCCCACGGACTTTTCTGAAAATGCTTGGAATGCTGCGATATACGCCTTGGAATTATTCAAGCATGTTCCTTGTGATTTTTTTCTGCTAAACTCTTATCAAGTGGGAGCTTCTGGTCTTTCTACTAAAATGGCCGGTGCCAATGATACGCGATTGTACAATTTGATGAAAGAACAATCGGAACGTGATCTTCAACGAGAGTTGGAAAGAATCAAAAGGGTTGATAAGAATCCAGAACATACTTTTACATCCAAATCCATAATAGATACCTTGGTCAATGCTATTGGAAAAACGGTTTATCAGGAGGAAATCGACTATATCATCATGGGAACCAAAGGTGCATCAGGACTAAAGGAAGTTTTTATGGGGAGCAATACCTATACTATTATCAAGGAAATGGACTTTTGCCCGGTTATAGCGGTCCCGGAAGATTACCGACCGGATGGAAAACTGGATTCCATTTTGCTGGCTACGGGTTATGAGCATCTTTTTGAAAATTATGAGCTAAAACCACTGTTGAGCATCGTGGAAAGTTTTAATGCTAAACTATGGATTGCCCATGTAGGGGATGTAGAGGGGTTTACCTCTGAACAAAAGAGCTCCAAAAATAAACTGGAAACACGGTTAAAATCCATCAACTATGAATTTGTTGAAGTGGAGAAAGATGTTTCGGTCAATAATACCATTCAAAGATTAATTAAAGAAGACAGCAACATTGACATGGTAGCTATGATCAATCAAGACCACTCATTTTTTGAGAGACTGACCAGGGAACCGGTAATCAAAAAAGTAACCTTCAATTCCACAGTTCCTTTCTTGGTCATTCACCTATTTGAATAGGCTATAAAAATGATTTGGCCAATTGAACGATTTCCCCTTTTTGCAAAACACCGGATTTTCTCCAGAGTTGTTTCCCGTTCTTGAAAAAAATCATTGTTGGTACGCCTTTTACCTGATATGTGTTTGCGAGACTTTGGTTCTTGTCCACATCTATCTTTACAATTTTCAACGAATCGCCCATTTCATCCTTTACCTGTTTTAAAATAGGGGCCAACATTTTACAGGGGCCACACCATTCTGCGGAAAAATCGATGAGCGTCAATTGGTCGCTATTGATTAAATTGGCAAAGTTTCCTTTCATGATTATATACAATTAGCTTTTGCAATTTATAAAAACCGACTAAACCTCAAAGTGACCTAGGTCACATGGGCTAGCTGGAGTTATGAAAAAAAGGAATCGCTTCGGGTCGGATACTTTTTCTATCTTTAGTCGCTACATAACTAAACAAACTAAACCTTACATGTACACAAAAACCACCATAAGTTTTCTTGCATTTTTATTATTGGTATCCTGTAAAAATGAAACGAAAAAAGAAGATGAAAATAATTGGCGAACCAAAAAAGTGGCTTTGGAGAACGCGGTTCAAAACCAGTTGCTAGAGGTAGAAAAGGAAGAAGGTTGGAAGCTACTTTTTGATGGGGAGACCTTGAGGGGATGGCACCTTTATAATGACCCGGATGCCGATTCAGTTTGGGAAGTAGTGGATGGGGAATTGCATAGCAACGCAAATGATGAATCCTTGACAGCGGGCGATTTGGTCACTAATGATGCTTATAAAAATTATGAGCTTACCCTGGAGTGGAAGATAGCAGGAAATGGTAACAGTGGTATTTTCATCAACGTTCAGGAATTACCGGATGTACCTACGGCTTGGCAAAGCGGACCGGAGTATCAGATTTTAGGTGCGGACCATATGGATTATGATATACCCGAGAAGCGTCCCGGCTCCCTTTATGTATTCCTGCCCCAAAAAAACAAAGTAGAGGTTGAACAAGGAGGGTGGAACAAGACCAGGATAAAACAGGAGAATGGTAAAATAGAGTTCTACCTCAATGGGGTCCTCACGGCAGAGAAAGATTTTAGTTCACCCGAGTGGAAGGAAGAGATTGCCGGCACTCATTTCTCCAAATACCCCGAGTTCGGCAAGACCACAGAAGGTAAAATCGCTTTGCAATATTGGTATTTTGAAACCTGGTTCCGAAATATCAAGATTAGGGAACTATAGAAAAACGGTATCTTTAAAGGTTGCATTGTGTTAGGGGCAACATTTTAAAATCAAATTAGCTGTTTAAGAAGTTTCTCCAAACTTTCATCTTTTCCGTGGAATATAATGGCCTATAAGGCAAGTACAAAATGGCGGTTAAGTTAGGCTAATTTAAAGTTTTCAACTTTTTAATACTCCAGGCTTTTGCGACGGAGCAACACCTTGGCGTAGTCGCGGGCCATTTTATCACCGAACTCTTGGTAGCCGCGTTGTGCCCACTCCAGTGCCATGTCCGTTTCCCCTTTGACCTCGAAGGCGACGGCCAGGTTATGGGCGGCCCTTCCTGCGGATTTACCTCTGTTGTTGGCAACATCGGTCCATATTCGAATGGCTTCGTCCCAGTTAGCCACTTCGCTGCTTCTCCAGCCGGCGGCAAATAGGTTTTTGTCCCTACCTTTTCCTTTTTTGTACATATCCCGTCTTACACGGTAATAGCTGGTAAAGAAACGGCTGGTGTAATCCATGCCGGCAGCATAGGCGGTTTCGGGCAGTGCTGATAAGGGTGCAGCACCACTTAACAGGTCAAAATCCATAAAATAGGTCTGTTGGTACTGATCCATAATGGTTTTGGAATGTGGATCATAGAGTCTCCAAAAGCTTCTTACATTTACCCTTGCTCGACGAGGAAACCGTGTATCGGTACGTCCGGTTTCCAAAACAGAGGTAACTTGATTGACCGCATTGGCAATTACAAAATCAGAATTGGAATCAAAGTTTTCCAGAACGAGTAGAACGTCCGCGTTGGCCGATTCACATATTTCGATTACTTCGTCCCAACCCAATATCTCTGGAGTTTTTCTGGTGCCGGTACCGTATATCCTAACTTTTGGAGGTATCACAGCTTTTAAGTGATTACTGTTCCGTAGACCATCAAAAATACCTTTGACGGCTTCATCTGAGGCTAGCTTGTCCGATCCTGCTATTTCGCCCGTGGCTATGGATTCCAAAGTTCTGTTTTTCTTGTCCTCTTCTTTGGTCAGTGAACGGTTGACGACGGCTACACTTTCGATTTCTTGTGGCAAAATAAGTTCGGGTTCTTGAGGGTAGTTCAAATTCACAAACCCAGAACTGGCACAGGAAGCCATACTTAACATAACAAGGGAAAGCAGAATAAAGTTGAAGTTTTTCATGATTGTAAGATTTTGGTAATGCATGGATTACAACAAGTGTGCCATAGCTTTTTTCCTTGGGGCTGTAGGTTTTAAAACGAGAAAATAGATGCTTTATTTTTATAGGGGTTTGGAATGTTTTTTTACTTCTACAAACAACCATTTGTGTTCTTGTCCATCCTAATAGCGAACAATAAAATTTAATTGAAGATGAAACGAATGTTTTTTAATGCTTTTTCCCTAATAAGTTTTTCGGCAATCCTTATGTCATGTAGTTCGGATGAAGGGCCCGAATGTGCCCCGGATTTTACTGGTGATCTAACCACAACCGAAGAAATATTGGTCGGGGAATGGATTCTTTCCGGCATTGAAGCTGCCAAGGAAGTGGATTTGACCGATGATGATACGGACAATGCATCAACAAATCTTTTTGAACAATACGAAGAGTGTGCTAGGGACGCTGCCTATACTTTTGATTCCGATAGGACTTTTGCCTATGAAATAGGAAAATATGGGGAAGATTGTGACTATGTGGTTCCTTCTACAGGTACATGGGAATTGACTTCACAAAACCTTAGCTTGGTATCTTCATGCTCCATGCAAACCACTAATTTGGAGTTTAATGAAGATTTAACGGCATTTACATTCTCGGAAATATACAATGTGACCGAGGTGACCGGTACAGTTGTGCAAACAAGGATTGATTTTACATACACCTTAACTCCATAAGAGTTAAAAATAAAGATCATACGGAAAGTGCGGAGCAAGTTTTGGGCCTTTTTGGGCATGAACATGAGAATACCTTGGTCAACTAAACTCACTTTGTTGGGTGAATTACTTTTATGAGATAAAAAGATGGGCTGTAACCCGTCTGAAAATGTTATAACTACACTGTTGCTTCAATTTGGGCTATGCAAGTAAATAAAGAGATTAAAATTTGTCGTTAATCCGAAATTTGTAAATTGCAGGTGTAAAATGTTTGCATTTACAAAAAATGAAGCCAGAATATTTGCATAACCTCAAAATCGACCCCCTGTCGGAGAATACCGTGGAGGATGATTTTAGTATAATATATGAGTTCTACAGGCCTAAACTTGTTGTGATTGTAAACAGTTATATCCCTTCTCAAGAAGATGCCGAAGAAATCATCCATGATGTCTTTATCAAATTATGGGAAAAGTGGGATACATTACAGATTACCTCCAATTTTACAGGTTACATTTACAGTATGACCCGAAATGCCTGTTTGGATTATCTTCGCGCCAAAAAAAATAAGCTCACCAAAGAAATGTCTGTTGAACAGCAAGAGTTTTGGTTGAACCATGGTGCGTTGGCAGATGATATGGCTTCTTCGATTTTGGCAAACGAACTCCAATCTTTGGTGGATAAGGCCATAGAGCAACTCCCAGAAAAATGTAAGAAAGTTTTTAAAAAAAGTAGGATGGAGGGATTGTGCCATAAAGAAATATCAGAGGAACTGGAAATCTCTCCAAAAACCGTGGAAAACCATATGAGCAGGGCCTTAAGACAACTCCGAGTTGCCCTGAGCGAGTACCTACCTTCTTTGTTTTTATAAAATTTACTTTCCGACTAGGGGGTGACCCTGTTTTTTACGTCATGCTATTGAATACTGTTCCTAATTTAAGATGAACAACAAGGATATAAATGCACTGGTAGAAGGTCGGCTATCGGATGAGAAAAAGGCTGAGGTTGTGAAGTGGTTGCTCAAAAACCCCAAGCAACAACAGCGTTACCATGTACTGAAAGCAAGGCATGTCGCCAAACTGCTAAAAGAGGGTGAAGGCAAAAACAAACTAGATACCAAAAGAAAATTTGCCGATTGGTATAAATATGTAGGATATGCAGCTTGCGTTTTGCTAATGGTTGCACTGGCATATACGTTGGTTTCTCCAAATGAACAATTGGAAGAAAAATACTCACAGACAATTTTGGCTTCTACCTCTATAGGTGAGAACAAAACCATAACCTTGTCAGATGGGACAAAAGTTACACTGAATGCGAATACCACATTTTCCTACCCCGAAAAATTTTCGGAAGAATCAAGAGATGTCAGTCTTCAAGGAGAGGCATTTTTTGATGTGGCCCATAATCCAGAAAAACCCTTTAAGGTGGCTACCGGAAATGGCATGAATATTCAGGTGTTGGGAACGGTTTTCAATGTGAAATCTTATCCGGAAGACCAAAATGTGGAAACTACGTTGGTATCTGGAAAGGTAAAAGTGGTTGAAGAACAAAATCAAAAGACCGTAGTGTTGGCCCCATCCCAAAGGGCTACTTATGTCAAGGATGCCGATAAACTTATTGTTGACAACGTACAGACCACAAAATTCACTGCTTGGCGAGAAGGCAAACTTATTTATGATGAAACGCCCATAAGACAGGTGATAAGCGATTTAAAAAGAAAATACAAGGTTGATATATCGGTGGAATCCCCTGGGATAATGGACTATAAATATACTGGGGAGTTCGACAATCTTGGTATTGAACAGATTCTGGACCTTTTTGAGGTGTCGTCACCTATACTCTATAAAATGCACAATAACCAAATAACACTATTTATGAAGCAATGACCTTAAAAAAGAGAGGAAGGTGTTCCCGCACCCTCCTCTCAGAAACTATTTAACCACATAAAAATGTAATTAAACATCGTAAACTCATCAAAATTATGGAAAAAAAGGAACTTTTTTTACCAAAGGTCCCAATTATCAGGATAATGAAAATCTATTTGATCTTAGTGGCGCTTACTTTGGCCAAATTATTTGCTTCGGAAGCAAATGCCCAAAGCATTTCGTTGGAGGCAAACAATGTAAGATTGAAGCGGATATTGAACGAAATCGAACGTAAGAGCGATTATAGTTTTTTCTACAACAACAGCATTGTGGATGTCTATTCCAAAAAATCGCTGAAAGTTGAAAACAAAACATTGGACGCCGTATTGAACGAACTCTTCTCCGAGTCCGATATAGCCTTCAGTTTTGTTAGGAACCAGATTATTCTTTTTCCAAAGAACAATCCAGAGATAAAGGATAAAATTGAAAGTCTCTTAAGCAAGCACAATATTGATAAAGTCCCCACAGCCTTGAGCCCGGACAGAATCAATGAGCTCATTAGAACAAATGTACAGTTTACCGTGAACGGAAAGGTCGTGGACAATGCCGGGACTCCAATTCCAGGTGTCTCCATATTGGTGCAAGGTACTTCCAAAGGAACTACAACCGATTTTGACGGAAACTACAGCATTATGGCAGATGCAGGTGATGTGCTTATGTTCAGTTATATAGGTTTTGTGACCCAGGAAATCGAGGTTACTGGAGAACAAACCATTGATGTAACCCTTAAAGAAAATGTTGCCGCACTCGATGAGGTAGTTGTTGTGGGTTACGGTACCCAAAAGAAATCTGACCTAACAGGAGCTGTTGGGGCAGTGGACAGCGAAACACTTTTAAAAGCTCCGGTAAGCAACGCCTTGCAAGGAATGAGAGGTAAGGTAGCAGGTGTTAACGTATTCTTGAATTCGGGCTCGCCAACAGGTTCCCCAAGAATTGTGATTCGTGGTGTGGGAACCATAAATTCCTCAACAGACCCATTATATGTTGTGGATGGTGTGGTCATGGATGATATCCAGTTCATCAACCCTAACGATATCGAGCGTATGGAGGTGCTGAAAGATGCATCATCTGCTGCTATCTATGGTGCTAGGGGTGCCAATGGTGTTGTTTTGATTACGACCAAAAGAGGTTCAAAAGATGAAAAAATATCCATTGGTTACGATGGTTTCTTGAGCGTGGGAAGCATCCGCAAAAAGATGGACTTGCTGAACGCAGAAGAATGGTTGGAAGTAGTTCGTACAGGTATGGAGAACACTCCAAAGTACCGTCCAGACGATCCAGCACCGGTATTTACAACAAACGACCCCAATTTGTTCGATGCGCAAGGTAATCCACTGTACGATACTGATTGGCAAGATGAAGCCACTAGAACAGCTTACTCTAACAATCACCAATTATCCATTCAGCAAGGAAGTGAAAAATCATCTATCGGGGTGTTCTTGAATTATTCCCACATAGAGGGGATAATGCTGAACAACGAGTTGGATAGGATAAGCGGTAAAATTGCATATGATGTTACTCCAAAGGATTGGTTGAAATTGGGGGTGAACCTTCTTGTAAACGACGTCAAGGACACCGAGTTCGAAGAAGGCGGTGGTGGCCAGACCCCAAGAAGGACCATGATTGAAATGCCTCCAATCTTCCCGGTAAAATTCCCTGATGGAACATGGAGCAATAGTCAAATGATCAGCGATGCCTACAACTTGGAGTCCATGTCCAATCCGGTACACGTATTGGAAACCCAGGAAAGATTCTGGGAGAGAAACCAGCTTTTCGGAAACTTCTACGCGAATTTCACCATTATGCCAGGGTTGGAGTTTAGGACACAATTTGGTTTTGATAAAAATATCAGAAACAAGAAGGAATACTCCCCACGTGACTTGGTGAATATTTCAGCACCAAATGGTTTTGCCCGTATTTTTAATGAGAAGAGCACTTATTGGCAACAAGAGAACTACCTAACATACAATAAGGAGTTTGGTGACCACAGAATCAATACCATGTTGGGTATTAGCTGGCAAGAGCGAACTTATGAGTCTTCCAACATTTTTGCCAGAGGCTTTAGTGACGACTTTTTCCGTTACAACAACATTGGCTCCGCTAGTAATCCAAGTGCGCCGGAATCCACAACTAACGAGTGGGCTTTGAACTCCTACTTTTTACGTGCAGGGTATACATTTAAAGATAAATACCTGTTGACGTTGACAGGAAGGGTCGATGGTTCTTCAAGATTTGGTGAAGACAATAAATACGGTTTCTTCCCTTCAATCGGAGCTGGTTGGAACATTAGTGAAGAAGCTTTTATGCAGGATGTAACCGCTATCAACAGACTTAAGCTGCGTGGAAGCTACGGTATCACTGGTAATACGGAGATTGCACCTTATAGTTCATTGGCAACAGTTTCTTCAGGAACAGTTTTGTTGAACGGTACCAGGGTAAGCTCCAGTTCCGTAAATCGCTTATCCAACCCAGGTTTGGAATGGGAAAAAACCAGCCAGTTTGATATAGGTTTAGACCTTGCTGCCTTTGACTACAGACTTCGTGTAGAGTTTGACTACTACGATAAGTTGACCAAAGATCTTTTATTGGACAGACCAGTTCCTTATACAACAGGATTTACATCGGTAAGGGATAATATCGGTTCGGTTTCCAACAAAGGTATCGAGGCCATGGTCACCGCTGAAATTATCCGCAAAGCGGATTTTGGTTGGGAGACATCCTTTAACATGAATTACAACAAGAACAGAATTGAAAGCTTGGGTGAGAATGATGAAGATATAGAACCAGGACCGTTTTGGGTTTCAGGAAGTCAAACTATTCTTAGAGTAGGAGAGTCGTTGAGTTCTTTCTGGGGTTACGAGCGTTTGGGAACTTGGGGAACCGACGAAGCCGCTGAGGCTGCCGAAGTTGGTGCTGTTCCTGGTGAGGCCAAACGATCTGCAGAAAAGAAAATCCTTGGAAAAGGTTTGCCGGATATTACAGGAAGTTTCATCAACACCTTCAGATATAAGAACTTCGATTTCACCGCCGATATTCAATTTGTTGCAGGTGTAGAGATTATGCAGCAGTTCTATCACTCAACCGAAGACCGTTCAGGTATTGCCAACGGACTTGCAACCATTCTTTATGATGGTTGGACCGAGAGCAATCAGAATACCCAGGTTCAGGAAATCAGGAACCAAGCCTATGCAGGGCAAAACAGTCAGGTAGATAGCCATTGGGTAGTTGATGGTTCCTACATCAGAGGTAACCTATTCTCTTTGGGTTATAACTTCAATCAGCAGTTTTTGGATATCATGGGCTTGAACCGTCTTAGGGTGTATGCCAGTTTGGAAAATGCTTTCGTGATTCATTCCAAAGACTTTCAAGGGTACGACCCAGAAGCTACTTCATGGGGCGGGAACCAATGGGGACAGAACATTTTCTTCTTCCAGTATCCCAAGCCAAGAACATTTACCATTGGATGTAGCCTGAAATTTTAATACATAAAAAAGATATCATGAAAATTAAATATATAGTTTTTCTAATCGGAATAATTGTATTGGGTTCCTGTTCTGACTTTTTAGAGGAGAAACCCTTGAGCGAACTGGATTCCAATCAGTTCTTCTCAGAACCAGACCAGGCCTACAGTGCGGTAAATTCACTGTACAGGACCGGTGCTCCCAGCATGACGGATGGTGGAGTGTATAGTGGAACCCCAATGATGCTGGGAGGATACATGTCCGGGTATTTCGTTAACGAATACGCAGGTCAGGAACTCCATGTGAGCAATTCACAAGAGCTTACCCTTAACGGGGATAACATTGGGGGTTACCTTCAAGATAGATGGAGGGAACTTTATTTGGGAATCTCCAGGGCAAACAATGCTATCAAGTATATTCCCGAAACACCAGGATTGAGCGATTCTGAAAGATCACAACTATTGGCCGAAGCCAAATTCTTTAGAGCCTTTGCATACTATTTCTTAGTAAGATGGTTCGGTCCCGTACCATTGACCACAGAACCCTATGAATCTTTGGAAAATCTGTATTTGGAAAGAAGCCCTGTGGCCGATATCTATACGCTGATAGAACAAGATTTGACCGATGCTCTAAGTGGTGGTTTGCCAACAGTAAGCATGGTGGACAACGGTAAGCGCGTAACTGCAGGAGCGGTTGCGACCCTATTGGCCGATGTTTACCTGACCATGAGCGGAAACCCATTGAATGCGGACCGATACAGTGATGCAGCCAGCTTGGCACAGGATATTATCAACGGAACATACGGTTCCTATGATTTGGTGCAGCACGATGAACTGTCACCGGGAGTTGTGGATTTGGAAAACTCCGCTTATAATAAGATAAGAAAGTCAGATGCATCTGCCGTAGAGCATATTTACATCAAAGAATATGACCCAGAGATAGGGACTTCCGTTTATCCAAGGTATTCTTACCCTGTAGCACTTGCTTCAGAAGTACTTTATGATATTACTAACGGAGGGTACCTACCTTCAGACGGATTTATGGATTTATATGATCCGGCAACTGATTTAAGAATTCAGGAAAAGCAATATTTTCATTCCACCTTTCAAGATTCAGGACAGACCTTTGCAACAGCACCATACGTCTGGCATGATGATACCGCTATTTTTGAAACAGCAAACTCAGGAAAAGATTTTGCAGTATACGGTTATGCCGATGTATTGTTGATTGCGGCCGAAGCCATTGCAAGATCTAGCGGAGTCACCCCGGATGCCATTAACTATTTGGCCCAAGTGCGTGCCAGAGCTTACTGGGAATCCGACATTGCCACAGTTGAAGCGGATTTATCCGGTTTGGGAACAGAGGCCTTTGTACAGGAAGTTTGGAAAGAAAGACACAGGGAATTAGTTTTTGAATTTAAAACTTGGTTCGATATTGTTCGTACAGGTCAGTTCCCAGTAGCGGATACACCTGGTTCCATATCCTTTGTGAATGCAGTTGGGCATACCACAGAAAGAGGTAAGCAGATTGAAGAAAAGCATATGTTATTGCCTTTGCCAGGGCCGGAACTTCAGCGTAACCCAAGTTTGGGTACTGATAACAACGGTTATTAATACACAGTATTAAATTATGAGGCCCATCATCCATAAAGGAAATGATGGGCCTTAATTTTAATATATAAGATACTCATAGGAATCAAGAGCATGGAACATACGTTTTGTGCAAGCGTTGATAGTGATTCCCTTTAGATTGATTCATATTTTACTCATTTATAATTAAACCAAACTAACAGATGCAGATAATAGAGAATTCTACGGTGTACGATGCGATCATCGTGGGCTCTGGGGCCGGGGGCGGCATGTCGGCGAAGGTACTGTCGGAGTCCGGTCTAAAGGTTGCCGTCGTTGAGGCTGGCCCGTTCTTCGACCCAGCTAAGCCGGAGCACCAGACCCAGCTGAAGTGGTCGTA
>NZ_JAHZSV010000001.1 GCF_019457905.1 Flagellimonas abyssi | reverse complement strand
AAGAAATCAAAAAAATATTTTTTACAATCGGTTACATTAGTATCTTTGCACCCGCAAACTTTGGTCGCGTAGCTCAGCTGGATAGAGCATCTGCCTTCTAAGCAGACGGTCGAAGGTTCGAATCCTTCCGCGATCACTAGAAAAATAAAAGCCTCAGAAAGTTTATCCTTCTGAGGCTTATTTTTTTTGCAAACATCTCTTTTTTAAGATAATTTAACTCATAATTTTTCCATTTTTTTAAATTTGGGTAACTAAAATGATTAAAAGAATAACACAAATTACTATCTGTAGCATTGGATTTTTCTTTCTGATTTGAATTGATGTAATATCCTCGAATATATTTAGAATATGCTTTCAAGCATAATTTGTACTGCAAACAAATAATTGATTTGACTTTCCTAAAGTCCGTACAAACCAAAGAATATTTATTGGGCAGCTGATTTTCAAATCAGCTTGTATTTATTCGGTCCCGTTTGCGGGACGAAGGAATAGCAAGAGGGTGATGGGCAAATTGCGCCATCACGGTTATTTTCGGGTATTCAACAAGTTGAAAAACCAGTTGATTGAACAGATTTTGGAATACTGTGTAAAATCAGAACCTACAGTAGACTTTTCCGAAATCTACAGTAAACCCTTTGGGAAGCCCTGTAAACACTGGAAATTTTTGACGAAAAAAATGACTCAATTTCACTAAAAAACAAAATCGCACTATGGAAAAGCAATCCAAAGCTTAAAATAACGGAATGGAGATTGGAATGATATAAAACTGAGGTAAACAGATCATTGGATTACCTCAAATGATGAGATGAGTATATCGGATTAATGCAAAGCGAATCTTGAGTAGCTCAAGCTTTTCAAAAAAGTGCTAAAGTTTTCTAGAACTCTCCGGTCAATTGCCCATCACCCCAAATACCTTTTTGTAGTATTTGATGCTCTTTGTTATAAAAAATGCCAAGTCCATTACGTTTTCCTTGTGAAAAATCACCTAAATAATATTGTCCACTAGGTCTATAGAATTCTTGACCGTAACCGTTATGCTGTTCATTAACAATTGTTCCGATATGCGCCATTCCTGATTTCCAAGAGTAAGCACCTACATGATTTCTTTTGCCATTTGTGAAAAATCCAACATAGCTATCTCCATTATCAAACTTATAGTATCCAAATCCATTCTGACAGTCACCTACACAGTTT
The DNA here is from genome assembly GCF_019457905.1 of Flagellimonas abyssi. Taxonomy (GTDB): domain Bacteria; phylum Bacteroidota; class Bacteroidia; order Flavobacteriales; family Flavobacteriaceae; genus Flagellimonas; species Flagellimonas abyssi. Next base: position 527,704 of record NZ_JAHZSV010000001.1, on the reverse strand, counting down.
CCCTTTGCTATTTTGTTCTTATAGTCATAGGTGAGTAAATCTTGGACTAGTTTTCCCTTTTCAAATTTACCTGCCTGTAGAATTTCTCCGCCGTTCTTTACATACCCATATCCATCTTGAAAGCCTTTTTCCCATTGCCCGATGTAATAGTTTTTACTGTTGGGCCAAGTATAAATACCAAACCCTTCCCTGAAACCATTTACAAAGTTGCCTTGATAATATCCTGTATTATCCTTGTAGAATAAAGTTCCTTGGCCATTGGCCTTGCCATTACTAAAAAAGCCTTCAATGGTATATGTCCCAAAATCAGCTTTGCCAAACCCATTGGAACAGTCACCGTTTAAACATGTTGGGGAAATCTCGTTTTTAGTTGCGTTGCTTGTACCTTCGTTGTTTTTGTTTCTGAGCTTAGTGATATCTTGAAGGAATTTCATGGATTTGGACATCAATATGGGATCGCTGAGTTTTGGGAGGTCTTTCAATTTGCTGTGGTTGGATGAATAGACGATTTCTGGAGTATTTGGCACATTGCTACCTGTTACCGTGCCATCAGTGTACGTAATGGTCCTGTATTTTACCTCATCGATGACCCATTGATATTTGGTTTCGGTAAAGTTTGATGCTCTAAATTTGGTTCTTTCAATCCAATTGCCATGTTCATCATACACATACTTGTATAAAATGCTTTCCCAAATCTTGGACATGCCCAATTCTTCCTCCAATAACTTTTTGTCATTGTATTTAAAATAACGTATATCCTTTTGATTGTAGGATTCATCTAGTTTTAGTCCATCGTAGGTATATTCACTGGAGTAGAACACCTTGCTTTCTCCATTGTTTGCTTCCGCAAGCTCATAGACGATCACGTATTTTTTGTACTTAAAGATTGCACCGTATTTTAAACCGCCAAGAACAATGTATTGACCTTCATCGTTTTCTACGGTTTCGGGTAGGTCATCCGAAATTATGCCAATGGGTGTTTCATAGATATAAAGGGTTTTATCGGACCCCTCTTGTTTACCTAATGGATTGAATTTTTTCTCTATGGCTTTTGACGCATTATCAATGTAATCATAAGTGGTAAGCTTTTCGTAATTATTATCCAGGTAAAGTTTGTCTTCTATGAGATAGCCTCCGGAATTGAACTGGAGTTCGTTTTTCTCACTGTACAAATGAGCTCCGATAGCATGATATTTGGTGATGGACATTGCTTTTACCTGTGCATCCTTGACATTAAAATTGCTGAGGTGCAGGTTTTGGGCAGACCCTTGGTAATAAAAAAAGTGGGCAAGAATTATAAATAGGGCAGGGGAAAGTCTTTTGGTATTGGTAATGGAATTCATTTTTTTGCTGGATTGATTTTCAGCAAAACTATCTGTATGCCATGCTATGCCGCAATAGGACAATTGCCCTATTGTAGGGATTCCAGGAGGCCCTAATTTTGGCTCTACCAAACTGTAGATCATGCCTAAATTGGAAATATTGCCCTTAGAACACAGAGATAAGACCAAGCTCAGGCGTCAATTATATGGCATGTTGTTATTTCCGGTAGTGGTTATCGGCATATTCTGGTTGTTTTTGTCGTTTATGTTCAATTCAGGTTTTGCAGATGATTCCGTTGGAGTCTACATGATGATAGCCTTCTCGGTCTTATTTTTTAGCGTCATAGCCTATATTATTACATCCACGGCAATCGATTTAAAACTAGGTTTAAAATCTCGGGTTTCTGGAAAGATCACCGACAAAAGGATGCATTGGGCCACAACGGGAGACAGGCCTGCTTACGGGCACAAAACAAGGATCCGAAACAGGAGGTCATATTATGTTTATATAGATGATGAGGAGTTTTCCGTGGACTATTCTTATTACTCAAAAGCCAGGGTCGGAACAGAGGTGCAGCTGGACCGAGCTCCCAAATCCGGACTTACACTGGATCTTCAAGTTTTGGGGCAAGTTGAGGATGCCCGTGTTACTCAAAAGCTTGATGAAGAAGAAAAGTTTTTGGAAAAGCACATTCCACATACTCGCTATACCCCAAAAGATTATGAAGCCTTGCACAGGGTCTGGAAAATGGAAATAAAAAAGCGTTTGGTAAGGTCCAGTCCATTTATCACTATTGGTGTTTTATTGATCATTAGCGGTTTTTGGAGCTTTGTCGTGCTATTGTTTCCAATCTGGGCCGTACCTCTTTTTCAATTTTATAGATTATATGTGGCTTACCAAAATTATAACAGGAACAAGGAAAGGTACCATAAACGTGGAGTTCCATCCATCGTCGAAGATAAATTCGCACTGACTTCCAACCGATATACCAATTCCAATCGAATCCAACTCACATCAGGACCGCTCTTGGTAAGCTCAACCCTGTACGACAAACTTTTTATTGGGGACAAAGTATTCGTTTACAAGACACAATATGGCAATCAGCCGTTGAGCGTAGTGCTGCCCAATGGTGAAGAAGTTCATTTGGTATAAAAACATTTTATGTTCGGTAGTGTGCTATTGTTGATTGCGATGTTTGGGCCAATGGTACTTTTGGCAACTTTTCTGTATTATCGTTATCCTGATACAGCTGTGAGCCGTATGAATCAATGCATACCACCGGTAATATCGGCGATTTCAGCATGGGCGCTTTGCACCAGTTGGCTTTGGTTCTACCTATTCAACCTCTATTTGAGTCTACCTGCGTTTCTTTTGGCATTGGCGTTGCACATTTATGCAACCCGGAAAAAACTGAACCCAAAGTTGCAACTCATCAATTCGGCTTTGCTTTTGGCAACATTCGTAATGGGGCTTTTAAGTTATTTCTATTTTGATATTTGACACATGCCCACCTATTCCCTTTCATTTTACGACAATTGCCCTATTGAGTTCAAAGCCATTCGATGCTACGTTTGTTCAAAACTTTAAACCAATAGTATGAAACGTATCAATTTACCCATGTTATCTTTTCTGTTGATCCTATTATGTGCATCACCAGTTGCCATTGCACAAAATGTAAAGGATTTTAAGATAAAAATGTTGGGGCCGGCCAATCTCAATTTTAGAAAAAGTCCAAAACGAATAGTCATTTCCGATTTTCAGGTCAATTTTCAAACAGCATTGCAGTTAGAGGACAAGAAAAAAGGGGGCAAAATGTGGCGAGGAGGACTAAAAGGAGATGCAAAAGCATCCTTGACCTTGGTGCTGGACGGGCTCAATATTGAAGACCTTCAACAACTTACCGATAAACTCTTTGAAGAGTACAAGGCGGAACTTATGGCAAAAGGATTTGAAATAGCTCCCATTGAAGAATTATGGAACCATAGTGCCTATGAGAAAAACCGCGAAAAACGGTGGGACTTGAAGTCTGGTCAAGGGGGAGAAAAAGGAGATGAGTTCGGTGACATAGTAATGCGTCCCACAGGACAAAAATTTATCGTGGCAAAGCAAAATATGGAGAACAAGAAAGCTGGACCATTAAAGCTTGCCAATTACGAGGAGCAGGTCGAAATGAAGGTGTCCAACCAGAAAAATGATTTTATTTTCAACAAGGTAGTGCTAAATGTTATTTCTTTTGATAATGCATTGAGCGAAACTACAAGAGCCTTGAACAGACATGCCGGGTACGCACAGGTAAAGGCCGAGACCGATTTTAAGATTGATGAATCCAGTTTCAACAGGTTTGGCATAGGGCAGATGGTGTCCAACCGTGGAGTAGAGGTTGAAGGCGTTCTTGAAAAGCAAAAATTTGATGCTTCACAAGGGGCAGATGTCGACAAGCGCGGAATGGATGCCGGGGTGTTCCATGTTTGGAGGGTAGAGGACAAGGAAGACATCAATGTTTCCGTTGTTAAATGCGATTCGGAAAAATATAAGCGAGGTGCTGAGATGGCCATTGAATCCTTTCTGGATGCCACTATCCAAAAGTTGGTGGACAAAGCAAATTAATTTTTCTGCAAAAACTTAAATTATAAAATCAATTGGATTAGTTTTAAGCACCAACCATTCCTTTTAGTTATAATGACCACTTATTACAAATTTCCAATCACCTTTCTATTCTTTTTGATATTCTCAGGACAGTCAATTTTGGCACAGGATATTAAGAGAGAAATCAAAGCACTGAAGGATACCGTCCAATTGAAGGAGGGCGGCGATAAAGTTTTGGCACTAAAAGATGTTGGAATGAGGTTTCGGTCCGTAAATATGGACAGTGCCAGATATTATGTCGACTTGGCTTTCAAGGAAGCAGAAGCATTGGATGATTATTATTACAGGGCAAGAATTTGGATGGCCTACGGTATTCTTTCATGGGATGCTGGTAGACCTAAAGAAGCATTGGAATACCATATGAAGGCTAGGCACATTTTGGAAAATTCAAAAGAATACTATGTCTTGGGAAGTCTCTATACCAATATGTCCAATGCCTATGAGGCCCTTTCTGAATTTGACATCGCTGTAGATTATCAGTTCAAAGCCTTGGAGAATTTTATTGCAGGGAAGGACAGTCTCTGGATTGCAGGGTCCTATTTGAATTTGGGAAACAGATACAAGCTGGTTCAAGAGCCTGACCTATCACTGGAATATTACCAAAAGGCATTGGAAATGTACGGGAAGATAGGAAACGATTATTTTGTGGCAATGTCTTATAATAGCTTGGCTGCGGCCTATCTTGAAAAAAAGCAGTTTGATAAAGCATTTGAATATGCCAAAAAATCATTTGAGGGCTATAACACCATCGGTGCGAGATTGGATACAGGGTATCCGTTGACGAACATGGCCTTGGCAAGTTGGGCGCTTGGAAATTTTGATGATGCTGAATTTTTTTATAACCAGGCCATAGCTATTCAAGAGGAAAGGGGAGAACGTTTGGCACAGGTTTCCTTAAAAAACGATTTGGCCAATATCTATCTTGAACAGGGAAAAACCAATCGTGCCGAAAACTTGGCTTTGACCACATATCAAGAAGCAGATTCAATAGATTACCTTCCAGGTATTGATGTGCTTTCCAAAACGTTGTCCCTGATATATGAAGAAAAACTGGATTTCAAAAAAGCCTATGTTTATCATCAAAAACATAAGGCGGCAAGAGACAGTCTTTACTTTGCCGAAAAAGCGAGGGAAATGTTCAACCTTAAGGAAAAGTACGAGTCGGAGCAGAAGCAAAATGAGATTCTGCGCCAACAAAAAGAGTTGGCAGAAAATGAACTAGCTCTGAAAAACCGTAACAATATGTTGATTGGCAGTGGTGGTTTGATGGTGATACTTTTGGTAATAAGCTTTGTTTTATTTAGAGAACAAAAATTGAAAGCAAATAACTTTGCTAGAGAAACCGCACTGCAAAAGGCCATGGCAGAGGCCCGAGCACAGGAAAACCTTAAGGAGCAACGTTTACGTATTGCCCGAGATTTACACGACAATATTGGGTCTCAGCTCACATACCTCACCTCAATAACCGATTCGGCAAAGCGCGGAATACATAAGGGAGAAGTATTTTTAATAGAGAAACTTACCCAAATGAAACAGTTTTCACTCGTTACCATTTCAGAGCTCCGGGATACCATTTGGGCCATGAACAAGGATGAAATCAGTTTGGAGGATATCAAGGAGCGTACCCAGCAATTGGCCGCGACCGTTCATGAGGCAACGGATGATAAGATCAATGTGAAAATTGAGGGAACCCCGAACAATAAAGTGCTCAATGCCTTTGTGGGGATGAATCTTTTTAGAATCATTCAAGAATCCGTAAATAATGCCGTAAAACATTCAGGGAGTGAACATATTGAAGTCCGGTTTACTGATTTTGATAAAATGGTGCAGATTGAAATAGAGGACTTTGGAAAGGGTTTTGATACATCAAAGGAGTCGACAGGGAACGGACTTCATATAATGAGGAACAGGGCCGAAAAAGCCGGCATTTATTTCAATCAAGAAAGTATAATCGATAAAGGCACCAAGGTAACGTTGCAGGTAAAGACATAATTTTTTCACTTCAAAAAGTATAGGACCATGAGCAAAATCAAACTGGCCATAGTGGACGATAATACGTTCTTGGCTCGTGCCATAAAAGAGAAATTAGAAGATTTTGAGGATTTGGACATCAAGTACATGGTCTACAACGGTAGTGAGTTGCTGTCCAAATTGGAAAAGAACCACAACCTCGATTTGGTACTTATGGACATAGAAATGCCTGTTTTGGACGGTATTGAAACAGTTCGTATCGTAAAACAGAAATATCCCCATATAAAGGTGCTCATGCTTACCGTTTTCGATAATGATGAGAATATTTTCAATGCGATCCAGGCCGGCGCCGATGGATATTTGCTTAAGGAAATTGAAGGACAAAAGTTGTACAATGCCATTTCCGAGACCCTAGGGGGAGGTGCGGCGATGAGTCCTTCAATCGCTGTAAAGACACTCAAATTGTTACGATATCCGGAAAAGCAAGAATCACTATCCGTACAGGAAGAGGATATTTTGCTAAGTTCCCGTGAAAAGGAGGTATTGGAACAACTGGCGGAAGGGCTAAGCTATACCGTGATTGCCAAAAATCTATTTCTCTCACCTAGTACGGTTAGAAAGCATATCGAGAATATTTATAAGAAGCTTCAGGTCCACAACAAGTTAGAGGCTGTTCAAAAGGCCAGAAGACAAAGCCTCATATAATATACTCAAACAAACCTTTGAATTTATTCATGGGCATGAAGGATTAAATTATTAAGAATTGACAAATAGTTAATATTTTATATTCAAACTATGGAAACCTCTGCTGAAACATGGGGTCCGCGGAAATAGTTCGATTTTTTCTGGCCATCCTTTTAAGCTATTATTGTGGTTAGATCAAACATTGGTAAAGTCTTCGATCCAACTGAATTTTTTCTGAATGATATTTTCCTTTCTATCTTTTAAATAATTTAAAAACGCCACAGCTACTGGCGATAGGTTTTTCGATTTCAGCCAAATGAGATTCCAGGTTGTAGTGATGGGCAGACCTCTCACAGGAATTATTTTCAATTCATTGTTTTTAAGGGCATTTTTGTTTCCTATAAGGGGCATGATCGAGCAGCCCAGCCCAGAGATAACAGCTTGTTTTACCGCTTCATTGGAGGTGAGTTCCATCTTTTTGTTTACCGAGTAATTGTTTTTCTCAATGAACCCCTCCATGGCGTTTCTGGTGGCCGAGCCCGGTTCCCTGTAAATCAACGGAATTTTTTCAAACAGATATTTTTTGGATACCGTTTTTGGGAATTTCCTTTCATAATTGCTCACATAGAACAGTTTGTTGGGCATAAGCTCCACGGTGTCCACTTTTAACTTTTCCAGCATCTCGGACAAAAGGAGAAGGCATAAATAAAAAAGAAGGATACAAATGAGCGAGAACCCAAGAAGCTCTATCAATGTCAAAAATGTTTGACGGTATATGATAATGAAGTGGGAGATTCAAAATTTGGTATCGAGCCCAATACAAAATTTAAGGACGTACCCGAGGAGTAAACTTGCTCCGTGTGTGGTTCAAAAAAGGTGGCTTTTGAACCTGTTGAACTGTAGGCGGAGAAGTGGGGTTTTACTTGGGTTTTCAGAATATTATAAAAGAGGAAATGGATTTTTGTAAAAAAAAACTCAGGATAGATAATTTGAAAAATAACCTTGCTCAAAAAAAGTGTCAATTCAATTTTTGTCCTTCATAAGTCTGGATAAGGTTTCCGGTCTTATGGCTAGGTAGGAGGCAAGGTGTTTTCTCGGAATCCTGTCCATAATTTTGGGTTTCATGTTCGCCATAAAAAATTCAAGCCTTTTGCGAGCATTTGGAATCCTTGCCAAGTATACCCTTTGCTCTGCCAATATGTAATATTCTTCGAGCAAAATACGATTGATGTGCCTCATTTCCGGAAAATGGTTTAGGCAATATTTGTAATCCTCATATTTCAGGTAATCGCAATACGTATTTTCAAGGCTCTGTATGTATTCCTCGCTTCTTTGATTTCTAAAGAAGCCAGTTATGGAAGTAAATACTTAATTTTCAGAATCAATCCAAGTGGTGATTTCCGACGAATCACTTACAAAATAACCACGAACCATTCCTTTTTTGATCAGATATAAACAATCACAGATTTCACCGGCCTTATTGATGAACTCATTTTTTTCAAAGGAACGACTGTTGATTTTCTGAGTAAGGTAATTCTTTAACTCTGGGCTCAAAGGGTAAATGGAATTGAGAAAGGAAAGGATGTAAAGGTTTTTCTTGGGATTTTCTTTGGTGAGCATTCAAAAAATTGGTTTGGTTTTCAGTGACTTTAGGCGGCGCAAAACTAATGTATTGTACTTTAATTATTTTTTTCTCGGGGTTAAAATCACAGATACACGATAAAACGTTTTTGATGTAAAATTTTAATTAAAAAAGGTCCCCAAATAATTGAGGACCTTAAAGTATCTTGCTCGACTATCTATTTATATGCTTGGATTCTTTCATCATCAATTACTCCACTCCAATTCAGCCCGAAGGAAAAATCGTAGGAGTTGCCATTAGTGTCGGTGTAAGGATCCATATCTCGTGGAACATCTTCAAATTGTTGCTCAACGGTCAACATATCTTTTGGCATTTGAAATGGTAGCAAAGCTGAAGGTTCTACTTTGCCCGAAACTATGTCCATTAGGGCTTGGTCCTGAACGCCCATGTGTACCAATATGGCATCAGCAGACGATTCAATTTCTGCAAAGACCAGGGGTTTGGCGACTCTCACTATAACTACAACAGGTTTGTCTCCCATCTTTCTTTTTGTATCGGTCACCAAACTCATATCGGAAATATTTATGGATGTGGTCGTTTTACCATTGTAGGAACGGTTGTCCACACCTTTTTCCAGCGGACTTCCAGCCGCTATGCTTTGTTCTCTTGCATTGGTTGCGGTATAAGTACCGTATTGCAAGCTTATGGGAACGTAACCATTGCCACCATTTTCGGTGTCAGCGACATCGTAACCTACCCCACCATTTGGGTTTTCAATACCAACAAGGGCAAAATCAGCTTCATCGGGATAGTCCACTACCTCAAAATACTTGGCGACCACTTCCATGTTAAAGGGATGTTCCGTGCGTTCTTCGGTAGCTACCCCGAACCAATTTACTGTGGGAGCTACATAACGCTGGGGCACATAGACTTTTCTCTTGTTCTCCACAGGAAGTGTTTTTTCATTGTTTTTCAGCATCACTATGGATTTGAGCTGCGCATTGTACCCTGCCTCCATGAATTCTGAATTGCCAACGATTTTTTCTGTTTGTGCCACATCTAAATAAGGATTTTCAAAAAGCCCGGTTCTAAATATGTTCTTCAGCAAGCGGACAGCAGAAGTTTCAAAACGTTTCCGCATGTATTCTTCTCCATGTTCCTCAACCCCCATTTGATAAGCTTCTATAACTGGACCCATATCGTTGTTGCCCCCAAATTGGTCACAACCAGCTTCGATAATTTTATAATGTCTTTCAGCAACGCTCAAATTTTCTACACCCCATGGCTTGCCCCTGAACTCATATACATTGGGCGCATCGCCAGTGATGCCCCAATCGGTACAGACGACGCCATCATAACCATACTTTCCACGCAAAAGGTCAGTAATCAAATATTTGTTGTAGGCATTTCCAACGTTTTCCCCGTTTTTGGTATCCTGCTCGTATGAAATGGTATAATAGGGCATTACGGCAGTTGCCATTTTGGTTGGCCCTTTTAAGGCAAATGCACCTTCTGTAAAGGGCTTTAAGTGATCTTCCAGATTTTTTCCGGGATAAACGGCATAGGACCCATAGCCAAAATGTCCGTCACGACCACCTTCTTCCGGTCCGCCACCTGGCCAGTGTTTTACCATGGCATTGACACTTTGCATGCCCCAATCGCCATTTTCCGATGCTTGAAAACCTTCCACATAGGCACGGGCCATATCTGCCGCTAGCTTTGGGTCTTCTCCCATGGTGCCATCAAAACGGGACCAACGTGGCTCTGTAGCAAGGTCGATTTGAGGGGAAAGCGCAGTTGCAATTCCCAATGCCCGGTATTCTTGGGAAGCGATTTTCCCGAACTGTTGCATTAAAGATGGGTCAAAACTAGCTGCCAGTCCCAATGTACTGGGCCACATGGAAATTTTTCCGCCCGCACCCGCATTGAATTCTGCATAGGAATCACTGCCATGTCTTGGGTCTGAGCTCGTGTTTATTGGAATACCCAACCCGATACCTTCAACCATCGCTTGTGCATTATTGTTCCATTGTGCAGATACTCCTGGTGATTCAACGCTGGTAATCAATACATGACGTAAATTATCTTCGAGCAAAAATTTCTTCTGTGCATCAGAGAGGTCACTAGGTTTAGCGCCACTTTCTTTATAGGGTTTTCCATTGTACGTGACTGCACCAAAAAAACTGTTACCTCCCCCGGGAATGGATTGGTGCGCGCTGTACAACATTAATCCAGCTATTTGCTCCACACTCATTTTTGAAGCAAGGTCTTTGGCTCTTTCATCTGCCGTGAGCCTCCAGTCTTCATAAGGATCAAGCGTGCCATTTTTGTTCAGGTCTTTAAATGCCATCTGGTCAACGGTCAAGATTGAGACACCAGAATCTTGACTATATCCGAGGGTTGCCCCATTTTCATTTTTTACAAGGTTGAAACCTTCTTTGGTTTCTTCTGTAAATTTGGGACTGCAACCCACAAAAATTGTTGCTAGGAACAAGCTGCCCAGTTTGAGGTTTTGTTTTAAAGTATGCATATTGTTATTTAGTTTTATGTGCTCAATCAGAAAATTGAAAGTTAATTAATTTCAATGATTACCCGCTGGTATCTTGTCAAAGCAGGAAATCCGGTATCCGTACCTTCTATTATCACATGGTATTTTTCACCAGCCTTTGCTGTTTTTGGAACGTCTACTTTGGCTTTATCCATATTCAATTCAATCTGTACCGTACCATCTCCTGCCTCCGCATAGGGCCAAACTTTAAAATAAACAGGATGTCCGTCTACATCCTTTCCGGATATGTTCAGCGTAACTGTTTCCCCTGCTGCTGAGACTATTGTGTTCCCCTCCATTACAGTAACCTTGGGTGGGTGATTTGCTTCGGAAAATGATTTAACGCACCAATCCGCCCTAGCCGCGAAATCCAATTGCATAGGCTTTATCCATCGGGTCTGTGGATAGCTTTTGTCCATTTCTCCTGTTTCTGGATTTAGGTCGGAAGCAGCTTCCCCGTCTTCATATCGGTATGGATTTTCTGTTGATTGTACAAAACGACCGCTCCAACCACCTCTGGACGGGTCTTCGTAGTTGTCCAATCCCACATCTACCAAATGCAGGAATGCCGGCGAGTCTCCTTCGGATATAAAATCATATTTGGAAAAGCTGCCCCGTTCGGTATTTGTAATTTTGGAAATGTCACCTTCAAAATGATTGGGATCTCCTTCTTGTTTTTGTCCATCCCCGTAGGAATAGTATTTTTTAAAAAGCGAACCATGGTCATTTATGATGTTGGGGCCCATAAAACTACCTTCCAAAAAAGGTTGTTGGCTTTTTGGAACCACTCTTTTCCATGGATAGGCAAAGCACCAAAATTGGTTGGCATTGTAGAAAATACGGATTTTGGGCCAGTTGGGTCCTATATAGTTTTTATAAGTAGCATCTTGGTCCATTATGGTGTAGATAATGGCTTTTTTGGATACTGTCTCTTTGATTTCTTCCCAATTCTTATGGTTTGAATAATCTTCCTCAATAGATTTTAGGGCACGGGCAATGGTGTTAGTTCCTCCCCAAGCTTGAAGAAATATTTCCCGCGGATCATCGTCCAATAATTTTTTTGCAATCCATTCAGAACCTTCGGTACGCTTGTCCATTTCACCTTCAAAATCGATGTTGCCCACCTTCACCAATGCCAAAAGTGCTTCTGCTGAAGGATAATTCTTGTCGTGCAAAAGAAGATTTGGGTGAACTTTGGCATATTCAGCCAATAATTCTTCCATCCAAGTGGTACCGGGCCATCGCAATTCGCTCCGCTCTCCATACATGTTTCGGGTCATTTCCATTTCCGATACCATGGTGGTGCCTTTGCCATCTCCCTTCCAATGCCACATGGAACTGGAGTAGATCAATCCTTCGGTATCGAACTCATTGGTGTACATCAAAAAGCGGATAAAGGTATCCACATCGTCGATTTCACCATCTGTGGTTACAATGGTTCGTTTATTGTTTTGCTGGGCCGGGCATATGGTGCATAAACAAATACAGAAGAGTAGGAGGCTGATATTTTTCATAATATATTCAGGTGCCACCGATTGACACAACTTATTAAAGTTTTTTAAATGGATTCGAAAGGGTGCTTCCATGGCCCTCTATACGTATTCTTCAGTAAACTCGAAGCTTCGGCATCATTGATTATCGCCTTTTCTTGAGGATTGTACGCCAAGGGTCGTTCCAATTTCATGGCAAGATTGGCCATGATGCAACTGGCCGTTGAAATATGGCCCTGTTGTACATCTGCCACAGGTAGTCTATCATTTTCTATGGAGTCCAATAGGTCCAACATGTGTCCTCGGGTAGCAGGTGCGGTATGTAGTTCAATATCTTTCTCTTTTAAATCTTCGGGATACTTTTCACGTTCGTAGACCACTTCTTTTTTTATGGTTTTTCCATCTCCGTTGGGAATAAATTCATACTGATGAACACTTCCTTTAAACGTACCTTTTTCACCATAAATGAAAAATGCCCATGGATAATCTGGGTCCGTCGGATTGCCCCAGCTACGATGCTGCCATACACAGTTTAGTTCATCAAATTCAAAAATGGCTGTTTGGGTGTCGGAAATATTGGCGATGGAATCCTTTTGAACATAGATTCCCCCAGTAGAGCTTACTTTTTTGGGCCAACCAAGGTCAAGCATCCAACGTACCGCATCCAACATATGAACACACATATCACCCACAATGCCATTACCATATTCCATAAAGGCACGCCAACTTCGGTGAGGCAGCCCAATGTAGGGGCGGAGTGGGGCAGGTCCCGACCAAAAATCATAATCAAAATAATCTGGAACTTCTTGTACGGGAGGGTTAGCGTTCCATCGCATGTGATAATAACAGCACATTTCTACATGGGATATTTTTCCCAATAGCCCGGCATCGATGATATTTTTCTTGCCCTCTATCAAATGTGGTGTACTTCTTCGTTGGGTACCTATTTGTACTTTTCTTCCAAGTTTCCGGGCAGTGCTCAAAATAGCTTCGCCTTCCAAAATATCTAAACTAATAGGTTTTTGTAGATAGAGATGTGCTCCGGATTCCATAGCTTCAATCGCCTGTAGGGCATGCCAATGGTCTGGACTGCCAATCAAAACTATGTCCAAATCCTTTTCAGCCAGCATTTTACGATAGTCGTGGTACAAACGAGGTCTTTTTCCGGATGATTGCCTTTGTGCCACCAAAATGGCAGCCTCCTCGAGATGTTTTTTGTCCACATCACAAAGTGATACCACTTCTACATTGGCCACTTGAATGAGTTTGAAGAGGTCGCTTTTACCGTACCAGCCACAACCAATAAGCCCGACTCTCCATTTTTTTTGAGCATAGATCAAATCAAGGCCGTAGGCACCAAATGTTGAGAGTGCCAGAGCTGCCGTGGAACTGGCCAAAAACTTTCTTCGGTTGATATAAAAGGGTTTGGAGTCCATATTACAGACTCCATTTGTTGCCTACCTCACTTAAAGGGATGCAACCGTTATATCCCCCTGGTATGGGATCATAATTCAAAACATTTTCACCGATTTCTTGCGAAGTGAAATAGCCCCAGAGCGCCGTTGATTTTAAGGAACGATAGAAACCTACGGGTTCAGGTTTACCCACGGTGGTTCCCCACACGCCGCTTCCGAATTGTCCTGAATTCTCTTCCGCTTTTTGCAAAACCTTGATTTGGTCCGATTCGGAGAGGTTTACAAAACTGTCACCAAAATCCGCAATGCAATCTTGATTGAATTTTTCTATTTCTTTCCTTACATGTTCCTGAGCATCGGTGTCATAAAGATTGGCGTAAACCTTATCGATGAATATATCCGTTTTTACATCGAGTGCTCCAGGAGTTTCGGTTCGTGGCAATATCATATCCACGATTTTGGAGACGAATGCTGCTTCATCCATGGTCAAAAATATGGGTTGCCAATCCATTCGGGCCTCATTTTTACATGATTGTAACAATGATAGCAAGGACGGGCCAGAAACGGCTAATGCGGCCATACTTCCTGTAAATTTTAAAGCTTTTCTACGGTCCATGAGGTTAAATGTTGAATTTTTTAAGTTGTTCTACAGCATGATTGGTGGCACGAGCGGTGAGGGCCATATAGGTCAATGATGGATTCACACAGGAGTTGGAGGTCATGCAAGCCCCATCGGTAACAAATACGTTTTTCACTGAATGAATTTGGTTGGTGCCGTTCAAAACGGAAGTTTTTGGGTCACGTCCCATTCGTGCAGTTCCCATTTCATGAACTCCATATCCAGGTTCGTGCTCGTTATCAAAACCAATTATATCTTTTACACCAGCTTTTTCCAACATTTCCACAGCATCTTCCTGAATTTGTTTGTTTTGGGCCAGTTCGTTTTCCTTGTATTCGCAATCAATGGATAGGGTAGGTTGCCCCCATTTATCGGTGACTTCTTTGTTGAGGAAAACCTTATTGTCATGATAGGGCAAACATTCGGCAAATCCAGTAATAAAGAATTCCCAAGGTCCCGGTTTCATGATACTGTCCTTATAATCACCTCCGAATTCCTTACGGTTGGCAGCTTCACTGTTGCCCATTCGGTATCCTCCACCTTGAAAACCAAAACCTCGAAGGAACTTGTCGGTTTTTGATTTTTCATCAATGTTCCAGTAGCGCGGAATATAAATGCCATTGGGTCTACGCCCACTATAATATTTATCTTCATAGCCTTCAACTTTTCCCAAGGCCCCAACACGATAAGTGTGATCCATAAGGTTGTGGCCCAGTTCACCACTATCGTTCCCCATTCCGTTCGGAAAACGATTGGAGGTTGAATTCAGTAAAATTTGCGTTGTACTCAACGTTGAGGCATTGCAGAAAATGATTTTGGCCTTGAACTCAGCGTCCTCATTGGTCTCGGCATCAATGATGCGCACACCAGATGCTTTTCCTGTACTTTCATCGTACATTATGGATTGTACAATGGAATAAGGCCTAAAAGTAAGGTTTCCTGTGGCGTTGGCAGCTGGAAGAGTAACCGCGTTGCTGCTAAAATAGGCCCCGTAGGGGCAGCCTCGACTGCATCGGTTCCTGTATTGACATTGCCCCCTACCGTTCAAGGGCTGGTTCAAGTGCGCAACTCTTCCTATGATCATGTGCCTTCCCGGGAAATCCCTTTCAATACGTTTTTTGATGTCTTTTTCCACACAGTTCAATTCCATGGGCGGGAGGAAGTGGCTATCCGGCAGTTGTGGCAAGCCAAGAGCTTCACCGCTGATCCCTGCAAACTTTTCCACGTAGGTGTACCATGGCTCTAGGTCTTTATAGCGAATGGGCCAATCCACACCATGACCATCTTTGGCATTTGCCTCAAAGTCCATCTCGCTCCAACGATAGGTCTGTTTTCCCCAAAGTAGGGAGCGACCGCCCATTTGGTGTCCCCGTATCCAAAGAAATGGCTTAACCTCTGTGTACGGGTTTTCTTTGTCGTTGGCAAAAAAATGTTCGGTGTCCTGGCCTATAAACCCAGACCTTATAGCTTTATAATGTTTTTCCTTTTGATCTGGTGTAAGCCCACCGCGAAGCTCCATGTCCCAAGGATCAAGATTGGCAGTTTTATAGTCGGTTGGATGTTCAACAACAGGGCCACGCTCAAGAACTAAGGTTTTTAACCCTTTCTCACAGAGTTCTTTGGCAGCCCAACCACCGCTGATTCCTGAACCGATTACAATAGCGTCGTAGGTATGCTTTGGGTCGGCATCAATATTAAAATTTGGCATTTCGGTATTTAGTTTAGGTTTTAAAGGTTATAATTTTTGCTCAATTCTAATGGACGTTGTTCAATGGGTTATAGCTTTTCTATTTTTTCTTTATCAAAGCTATAAAGGTAAGGTGCTTTGTTGGCTGCTCCGGTATAGAGTTTTTCATGCCTTATAAGGATGTCCATACTTAGAATTTTACGTTGAAAAGTAGTCCGTCGAAGTTTTTTGTCCAAAATGGCCTCGTATACTTTTCGTAATTCTTTCATGGTGAATTTTTCGGGCAACAGGTTGGTTCCAATAGGTTTTTTACCGAGGTCAGTCCTGATGGCCTCCAATGCTTTTTTTACGATTTCCTCGTGATCCATCATCAAAGGAGGAAGGTTATTGATGCTATACCAATTTATGGAATCGGAGAACTTGTTAGGTGTTGGACGAACCTCATTGTAGTTGATCAAAGAGTAATATCCTACGGTAATGAACCTATCCAATACCCAGTGATCATCCGGCATCTCATAGCCCAGGCCCTTGGCAATCCTTTTAGATGGTTCAGGATTGGACCTGTTCAGCTTTCCAAACGTATGGAACTGCTCCAAATGAATTGTTTTGAGGCCCGTACGCCTCATAATACCCTTTTTAGCGGCATCCAATAAGTTTTCATCTCTTCTAATGTAGCCTCCAGGTAATGCAAATAAACCTGTGTTCTGGTATTCGAGAACCAAAATTTTTAGTTCTTCCCCTGTGAAACCAAAGATTACGGTATCAAAAGAAACGTTGGTTAGGTATTTGTTTTCTGAAGGCAACATATTGTAAACATCGCAAAATTTACACTAAAAAAATATAAAAATAAAAAAATAGGGGCATTATTGTATCAAATTGATACAATATAAAGGGGAGACACTGAAATAATTACTGAACATGAACTATAATTTAGTCAGGAGTTTATTTTTTTCTAATGATTGCTAACATTTTTCAGACAGGAGAAGAGGTATATTATAATTGTAACATAGGTGGACTAATTTGTTTGTTTTTTGTTTTCTGTGCAGATGAATATTTTATTACCCTAATTGACATCCCGCTGTACGCCCAGTATTATTAACGTTTTTTTAGGATTACCAGATTTATATTTTGAAAGTATGGATTTTGTCATATTCAATATTTACTGTTAAAATATTGCCAATTATAAAAAAATAACTATTATTGTTCCTGATTGAGACAATATGCACGGTCGAGATCATTAGAAATAACTAAACTAAATAGACTATCTATGAATCAAAACAGAATTCAAGTTTTGACAAGGTTGTCTGGTGCCCTAAAGGCTTTTCAGACATTCTTTTTGTCAATGACAATGATGTTGGTGGGTGGATCTGCGTTTGCAGCGGCCCCGGACTCGGGTGATGCTACTTCGCCCCCTTACCAATTAACCATAACGGGTACGGTTGTGGATAATTTTGGAACACCTTTGCCAGGTACCAATGTTATTGTAAAAGGTACCACTAATGGAACACAGACAGATTTTGATGGAAACTACTCCATTACTGCAGCTTCCGATGCAACTTTAATATTTTCCTATGTAGGGTTTAAAACCATAGAAATTCCGGTAAACGGTAATTCTACTATGGATGTGACCATGCAGGAAGATGCCGCTGCCTTGGATGAGGTAGTTGTAACGGGTTATGGTACGCAGACCAGAGGTGAATTGACAGGTTCCGTAGGAACGGTTGATGTTGCCGAGGCTACCAAAACGCCTGTGGTCAACGCAGCAGAGGCCTTACAAGGTAGGGTTTCGGGTGTTACCATAACCAACAACGGACAGCCAGGATCTGCTCCTGTTGTTCGTATTAGGGGTTTCGGTTCTGGTAACAGTAACGATCCGCTTTACATTATTGATGGTGTCCAAACGGATGACCCTGGTATATTGAACTCAATAAACCCAGCTGACATCCAACAGATGAACGTACTTAAGGATGGTGCCGCAGCTATTTATGGTGCTAGGGCATCAAACGGGGTTATTATCGTAACTACCAAAAGTGGTGGATATAATTTGGATAGAGCAAGAGTATCTTTGGATATGTACACCGGATTTTCCGTGGCTACCAATTTACCTGAAATGTTGACGCCTGCCCAGCATGGACAAATGATTTGGCAGAGTTTTTTGAATGATGGAGTTACTCCTGAACATGCACAATATGGGAATGGGCCAAGTCCAGTTGTTCCCGATAAGGTGCAAGGTGTACCTGTCAGTATGACTGTTAGGCCAGGAGGTACCGATTGGGTGGACGAAATCTACAGAAGTGCCATTACCCAAAATGCTTCCATTACATTGGAGAATGGTAACGAAAAATCCAAGTTTCTATTCTCTGCCGGTTATTTGAACCGTCAAGGTATCCAGATTCATACAGGATTCAAAAGAGGAAACGTAAGGTTGAACTCGGAGTTTAAAGTCGGAGATAGAATCCGAATAGGGGAACACGCAAATATTTCATTTGATAGAAGAAGTGGAGGGCAATCTTGGTTCAATTTTGCACAAAGAATGTCTCCATTGGTACCTGTATATGATGATGAAGGTAATTTTGGAGGCAACTATAGTAATGATGCGAAGTTGGGTAACCCCAATAACCCTGTTGCGGAGGCAACCCGTCAAAAGGATGATTTTGCTAAGACTTTCCGGGTTTTCGGTGATATTTATGCAACTGTTGATATTTTGGACGGATTGCAGTTCAAAACCTCATTTGGTGGATCTATCAGGGCTTATAACGATAGACGTTTCAGAGCGTTGATTCCAGAATCTTCTGAACCAATTGCTACGAATACCTTGACCGAAGCGGACCAAGATACTTACGAATGGGTTTGGACAAACACGTTGAACTATAACAAATCTTTTGGAGATCATAGTATCAATGCCCTTATTGGTATTGAAGCATTGGACAACCATGGTAAAGGGAAGGAGATTTCTAGAACCGACTATTTTTACGAAAGACCTGATTATTATTTATTGAGCAATGGTGGTGGTGCACCTAACGTGGCTTATGCCTATGACAATGCATCATCTTTGTTCTCAGTGTTTGGTACGGTCAACTATGACTACGATGGCAAATATCTTTTGACCGCTACGGTTCGTCGTGATGAATCTTCAAGATTTATTGGAGACAATAAGAGCGATATATTCCCTTCGTTTAGTGGAGGTTGGGTCGTGAGCAACGAAAACTTCTGGCCAACTGATTCCTTTATGAGCAGATTAAAGTTGAAAGGATCTTGGGGACAGTTGGGTAACCAAAGCTTACCAGTGGACAACCCAACAGTAAACTTCTCTATATTAAGTGAGCAGTATGCAAATTATGCCTATAATGGAAGTGCTGCAGGTATAACTCAGGGGGCAATACTGTCAGCTGCTGGGAATCCAGATTTAAAATGGGAAACTTCAGAGACCACCAACTTTGGTATTGAAATGGGCTTCTTTGACAATAAACTGAACTTTTCAGCAGAATATTTTACCATTACGACCAAAGATTTGATTAATCAAGATGGTAGCTTATATAGTTCTACAGCTTTGGATGCAGCCCCTCCTTATGTAAACTTGGGTTCATTTAGAAATAAAGGTGTGGATGCCACTTTAAGCTTTTCAGATCAAACCGATTCCGGCTTTAATTATGGTATCGATGTTAATTTTTCACATTACAAGAACGAAGTACTTGATTTAATCAGTGCTTTCCAAACAGGATTTGGTGGTTTTAGAACTACAGGAACTGTAACCAGAACACAAGAAGGTCAACCTATTTCCTCTTTCTATGGTAGAATTGTGGATGGCATCTTTGCTTCTGAGGCCGAAGTGGCCAATGCACCAAGCCAAGGGTTTGCAACCAATGCTGATGGTGTTGGTAGATTTAGATACCGAGATATTAATGGTGACGGGACTATAAATGATGATGACAGAACTTTTATCGGTTCTCCTCACCCTGATTTCACTTATGGTGTTAACTTGAGAATGGCATACAAAGGATTTGATATGTCTGCATTCTTCCAAGGTTCACAAGGTAACGATATATTCAATAATGATAAGGTATACACCGATTTCCCTTCTTTCTTCAACGCGAATAGAAGTGTGAGGGTATTGGATTCTTGGACTCCGGACAACTTGGACGCTGAATTACCTGCACTTAGCCAGAGTATTACAAACAATGAAGGTGCGGCAAACTCATTCTTCGTGGAGGATGGTTCCTATATGCGATTGAAAAACCTACAGATAGGTTATACTTTCGACGAAGAGGTTTCAAGCTATTTAGGAATGGACAGTGTTCGTTTGTATCTTCAGGGAACCAATTTGTTTACCATTACAGGTTACGATGGAGTAGACCCAGAACTACAGCCTAGACTTGATGGGGGAGCTATAGACAACCTTACTATAGGGGTTTCGGACAACAACTACCCTTTGGCTGCAATTTATTCCTTTGGAGTTAATCTTAAATTTTAAAAAATGAAAAAGAAGATAATATTTTCAACAATGCTGGTAGGTCTATTGCTATGGGCCTGTGCAGATGATTTTACAGAGAAAGCGGCCACCGGGAACATACCTGATCAAGATTTACAGACAGCTACCGGTGTTGAGTTAAAGTTGACCGCAGCATACTCGGCCATGGATGGTGAGCGTGTAAACAGACAAGGTGAGGGCGTTGCTGCTGGAGGTGACAACTGGTGGGCCGATGTAGTTTCCGATGATGCGCACCGTGGAAGTACCGATGGTGACAACACGGCCTTGTTCCAAGTAGAGACCTTGGACTGGCAAACCGGTAATAGCTGGTTTTTAGGAAGATGGAGTGCGCTTTATGGCGGTGTAAACAGGAGTAATGCGGTTTTGGCGTTGATCGATCAAATCACAGACCAAGACTTTACGAGACAAGCTGGTGAAGCTTATTTTTTAAGAGGGTATTTTAATTTTGAACTTCAAAAGTTCTATGGATATCCATCCTTTATTTCTGTTGAGAATTTGGTGAATGAAGAATTCAATCAACCCAATCCGGGTCCTATTTGGGCCGAAATAGAAGCTGACTTTCAAGCTGCCATAGAAAGGTTGGATGATGAAATACTTGTTGGTAGGGCAAATGCTTGGGTAGCCAAGGCTTTTTTAGGAAAGGCATACTTGTACCAAGGAAAGTATGACGAGGCTTTGCCATTGTTCAATGATATTATCAATAATGGACCATACACATTAAACACAGAGTTTGTAGACAACTTTAACGCTGCAGGAGAAAATAGTCTTGAATCAATGTTTGCCATTCAGTTTGCATCCGATGATGGACGTTCTTTTAATGGTAACGGTGCCGGTACATTAAATTTCCCAGGTGGTGGACCTTTGGGTACATGTTGTGGTTTTTATCAGCCAACTCAAGATTTGGTAAATGCATATCAGACAGATGGCTCTGGATTGCCACTATTGGATACTTACGCCGCTACCGATGTAGTCAGTGATTACGGAATCAACTCCACTTTTGATCATGATGACAATGAAGAGACGCCAGAAATCCCAACAGATTTTACACCTCATACAGGACCATTAGATCCAAGGTTGGATTATACAGTTTCCCGTAGAGGAATCGATTATAACGGTTTTGGGCGTAATCCAGGGAAGGCCTGGATCAGAGCAACATTTAGTGATATTTCAGGACCTTATTTGCCCAAGAAGAACGTATACCAAGCAGATGAAGTTGGTGCCAACCGTGGAACGGGTGGCTGGGGATCGGACTGGTCCGGTATCAACTATAATATTATGCGCTTTGCCGATGTATTGCTAATGGCTGCCGAGGCTGCTGTAGAACAATCCACTCCAAATTTGCCTTTGGCGTTGGAATATGTGAACAGGGTGCGAGACAGGGCAAAGAACATGACATATGTACAGGCCTTGGATGAAAACGATGACCCTATTCCAAATACAGATGCGGCCAATTATCAAATAGAGCTTTATGCATCTTTTCCCGACCAAGCTTTTGCTAGAAAAGCAATTCGTTTTGAGCGTCGCTTGGAATTTGGTATGGAAGGCCACAGATTGTTCGACCTAAGAAGATGGGGCAATGCTATGGAAACAATCAATACCTATATAGAAAACGAAGCAGAGGATTTAGATCAAGCTGGTTATGATTCAAAATTCAATGAATATCAACCAAAACATGATTTGTTCCCTATTCCTATCAATGCTATTGACCAAAGTGGAAATGTATTGGAACAGAGCCCTCTATGGCAATAATGATAAGTAGATCTGAGTTAGTTTAATTTAATTCGAGTAGAGAGATAGGTTGTCAATTTTATTGGCAACCTAT
Organism: Flagellimonas abyssi; assembly: GCF_019457905.1. Lineage (GTDB taxonomy): Bacteria > Bacteroidota > Bacteroidia > Flavobacteriales > Flavobacteriaceae > Flagellimonas > Flagellimonas abyssi. Next base: position 505,428 of record NZ_JAHZSV010000001.1, on the reverse strand, counting down.
TTTAATTAGGGACAAATCCTATTAATTAAAAATTAATTCGTTTTTAATCAATATTAATCATAGATAGGCAAGATGGAATAATCGAATTTGTATTTTTAGTACTTAGGTATATCCATCAACATAAACACATCCAATTTTTAATGGAACGGAGACAACTGCTTTAAGACCGGTTAAATTTCATCAAAATTTTGGTTAATCGTAAAAACTTCAGCACAGTGAATAAAAGTTATGTTTTAATTGCACTTTCATTATTACTGATCGCTTCTTGCTCAAAGAAAAAAGAGGACACGTTGTTCTCTAAAGTTTCCTCCGATCATTCAGGTATAGACTTCAACAATAAAATTGTAGAGACCGACAGCTTTAATATCCTTACCAGTGAGTATATCTTCAATGGGGGAGGCGTAGCAGTTGGGGATTTTAATAATGATGGCAAGCCCGATCTTTTTTTTACAGGAAATCAGGTCGCCAATAAACTCTACCTTAACCAAGGAGATTTCAAGTTCAAGGATGTTTCTGCTGCATCAGGTGTCGAGGCTTTGGATAAGTGGAAGACAGGAGCAGCGGTAATCGATATCAATAATGATTCACTTCTTGACATTTATGTCTGCGCGGCGATGTATGAAAGTCCTGAAGAAAAGGCCAATATATTGTACATCAACCAAGGTGTTGATGATAAGGGCGTTCCCATTTTCAAGGAAATGGCAGAAGAGTATGGCGTGGCAGATACAGGTAACAGCATGAACGCTGCATTTATTGATTACAACAAAGATGGCCTCTTGGATCTTTATGTACTTAATAATGTGGACATACATATTTTACCTGCCAATTACAGAGAAAAAATAACCGACGGTTCGTCCTTAAGTAACGACCGTCTTTATCGTAACAACGGCGACAACACTTTTACCGATGTAACATTGGAGGCTGGTATTACCATTGAAGGTTATGGACTGGGTGTTGCCGTATCCGACCTCAATTACGATGGATGGCCCGATATTTATGTAAGCAATGATTACTTGAGCAACGATATCCTCTATATAAACAACGGAGATGGAACGTTTACCGATAAAATTGGGGAATATGTAAAACACCAAAGCAAATTTTCCATGGGGTCCGATGTTGCCGACTTTAACAACGATGGTTACTTGGATATTCTCACTTTGGATATGCTCGGTGAAACAAATTATAGATTAAAGACCACCATCAAGGCAACAAATTATAACGATTACTACATGAACGATAGGTATGGTTACGACTACCAGTATATGCGTAACATGCTTCAAATGGGTCAAGGTCCCAACATGCCATACAGCGAAATTGGCCTTATGGCAGGTGTCGCCAAAACAGATTGGAGTTGGTCGCCACTTTTTGTTGATGCCGATAACGATGGTCGCAAAGACTTATTGATTACCAATGGCTTCCCAAGGGATATAACCGATCTCGATTTTGGTGAGTTCAATTTTAATGTACAAAAGTATTTGAGCACGGCCCAAATCTTGGATTCCATCCCTGTTGTGAAAATACCAAACTACGCTTACCGCAATGAAGGTGATGGGCAATTTAAGGACGTAGGCAAAGAATGGGGCTTAAGCATACCATCATTTTCAAATGGTGCAGCATTTGTCGATTTGGATGGTGATGGCGATTTGGACTATGTAGTGAGCAACATTAATGATGAGGCGTTCTTGTTCAAGAATAATTTGGAAAGTAAGCAAACAGGAACCAACAATTACCTGCAACTAAACCTAAAAGGGCCAAAACCCAATACCGCAGGTCTTGGTACAAAAGTGGCGGTTCGGTTTGCAGATGGAACTTTCCAGTATTATGAGCATCAGTTGAATAGGGGGTACCTATCCACTGTGGAAAGTATGGCACACTTTGGTCTTGGATCGCAAAAAACAATAGAATCGCTCGAAGTGTTATGGCCAGATGGGAGATATCAAACAATAAAAAATATAGAGGTCAATCAAAAGTTGACCATTGATCATAGCGAGTCCAAATCCATAGACCGACAAGAGCTGGCATTTCCTCTGGCTCCTAAACAAACCGAGCCAATATATCAGGAAATTTCTGACCAGATTGGGGTCAGCTATGTTCATGAAGAAACCGATAAGGCCGATTTTTACGTACAGCCGACACTGCCGCACAAACTTACCCAGAATGGTCCACGATTGGCAAAGGGAGATATCAATGGGGATGGTTTTGAGGATTTTATTATTGGTAGTTCATCAGGATACTCACCTATGATCTTTACCCAAAATTCAGATGGGACCTTTAAAGGTACGGCTCTATTTGAAGATGAGGCCAGTAAAAAAAGAGAGGAAACAAGTATTTCCCTTTTTGATCTGGACAACGATGGAGACCTAGATATATACATGGTAGCAGGCAGTAACGAATTTGATATGGACTCACCGTACTATCAAGATTATCTTATGATCAATCAAGGAAATGGAAAATTCGAAAGATCAACGGATAAATTGCCAAAAATAAATTCAAGTGGTTCCGTAGTGGAAGCGGAGGATTTTGATGGCGACGGCTATGTTGACCTATTTGTTGGAGGACGCACTCCATTTTCCCAGTATCCCAAGCCAGATGATTGCTATCTGTTAAAAAACGAAAAGGGAAACCTGGTCGATGTGACCGATGCCTATAGTAAAGAACTTAGAAAACCAGGGATGGTCACCGATGCCAAATGGGCCGATTTAAACAATGATGATTTAAAGGATTTGATTTTGGTGGGAGAGTTTATGCCCGTGACCGTTTTTATAAATAAAAAAGACTCTTTTCAAAGGATGGATCAAACCGGGATGCAACAACTTTCCGGATGGTGGGAATGCGTTTTGGCCCAAGATTTTGATAATGACGGAGATGTGGATTTGATTGCTGGAAACTTAGGAAAAAACAATTTTTACCAACCATCACAGGAAAGACCGGTTACCATGTTGGCTAAAGATTTTGATAATAATGGGGCCATTGACCCTGTAATGTTCGCTTACTTTAAGGGCAATTTTGGCGATACCGTTTACAACCCCTATCCAGTTAATTTTTGGGGTGATCTAATAGGACAAAGTCCCCTGTTCAGGAAAAAATTCAACTATTTTAGGGAGTATGCCAAAACTACAAAGGATAACCTGTTCACTCCAGAACAGCTCGAAGGAGCGGAGGAACTCATGGCGAACCATGACCAAACCACCTATTTTGAAAATGATGGAACTGGACAATTTAAAATGGGGAAACTTCCTTGGGAGACACAATCGGCACCAATCAAATGTATGATAACCACTAATGCAGGAAACACTGCGACCGACATTCTAATGATAGGGAACGATTTTGGCAATGAGGCTTTCATTGGAAGGTATGATGCTTTCAATGGAGGAATATTGCTTGGCGATAACAAAGGAGGTTTTGAATTTAAGAATGCCGAGGAAAGTGGTTTTAAAGTTACCGGAGACGCTAAGGATATGGTACAGGTGGAAAGAGCTGGAGGAGGAGACCCTTACATTGTGGTAACGCAAAATAGGGGCAAAGCTTTGGTTTTTACCAAAACAAAATAAACTTTTTAGTTGAAACTAGATAAACATGGTTTGCCCTTTTGAGTGAGCAAACCATGTTTATTTATATGCTATTTGCTAAGGCCTGCTTGAGCCAATGTAATCAATAAGGCTAGTTGAATAGACTCATCTCCTTCTTCATCATTCAAGTACCATTCGTGTAGGGAATGGGCCCCACCACCTTGTCCGCCTCGGCCAATGCACACCGCAGGTATTCCTTTGGCAACAGGGATGTTGATGTTGGTGGAACCACGCCCCAGTCTCGGGGTTTCCCCAAAGAACTTGGTAGCGGCCATGGTTCTCTGGACCAAGGGCAGCGAAGCTGGCAATTCTCCCGATGGCCTGTCGCCAATTTTAATAAGTTCGTAAGTAACTCTCCCTCGCACACCGCTGGCATTATAAGCTGTAATTGCTTTTTTCACGGATTCCTTAAAAATGATTTCGATTTCATCAAGATTTTTAGGGTCAATGGCCCTCATGTCCACCTCCATCCACGATTCAAATGGAATGGAATTGACCGAAGTTCCTCCACCGATCCGGCCCACATTGAAACTTGTTTTCGTAATGTCGCCAGAAGTATATTCCCAAGCATTTTTTGAAAAGATATCGATGGCTTTTCCCAAAGCATGATGAGGATTGGCGAGTCCAAAAGCCCCCCAAGAATGGCCACCTTTTCCTTTGATGAGCAATTTATACCTTTTGGAGCCCAATCCAGCATTGCTTATCCTGCCGAGACTTCCCCCATCAATAGCTATCCATGAATCAATATCCAATCCGGATTCATTGAACATATATTTCATGCCACGGAGGTCACCGAGACCTTCTTCGCCAACAGACCCAACAATAAGCAGGTCTTTTTCGGTTTTTATTCCAGATTTGTTCATGGCCTTAAGCATACTTATGAGCATGGCCAGCCCTCGGGTATCATCACCAATTCCAGGTGCTTTAAGGGTATCTCCGACCTTTTTCACGGTAACATCCGTTCCTTCGGGGAAAACAACGTCCAAGTGAGCGTCAACACCCACGTAGCCTGGCTCACCAGAAGTTCCTTTCCGTAATCCGATAACATTTCCAACTTTATCTGTCCATAAGCTGTCTACCCCAGCTTCTTCCAGCATCTTGGCAAATACTTTGCCTCTTTCATCTTCCATAAATGGAGGGGCCAAGACCTCGGTCAAGGTAATCAGGTCTTGAGTGGTCTGGTCTTTTTGTGACCTTATAATATCAAAAGCTTGCCCGACCTCTTTTTTCTTGGTCAAGCGTTCTACTTCTTTGGAATATTTTTTTTCGATTTCTTGAGCCATCATTGTATTGCCAAATAAAGCAAACGTCAAAACTAGGCCTAAGGTGATTTGTTTCATAATTGAAGTTTTAGTGGTTCGTTTCAAAGAGTAAACTTTAGAGTTTTGATTGAGATGTGTCCATGGTTCTTAGTTTGGCAAATGTCTCTTGGAGTCTTTTTGTTGTTTTGCCAATATTGCCGTTTTCATAAAATCGATGCTCACCTAATATGGCAATGGATGCAATTTGGGTCGTTGTACCTGTAAAAAATGCTTCGTCCATGTGTTCAATTTCGTCTTCGGCAATAGGCCTTTCTATTACTGGAATATCAAGATTTTGGGAAAGTTCCAGTACAATCATCCTAGTAATACCGTTCAAAATATGATTGTCAGCAGGGTGGGTGATCACGGTTCCATTCTTTACAAAAAAGATGTTGGTGTGCGAGCCCTCCGAAATCATACCATCACGTACCAACGTAGCTTCATCGGCCAAATCATTCATTGCAGCTTCATTGGCCATAATATTTCCCAGAAGGGAGATGGATTTGATATCACATCGATGCCATCTAAAATCAGGTGCTAAAATGGCTTTCATATGTTTTGGGTTGATGAGGGGAAGCGCATAGGGCAGCGCATACATCATCACGCTTGCAGGAACATCTTTTGGGTAGGAATGTTTTCTTGGAGCCGTTCCACGGGTTACTTGCATATAGATCAAACAAGATTTTTCCGTGAGCCCCGAGGCTTTTAGCAGTGGTTCCAATGCGTCATCAATATTTTTGACATCGTAGGAGATACCTATTTTGTTCAAATTGTCCTGTAATCGGTCCAAGTGGGCCTTTTTGTAGAATATTCCGTTCTCCAATTGTACCATAACTTCGTAAATGCCGTCTCCAAATAAAAAACCTCGATCAAAAACCGATATTTTGGCATCCTCGGCAGATACGATTTCTCCATTCAAAAAGACTTTTTCGGGAAAATTTCCTTTTGGCAGCATGCAAGGTTGGTTTTTAACGTAAAGAAATATGGGTGTCTCTTTGCGTAATTGTAATGTGTGAAGGTAGTGGATATTTGCCAAAAGTAAAACCAAGTACCCACAAACTATGGATACTTGGTTTTGACTAGGGGAATTATGAGGATTGACCTTTAATTTAAAATTTCAAAATCATTCATGGCCACAATTGGATTACCGCTTACATTATCTTTGGACGTTCTCTAGACTTTCATTTTTTTCAACGATGATAAAATCTGAACGTCTATTGAGTAAATGTTCTTGTTCACTGCATTTGACACCGTTGGAACATCTATTTTTTAATCGATATTCCCCATAACCATCGGCGCTTACGATTCTATCATGGTCTATGCCCTTGGATATTAAATATCTCATGGTCGATTTTGCCCTATCGTCCGATAGCTTAAAATTATATTGGTCACTACCTCTGGAATCGGTATGGGATTCGATCTTTATTTTGATGCCTGGAAACTCCCTCATGGCGTAGAGCACTTTTTCCAGCTCTATTTCTGCTCTAGGGGTGATATCCGATTTGTCATATTCAAAATAAATGGGATTGACCTTAATTTTTTCAACGTCTCCTTCCTTTACAACCAGGCTTTCAAAAGGAGTGAGGTAGATCATATTTTCCTCGGAGGGTTCTTGAGGATTTTCTCCGGTAATGATGCTTACTTCCTCTTTGGTGAAACGGGGTTTGGAGAATACAAGTTTATTCTCCTTGTTACAGGGCAGGGTGATGTTAAAATAGCCATTCTCATCTGTTTGAAGCGCACTTACAAATCCAGTTGCGCCATCGTAAAGTTCAATTTTGGAAAGAGGTATGGGATCCCCTGTATTTTTGTTCAAGACATAGCCGGAATATACTAGGCAGTCCACTGGTTTGGCCTTATTGATTTGGTAAATATCGTCATCCCCAGCACCCCCGAATCGGTTGGATGCAAAAAAACCAAGGTCTTTTTTAGTATTGTAGATGAGTGAGAAGTCATCCATGTTTCCATTGATTGGTTCCCCTAAATTAGTGGGCAATTCAAACTTGTTTTCAGATAATATGGCGGAGCCGAAAACATCCAATCCACCAAGGCCATAATGCCCATCGGAAGAAAAATAGAGGGTGTCACCATCAACAAAGGGGAACATTTCACGTCCCTTGGTGTTTATCTGTTTTCCCAAATTTTTTGGTGGTGATATGGCATCCCCGTCCATTCCGAGTTCTACCATATAAATATCACTGTGCCCATATCCTCCGGGCATATTAGAGGTAAAGTATAAGAATTTACCGTCAGGGCTTATTGCAGGATGGCCGCAGGAGTAATTTTTACTATTGAACGAGAGTGATGTAACCTCTATAAGCTTGTTCTGATAAATACTACCTTTTAATATCTGCATATTGGATAGGCCATCGTTGTTGGCGTTCAACTTGTTCTTTTTAATGTAGTTTCGGGTAAAATATACGGTCTGTGACCCTGGGGCGAAGGCTACATTGGAGTCGTGGAAATCCGAGTCCATATTGTCCAAGAACTTTTCTGGAATATAATCAGCAACGTTCGGGTTGGTCAGGTACACATCCAGATAGGGTTGATTGTTCCAAGGGTAAATTTTACCGCTGGACCTAAGGGTATCCCTTGCCGAAGCAAAAACGAGCATATCGTTGAACATTGCCGGGGCGAAATCGGATTTTTTACTGTTAAATGCCAATTTTTTGATTTCGAACTTTGGATTTTCTTCCTTAAGACTTTCCAATTGTTCCTTTTGTGCCAGAATCATGTTCAACCTATCTTGATCGGAAGAATAAAAGTCCTTGAGCAACTGATCCGCTTTTTCGGGTTCCATACTGGCTTTTAAACATTGCACAAGTTTTATAATGTTGCTTTCGCCAACATTTTGTCCTTGTATGGTATAGAGTTTCACGTACCAATCCTTCGCATTCTGGTATTCGCTCATATTAAAATGGGCATCCGCCAAACGCTGGATTACGTGAATGGAGGTTTTTCTGCTTTCGGAAGCAAGATCATTGTAAAGTGCAATTGCTTTTTCGAACTTGAACTCATCGAAGTATTGATCGGCCCTATCCAGTTTGCTCTGGGCGAGGCCCGCTATTGAGTAACCGAGAACTATAAGTAGTATTATTTTTTTCATGATGCGGTTTTTTAAAAAAATCGGGGTGATAATGCTCTTTTGCTTCTATCAAAAACGGTAAACTTTAGAATGATCTCATGGGACCCATCATTATAGTTTTCGAGTCCTGTTAAAGAGTAATCATAGGCATAACCGATAAAGAACTTGCTGCTTAAATGAAAACCGGCCAATGCACTTAGTGCATCGTCGTATCTGTAGGCCAGACCAAGGTTCACTTTTTCCTGAATCAAAAAGTTGGCCGAGATGTCTACCGTTAAGGGTGCACCTGCTATGTGTTTTGTAAGCAGTGCAGGCTTGAACTTTAAGGATGGGGATAGGTCAAACACATAGCCTCCCATAAAATAATATTGACTTTTTCTATCGGTTACTTCCCGGTCATCATCATTGTATATTTCTGAGTTCAGAAAGTTATCTGTTGAAGCTCCCAAGTACCAATGGTCGCTATAAAAGAATGCCCCAAACCCGACGATGGGCCTTGTCTTGTTCAGATTTTCGCTAAAAACAGGGTCCAAATCATCATTAAAGACTCCTTTGGACCAGTCAATGCTTAGAATATCGGCACCTGCATTGATTCCAAGGGATAGTTTTGTGGTTGCCCCAGTGGTAAGTTCATAAGCAAAATGGCCGTTGACGCGAACATTGTTGGACGCTCCGATATTGTCGTTGATCGCTGTTAATCCGAGCCCTATTTTTTCACCAGTCCTTCCCTGAACGGTAAAGGATTGGGTTTCCGGAGCCCCATCCAAACCTACCCATTGTGAACGGTACAGAACATTTGCCTCAAAGTTGGCAGATGTACCGGTATATCCGGAATTGAGTACAGTGGTATTGTACATATACTGAGTGTACTGTGGAGCTTGCTGTGCTTTTGTGCCAAAGTGAGCCAAGACTATGCACAGAGAAGCAACCATTTTATATTGAATGTTCTTTATCATAATTGATGGAATTGATTTTTAATATTTGGACTATCGGGCGAGTTGTAACCAGCCTACAAGATTCCGGTCCAGTTCTGGAATGTTGATCACATAATAATATGTTCCTGAAGGAAGATGGTCTCCTTTGTTCAGGATTCCGTTCACATTTGCTATACCGTCCCAAGTGTTACGATAATCGACCGCTTTGAACACAGTATTCCCATTCCTGTTAAAAACTTCAATGGTATTGGAGTAGTCTTCAATGCATTCAATTTCAAAGAAATCGTTGAAGCCGTCATTGTTGGGAGAAAATTCATTGTAGACCCGTAGGCAAAACTCCTCATCCAATACCTCCCCACATTCTATGGTTTCAACATCCAATTGAAATGAATCTGTAGATGTACAAGAAATAGGGTCGTCATATGCTACACTTACAGAATTGTTCTCAAGGCTGTTCCAAGTAACAGAAACAAAGTCATCGGATGTGCCGCCACCGTCAACAACTGCTCCTCCGGTAACGGTCCAGGAGTAATTTTGTTTACCACTTTCGGTAGTATAGGTGTATTCTTCATTCAGACATGTATCTTCGGATTGGCCGCTGAGGGTAATGGGCTCTCCTTCTTCCACCACTACGGATATTTCCAATAACGATGTACTTTCGCAGCCTTCTGGACTTACATTGGAAACGAAATAGGAGTCTTGGTCTACAAGTGGTGTGGAAGGGTCAAGAAGATTATTTCCTTCGGCATCCGAATAGAACAGAACACTGGATTCGTTGACTTGAAGGTCGGCCAAGGTTGCATTCTCACTTGCACAAAAAGTTTGCTCAGTTTCGCTAGTGGTTGGAGCTGGGGGATCAATAAGGTTTACTGAAATGCCTACACGCACCAGTACTTCAATGGGAACGTCCAAGATTCCAGCAAAGTATACTTCGCCATCAACCAAGGGCGTGTTGAGGTCTAAGGCAAGGGCGGCATCCAGACTGTCAAAGAAGACGACATCGTCTACATTGACCACTAAATCCAGTAGGGTGGGATTGTCCGATGCGCAGAATGTCTGAACCAAATCATCGATGATCAAATCAGGGATGTCGATTTCGATGCCCCCGGTCAACGTACATAGGCCGGCATCTACAAATAAATCAATGGTGCTGTTGGCATCCAAGGATAGGTCTATACCATTCACGTCTACACTGAAATCTAGATTGGCATCCAAGACACCATTGAAACTTTGACCATTTACGTTGAGAATAATGGCATCGCCAGGACTGGCATCGCCACTTATACTTCCCGATACGTTAAATGTAGGATCCAGTTGAAAAATATCCGCCAGGATATCTAGTGTAATTTCTGGTGTGGCATCTATGGAGATGCTTGCTCCCGAGTCCACAATTTCCACTGTTGCGGATTGCAGATCTCCAGCAGGATTTTCACAGCCTGCGGATGATTCGGTCACTCGTACAAAATAGGTGTATGGGCTACCAGCTTCATCCAATCCGGTAATAGTGAGTGATCCATCTTGGGGGTCAATGGAATAGGTGACCGAACCAACGGTAAGTCCATCGGTAATTTCAGTGGTCGCATTGACATCGAAAAACCAAGTGTATGTTCCATCAATATCACTTGAAGGAATCAGTACCACATCGTTGGATGAACATATGGGTGATTCATCTCCAGAAATGTCTATATCGGCGGCCGTTGGAATATCCACAACATTTACCTCTACAGGAATTCTTGGTGATTCTTCTGGACACGCAGGATCTGCAGAAGCAACAAAATAGGTAGTGCTGGAAGTTAAAACAGGGGTTGTGTATGGATCACCTGAATTTACCGTAGCCAAAAGTGTACCTCCGGTTTGGGTATCGTACCATCTTAACTCAGCGCCACCAACCGTAGTGGCGACCAAATCAACAGATTCCCCCGAACAGATGCTCACGTCTTGTGAATCGGCATCCAAATCGGGCAATGCCGGAGCGCGGAACACCTCATATAGATTGATGGATTGTGCAATGTCAACATTTAATAGCGATGATAGGCGAAGTGTTATTCTATTGGCCTGACCAGTAGGGTCTATAGGTATGGTAGCGATTTGACCTCCTTCCAAAAGCCCTAAAAGGTCTAAATCCAGTAATGAGGAAAGGCTTCCGTTAAAGGTAGGTGAGTTCGAACCATTTTGTGCGATTACCTGAATGTTGTCTGCCAATCCCAAACTTAATAGTGATGGGTCAATGGCAAGTTGAACGTAGAAATTATCCCCGGACTGTGACAGAGAATCAAAATAAACAGTCTGTTCGATACTCGCAGCCACCCCTAAAACACCAAGACCTATCTCAGAAGCAGTGTTTGGGTCACTATCAATGGCCAAGTGTGTATCTGTAACGCCAGCCCCTCCTAGTCCCAGTAGATCCAAGGAAATGCCGCTTCCGTCAAAGGAAGTGTAGCTTGGTGTTCCGCATGCATTGGGATCACTACCAGAAAACGCTCCGAATACATCTAAAGTCCGTGTATTGAACAACCCAAGGATGGCACCTATTTGGTTATCGATTCTGATACGATTGTAATCCGCATTTGGAGATATGGCTAGAAAAAAGTCATTGTTGGCATCCGTGACCACCCTAAGTTGATCAGAGGAAAATGCATTGGCATCGCTTGATGATTGCTGTAGTACCATGGCACCATTATTACTTATGGTTACCGTAAATTCTTGATTGCCTATAAGCACTGTTCCTAGAATATCTGCCAATAATCCCCCTAAACTCCCTCCCAATAGAGAAGGCAATAAGTCATCTTCTGTATCAATCTTTACAAATGACTGTGTGTTGGATGACAAAGTGGAAGGAAATTCCAGTTCTAAGTACCCGTCATAGGCACCAATTCCGGCTGCAAGACCTGAACTTGCCCTAATAGTTGCTTGGGTAGCTAGGTTGGCATCAATAGCATTTGAAGAGTTGTCGACCTCATCTTCGCTTACAATGGAAGTGGCGAAGGTTTGTGCCCCAATTGTCCAATTTATGAACAATATCAAAATGAGGAATAAGCACTTTTTGAATGAATGTAATGTTTTATCCATAAAAATATGTTTTCATTTTTATTGAAAACGCATATTATTGGACAATATTTTATCATGTAGGAAAATACATCTTTAAAAATAAGAAAAATGAACAATAAGCTGATCTTTAGATGATTGTGGAAATACCAACAAAATCAGGGGATAGCGAAGATTGCCTCCTGATAAAAACATTACTTTTTTGTTTTGTAGGAAAATTAAATTTAATCGATGAAAAGCAATGATTTTTTAACTATCTGTAAAACAACTGAGTGAAGTAGAAAACACCTTCAGAATCTGCCTTTGCACTGACGGCAGTATACATATAATCTCCTTCAATGGCTTTTCGGTGGGTTTCACTTTCTAGCCATGCATTCACAATACCTTCGGCGGTAATATAATTCCGTCCCACAATTTCTGATACGTAGTTGGCCTTAACTTCAATGGTCAAGTCAGAAGACCTACGGTCAAAGTCATCATGGTTGATCTCTTTTTTGTTGATCATCTCCTTGGTGTGTTCAATCGCATAATCATAGGCTACCTTGTTAAAATCTAGTGTGTTCAAACCAATTGATGCCCTATGTTGGTTAACGAGTTCTAGAATCTGCATCTCCATAGGTGATACTTGAGCTTCATAATGAAAACTCTCAACCTCTTCTACAGAAGTGGATGTACATGAGGTGTTAAAAACCAAAAAAAACATCAAACCCAATATGCAGCTAAACCCTTTCATATCTTTCAAATTCGGCTGCAAAAGTATTGGGGGATAGATGTTTGACCTTACGGTTTTTAAAGAGTTTTTTTAACGGCTTTTTATTGACGTTTAATCACGTTAAGTAATTCTTAAATACGTATTTCGTCGATGTAGCGTACCCTTATGACTAAAATGTAAATCTTGTATTTTGAATTGTTGAAAACTTTGATTTTTCCTTCAGTTTTTGCGTACTTCACAACTTAAATATATTTCTATGGTCATTTTTGTCGATATGGACGAAGTTATTGCAGATGCTTACACCGCACATCTGGAAATCTACAATCAAGAGTTTAACGCCCAAGTAAAAATACAGGACTGTTTGGGTAAGGAATTTTGGCAAACCGTTCCCGAAATACATCAAGAATCCATAAAAGGCCATACAAGACGCGATGGATTTTTTGGCGGTTTAAAGGTGATGCCCGATAGTCAAGAAGTACTCGAGGATTTGAGCAAAAAACATGAGGTGTACATTGCCTCCGCAGCTATGGAGTTTCCACAATCTTTACGGGAAAAGTCAGATTGGCTGGATGCACATTTTCCATTTATTCCATGGCAAAACCGGATACTTTGCGGTAACAAACATATTTTAAAGGGTGATGTGCTGATTGATGACCGAAGCAAAAACTTAAGACCATTTGATGGTAGGTCCATTATGTTTACTTCGCCACATAACACCAATGTAACCGAATTTGAGAGGGCAGATACTTGGAAGGATATAGCGAAGAAACTTTTGTAACTTGCAACTACAATGCAAAATAAACTATCCCGGGTTTTTATTTTTTTCGGTCTATTGATGCTTCAGGCCTGTGCCGGACAATCCCATTTGGTTCAAGATGAGCTGGAAACCGTTACCAAAGAACATTTAAAATACTACCTCTACTATCCTGAGGATTATTTTGAATCCACGAACAAGGAATTTGGCTTATTGCTTTTTCTTCATGGTGGCGGAGAGTCAGGTAGGGATGTGGAAGAAATCAAAGATACAGGCCCGCCCAAAATGTTGGTTGAGGGCAAACAATTTCCATTTTTAATACTTGCCCCACAAAATCCACACGAAAAAAAATGGTGGAATACCGATGCGGTCGTCCAATTGTTGGACTCCGTTATCCAAACTAATCGGGTGGATAAGAACAGGATCTATTTAACCGGATTGAGCAGAGGAGGAAGTGCCTCTTGGGAATTGGCGACCCAATACCCCGAAAAGTTTGCCGCCATGGCCGTGGTCTGTGGCATGACTCCCTTGCCCTATGCCCATTGGATAGATAAAGAAATGTCCATATGGGTTTTCCATGGAGATAAAGACGATGTAATCAATGTTGATGAGTCTGATAATATGGTCGATAAGTTGCAGGAAATGGGATACGATGTTCGCTATACGAGATATAATGGAGTTGGCCATAATGCATGGGATAGGGCGTATACAACAGACTCACTATATACTTGGTTGGCCAGTAAAAAACGAATTAAATAAACCCTATGAAATATTCAGTTGTTTTACTCTCACTTCTTCTTACAATAAGTTGTAATCAAAGGAAAAATACTGATCAAAACGATACTGCTGATGTTGAAACCAAAATGGTTTTGGATTCTGCTTCAAAAGATTCGATGGATAAGGTTGCCAAACCTGCCTTAAAATCCTTCGAGGGTTTGGCCGACACTACTTTCGTAAGGCTTGCCGACTTTAGCGAGGATTTTGTGTATGATATGCGCTACGCCACCGAGAACAATTTTTTAAAAGCTCAAGTGTATGATTGTGCCGAGTGTTACACTCGCGTAAAAACAGCAAAAGCATTGATAGAAGCCAATAAGGATTTTATGGAAAAGGGCGTCAAAATCAAATTTTATGATTGTTATCGTCCTAATTCCGTCCAATATAAAATGTGGGAAATTGTTCCTAACCCCCAATATGTTGCCAATCCTGATAAGGGCTCTATTCACAACAAAGGTGGAGCCGTGGACATTACTTTAGTGGACATGGAAGGCAATGAACTGGATATGGGGACTGACTTTGATTACTTTGGAAAAAGGGCCTATCACGACAATGTGGATTTGCCACAAAAGATATTGGACAACCGAAAATTACTAAAAGAAACCATGGAAGCACATGGTTTCTGGTCCATAAGAACCGAGTGGTGGCATTACAATCTTTCCGCTGCCTCCAATGACCCGGTGGCCAATTTTAAATGGGAATGTAACGATTGATTTATCAGCCTTATGAAAACACTTAAAAAATCGACCATATTTTTGGCCCTAATTTCAGTTGGAATGTCGGCACAAGATACCATTATGCCACTTTGGCCAAAATCCATACCTAATCAACATCAATCTAATGAAGAAGAGGTAATAAGTAAATCTGATGATGGTATTCTTTGGGTGACAAACGTTCAAAAACCGACATTGGAAGTGTACCTTCCTTCAAAAAGAAACATGACCGGACAGGCAGTTGTTATTTTCCCGGGAGGTGGATATTATGGTCTTGCGTATGATTGGGAGGGAACCGATATAGCCAAGGCTTTGACGGCCAATGGAATAGCTGGAATTGTGGTAAAATATCGATTGCCAAGATCAAAATCCATTACCGAAGGTAAAAATGTAGTGCCCCTGCAAGATGCACAACGCGCCATTAGATTGGTCAGGTCCAAGTCAGAGAAATGGAACATTGCGTCCAATAAAATAGGGATTATGGGGTTTTCAGCAGGCGGACATTTGGCTTCAACATTGGGGACACACTATAGTGAAAGTGTATATGAAAAACAGGATGAAGCTGATGATCTATCTGCCCGTCCAGATTTTATGGCATTGATTTACCCCGTTATTACGTTGGGGGCGCCAAGTACCCATACAGGTTCCAGAACGTCATTATTAGGAGAAAAACCAACGAATGATGAAGTGGATTATTTATCCAACGAAAAACATGTGAACAAGGATACGCCACCAACTTTTTTGTTACATGCTATGGATGATGATGCGGTTCCGGTGGAAAATTCCATCATGTTTTTTGATGCTTTGAGGGAGCATAATGTTCCGACCACCATGCATGTGTACCCAACAGGTGGTCACGGATTTTCGCTGGCTTTGAAGGATAAAAAATTGAAAGGTTGGATAGACCTCTTTTTTGATTGGATGGCCAATCTGGACTAGTCCTGTATTTTTTCGCAATCCAATACTAGCAATGAATTATTGATGGATTTGGTGAAGAAAAGGTACCTATTTCCACCATCCTTTATTTTATGTTTCTTGCGGAGCTCGGCCACTGATATGGGGAAATTGCGTGTAGTAATATTTGCCTTGGTCAACCCCATTGATTTAACTGATTTTTTTGAATAGGGCAATGCTTGTATAACTTTAAATCTTCTTCCAGGAAAGTCAATGATATTATCCGAAGTATACAAATGGGAATGAGGATGTAATTTGGCAAGGTTGTAGCTCTTTCCAACGGATTTGAACCCTCCTGACTTTAAAATAGCGGCATTGGGCTCATACAAGTAGGATGATGGTTCTCCAAAATCAACTTGGGAACCTTGCTCTTGTTCCAGTTCAAAATCGAAGGCCTCTTCCCGTACCTGAGTAATGTTTGTGGTTCTTATTTTGATACTTCCATGGTACTCCTTTTCCAAAACAAACAAAAGTTCCTTTACTTCATTTTGAACGGCAACTACATCTACTTCCTTCACAAAATTCAACGCTTCAACACCCAATTTTATATCCAAAAGAGGTGAAGTTTTTACCAATATATTCTGGGCTTTTTGAAAAAGTAAGGGGAGATTTTTGGGTAGGTTGGGCAGACAATCTTCCAACAAAAATACTTTTCCTTTTGCATCATTTCTTCGAGAAGGATCTACATATATCCAATCAAAATTATAGGAGGAATTTTTTAAGTATTCAATACCGTCCTCAGGAAGACATTCAATATTTTTTTGCCCTAAAACTTTAAAATTATGGCATGCAATTTCACTCAAATCCTTATTGATTTCGCAGTGAAAAATGGTGGTGATTCTTTTGGAAAAAAAGTAGCTGTCAACACCAAACCCTCCGGTAACATCCAAGAGTGATTTTCCATCTGTTAACTTGGCTTTATATGCTGCTGTAATCTCTGAGCTGGTTTGCTCAATATTTAACTTATTGGGGTAATAAATGTGTGGTGCGTGGAACCAAGTTGGGAGTTTTTCCTTACACTTATTTTTCGCTTCTATCTGTTCCGCCAACTCTTTTTGGAGAATTCCCTCAAAAGCAGGTTTTGTCAATAAAACTGACATGATGTCAGCTGAAATATTTTTTAATATAAAACCTTGCGGACCAGTATTTAAAATTAATTTATTCAAACTAAAACTATAAATTCTTGGTTAGTTTTTTAACAAAGGAGTTTTCGGCTAAGAACTCCTTCAAAATTACCTTTATCGCCGTGTATCCGGGAACTGCGACAACCATTCCCACCACGCCAAAAAGAAGTCCGGCGATGATAATGATCAAGAAGATTTCCAACGGATGCGATTTAACACTTGTGGAAAAAATAAAGGGTTGGGAAAAGAAATTATCTATCAATTGTCCCACCGTTAAACCTATTAAAACAAACACTGCTTTTGGGAGAATTACGGTGCTGAAATCGGCATCGATAAAAGTGGTCATTGTTAAAAGAACCATAGTTACACCACCTATGATCGGACCTATGTATGGAATGATATTGAAAAGGGCACAGAGGAATGCGATCACGATGGCGTTTTCAACTCCTACAATCAAGAGTGATATAGTGTAAATTACAAAGAGAATAAACAATTGTAGTAGTATACCGGCAAAATATCTTGAAAGTAAATTATTGATCTTTTCAACGGATTTAACCAGATTACTTTCCTTGTTATCGGGAACAAAAGTAAGGATACCGTTTTGCATCAATTTACTGTCCTTTAAAAAAAAGAAGGAGATGAAGAGTACTGAAAATAGACCAATGCTAAAATTGCTCAAAACATTGACAATCGAATTGATGAAGTTGGGAATAAACTTTAGATCCAGTCCCTTGAGCACGTTTTCTTCGATTTTAGATTCGTCCAGCATATTGTTCACGCTCCGTGTGGATGCTCCAAAATAATCCAATGCCTGAAGGTAGAGCACATTAAGGTCGCTCTTGAGCGTTTCCATATCCAATAGGGAAAGGTTTTTGCTCTGTTCGGCAACAAGCGGGATAAATAGCGCAAGTATTCCCAAGAAAAGGGACAACATGAATATCATGGTGACCACTACTGCCAATGTGTTCGGAAATCTTAGCCTATCCCTCAAAAATCTAACAATGGGGCGCCCCAGCAACGCTATTACGGCGGCTATGGCCAAATAGGCCAGTACGGACTGTATTTTATAAAAGAACCAGCAAATGAGTACTGCACCTACCATTATGGCTACTGCCCTCAATATTCCGTTGGCTATTGTTTTGGAGTTCATTGATCAACCTTTAAAAACATACTCAATTATATTTGACCCCATTTGAAGAGCCTTTGTCCTAACTTCTTCAGGGTCGTTATGTACGGTAGGATCTTCCCAGCCATCACCAAGATCGGATTCGTAGGTATACAGCAAAACAAGCCGTCCCTTTTCAAAGATGCCGAACGCCTGAGGACGCTTGCCGTCGTGTTCATGGATTTTGGGCAACCCATCCGGAAAAGTGAATTTTTGGGAAAAAATAGGATGGTCCACCCCAAGCTCTTCCAACTGTCTGTCCGGGAACAGCTTTTCCAGTTCCCTTTTTAAATAGGGTTCCATACCGTAGTTGTCATCAATATGCAGAAACCCGCCGGATAAAAGATAGGTCCGTAAATTTTGGACTTCTCCATCATTAAAAAATACATTTCCATGTCCGGTCATGTGCAAAAATGGATATTTGAATATAGAAACGCTCCCGGCCTCAACAGTTTCGGGTTGCACATCTATTTTGGTATCTATGTTAGTATTGCAGAACTGTATCAAATTAGGTAGTGCGGTGGGGTTTGAATACCAATCACCGCCACCTCCGTATTTGAGTATGGCTATTTGTTGGGCGGTTGTTGGATTTGTTATAAATAAAAGTAGCAAACCCATTAATAACATATTCTTTTTCATGAGAAACGGTTAACCGACCCTAAAAATAGGATAATCATTTGTAAAAAAATGAAGTGCCGGTGTTTAGTTGTTGATAATGGCAACTGTTGTGCAAGCCACAATGGCAGCAGTCTCGGTACGAAGCCTATTTTGACCTAAGGAAATGGGGATATACCCCTTTTCTTTGGCCAGGTCGATTTCATCCTTGGAGAAGTCACCTTCTGGACCAATAAGTATGGTGACATCGTTATCTGCGATAACTCTTCGTTTTAATTCCATCTTTTCCCCGTTCTGGCAATGTGCTATGAACTTGAAGCCCACAGAAATATTCGTTTCAATGAACTCTTTATAGGAAATGGGCGGGTTGATCTTGGGTAAAATGGTTTGCAAAGATTGTTTCATGGCCGATTGCAGCACTCTTTCCATCCGCTCCAGTTTGATGGTCTTTCTTTCGGAATGGTCACAAATAATAGGGGTAATCTCATCCACGCCAATTTCCGTGGCCTTTTCCAAAAACCATTCATAACGATCGTTCATTTTGGTAGGTGCCACTGCCATGTGCAGTTTATACCTTTTGGGAATGGTCCTACTTTCCGAAATAATGCGCACTTTGCATCTTTTTTGATCCGCCTCCAAAATCTCTGCTTCGAACAGGTAGCCTTTGCCATTTGTAATTTGGACGGTATCCCCTTCGGATTTTCTGAGCACCTTTACGATGTGTTTGCTTTCGTCAGGAGGAAAAACAAATTGCTTGGCACTATTGTCCAATTTGGCGTTGTAAAAAAGTTGCATAGCTAAGGTTTAAATAGTTAGCTGCCGATGGCATATCGTGCCTTGGCAGCAATATTTTGATGGGAAAACTCCCCTTTGTTGAATTTGAGATAGCCTACAATACCGATCATGGCGGCATTGTCCGTGCAATACTCAAATTTAGGAATAAAGGTTTGCCAGCCCAACTTTTCCTCGGCATCTCTTAATCTACCGCGGATTCCCGAATTGGCGGCCACTCCGCCACCAATGGCGATTTGGGTTATATGGGTCTGCTCAACAGCGATTTGAAGCTTTTCCATTAGAATTTCTAAAATAGTATATTGTACCGAAGCGCAGATATCGTTTATGTTTTGATCAACAAAATCAGGGTTCTTTTGGGTCTCGCGTTGCAAAAAGTAAAGAATACTGGTTTTTAATCCGCTAAAACTGAAATTCAGTCCATCAACCTTTGGTTTGGGAAAGGCAAATGCAGTTGGGTCTCCAAGTTTGGCATACTTGTCGATGAGCGGGCCTCCAGGATAGGGCAGTCCCATTAATTTGGCGCTTTTATCGAAAGCTTCCCCGACAGCATCGTCCAAGGTCTCGCCCAAAACTTCCATGGTAAAGTGGTCGGTAACCTTCACAATTTGTGTATGGCCACCACTAATGGTCATGGCCAAAAAAGGAAATGTGGGGGAGCGTTGGGCGTCATCCTCGATAAAATGAGCCAGGATATGGGCTTCCATATGGTTGACCTCGATCAAGGGAATGTTCAGTCCCAGGGCCAACGACTTGGCAAATGAAGTTCCGACCAACAATGACCCCATAAGTCCGGGACCTCTGGTAAAGGCTATGGCAGATAGTTGTTTTTTATCGATATTTGCCTTGGCCAAGGCTTGGTGCACTACGGGAACAATATTTTGTTGATGTGCCCTGGATGCCAATTCTGGGACAACACCCCCATATTGCTTGTGAATTTCTTGTGTGGCTACAACATTGCTCAGTACTTTTGTATTGCAAAGAACGGCCGCCGAAGTATCATCGCAGGATGATTCGATTGCTAGAATATATTTTTTTGAATTTTCCACAGGTTTTGGAACAAAAATTGGTCATCAAAGGTAAAACATAAAAGCCCTATCAAAAAACTTCGTAAAATACTGTTACGTATCCTAATGGCCATCATCCTTATTCTGGTTTTGGGGTCATTGGTGCTTTCCATGCCATCGGTCCAGACCAGCCTGGGAAAATATGCAACGGATAGGTTGAACCAGGAGTTTGGGACCAATATCCAAATTGATCGGGTAAGTATATCACTCTTTAATTTAAATGCGGGCTTAAAGGGCGTTTATGTGGAAGACTACAAACAGGACACTCTTTTTTATATACGCAAACTCACTACCTCGGTTCTAAACCTTCGGAACATGGCTAATAACAAAATGGAGTTTGGCGATATGGAATTGGACGGTCTCACCTTCAATTTAAAGACTTACAAAGACGAATCTCAGACTAATTTGGATGTTTTTGTGGATAAGTTGGATGATGGAAAACCTCGTGACCCAGGCACTCCTCCATTTTTCTTGTCGTCGGGAGAGGTAGAGATCCATAATGGAAAGTTCAGGTTGGTAGATGAAAACTTGGAAGCTGCCGAAGTGTTGAACTTTTCCGAAATAGATATTCTGGCACATGATTTTCAAATCCTTGGGCCGGATGTTTCTTTAAAAATTGAAAACTTGTCCACGTTGGCCAAAAGGGGAATTCGGTTAGAGAAACTTGCTGCGGATTTTCAATATACCACGGAATACATGCGTTTTGATTCTCTCTTGATAGATACCGAACAGTCCGAGCTCAAAGGGAACCTCATGTTTAAGTACGAACGTGAGGATTTGGCACACTTTGTGGACTTGGTGGAAATAGAGGCGAATTTTACAGAATCCACTGTTGCCCTTAACGAAGTGAATGCTTTTTTTGATGAGTTTGGGCAAGATAAGATTGTGAACTTCACTGGGGATTTTAGCGGTAAACTTAATCAGCTCCAAGTAGATGATCTGTTTCTTTTTACGGACAATACGGGTATACGGGGAGATTTTAGGTTCGACAACATGTTCAGCGAGCAGGCTCCTTTCGTACTGCGGGGCGATATAGATAACCTGACCTCCAGCTATTACCAGCTACGGAGCATTTTGCCTAAAATCTTGGGGGACAACATTCCAGCTTCGGTCCAAAAACTAGGGCAATTTACCGTACGTGGCGATACGGAGATTACAGAAACTTCAATAGACGTTACCGTGAACCTGAATACTGCAGTAGGGGATAGTTATGTTGATTTGCAAATGACAAATGTGCAGACTATTGAAGATGCTTCTTACATTGGTTTTATATCCTTGATCGATTTTAATCTCGGAGAATTTATAGACAATGACCAATTGGGGCTGGCGTCGATGGATATGAATGTGGAAGGAAAGGGCTTTGTTGCAGAGAGTTTGAACACGGAGATTTCCGGTGATGTTTACAAATTTGAATTCAATGGCTACGAATACAATAAAATAAAAGTATCAGGTATCCTAAGGAATCAACTGTTCGATGGGGTCCTTCTCTGTAACGACGAAAACTTCAGATTCGATTTTCAAGGGTTGGCCAACTTTGGTGAGCGTGAGAACAAATTCAATTTTGTTGCAGCCGTCGATTACGCGGATTTAAAAGCCTTGAAATTCATCAACGATAGCATTTCAATTTTCAAGGGGCACGTTAACATGGATATCGAAGGCAACAATCTGGACGATATGGCCGGACAATTGCGATTTTCCAACACCACATATCAAAATAAAAATGACACCTATTATTTTGAGGATTTTAGCGTGGTATCCTCTTTTGATAGCGATACTATCCGTACCATAGAGATCAACTCTCCGGATATTATTACAGGATACATGAGGGGCAGCTTTAAAATAAATGAGCTGGGCCAATTGGTTCAGAACTCAGTGGGTAGCATTTATACTAACTATCAACCGTTCAAGATTTCTGATGGACAATACCTCGATTTCAATTTTAAGATTTACAATAAAATCGTTGATGTGTTCGTACCAGAAATTGCTTTTGATGCAAACACGTTTATCCGAGGGGCCATTCGGGCCGACCAAAGCGATTTTAAGCTCACCTTTAGATCTCCCAGTATTGAAGCGTTCGGGAACAAGTTCGATAATATTGAATTAAAGATCGATAATAAAAACCCGTTGTTCAATACCTTCGTATCCGTTGAGGACATGTCCACGGTGTATTACGATATCAAGGATTTTAGTTTGATCAATACCACCTTGAAGGATACGCTCTTCTTTAGAACGGAGTTCAAAGGAGGGAGCGAGTTCAATGACAGTTATAACCTCAATTTTTACCATACGTTCAACGAGAACAATCGTTCGGTGATCGGTCTAAAAAAATCGGATGTGAGTTTCAAGGGCAATACGTGGGTACTTAACAAAAATGGAAACGACAAGAACAAGGTCATCTTCAATAGTTCCTTGGACAGCATCCGGATAGAGGATGTGGTGATGGACAACAATAACGAGGAACAGATCCGGTTAAGGGGCGAGTTGGCCGATTCAACGTATAAAGATTTGGATCTTCAGTTCAAATTGGTATCCCTCAACAAGATCACTCCGACTATAGATAGTTTAAAGCTCAATGGAGAAGTGGAGGGGTTTCTCAACATTTTGCAGAAAGATGGCAACTATTTGCCCACATCCAGCCTAAATATCAAAAACTTTACCGTCAACGACATGCGAATGGGTGATTTGGAGGTCGGAATCTATGGGAACAACGATCTTACCGAATTTGGTGTCAGTACTTGGCTCAATGATGATGGAAAGGAACGTATGAGCTTAAACGGTAGGGTAACCAATATCAATAACAAACAGGAACTTGACCTAACGGCCAATTTTAAGGATTTTGCAATGGAACCCTTTAAGCCATTGGGACAAGATATTATCTCGAATATTCGGGGCTTTATAAGCGGGGATGCAGTGATTACAGGAGATGTCAAAAATCCATCGATCAACGGTTTGTTGACCTTGAACGATGCAGGAATCGGAATCCCATACCTTAACGTAGACTATGATTTTGCTCCGCGCTCTCAGGTACGGCTCTTTGATCAAACCTTTTATTTTGAAAATGTGCTATTGTCGGATGTGGAAGAGGGAACCACAGCAACCCTGGACGGGACCATTAGCCATACAGGTTTTGATGATTGGTATCTTGGATTGGATATTGATACCAAAAACGATCGTTTTATGATATTGAATACCGAGTACGACGAGGAATCACTGTACTACGGACAAGGATTTATCAATGGAACTGGGAGTATTTATGGTCCCGTTGACGCCTTGACCATATCGGTTGATGCTAGCACAGCAAGGGGAACCTCATTAAAGATTCCATTGAGCGATGTAACCAGCGTAGGTGATTATTCCTTTATCAACTTTATAGAGCGGGGAGGTGAAGGTGCCTTGGAAGAAGAACGGATTCTGGAAGAATACCAAGGACTGGAAATGGCATTTGACCTTGCTGTAACCCCTGAGGCTGAAGTGGAGATAGTGGTCGATCAGACCACCGGGAGTTCTCTGAAGGGAACCGGTGAAGGTATTTTGCTGATAGAGATCAACACCAATGGAAAGTTCAATATGTATGGGGATTTCGTAGTGGTCACAGGGGAGTATAACTTTAAATATGGAGGTGTCATCGATAAAAAGTTTCAAGTACGTCCAGGTGGTACCATTTTATGGGAGCAAGATCCATTGGCAGCCCAATTGGGTCTGGAAGCCGTATATTCCCTGAATGCCAACCCCGCCCCACTTTTGGACAACGCAGGATACACGGGTAGAATCCCTACCGAGGTCGTGGTGCGATTGGATGGTGAACTTGAAAGTCCCAATATTACGTTCGATATCGACTTTCCGGGCACCACATCCGTTGTGCAATCGGAACTGGAGTATCGATTGCAAGACCCTACAATTAAGGAAAGGAATGCCTTTTTCTTGCTGGCGCAGGGCACTTTTGTGAACCCACAATCGGGAGGGATCAATCAACAGGCCGTAACCGGCAACCTGATTCAGACTGCTTCCGGACTTTTCAATCAAATCCTATCGGGCAATAATGATAAACTAAATTTTGGTGTATCCTACGAACAGGGCTATAACGATCCCAATGCAGATATTGCCACAGAGGACAGGATAGGGGTAACGGTATCCACCCAATTATCCGACCGAATCTTGGTGAACGGAAGAGTAGGGGTGCCGGTAGGAGGAGTTTCGGAGACCGTGGTCGCAGGAGATGTGGAAGTGCAAGTACTGTTGAACGATGAAGGTACATTGAGCGCCAAGATATTTAACCGGGAAAATCAAATACAACAATTCTTGGCCGAACGGCAGGGCTATACCCAAGGACTGGGATTGTCCTACCAGGTGGATTTTGATAGTTTTAGAGAGTTGATGAGGAAGGTGTTCAATAAGCGGGAAGAGCCGTCAAAAGCGGAGGATTCGTTACCTAAAGAACGGCAGGTTCAGGTCATGGGGAAGGATAGCCTGATTCGTTTTTCGGAAAAGCCTATAAATCGGCCATAATCAATCTGATATATTTTATATTTTTAAATGTTTTTGTACTAATTTATTACGAAAACGTTTGAGAGAGGCCTTAAAAACAAATAAATTATTAAGACATTTAAAATTTGAATAAAGTTTCCTAGTTTTGATTTCTTAAAAATTTGAATGGCTTCAGAAATCAAAAAAATAGGAGTTTTTACGTCTGGCGGAGACTCTCCTGGAATGAATGCCGCAATTCGTTCCGTAGTCCGTACTTGTGCATATTTGAATATTGAGTGTGTTGGAATCTATCGTGGATATCAGGGGATGATCGAAGGAGATTTTAAAACCTTGGATGCACGTAGTGTAAACAATATTATCAACAAGGGAGGGACTATATTAAAATCTGCCCGGTGCGAAGAATTTAGAACCAAGGAAGGAAGGAAGAAAGCATACGACCAATTAACCAAGGAGGGTATCAATGCCTTTGTTGTAATTGGAGGAAATGGAAGCTTTACAGGAGCACTTTTGTTTACAGAAGAATATAATTTTCCGGTAATAGGAATTCCCGGTACCATTGACAACGATATCCTGGGGTCATCGTTTACCATTGGTTTTGATACCGCTATAAACACAGTGGTGGATGCCATTGATAAGATACGTGATACAGCTAGCTCCCATAACAGGCTCTTTTTTGTTGAGGTAATGGGCCGCGATGTTGGTCATATTGCACTCAATGCGGGTGTTGGGGCCGGAGCGGAAGAGATATTGATTCCGGAGCAGAATCTTGGTTTGGAGCGTTTGTTGGATTCATTGAAACGAAGTAAGGCTTCTGGAAAATCGTCCAGTATTGTCATTGTTGCAGAAGGTGATAAAATCGGTAAAAACGTATTTGAGCTCAAGGAATATGTAGAGGAACACCTGCCCATCTACGATGTTAGGGTTTCCGTACTCGGGCACATGCAAAGAGGAGGCAACCCAACTTGTTTTGATCGCGTGCTGGCCAGTAGAATGGGAGTAAAGGCGGTAGAAAGTATATTGGAGGGGAAGACCAATCTTATGGTCGGTATCCGGGATACCAAATTGGTGCTTACCCCATTGGCGGAAGCCATTAAGGCCCATACAGAAATAGACGAAGAACTCATTAGAGTTTCCGATATAATGACAACTTAAATTTAAACACAAAAAAAGTAAACATGTCAAATTTGAAAATAGGAATCAACGGATTCGGTAGAATAGGAAGGTTGGTATTTAGAGCAACCGTAAAAAGAGGTGATGTGGATGTTGTTGCGATCAACGATTTGTTGGATGTTGAGCATCTGGCCTACTTGTTAAAGTACGACTCCGTTCACGGAAACTTTGACGGTACCGTGGAAGTTAAGGATGGAAATCTAGTAGTAAATGGGAACACTATTAGGATTACTGCAGAGCGCGACCCAAAGAACTTGAAATGGGACGCTGTTGGTGCTGAAATCGTTGCAGAATGTACAGGTATCTTTACCACATTGGATATGGCCCAATCACATATTGATGGTGGTGCCAAGAAAGTAGTTATCTCTGCTCCATCCAAAGATGCTCCTATGTTCGTAATGGGCGTTAACCACAAAGATGTAAAAGCAACGGATACCATTATCTCGAATGCTTCTTGTACTACCAACTGTTTGGCGCCAATTGCCAAAGTACTTAACGATGAGTTCGGTATAGCAGAGGCCTTGATGACAACGGTACACGCTACCACAGCTACCCAATTGACGGTTGATGGTCCATCCAAAAAGGATTATAGAGGAGGGAGAAGTGCCCTTTTGAACATTATTCCAGCAGCAACAGGGGCGGCCAAAGCCGTAACCAAAGTTATTCCTTCATTGGAAGGTAAATTGACAGGTATGGCCTTTAGGGTACCTACTGCTGACGTTTCTGTAGTGGATTTGACCGTTAAATTGGAAAAAGAAACTTCTTACGAAGGTATCAAAGCTGCAATGAAGGCTGCTTCTGAAGGTGAATTGGCCGGCGTTTTGGGCTACACTGAGGAGTTGGTGGTTTCTCAAGACTTTGTGGGCGATGTTAGAACATCCATATTTGATGCAGATGCAGGAATCGAATTGAATTCCAAATTCTTCAAGGTAGTATCTTGGTACGATAACGAAACAGGGTACTCCAATAAACTGGTAGAATTGGCACTGCACGCAGCTAGCCTGTAAATATTTATCTCAGAATAATTTTTTCCTGAAGAGGGATTTTTCCCCCTCTTCAGGATTTTAATATAAAAAATCTCGACGTATGATTTTGATCGTGGATAGTGGCGCCACTAAATCCGATTGGATTGCCCTTGATGAAAAAGGGGAACAGCTTTTTGTTACCCAGACACTTGGACTTAGTCCGGAAGTGCTTACCAAAGAAGTGATAGAGGATAGGTTGGCCAACAATTTTGAACTGTCCAAGAACAAAGAAAAAGTACGTCAGCTTTATTTCTACGGTGCCGGTTGCGGAACCGATAGAATGAAGAATTTTTTAAAGACCATATTTAAGGATTTCTTTCCCAATGCCAAGGCAGAAGTACGGGAAGATACCTATGCGGCCATCTACGCCACTACAAAAATTGGAAGACAGGGCATTGTATGTATTTTGGGTACAGGGTCCAATTGTAGTTATTATGATGGTCACCAATTGATACAAAAGGTAACATCTTTGGGATATATCCTAATGGACGATGGTAGTGGTAATTTCTTTGGACGTAAACTGATCAGGGACTATTATTTCCACAAAATGCCACAGGATTTGGGAATGAAGTTTGCCAAAGAATACGATCTCGATGCAGATGTAATCAAAGAGCACCTATATAAACAGCCCAACCCCAATACCTATTTGGCCACTTTTGCCAGGTTCATTATAGAGAACAAGGAGCATCCCTACTGCAAGGGAGTCATTGAAAAAGGTCTACAGCAGTTCGTTAACAACTATATTATGCAATATGAACTGGCTACAAAGGTTCCCGTAAGCTTCGTGGGCAGTATTGCACATTTCTTGCAAGACGAATTAAAAGCTTGTATAGAGCGAAACGACCTGATTCTTGGTGTTATAAGAAGAAGACCTATAGAAGGCTTGGTGGAGTTCCACAGGGATACTATTTAACCGCGATCATCGATATTTCCACATTTACGAACTTCGGAAGGTTTGCAACCTCTACTGTTTCTCTGGCGGGGGCAGTATCAGCATCAAAATAAGTTCCATAAACCTCATTTATTTGAGCGAACTGGTTCATGTCCTTTATAAAAATAGAGGACTTGATGACGTGCTCAAAAGTCATTCCCGCTTCTTCCAGAATGGCCTTTAGGTTTTCCATGGACTGTTTTGTTTCCTTCTTGATGTCGCCTTCGACCAATTTTCCCGTAGCTGGGTCTATGGGAATCTGTCCAGAAATGTAAAGAGTGTCTTTTACAAGTACTGCTTGATTGTATGGCCCGATTGGAGCTGGTGCTTTTGAGGTGTTGATTATTTTTTTCATGAGAATAGTTTTTATTTAATCTAGGATAAAGATAAAATAGAATCTACTAACGCTGGCTTCTATTTTCCCATTTAATATCGCTCAAAATGGAACTCTTTATCCCAATAAAGAAGTACCAGCGCTCGTACCTTCCAAAGGGAGTCCAGTCAAAACTGAGCCTAAAACTACCAAGGTCGCGTTTAAATGCAAAGCGGGTATCGGCAAAGCCTTTGTTCTTTAAATCATAACCGGAGTTGAACCCTACTTCCCATTTGGGCGTTAGCTGAATGTTGCCCGAAAACATCAGGGAGTGGTTGGTTATCTCACTTTGTCTGTTACTATTGTTGTAAGAGGCAACGTAGGTGAACCTTGCATCCCATGGCAATTTGTTGTTGTACAATTGTTGCTCTTCGCCCTTATTACTGTCCTTCTCATTAGTCTTTCCTCTGTTAAAACGCGACTGTTCCCCTCGAACATCATCCATGGCAAAAGGGTTGTCACTAAAGTTGGACTGTTTCTCCTCGTCGGTCTTTTCTTTAGCTCCTCCTTTTTGGAACATTTCGCTGTTCAAGGAAAAACTGGTGTTGACTCGGGCCGAGGTTAAACGGGCGATGCCGCCTCCATTGTTGATGTTAAGGGTATTTATCCGCCTACCGCTGTTGTCGATGGCGTAGGGGTCAA
Source organism: Flagellimonas abyssi (assembly GCF_019457905.1). Taxonomy (GTDB): domain Bacteria; phylum Bacteroidota; class Bacteroidia; order Flavobacteriales; family Flavobacteriaceae; genus Flagellimonas; species Flagellimonas abyssi. The sequence goes on along the minus strand of NZ_JAHZSV010000001.1, from coordinate 476,194 downwards.
AAGTTGCTGCAAAGTTGATGGGCACATTTTTTATGATTTCCGTTGCACCGCTCATATTTATTGGACTGAGCTTTAATGAATCTGCTTCAAGGTTATAACTGGCATTGAAACTCAGGTTGCTAAGGATTTTGACCTTTTTCGGTTCCGTAGCCGTGGAATCTTTGTCCCTTACCTTGGCCTCTAAGGAGTTTTGAAGGGAAAAACTCAAGGAACTCCCTTTGTTCAATGAAGGCCTCCCATATAAACTAGTTTCGTAGGGGGTGTATTCCACTTCATCTCCATCTTCATCAATATAACTATCGTAGAATTGCTCAAAGGATGGGGTGTAGCTATAGCTTATGGAGGGACGCATTACGTGGCGCAAAGCCTGTATTTTTTTATCTTCTCCGCGGTTCCATGTACCATAGACCGTTGTTCCGATACTTGTTCCGAAACTGTACCTGTTGAACCTATCGAATCCGGAAATGGTGTCTGTCACTACCTCTTCTATTTCGGCATCATAACGGCGCCTTATAGTTTCCATGGTCCATACGTCCTCGTAGTTACCGTTCAAGCTTACACTAAGGTACTTTGCCAGCTTAAAGTTGGTAGCAACAGGGATCCTATGGCGGGCCCCGATACGGGCATCATCGAACATTCCACTTTTAAAAAAGTTTTCCTCCGTAGTGGTGATGCTGTTCTGTGCATTCACATCATACTGAAAATTGATGTTCTCAAAAACGCCCTTTTTCACCGCATCCCGTTTCACAAAAGGGTAGATACGTTCCATACTGGCCTGAAAGGTCGGCAATGACATGTTTATCGTCCTTTCTTCCGAACGGTTGTTTTGTGTGTGGCTCAACGTAAGGCTGGTATTTACGGACGGGTATTCTGGAAATGTTTTGGAGTAACTTATGGAGGATGCAAAGGTGTTCGTTTGTGAATTGTTCCGGTTAAATTGGTTCAGGGAGTTCGAATAATATTGACTGGAACCTAAGTTAACGGAAGCCGAAAATCGGGAATTTGGACTGGCCTTTGGGTCTTGAGAGTGGGAAATCCGAATATTATAATTGCTCGTTCGACTGTAATCATCAAATCCTCTTTGGCTGGTGACCAGGTTCTCGTAGCTTATATTTACGTTTCCATTGAACTTATATCTTTTGGAGTAAATGGACCTACCCTGTAACCCATAACTGCCATTGGTATAATAATCACCCGTAATACTAAGGTCGACGTAGTCGCTAATGGGCAGGTAATACCCGCCATTTTGTATAAAATACCCTCTTCTTGGGTCGTTACCGAAGGTAGGGAAAAGGATACCGGCCACCCTTCCAGTGGTTAAAGGGAAATAGGCAAAGGGAAGCGCTATGGGCGTGGGCACATCCATAATGTACATGTTACTGTACCCTGCGATAATTTTCTTTTTGGGGACAAACTTTGCCTTTCGCACCCTAATGTAATAGTCCGGGTTAACAGTGTCATTGGAGGTGGTCAATTTACCCTCGTTCAAAAAATAGACGGAATCGTTCTCTTTTTTGGTCTTTTCTGCATATACTTTCATTGCATCACTTCCCAATTGTCCAAGACCTGCTTCTTGTTCCGTCCTCGAATTCCAGATCAATGCTTTTTGCGTATCAAAATTGAACCGTATCGAATCGGGCCGTACCTCTTGGCTTCCCTGCTTAAAAAAAGGCAATTGGGAGTAATTCCCCAACGAATCCTTCATACGGCCGGCATATACCTCATTTTTGACATAATCCATTACAATTACACCAGCTTTGAGTTCGGTGTCCTGGTAATAGATTTCCGCTTCGTCGTACAGGTAAATTTTATTGTCCTTTTGACTTAACTTTACATAATCCTTAGCCTTATATTTTATTTTATCTAATAGCAAAGGTTGCTTTTTTGGCACGGTATCTGTTTCAACAGAATCAGTTTTGCTGGAACCGCTAAGGATGTTCGGAGGAAGCAAAGGAGCATAAATCGTGTCCTTGATGGCCTTGATGGGCAAGGGTTTAATTGGATCTTCCTGAGCACTTAAGGTAGCGATGCCACAAAGAAGAACAAATAGGAAAAGTAAAAGATGTTTATTTGGTTGCAACGTGATAAATCCTATTTTTGTGCTAGTTGGCCCAGTTCAGGGATCAAACTTACATATATTTTTTGTTCTACTAATTGGGGATTACAATATTTTTAACCATTACTGGACACTATAATTACTCAAATCTTATGAATAAAAGTCGGTTGGCATTTTTAGTTGTTATACTTCTGGCCCTTCCTTTGACCTCATTCAACAAAAATGATACCGAGGTTCAATCGAAGGATAAATTTGTTGTTGTTTTGGATGCAGGGCATGGTGGACATGACCCCGGAAACATTGGAAATGGTTATTTGGAGAAAAAAATTGCCCTGGCCATTGTACTCAATGTAGGAAAACAGCTGGAAAAGCATCAAGATATTAAGGTGGTCTACACACGTGATGATGACACATTTGTGGATCTGTTCGAGCGAGGGGAGATTGCCAACAAGGCCAATGCGGATTTATTTGTATCCGTACATTGCAATGCCCATAGTTCTGATGCTTATGGTACCGAGACCTATGTATTGGGGTTGCATGCCAACCGTCAAAACTTTGAGGTGGCCAAGAAAGAGAACTCTGTAATCTATTTGGAGGATAATTATGAACAACGGTATGCCGAGTACGACATTAATTCCCCTGAATCGGTAATTGGTCTTACCATTATGCAGGAAGAGTTTTTGGACCAGAGCATACAATTGGGCAAAAAACTTCAGGACAATTTTACAAAACAGTTAAAGCGTAAGGATCGAAAAGTCAAGCAAGCGGGATTCATTGTACTGCACCAGACCTTTATGCCAAGTGTCTTGGTCGAGGCCGGATTTTTGACCAATAAGAGTGAAGGAAGCTATCTTAATTCAAAAAGCGGTCAGGAAGAAATGGGAAATGCCATTGCTAAAGCGGTTTTGGCATATAAAGAAGAAATGGGCCTTACTACTTCAATTTCCGTTCCTGAGGCACAAAAGATTGAAGACGTTGAAGTTGTTGACAATGTCAAAGAAGAAACGCCTAAAGAAATAATCAAAGAAACAACAGTTGAAAAGGAACTGGTAAAACAAGAAATCAATACTGCCGCTTCATCCGAATCGGAAAAAGAAATTGTTGTTGAATCCAAGGATACAGATGTAGTTTTTAAAGTACAGCTAATGGCAAGTGGAAAAACGATACCTTTAAGACCGGATAATTTTAACGGGCTGGATCAATTGTCCAAAGAGCCATATAAGAACATGTTTAGATATATGTATGGTAATGCCAGCAATTATGAGGCGGCTAAGCGGTTGAAAAATGATGCGGATGCAAAGGGTTATACCACATCCTATATAGTTGCATACAAAAATGGGGTAAGGGTTCCGATAACGGACGCGTTGAAGTAGCAATGCTTCAAATGCCCTCTTGTGAAAATTATTCCTAATTTTGTTTAAAACATAAACCGAATCTTTTGAAACTATCCAGGGAAATAAAAACTGGGATCATTGTAGTCGCTGGAATAGTGGCCTTGATCTTTGGACTTAGCTACTTAAAATCCTCCGCTCTTTTTGAAAAAAGTAAAACTTTTTACGCCGTTTATGATGATGTAGGAGGTTTGCAACCAGGAACAAAGGTGACGATCAACGGTTTTGATGTCGGTAATGTTACCGATATCAGGTTCAGGGATGGGTCCGGGAAATTATTGGTGACCTTGACCGTTACCAACGAATTTGAGTTCTCCAGTAATAGTATCGCAGAATTGTTTGATACGGGTATTATTGGTGGTAAGGGAGTGCAAATTGTACCAGTATTGGATAATGCGCCACCGGCAAAATCGGGAGATACGCTACAATCCAAAATAAAACCAGGGCTTACCGAATTAGTACAGCAGAAATTGACGCCCTTGCAGATGAAGGTGGAGGGAGCGGTCTCCAATGCAGATTCATTGTTGATGAACGTAAACCAAATATTGGACGACCCGACCAAAAAGCAGCTGCAGGAAACCATCACTTCATTGAACCAGTTGGTAAAATCTTTTAAGACAAGTGCCGATAATTTGAACGTTCTGTTGGATAACAACAAAATGCAATTGGACAGCTCTCTAAAAAATGTAAGTCATATTACCTCCAATTTTTCAAAACTTTCCGATTCGCTTGTAAATTCTGATTTGGGAGGAACATTGACCGAGTTCAAAACTACCGTCAACAAGTTGAACGCCATCTTGGCCAAAATAGAAAGAGGCGAAGGGTCTCTGGGCAAACTGCACCAAGACGATGCCCTTTACGACAATCTGGCCGAGGCATCCAAGGAGTTGGACCTTTTGCTACAGGATTTTAGGCTTAACCCCAAACGCTACGTAAATGTTTCGGTGTTTGGCAAAAAGCAAAAAGAATATACCCTGCCGGAGGACGATCCGGCCGAGCAGCTTGATTCCATACAACAAAAAGAAAATCAATAAATGGAGTATTTGCCCAATATCATATTTGCCGTGGCCCTTATTTTGGGTATTGGTTTTTTTGCCCGGAACGTAAAAAAGTTGTCCCGTAACATCAAACTAGGTAAAGATGTTGATGTAAGCGACAACAAATCAAAACGTTGGAAGAACATGGCAAGAATAGCCTTGGGCCAAACAAAAATGGTGGTACGTCCAATAGCGGGCATTATGCATGTGATCGTTTATGTGGGCTTTATCATCATCAATATCGAAGTACTGGAAATTATCCTCGATGGGCTTTTTGGAACCCACAGGTTATTTTCTCCCCTAGGTTCTATTTATGACTTTTTGATAGGCTCTTTTGAGGTATTGGCGCTTCTGGTCATTGTGGCCGTGGTGGTTTTTTGGATACGAAGGAACATCATCAGGATACAGCGTTTTATAAAACCTGAGATGAAAGGGTGGCCCAAAACAGATGGAAATATGATTCTGTACATTGAGTTTGTACTGATGATTTTGTTTCTCACCATGAACGCAGCCGATTTTCAGTTGCAGCAACTGGGTGCCGAGCATTATCACGAAGCAGGAGCATTTCCAGTAAGTCAATTTATTGTTCCAATTTTGGATGGGCTTTCCGAATCTTCCTTGATCTTGGTTGAAAGAACAGCATGGTGGTTACATATTTTAGGCATTTTGGCCTTTTTGAACTACCTGTATTACTCCAAACATTTACATATCCTTTTGGCATTTCCTAACACTTATTATGGTAAAGTGAAGCCACAAGGGCAGTTCAATAATCTGGAATCGGTCACCAAGGAGGTCAAATTGATGATGGACCCTGATGCAGACCCTTATGCTGCTCCGGCCGAACAAGATACCGGCGAGCCGGAAAAATTTGGGGCATCCGATGTCATGGACCTAAACTGGGTGCAATTGCTCAATGCGTATACCTGTACCGAGTGTGGGCGATGTACATCAGAATGTCCGGCCAATCAAACAGGTAAAAAACTATCACCCCGAAAAATAATGATGGATACCCGTGACCGGTTGGAGGAGGTGGGTAAAATCATGGATGCCAATAAAGGAGAGTTTGTTTCCGATGGCAAACAATTATTGAACGATTATATTACCCCGGAGGAACTATGGGCATGTACAACGTGTAATGCGTGCGTGCAGGCTTGTCCCGTGAGCATAGATCCATTGTCCATTATCGTGGAAATGCGTAGGTATTTGGTGATGGAACAGTCTGCGGCGCCTACCGAGTTGAACAATATGATGTCCAATATCGAAAACAACGGGGCCCCTTGGCCGTACAACCAAATGGACCGTCTAAACTGGGTAAACGAATAAATCTAAAACTATGAGCGAACAATTGAAGGTCAAGACCATGCAGGAGTTTATGGCAGAAGGAAAACAGCCAGAGATATTGTTCTGGGTCGGTTCTGCCGGTAGTTTTGATGATCGTGCCAAGAAGATATCAAGAGCTTTTGTAAAGTTGCTGAACAAGGCCAATGTTGATTTTGCGGTCTTGGGAACAGAAGAAAGTTCAACGGGCGATGTGGCCAAACGGGCAGGGAACGAGTTTTTGTTTCAGATGCAGGCCATGATGAATATCGAGTTGTTGAATGGCTATGAAATTAAGCGAATTGTAACCTGTGACCCACATTCTTTCAATACGTTAAAAAACGAGTATCCAAGTTTGGGAGGGAACTATGATGTACTGCACCATACACAATACCTTAAAGAACTTATCGACAACGGTCGTTTGACCATTACCGGTGACGGATACAAAGGAAAACGTATCACGTTTCATGACCCATGTTATTTGGGCAGGGCCAATTCCGTTTTTGATGCTCCAAGGGAACTTCTTGCCAAAACCAATGCAGAATTGGTAGAAATGAAGCGCCATAAAAAAGCGGCACTGTGCTGTGGGGCTGGTGGTGCACAAATGTTCAAAGAGCCCGAAAAGGGAGATATGGACGTCAACGTGCTGCGTACAAAAGGCGCTTTGGAGACCAATCCTAATATTATAGCCACAGGATGCCCATATTGCAATACCATGATGACAGATGGTATCAAGGCATACGAAAAAGAGGATAGTGTTACAGTCTTGGATGTGGCCGAAGTGTTGGCGAATTCCCAGGGATTGTAAAAGAAGTTTATAATTCAAGTCGAGCATTGTCGAGACCTTATTGAAAAAATATATGCTAGCAGATTTTAAAGAATTGCCGGACCACTCCAGAGTTTGGATTTACCAAGCCAACAGGAGCTTTACGGAGGAAGAACAGAAAGAACTGGAGGAAAGCCTGACCGCTTTTTTAAAGGAATGGACGGCCCATGGAAGTGACCTGCATGCAGGTTTTGAGATAAAATACAAACGGTTTATCGTCATTGGATTGGACCAGACCAATGTCAGTGCTTCGGGATGTTCCATTGACGCCTCTGTGCACTTTATCCAAAGTTTGGAGCAAAAATATAATGTGGAACTACTGGATAGAATGAACGTTTCTTTTAAACAAGGGGAGTTTATAACCTATAAGCCATTGATTGATTTTAAGAAACTGGCCAAGGCCAAATCAGTTTCCCCAAGTACCATCGTATTCAACAACTTGGTCGCTACCAAACAGGAATACTTGGAAAACTGGGAGGTTCCCGCTAGCGAAAGTTGGCACTCCAGATTTGTATAGCAAAACCCTTAATTTATCTTAATTTCCATACTTTCCTCGACGAAATGCAATATTTTTATTGGCATTAAGTTGTGGTTCAAGACAAGATATTTATGCGGAAAATACTCCAATTCCCCTTTTTCCTACTCGTATGCATTCAAACCTTTGGACAGTCAAATCCCTTGATTGTCAAAGACTCGGTGGCTCAAATGGCATGGGTCGAAAATCAATACGCGAACATGTCCCTACAGGAAAAAGTAGGACAGTTGTTCATGGTAAGCGTTGCATCGAACCAAAGCAAAGCTGCGACCGATAAGGTCAAGAACATTGTTGAGGAACAAGGTATAGGAGGCGTCATCTTTTTGGTTGGCGGACCGGAACAACAAGCTAAATTGACCAACGAATACCAATCCGTTTCCAAAGTACCGTTGCTCATCGGTTCCGATGCAGAGTGGGGACTGGCCATGCGTTTGGACTCTACTTATGCATTTCCGTGGAACATGACCTTGGGAGCCATTCGGGATAGTACCATCGTAGAAAAGATAGGTTATCAAATTGGAAAACATGCCAAGCGTTTGGGCGTCCACATTAATTTTGCGCCGGACTTGGATGTGAACAACAACCCGCAGAACCCTATTATCGGAAATCGCTCGTTTGGGGAAGATCCTAAAAATGTGGCCCAAAAAGGACGTGCTTTTGTTCGTGGAATGGAAAAGGCTGGCGTGCTTTCAAGTGGCAAGCACTTTCCAGGCCATGGAGATACCGCCACGGATTCCCATAAATCCTTACCTATCATCACCTCTTCCGTGGAACGGTTGGATTCCATAGAACTTTATCCCTTCAAAAAAACAATGGAGGCCGGACTAAGCTCTACCATGGTCGCACATTTGGATGTTCCCAGCTTGGAGAGCAGGGAGGGCCACCCATCCACGCTTTCCAAGAGTATTGTTACCGGAGTATTGAAAAACCAATTGGGTTTTGAAGGTTTGGTTATCACCGATGCTTTGAATATGAAGGCGGTATCCGAATTTGCTCCAGAGGGCAAAGTGGAACTGGAAGCTTTTTTGGCAGGTAACGATTTGCTATTGATGCCCGAGAATGTCCTTAAGGCAAAAGAAACTTTCATCCAGGCATATGGTGAGGGATTGATTACGGAGGAACGGTTGGCAGAATCCGTCAAAAAGATATTAATGGCCAAATACAAAGCTGGTCTGTACAATTATCAACCCGTAAAGTTGGAGAATTTGTATGAAGATTTGAATGGAGTTGAGAACGATGTAATCTATGAACAGGCCATTGAAGCGGCCATAACGGTAGCGAAAAACAATTTTTCCTTGATGCCCATCAAAAAATTGGACAACAAGAAAATTGCATACGTACATTTTGGCGATGATTCCGGGAGCACTTTCCATGAATCACTTAACAAATACTATAAGGTAACCCACATCAAAGCCAAGGATATTGCACAATATAAAAAAGAGCTCGCCAATTACAACTTGGTCATTATCGGTTTTCATAAAGACAATTCAAGTCCTTGGAAAGGATATAAATTTTCCAAGAACGAACTTTTTTGGATGGAGGAAATCTCCCGCTTGCGAACCAGTAATACTATCTTGGCCCTTTTTGCAAGACCCTATGCTTTGTTGGACGTTCTCAACTTTGATACCATGGATGGCGTAGTGGTAGGGTATCAGAACAGTAAGATAGCTCAAGAAAAGGTGGCAGAAGTGATATTTGGTGCTATAGGAGCTACGGGAAAACTTCCAGTCTCGGCCCATGATGAGTTCCCCGTAGGAACAGGAGTTGCTGTGGAACCCATTCAACGTTTGGGCTACAGTATTCCGGAAAGGGTCGGTATGAGTTCGGAATTATTGGCCGAGGTGGACACATTGGTACAGCAGGGATTGGATTCCTTAATGTTTCCGGGTGCGCAGGTATTGATTGCCAGAAAAGGAAAGGTTATTTACAACAAGAATTTTGGTCACCCTACGTATGATTCTGAAGAAAAAATATCTGAAGAATCCATTTACGACCTAGCTTCACTGACAAAGATACTTTCTACTTTGCCAATGATCATGAAAATGGAAGAGGAAGGAAAAATAGCTTTGAACGATACTTTTAAAGACCTAATTCCAGCGTATGCAGATACCGAGCTCAAAGATGTTTCAGTGCTCAAGGCTCTGTCGCATTATGGGCGCCTACCTTCCTGGATTGCTTTTTATTTGGATACGTTGGACAAGGACAGGAAACCATCATCAGAGTTTTATAGCCCTAATCCATCCGAAGCATTTCCTTATAAAGTAGCTGAGCATTTATACCTCACAAGGTCATACAAAGATTCCATTTACAACAGAATTGGTCGGCAAAGCCTAAAATCGAATCGGTACAGGTATAGCGATGTAGGTTACTACGTTTTTAAGGAATATATCGAAAAAACATATAGTAGGCCCATAGATGAACTGGTCAATGAATTTCTGTATATCCCCATGGGACTGCAGCGAACAACGTTTAATCCGCTCAAAAAATTTTCCAAAGAAGAGATAGTTCCATCGGAAGAGGACGACTATTACAGGTATCAAACCGTGCAGGGTTATGTACATGATATGGGTGCGGCCATGCAGGGCGGAGTAGGTGGCCATGCAGGTCTTTTTAGTACAGCCAATGAGGTAGCCAAGATTATGCAGATGTATTTACAGGGAGGTTATTATGGTGGGGAACAGTTTTTTAATGCACGAACGGTAAAGCGTTTCAATACCTGCTATTTCTGTAATAAGAACGTACGGAGAGGTGTCGGTTTTGATAAGCCACAGTTGAATGAAAGTGGGCCAACTTGTGGATGTGTCTCCCAAAAGAGTTTTGGACACAGTGGGTTTACTGGAACCTATACATGGGCAGACCCTGATGAGAAAATTGTTTATGTGTTTTTGTCCAATAGGACCTATCCCTCGGCAACAAACACCTTGCTCATAAAATCCGGGCTGAGGACCCGTATACAACAGGCCATTTATGATTCCATTATTAATTAGGTATAAAATATTGCCGTAGATTTGTTCTTATGAAAATAGCGATTGTGTGTTACCCGACCTTTGGCGGTAGTGGCGTTGTTGCCACGGAATTGGGTATTGCCCTTGCAGAACGGGGGCACGAAGTACACTTTATCACGTACCGTCAGCCTGTTCGATTGGAACTTTTGGGAAACAATATCCATTTTCATGAGGTGCATGTGCCGGAATATCCGTTGTTCCATTACCAACCCTATGAGCTGGCCCTGTCAAGTAAGTTGGTGGACACCATCAAACTATATGATATTGAACTGTTGCACGTGCACTATGCCATTCCACATGCCTATGCTGGATATATGGCAAAAAAAATGCTTCAGGAATATGGGATTTTTATCCCTATGATCACAACGCTTCATGGAACGGACATTACCTTGGTGGGCAAGCACCCTTTTTACAAACCAGCGGTAACGTTCAGTATAAACAAATCCGATGTGGTGACCTCTGTTTCCGAAGCCCTTAAAAGTGAGACTTTAAAACTTTTTGATTTAGAGAAGGAAATCGAGGTGATTCCTAATTTTATAGAAACAACAAAGTACAAAAAGACCTACACAGATTGCCAACGTAGTATGATGGCGAAGGAAAATGAACGCATCATAACACACATAAGTAATTTTAGAAAGGTAAAGCGTATTCCGGACGTCATCAAAATATTCCATCGCATCCAAAAGGAAATGCCAGCTAAACTTATCATGGTGGGTGAAGGCCCGGAAAAGGAAAAAGCAGAAGATTTGTGTGATTCATTGGGGATTAAGGATAAGGTCCTGTTTTTAGGTAACAGCAATGAGATTGACCGTATTCTTTGCTTTTCCGATTTGTTTCTGTTGCCCTCGGAAACTGAAAGTTTTGGTTTGGCGGCATTGGAGGCCATGATCAATAAGGTAGCGATAGTTTCCAGCAATACGGGAGGTATACCAGAAGTTAACATCGATGGTGTATCTGGTTATCTGGCGGATGTTGGCGATGTAGAGACCATGGCAACAAAGGCCATTGAGATTTTGAAGGACGATGAAACCCTCGAAAGGTTCAAGGAAAACGCTTTCAATGTAGCTTCTAAATTCGACATTGTACACATTCTTCCCTTATATGAAGACCTTTATGAAAAGGCATTTAAATCACGTTTTAAAAACACATTTTAATATCAAATACTTTTTTCTCATAGCGTCGATTTGCTTACTTTCCTGCAAGGCTCAAAAGCCTGAAAGCTCCACCGTTGGCGAGCATATTGATGGTTTGACATTGATCGAGCATCAAAACTTTACCAATATTGATTCTTTTGGAACCCGTGTAATCAGGGATACGAAAACATTGGGCAAATTTTATAAGCAAATCAACAAAACACGTAAACCTCGATTGTCGGTGCCGATGGTCGACTTTTCCAAGGAAATGTTGATTTTGGTTTGTTTAGGTGAGCAACACGGGGAAAAAACAACGGTTTTATCCAAATTAAAGGAAACGGACCAAGAAATGTTGATAGCTATAGAGGTGCATAACGTTTCCGAAGAAGAAATGTCTATACAACCCATATACTTCCCATTTTATCTCTACAAAATGCCATTGGTCGATAAAACCGTGGTTTTCCAAAAGATTGAGGAATAGTCTTTTCAAAATTATTCCTACTTCTTATCGATAAATAACGCACTTGAAAGGGCAAAGTTCCCAGATTGGAACGCTTGGCATAGCTTTGAAAGCATAAACCTCAAATCATTAAGAATGCACATTCTACGTCCTACCATTATAGTGATGGCATTGGCTTGTTTTACTCTTGGAGTTGCTCAAGATATGGAACTCACAAAAAAGGACAGTATTGTTCAGAGTTATTGGATGGTTTCGCTTGGAACCAATGCCGTTGATGACTCCGGAGACGAATTCCGTGAACTTTTTGATGTTCGCTCTGGTTGGAATATTGCTCCTTATCCATCGAGGGTTAGTATAGGGCGTTATTTCAAGAATGGTGTTGGGTTGGAGGCTATTGGATCTCATAACCGATACAAAGAAGGTAAAGTTGTTGACGAACTCACCTTAACGGATGATATAGATTATTGGGGCTTTGACTTTAGGGTAAGCTATGACCTGAACAAAATATTGGGACATACCGGTTTTTTTGATCCCTATATTGGTATCGGTGCAGGATATACCGACGCGAATAATCAGGGCAGGGGAACCTATAATGGCGTGCTCGGTTTTAAAACTTGGTTTTCGGATCATTGGGGATTGGATTTTAATACAACAGGAAAATGGGCTATGGACACGGAGAACGTCACCAATCATATCCAACATGCCATTGCTGTTGCTTACAGGTTCAAAGTAGAGAAAGGGCTTTCCCGAAAAGGTCAAGAAAAACTGGCGCTTTTACAAGAAATGGAAAAGGAGCAAAAGCGAGTACAAGATTCCATTGCAAGAGCTGATGAAAAAGCTCGTTTGCTTGCAGAGCAATTGCAAAAAGAAAAAGAAGCGGCCGAACTGGCAGCTGCCGAAAAAGCGAAGAAGGAAGCAAAAGAGGCCGAGAGAAATGCGTTACAGACAAGATTGCACCAATTGGGGAACGTATATTTCAAATTCAATTCATCATATTTGACTACAGATGATAAGGAGCTATTGGACAAATTGGTCAATATTATGGAAGAAGAACCTAATTTAAATATTAAAGTTACCGCCCATACGGACTCCAGGGGTACGGAAAAATATAATCAATGGTTATCCGAGCGTAGGGCGCAAAGAACAGTTGATTATGTGGTGTCCAAAGGAATCTCAAAGGACAGGATTGTATATGAAGCCTATGGGGAAACACAATTGGTCAACGAGTGTACTGATGGGGTTTATTGTACCGAGGAAAAGCATTCAAAAAACCGGAGGTCCGAGTTTTTGATCATTGAATTTTAAAGAGCCATCATAATAAAGGAAAGAAGATATTATGTTGTTCAACTCCCTTGAGTATTTTATTTTTCTGCCGATAATGTTCCTTTTGTACTGGTTCGTTCTTGGTAAGGGATCAAGACTTCAAAACGTACTTGTTCTTGTTGGGAGTTATTTCTTTTATGGGCTCTGGGACTGGAGGTTTTTGTTTCTTATAATTGCCAGTACGGTCGTAGATTATTTTGTGGGCATTATGATCCACAGGAACGAGGGCGATAGGCCAAAGCAGAAATTGTGGTTATGGGTAAGTGTCATATTCAATATATCCTTGCTCGGTTTTTTTAAGTACTATAATTTTTTTGTGGATTCCTTTATAGATCTATTTGAGGTTATGGGATATTCCATCAAAAGTACTTGGACACTCAAGATTATATTGCCAGTTGGGATTTCCTTCTATACCTTCCAAACGATGTCCTACTCCATGGATATTTATTACAAAAGAATAAAGCCTTGCCACGATTTTCTGTCCTTCGCAACCTTTGTAGCGTTCTTTCCGCAGTTGGTGGCCGGTCCCATCGAGCGGGCTTCCAATTTATTACATCAAATTACGAATAAAAGAACGTTTAACTACGATCAAATAGTAAGTGGGCTCAAACTCATTCTTTGGGGACTTTTTAAAAAGTTGGTGATAGCGGATGGTATAGCACCGATTGTGGATGATATTTTCTTGAACCATGAAACCTATCCTGCATCCACATTGATTCTGGGTGTAACGCTGTTCAGTTTTCAGGTTTACGGGGATTTTAGCGGATATTCCGATATAGCCATTGGTACGGCCAAATTGTTCGGCGTGGAATTGATGTCCAATTTCAAGTTCCCTAACTTTTCAAGAAATGTAGCCGAGTATTGGCAAAGGTGGCACATATCGTTATCCACTTGGTTTAGGCACTATGTTTATATCCCGTTGGGAGGGTCGCGCGTTAGTCAGGGAAGGGCAATACGAAATATCTGTATCATATTTTTGGTGAGCGGATTTTGGCACGGGGCCAATTGGACCTTTATATTTTGGGGAGGTTTTCATGCCTTGGCTTATATCCCGGTTTTTTTGATGGGAAGGAATACCATTTACAAGGATAATGTAGTAGGGGAGAACTCCCTTTTTCCTTCTTTGACAGAATTGGGCCAATTGGTACTTACTTTTGGAATCGTCACCTTTTCCCGTATCTTCTTTAGATCCGAATCCTTGACAGATTCCTTTAATTTTATTGGGAGGATATTCAGTGATTTTAGTTATGCTCCCTATGAGCATCCCAATGGGTATCGTATGTTGGATTACTTTATCCTTTTGGCCGTATTTGTGCTTTATGAATATCGGATTCGAAGGGATGAACGGAATCCGTTCCAGTTCAAGTCCAAGGCTGTTCGTTTTTTTGCGTATACTTTGGTGATTTTTACCATGCTACTGTTCTATGACAGTGGTTTTGATAGATCGTTCATATATTTTCAGTTTTAACCATGAAAAAGTTAGTCATCAAATTAGGAGTTTACGCTTTTCTCATTCTGATTTCCTTGGAGGTCTTAGTCAGGATATTTTATTTGGGAGAGGATAAGCCGTCCCGTTTTGTGGACGAAAACAAAGTGGAAAAATGGAAGCCCAACCAAGAAGGATATTCTGTTACCGGTAATAGAAACCAAAACTTTGTAAGATATAATATAAACAGTTCAGGCTTTAATTCCTATCAAGAGTTTGAACCCACCAAAGAGGGCTATGAGGTTGCCTTGGTGGGGGATTCCTTTATCGAAGGATTTCATCAACCCTATAAATCTTCCATAGGAAGAAAAATGGAACTGGAACTAGGGGAAACAATAAAAGTGTTTGAATATGGTTATGCCGGTTATGATATGGCAGACCAGATGCATTTGATCCATGCTTATCGGGAGGACTTTGAGCTTATTGACCGTATCTATATCAAAATGAAATTCTCCAACGATCTCAATAGGAGAGAGTACTATGTACAGAACGAAAGGTTGAGCTTGGAGTCGCCTTTGAACAAAATCCTGAAAAAAAGTAAGTTTTTGGTGTACCTCTCGGAAATAGGGGCACTGACGCCTATGAAGAATATGATCAATGATGCCAGAGTATTGGCGCAAGGTGGAAATAGGCCAAAATCGGTAACACAGCAGAAGACGGAATCAAAAGATCAAACGTTCCTTGAAAACTTTAAGAATTTAGTGGCCCTGTACGGATATGATAAGGACAAAACCGTTCTGCTGATGGATGTGTCCACTACGCCAAAACTGTTTTTAGACTATTTGGACACCAATGGTTTTGATTATATCGATTTTGGAGAAAAGCTCAACAATGCCAATCGAAATACCACTTTGGTATACGATCGGCATTGGAATAATTATGGGCGCACCTTGATTGCGGAACTACTTGTCCAAGACCTAAAAAGTGTCGGTGTTGCCAACTAGTTGGGGATTTAGGATTGCCTTTGTTCTATAGCCTTCACCAGATCTGCTACTTTTTCTAGGCTCATCAGGTCCATTAAAGAGAACTTCATGTCATATTTCTTCTCGACCTCATTGATGAGCATCATATGTGTCACGGAATCCCAACCGTCCACATCATTGGCCGTGGTGTTGCCATCGAGCTCAAAATTATCATGACCAAGGGTCTCTATGAATATTTCTTTTAGTTCAGCCAGTATCTTTTCGTCGTTCGTCATTTTATGTTCTATTTTATTTAAAAAGTGTTCTAAGTTTCTTCATATCAATTTTATCGTTGACACTATGGGGCAATTTGTCTATAAATAGGAACCTTGTTGGGATCATATATGGTGGCAAGTTGTCTTTCAAATAGGAAAGCGTAGGTTTCAGATCCAGTTCTCTTGAACAAACGGCCAGCCCGAGTTCGGTATTCCCGTTTCCATCATCCAAATCGATTACCGTGATATCCAAGCCCGGTAATTTTTTCTTTACGTGGTATTCAATTTCTCCCAGTTCCACACGGAACCCCCTTATTTTAACCTGAAAGTCGGCCCGTCCCACGTACATGTAGTCCCCATCTTGGTCGCGATAGCACATATCCCCTGATTTGTAGAATAATAGTGTTTTATCATTATGCTGTTTTTCAAAAAAAACGAGCTTGTTCCTTTCTTCGTTTTGTATATATCCAGGGAATAATTGCTCTCCCGCGATACATAATTCTCCCGTTTGTCCATACTCTACTTCATTATTGTTTTCATCAATGACCAAATAGGTGGTATTGTCAAAAGGTTTGCCTATGGACACTACTCCGTTTTCCTCTTTGTTGTTTCCTTCTTTGTCAAACAGATAGCCCCCACAATATATGGTGGTCTCGGTAGGGCCATAATAGTTAATAATCTGGGCATTTGGAATACAGGCGTTCCACTCCTTGCCTATATCACCATAGAGTTTACCCCCTGCAAAACAGGAATATCTTACACTCTCACTTCGAATTTCTTTGAAATAGGGTCTTAGGAAATGAATAATGGAGGGGACCATGATCAAGAGGGTAAGTTGGTGCTCCGATAACAATTTTATGATCTGAAAGTACTTGATGCTATCCTTTGGCACCGTATATACACAAGCTCCTTTTAACAAAGGGGCAAGGTAGGATACCACGGACATGTCAAAGGTCAATTCGAACATTTGCAGGCAACGGTCTGTCTCGGACAGCGAGAAGGAGAGGTTATTGTCAATCGCATTTGCGAAACCGTTCAGGTTCTTGAAACTGACCGGAGCCCCTTTAGGTATGCCCGTACTTCCCGATGTAAAGATGACGTAGGCAATATCATTTTGTTCCACTTTCTTAGGAGGAGAGTGGTGAATGTTATTGACCATATCCAAACTATGGGTAGCTATCACTTTAAATCCCTTTCCAAAATAAGGTGATGGTGAAGAGTCCATTACAAACACTGAATTGGTCTGTGCAAGTATCTCTTCGTTTCTTGATCTAGGATAAATAGGATTGATAGCAACATAGGCCTTCCCCTCGAACCAAAGCGCAATGATCGCTGCATAGGTCTCCAGGTCATCATTGGTGATAAGGCCCACATACTTTTCGGATATTGGAATTTCTTTTTGTATGGCCACCCTGATCGCATTTACGGCTGTGCCCAATTCCTGATAGGTGTAATGATTTCCGTTGATAAAAAAAGCATTTAGGTCACTGTGTACCTTAATGGAATTTTGAAGGGTCTCGAGAAATTTCATGTTGCAGGGTTATATAAAGTGTCCATCCTGTTCGGCCAATTGCGATACCTGCAGTTCTTTGTGCAAGGCATTATGTGCCATGGATTTTTTGGTTTGACGATAATGATAAAAAACGGACAACGTCTTGGTGAAATGTTCTGCCAAAGTTTGATTGTCCGTGAACATATAGGAAATGTTCAATTCGTATAGGTTCTTATATAAACAGGCACATACTCCTGGCATATCGGCATCGTTGGCAATACAATATTTCATATAGGCCGTACTGTGTATGTAGTGGAAGGAAGCAAAACCGATTGCCTTCCCATCGCGGTACACTAGAAAATTGACAATACCTATTCTCTCGGCAAATCCCCTGATTTTTGAATCATCCATTTTACCATGGTTCCATGGTTTTGATACATACTGTCTAGGGTCTAATTGCCAATTGATTTGTGCCAAATTTTTTGCAACCAAATCACTTTGGAGGTAAGGCTCGATAAAATTCCAAGCCTCTACATCCAATTGGTTCATATACCTGAGGTCTAAATCCTTTGTCAAAGTATAGATCCGGGAACTATTGATGGCATTATAGTATTTCATTGAAATGGATTCGACCCAGCGCGTTATGGGGCTTAACCATTTGGGCAAACGTAGCTTTTGGTTTACCATGTCCTTGGCCACCCCTATAAAAATGGTGTGCCGGTCCATGGTTCCGATGACAGAAAAAGGTTGTTTTTTATAAAAGGTATCGGCGTTTTCTTCATAGGCCTTGGTCAATACCATGTTGTTGCTCAACCGTAGGGCTTCACTAAAAACATAGGTGGAGATAACAGTACTTTTGGCAGAAGGTGCCGCCCACCATTGCACTATCCAGTATATCTTAGTTCCGGTATCTTGGTCGGGAGAAGACAGAAAATCCGGTACCAAGTGGGCAAAACTAAGTAGTTTTCCTCCTGACACGGCCATTACGGCCAAACAGTCGTTCTCATCAAGCTCCGGTTTATCCAACAACCATTGTGCCTTGTTCTGGGAAAAGGGCAGTGGATATTTACGTTGTTCGTGTGGTGATTCAAGATATTTCAGCAGTTCTTTTTTGGTCAAAAGAACTACTTGTAGATCATTTTTGTCCATAAGCCTTATCCCTGTTTCACAATGTTATTTACCAATCGGGTAAAGCTCCATGATTTGGTCCGTACCATATCAATAAGTATAAAATGATTTATCATAATAAATAAGTTCAGGAAAAGACAATTTGGGGGAGTATATTGTCATCTTTTTTTATGGATAGGCTTTTAATTAAGCCAGTCTAATTCTTTTATTTGTCTATAGGGTTTAAAAATAAAAAGAGAAATTATCAATAGGGATATTTTTATGATATAATGCTCAAATTAGACGACATAATTTATTTATTATGTTCCTAATTAACCTAACCAATAGTGGTTTGTTTAATTTTATTTGTGTGTTATTTTGGTGAATTGGTCTTTTCCCTTGTAATTATACCCTATCAAAAAGCATCTAGAATTACTATTGTCCTTATATACTTTTATTTTTGAATAGGCCAGTGTATTGGTATAGAGAAAATCATTTATAGCTTTTCTAAGCCCTTCTATCTGTTCCACCTCCTTGGGAGTTAACAGCATTAGCATTTGAAGGTTGGTATGACCATTGACCGCTTCAGTTGAAAAATCAACTTCATCCAAAACTATTTTCTTTGTTTTACCAAAATTGATGAGTTCAATAACCCTATCACGGAGTTCGTTCATTTTTTTTGATTTTAGATATTCCTTTAGACGAACCTTCCAGAGTTCAATCTTACTGACCAACCCTAGGAACAAATTCTCTTTTGGGGTGATTATCCAATGAGAAAACTGGTAGATATGGTTGCTCCATTTTCTTTTGTAATCCATTCCGCCGACACCCATTTCAAATAATTTATATCCATTGGATAGGCACCACTCCAGCTGTTTGTAGATTTCTACATGACCAAGGCCGAACTTTCCGTAGTCAAGGTCGTATGACGATACCGAACTGAAAAGAACCGGACCCAAATGATAATTTAAAGATATCTCTATGGGTTTGGATTCATCGTAAATCACAAATAATGAGGCCTGTTTGTTTAAGATTTGTTGATAGGTGTTTTGTTTTAGCGCCTCCCATCTCCACATTTCTTTATGGGTTTCTTCGCGTTCTTGAAACCGTTTCTTGATCATATCTCGTAGAGCATCAAAAACAGCGTTGTAAATCTCCTTTTCAAGTTCCCCATGATACAGCTTGTATGATATGGGAAAACAAGCTTCCAGTCTGTTGACATAACGTCGAATGATACTCCTTGGTTTCGACTTGAACTGGGAAGATAGGTAGTCATCAATGGAGGAGCAATTGGAGAGATCAATGGAGTACCCCCAATTATGTTGGTCAACGGTCTTGATATTGTATGAAGATTTCGCTTGATCAATGATAAAATAGGACGGAATTAAACGACACGAAAAAGCATATTTTTCCTGTTTTGCCCATGAATATGCATCAAACAGCAAAGAATTGTCCATTATTTTTGAATGGGCAAATTCCATGGGCAAACTCCCCCGTTCGTAAAGGGATTGAAAGATATTTATGTGTTTTACGTTGCTCATGGTCAGGACTCCGATATATTTTTTGTGGAATGGTCGTTTTTATTACTCAGGAATTGTTTGGTCCTGTATTTCCAGATAAACCATCTTTTGGCCAATTGGTGCACTTGGAGTTTTTTTAGGAATCGGATTCCATAAAAACGAGAGGTGTTCAAGGTCCAAGAAAGTAAAGCCCGCAATCTTCTTCCAACATTTTTAGGGTCGTACAAGTCTATTTGTGTATAAGTGTACGAAGTATTTACCCATTTTCTTTTGTGTAAAAAGTCGCCCCGGCCCATATCCACACGGGTGATTCCTTTATCAAAGCACCAAGCCACAGCCTCCATCATAATTTGGTTTCCCGGCCCATATTGGGAGTAGTCAACATCATAAGCGATATTGAAAAGATAAAGGGTGTCTCCATAAACAAAACCGATGCCCAAAGCTATTGGATCATCCGCATCGAACAAGGAAAAAATCACGGCCTTTTTTTCTGGAAGCAATTTGCGGAACATTTTTTTGTACAGGGGCAACAAGGGTATTTCATAATTGGATACCTCCTTTTGCTCAAACCGTTTTTCAAGGAACTCTCCCAAGCTTTCAAACAGCATGTCCAACGTTCCTCTTTCGATTTTTCCATAGTAAGTCACCATACGGGCAGGAATTTCCTTGAAAAGCTTTTTACCTTGCCTCCTCAGATTTCTGGACCCTTTTGCATTAAAATGTGACCTGAAATAATCTTCAAAACTATCATGTTCGCTCAATTCAATAAGATAGCCTTGGTATAGGGGGGAAGTAAACCTATTCCGGGATTCTAGGGATTCCAAAAACCTTACGGATTGGTGGTCAGGAACATCGATTATGGTGTAAGCTTCATCGTTATCTTGGTTTTCGGCCAATGACACCTGATATATGCCATTTTCATCGACCTTGCCCGTAAGAACCGGTGTTTCGATATGGGAAGGCCCCAAAAGTATATCAATAAGAAACCTTGCTCTCATTGGTCTGTGGTTTTGGAAGGAATCAACATAACGTTAGTACATAGTAACGGCCCTTGATATGGATATAGTATTCCTTGGAATTTCCGTTTTTTAGGAATACTTGTATCTGGTCGAAACGGGAACGGTGCTTATATGCAAGTTCAATAATCGGTGCAATCAGTGATTTGTTTTCTTTTAGGTTTATCTGGGCATTTTTATGGATTGTTTTGATAGCTTCCGTTTCTTTCAAAGGTAAAACCACATAGTTGGCTTTGTCAAGATGATTTATCTTTCTCCTTTTTATTCGGAGTATGATTTTGTCCAGCCCTATATATTTTAATTTTTTTACCATGGTATGTCTAAATCGTACACTCGTTAGTGTAACGAAGAACTTTAGCCGGTTCCATAAATTTGAAGCTTCATTTACAAAAACCAGATTGTTGGCATACGTTCTGTCAGCCCATTTTTCTTTGATGTAGGCATATCCTTTTAGCAGGTCGTATGTGGTATAACCTTGATTTATGAACCAAGAAATATTCTTCCACATATCCAACTTTCCCAACCGAAAAACATCATAATCCGGGTCATACGCACTGAGTATGTAAAAGGCCAGTTTATCCTTCATCATGTTGATTCTGATGCTTACCGGTTCTCCATTTGCATATATAACGAATAATGTTGCCCTATTTTGCAATAGCATCGGGTACAGATCAGCCTTGATTTGGTCAAGATGCGGCAGTTCATAGTTCTCTTCGTTCTTTTCTTTGAACCTTCTTGTCATGAGTGTTCTTAGTTGTTCAAAGATTTCATTGTACCATTTTTTATCGATGTTGCCCTGATATGCTTCATAACGGATATCAAAACATTCCTCCAAGCGTTTTTTATATCTTCTAAGGGCGGACCGGGTTTTTGAACCAAAATGTTGCTCCATGTATTGGTTACCGTCGGAATAGCGGTTAAGTTCGATAACATATGTCCGTTGAGTGGTAATGGTGTGTGTTGAAAGCTTTCTCTGATGTTGAGCCAATATCAAATTTACGTACCCGGGCACATCTTGAAGGACAAAGGACTTATTTTCTATGAATAGTGGTTTGGCTGAAGTTTTTTCATAGAGAGGAAGGCCATTTCTGGAGTCCAACACCTGTTCGATGGCATCCGGAAACTTTTCTTCCGCCAATAGTGATCTTAAAAAGATGATTTTATTGGATGGTTTATTTCCCATGCTTTTCCACTCTGTTTTTGAAAACGACTTTTCCTAAACTGTTGGGGCATTCCAAAATAATTGAATGCTCATCGTCCAAACTGGTGTAGATTTTGAGATGCTCCAGTTTGTCCTTGGAAAGGTACAAAAAGTGATATATGGCTCGTTTTCCATAGGGTTCGTTCAAAGAGTCGATTCCAGTTTGCGAGAACCTTTTCTTGTCCATTTTTGCCCATTGTTCCTTGTCGAGTTTTTCCAAATGGTAGAAGGGCTGAATCCTTTTTTCCTTTCTTTTGGGCAAGAATGGGATTCGGTGGTAAATGGCTCTTAATCTTGACATGAATGGATAATAGATGTCAAATTTTAGTGAGAGCGATAGCCACGTTATCAAAGGACTTATTATAGAAAGAGGTCCTTGTTTGGCAACCACCATATGGCAGGCATAGAGATAGGTATGATCCGCAAAACGAAGTTTGTACTCCATATTTTCACGCAAAAGGTCATAGATTTCGAAACCCATCTCAAAACACCATTGTAGTTGGATCATGATATCGATATACCCCAGGTAAAACTTGGAGTAATCAATATTGAAGCCCCTGACATATCCAAAAACCAATTGTTTCCAGATATAGTTGAAGGAAATATGGATAGGCTCATCACCATGATAAATAACGATCAAGGATGCTTTTTTTTCTCGAATAAGTCCTTTTCCCAGTTCCTTGAATCGATCCCATTCCGTGAGGGCCATATGGCTCATTTGTTTTTCATCAAAACGGGAGGTGACCATCTGTTTCAAGGTGTTCATCAAGTTTTCATAAGTGCGATCCTGTATTTCGCCATAATAATATTGATAGTTTATTGGGAATACCTTTTCCAA
This sequence comes from Flagellimonas abyssi, assembly GCF_019457905.1. Lineage (GTDB taxonomy): Bacteria > Bacteroidota > Bacteroidia > Flavobacteriales > Flavobacteriaceae > Flagellimonas > Flagellimonas abyssi. Next base: position 453,274 of record NZ_JAHZSV010000001.1, on the reverse strand, counting down.
GGTTCTTTTATAGGCCCTCAACCTCGATACTCTTTTAGAGCTCAACTTACTTTTCAAGAGCTGGTCTAGGTCGGTATATTTTTTTAAATCAATATAGGAACCCTCAAAAGTAGCCACTGATTTTCCCCATTTTTTCTGGCCGTTTTGTGTAAAAGTAACGTTCAAGTATCCCGGCACGTCAGTATAGAGCACATTTTCTCTACGAGGCTCCAGCTTATCAGTTGTATTTAGATACACCTTGTTAGGATCATCTTTTAGGGAAATAGACCTTACATGCTCAGCAATAGTGTCTTTTTCGAGCAGCTCTGCTAAAAAGGAAACGTTCTTCATTGTCTGTTTTCTTTTGTATCCATTGGGCCATTGACCTGAAATATCAAAACTTCTCTTTGGGAGACCATTTTTATTCGGTCCCTTTTTTTATAAAACTTCAAGGAATCCATCTGTTCCCGCCTTCGATAGCAATAATCACAAATTGCTCTTTGTATATATTGGCTTTGTATTTCATTGAAATTCACTCTCTTTTCATCACTCCCTACGGTGGTGCTGTCCAAAAGTGTTTTCTGAACCTTGATGTTATTCTTGGAGCTGTCCCTTGATTTTTCGGTATTGATCGATCTAATGGATTTTGTAGCGTGATAGACAAAATAGAAAAGTTTCAATCCAAAGAAAACGGAATGCCCCCAAACCCTTGATAAAGCTTCTTTTTTGTAGTAGATAGTTTCTATCAAAAAAGGGTAGGAGGTATCTGCAAACCTACTTTTGTAACTATATTCTCCTTTCATAAAATCGAACACTTCAAACCCTTCATCAAAGCACCACTTTATGACATTGAGAAGTTCAATATTGCCTAGACTAAATTTGGAATAGGCCGAATCAAAGGTTTTGGTGAATCCATGAACAATTTTTCCAAGTATATAGTTCAGACTTATGGCGATGGGCGTATCCCCATTATAGATGACCGAAATGCAAGCTTCTTTACTACGAACAAGTTCCAAGGTTTTTTCTCGGTATTCAGATAGCATAGGATCAGTACCGGACTGTAAGCCCTTTTGTTTAAAACGCCTAGCCTGCATTTGCTCAAAAGCATTAAAAACTATTTGGTATTTTTCCTTTTCCATGGAACCATAATAGATTTGATGCCGGATGGTAAAACACTCATTCAGGAGATTCTGACATTTGGCAAAATGAGACCGTCCTTTTTGATCAAAGGTCTTTTTTAAGTACTCCTCGTAACTTTTATAGGCCGATAGTTTTATCAATGAGCCAGGGAAGGTCCGGACTTTTTTAATGATTATATCGGTTCCAAGGTCCAGTTCCGTATCAATATAACTAGGTACACTGGTAAGTACCATGGGCCTTTGTCCACCGTAGTTAGGATTTTCTCGGGGAAGCTTTTTTTGATATGCCAAATTGCCGGTAAATGAATTCCTTATCCAGCGATACAACTTGTCCGTCTTTTTTTCAAGAAGAACAAGTTCATGAAAATCGATGTGATTGGATAGTATGTTAAGAATTCTCGCCATAATTAGTGACTCTCACCTGTTATTAAAATAACCTATTTGCGCCATTTATTTATGGCATATAACCATTTGTCCATTTGTATTAGATTTCCCAAAATCCCTATATTTCTGAACCATTGCAAGATGTTCAGTTCTATTTTTTTAGACTTGGCTCTTATGATGCCCACCACGGATTTTTTGGAATATACGATTTCGTGGAACAAACGATAGCGATGATTGCACCATTTTTCCTTGTAAGGGTTGGTACCCTTGGAAACGTCATAGATGTCAATATTATTGGAGAAACACCATTCCAACTGGAACTGTATATGGATATCGCCCAAATTGTATGGTGAATAATCAATGTCGTAGGTTTGAATATGACTGAACATTACATGATCCACAATGTAGTTCAAGGCAATGCATATAGGCAGTTCATCCTTATATATAACAAACAATTTGGCGTCGCCATTTCGTAACTTGGGCAGTGTAAAACCATACAATTGCCGCCAGTAGGCAAGGTCCCTGTTCAGAATACCCTTTTGATCAAACCTTTTGGACAGTAGTTTTTTAAAATAGTCGAATATTTTTTCATATTCAGATTCCACCAAATCACCAGACAACACCTTATACCTGATGCCTCCCAAGGATTCCAGTTTTCTTTTTTTACTCCTAAGATTTTTGATATTGCGTTTACTGAGTTGGTCGTTCAAATACTCAGAGAGGTTCTGGTAGGAATGTAGGTTGACTAAATGTCCATCATATTGTGGTACCTTGATAAAGCCATGGTCAAGGGGAGTATGTTTTTGAAAATCAAGATAGTCGGGTACGTCTTTAATTATATAAAATGATTTCCCATCTTCTTGATAGATTGAGGGGGTAAGTGATAAATAACGGTTCACAAGCAGGTTCCGAACTTTCCCTTGGTGTACGGCATGCAGTGTTTTGTTCAGGTATAACTGAAACAGACAATGGTCGGTATAGTGCTTGGGAAGGCCAGTCATTGTTCAACATTTCACTTAGGTTTGTGTCCCAGTTTATAGCGTATTTTATGCAAGCTTTTATGAATTCCTTGTGTACGGGCCCAGTATTTAAGTTTGAACTTTGTAGCCAATAGTTGGGCAATTCCCCTGCTCATCAAGCTCTTGGGATTGTACCAGATATGATAATTTAGCATATAGGAACGATTGCACCATCTCTCCTTATAATCAAAATGACCTTTGGAAAAGTCCAAAACCTTAAAATTGTTTTTAATGCACCAATCTATTTGTTCAACTAAACTGAGACTCCCTATCCTATACTCTGAAAAATCGATGTCAAAAACCCGTATGACGTCATAGGCATGGTCCTTTGAAAAATTGAGTAGTGTAATGGCTATTGGATTGCCCTGAACAGAGCCAACAAATAAACCTGCTTCTTTGTTGCGCATCATTGGCAAAGTAACATCCTTGAAAAATGACCATTCTTTTGGGTCCAGATTGTTGTTCACTATCTGTTTTTCATCGAACCTGCGTACAAGAAGTTCATGGAATTTTTCAAAAAGGGCGTCATATTCTTTTTCTGGCATATCGCCCCATATCATCTGGTATTCTACTGAATACTTTTTCTTCAACTTATTTCCGTAATTCCTCAACTTGGACCGGCTCCGTGAGCTTAGGTTGGTTGTGAGGTATCCTTCGGCGGACCCTTCATTGGCCAAATCACAAATATAACCTTCGTATTGTGGTATAGAAATCAATCGGAGTCCATTTGGTATTTGTTCCCTGTGGAATCCAAAATCCGGAACATCATAAATAAGATAGACCTTGTTGTCATTTGCAATGGGCATGGTTGAGGGATTGACACAATAATGAATCCCTTTAGTGTTTGTGGCCCCTACATTGTTATATACGGGAAGTCTTCCCTTTTTATAAAACGATATTCCTTCAAAACAATCACAATTCATGGTGTCCAAACCTCTTGCAAAGTGCTGTGACCAAATGGACGTGAAGGTATCCGAAGTATACGGGTCATCAAGTGGTGGGGGAATTATATGTTTTTTTTCACTTATCAAGCGGCTATCACTTTTTTATATGAACGGCGATATCCTTGGCCAATTGTGTAGAAAATTGGATAGCGCTCTCAGAATGTAGGTGCGACCCATCATAGGTTTTGTAACCAGAGGCATTTTTGGAATAGTCGAGATAAGGAATTTGATGAATTTTTGTAATGCTGTCCATTGATTTTCTAAAATTGGGGGAATTCTCATTTTCGAAATCAATAATTTCTTTGTCGGCCGGCATTCTTACCAGAATTACCTGTCCCTTGTCCTTAAGGTATTCAATGGTCTTTCCAAACCATTCCCATCTATAGTTTTTTGTTTCTTCCTTGGGTAGTCTACGTTGAAAATAGGCAAGGTTTTGTCTTTTCCAGTCCATTTTCAAAGCATCGCTCAGGGTAAAGTCGCTTCCAGATACCAAGACCTCGTTCCATCCATTGTCATGCGTAATTACATTTCCTGGTGCCCTTTGGGCAAACAGGGCATGGTAAAGCCCCTGTCCATAACAGTTTATGATGTAACTATAGTTGGGGTTCGAGTTGAAGTCTTCGGTTTTTCCTATGGCCGCTTTCTCGTCCATTTTTTTGATTCCTTCGGCTCCAAAGCCAATAGGGGCGGTAAAGCTACCCGGAGATGCACTTAGTATGAACACTCCTTTGCCATTGGCCCTAATAAGTTTTTCTTTGATGGCCTCCAGATATACCTCTCCATAATAGTATTGGTTAGCGGCGAAATTTATCAATGGCAGATTTATTTCCTGATTGATATTTTCGGTGACTGTTTTGGGGTCAATTCCTTGATCTGCCCTCGAGAGTCCAATGACCAAACTACTGGCACCTTGGGTATATTTAGGATAATACATATCTACATAGCCTTCGGAAAGTCTATTGACCATAAAGGCATACGCCGAGGCCAATAGCGCGAAAAAAAGGAGGAGCTTTAGGATAAAATATCTCATTGTGATCAGAATTGAAAATAAATAAAACTCTCTTGCCTGTTGATGCCCAGCATCACAATAATGGCGATATATGCCAAGTACATGGACCACCGGGCCCAGACCGGTCGCCCTTCCACCAATTCATATATCTTATTGTTCCCCTTAACAAAGTGAACCCATTGTACACCAAAAATCAAAAGGATGCTCAAAAAGAGCTCCAAATAGTTGTTGAGTACATTGATGTGCAAGTTTGGAACAACAAAAAGATTGCCAATAAAGTTGAAAGCTTCTTGTATTGATGCCGATCTAAAGAAGATTAGGGACAGCATCATTAGGGTAAATGACACCGCCCAACCCATAAAGTACCTAAGCTTGGAGGGAATGTGTAAAAAGTCAAAACTATTTTTCCGCCATTTGTTGGTAGCCACTTCTATTATCAAAAACAGGGCATTGATCAATCCCCAGACCACAAAGGTCCAATTGGCTCCGTGCCATAGTCCCATAATAAAGAAGACCAATAGTACGGAGACCACCCGGTTTAAATGGGCCTTTCTTCTCAAGGGACTATAGAGATAATCCCTAATCCATTGGGTCAGCGATATATGCCAGCGTTGCCAGAACTGCGTAATATTGATCGAGAACAAGGGTCTGTTAAAATTATTGATCAATGAAATCCCCATGGTCTTTGCAGCTCCTATAGCAATATAAGTGTAGGCAGCGAAATCAAAGTATATCTGGAATACAAAAAAGAAAGCTGCCAACAAAGAGGGGAGTCCCTGATGACCGTCTGGATCAGCATAAACAGCATCCACGTAAATGCCCAAACGATCGGCCACGACAATTTTTAAAAAGAACCCCCATGCCATGATTATCATTCCTCGTTTGATTTGGGATATATCGGGAGAAATGGTTTTTTTTAACTGAGGCAATAGCCTAGTGGCCTTTTCAATAGGGCCAGCGACCAATTGAGGAAAGAAAGCAACAAAAAGGGCGAATCTACCAAGGTGTTTCTCGGGCTTCATATTGCCCCGGTAAACCTCTATGGTGTAGCTCATGGTCTGAAACGTATAGAAGCTGATACCTACCGGTAACAAGATTTGATCAATTCTGTACGACTGTATTTTTTCGGAAGAGGATATCTCTACCCCAAAATATTCCAAGATGCTGTTTGTGGAATCAATGAAGAAAAATAAATATTTGAAGGCAACAAGAATGCCTATGTTGACCACTATGCTGAGCCATAGGTAATATTTTTTCCTTCTGGAAACTACGTCGCCGATTTTTAGACCACAATAGTAATCCACCAGAGTGGATATGAGCAATAGAATAATCAGGTAGGGTTCCGATGCGGCATAGAAATAATAACTTGAAGCCAATAAGAACAGCCACCGTAGTTTATGAGGTAGCAGATAGTACATTAAAAGTACTATTGGAAAAAAAAGTAGGAACTCAAAAGAATTAAAAAGCATGGATAATCCTTGTGTTTGGGAAACTATTGGTCGGTTCATTGTAAAAGTAAGATTAATTGGACATTTCAACACAGGATCGAGTTAATCTCACAGGTTTCATCGATGAACTTACTAATTAAGGATGTTCGTCATGTTACGGGTAAAATAAGGACGTTCGGCAGAAATTCTTGGAGTATTGCAATGCCCGGGATTATCTTAGCGATTGTTGGAGCAAATACTATTGCAACGGCATCATTTATTTTTACTGAATTAGGAAAGTGGTCAATCAGAATGAGCATATCTTTCCTATTTGTAGATGCTATTAATGAACACTTTATATGGATAAAAAAATCAAATGGGCCTTTTTATGTAGTTTTTGGGGCAAAAATGCCAAAGATGCCATTGCATGGCATGCCGAAAATGGTCAAATTGACAAAATAGGGATGGTCATTTATGAACAGGAGAACTGTGGCGCGGCTGATGAGGCAAAGCTAAATGGGATAAAGCATGTTCGTATGCCCTTGAAAGATTTTAACAATAAGCGGGACCATCAAGCTAGAATGATCGATATTTTATTGGAAAACGGGATAACGCACATTTTCCTTCTTGGATTCGAACACCTTATCCGAAAGCAAATGTTGGATGCGTTCCCAAATAAAATAGCGAATATACATCCCTCCTTGTTTCCTAGTTTTTTGGCAACCAAGACAGCCATACAGGATGCCCTTGATTACGGGGTGAAGGTAACAGGTATTACGACACATATTATCGATGACAGGTTCGATCGTGGAACCATCTTGTGCCAAGAGCCTGTTAGAATAGATGAGGGAGATACTTTTGATACGTTATATCCGAAGTTTTCAAGTAAGGGACTTCCGTTGATCATTGAAAGTATGAAGTTGATGGAAAATCAGAATTAATACATTTTCAAATTGAAAAATAACTAAACTTATATTCCGGTGTACAGTAATTTTTTTAAAAGATGTTTTGACTTTACGGCATCATTTGTTGGATTGATCTTGCTTTCTCCAATCTTTATTTTAGTCACCATTTTACTTTGGATCGATTTTAAGGGAACTCCTTTTTTTACGCAAGAACGGCCAGGTAAAAATGAAAAGGTTTTTCATATTCTAAAGTTTAAGACTATGAACGACAAAACCGATGATTCCGGAAAATTGCTGCCCGACAACCAACGTATAACCAAAGTAGGCGCATTCGTAAGAAAGACCTCCTTGGACGAGATCCCACAACTTATCAATATAGTAAAAGGGGATATGAGCTTGGTTGGACCCAGACCGTTGAGAACATATTACCTGCCGTTCTACAATGAGAGAGAAAAAAAAAGACATTCAGTGAGACCTGGTATTACCGGTCTTGCTCAAATATCCGGAAGAAATTTTTTGACTTGGGAGGAAAGATTTGACCTAGACGTAGAATATGTAGAGAATATTGGCCTCTTGATGGATTCCAAAATATTGGTACAGACTTTTAAAAAGGCCTTATCAGGAAAAGATGTCGCAGAAGACCCGGATGCTTTTATTGAGAGTTTTGATGTGCACCGAAAGAAACAGCTTGAAGAGGGTGTGAGATCAACTTGAAAAAGTAACTATTCTCCAATTTGATTCTAGGAAGTATTAGAGATTAGGGAGTATCAAAATAGGAATTGGTACGGTACGCCGGAAAATAATTGGTATTTAAACTTTCTTTTCCTTCCTTTTCTTTTGCTATTTTACACAGTCTGTCATATACCTCGGTATTGGAGATATACTTCCAAACTTTAAAAGGTGCCCTTTTCTTGGAAAAGGAAGCCTTAAAATCGTATAAAGAATCATTTTTACTGCCAACGCCCCCGCCCAGATTAAAGAAGTTAAATTTGTCGGACTTGTTTTTGCTCCGTACATGGTCGATAACCCCACGGATAGGGGACAGGTGCCTGTAAGCATCTACCGTCCCGGACAAATGATATTGAACGATGTGATCTTTGGTACGGATGATAAAAGCGCCAGAGGCAACATCTCCGTTTTTTTTGGAAGTTGCAAATACAAAACTGGCATCAAAAAAACTGTTGTTGTGTAAAAGTTTGATAAAATAGGGAAGTTTAAAATAATACTGGCTACTAGCTCCTACGCGTTCCATACTTTGATAATATATTTCCAAAAATTGACGGGCATCATCTTCAGAATTTCCCTCTCTAATATTGAAAAGCCTTTTATTGCGGTTAAGGTATCTTTTTGTAGTCTTTGAGTACTGTTTTTGATGTTCTGTGGATTCCTTTAGGTCAAAATATACAATATCGCCAAGGGACTCGATTTCTCCCATGTGGGAAAGAAGCTGTTCTTGATCATCGATAAAAGGGTTTGTACTTGAAAAAATGCTGATAATCTTATCATCCAAGAAATACCCGAGCATTTGTTCTTTCCAATCTTGAAAATCGAAGTGGGAGGAGAGGTTGGATATCAATGGCCCAGCATATCCATATACCGATGTAGCGTCAAAAAAACCACTACCATTGATGGGCCTTATTACTAAAGGGAATGCAATGGACGTATCACCAGAACTGTACACAAGAAGCTTTGCCACTTCATTGTCCTTTATGCAGACCTGGTGGTAATCATAGGAGTGGTAAAAGTCCTTTTTTTCAAAAGAACTTATTGCCCTGTTCCATTCATTTTCCTCTGTAATAACTTTAAACATACAATAGTTTGGTTCATCTCTATGATGAAGGATTCATCCGGTAAAGTGGAAAAAAGGACCCTGTCTCTTTTTCGTTCACAGGTCCACAGACCAACTCACAAAGTTCATCGTATTTAGTTTTGTTTATGATTTTTCGCCCTGTATAAAAAATACGGTCAGTGGAATTTGGAAACAGGGATTTCTTGAATTTGTACAGTCCGTCGCCATTGGTGATTCCCCCTCCAAGAATATAATGGCTCTTCCCTTTTTCAATGCCCCAGCGGATGACCTCTACCCGCAAGTAGTCATTTGGACGACAATTGAAGTAATCCGACAGTGTGCCACCCAGATATGCATACATACAATCGTTGAGATGGATGATAAGTTCTGTGGATATGGCAACATCATCCTTATATACAAGCACTATGGTGAAATTTTCCTTATTTTTAAGGATCATGTTTTCAAAATGTTCCAAAGAAAAGTACAGCATCTTGGAAGCTCCGTTCCTTTTCATCGTACTTACATAAATGTTGTAAAATGTAGCTATATGATGGTCTTCAATAGCTGTTCCTTCATGAAATTTTATGGTAAGGTCTTCCTTTTCTGCCTTACGATAGTTGTTTCTTACTTTGGAAACAAAGGAATCCCATTGTTCTTCAAAATTGTTCATCAATGGACCAAAAACATTGTTCAATGTTGATACCGTTTCACCAGAATAATTTTGATGGTTCCCATTTAAATGAAACCGAACGAACTCTGAAATCACATTGTTTTTAGTGTACCATTCATCAACAAGCTCCCAAAACTTTTTGATTATTTGCTCATTTACCCCCTCTTCATAGAGTGGCCCATTGTAGCCATAAGGTGAAATAATATCATAAAATGGTTCTTTTGAAACTTCAATTTCTCGCAATATCATAGGCATTACTATGGTTGATGCACCGTTTACCTTAAAGTTGAACGCTATGATTTTGTTATTATCCGATTTGTGATGGGACAAGTACTCGTATAAATAATATGGATTGTTGTTCCATTCTGTTTTTATCAGATGCTTGTAGGAGTCTATGCCTTCTTGCTGGTCCAACTCAATGATGTCGAGATCAAAATCATATGGGGAATCATCCACTAAAAAATCTGAGAGCATTTTCGAAAAGGCAATGATTCTTCCGCAATGCTCGACATGCCAAACTGCTTTGCCGCCAATAATGTTGCCGGCCAATAAAGGGCCTATGACATGAAGGTTCTCAGCGGCCTCAAACTCGTTGTTCACCCGTATACCTATCTCGGATTCATTTGCCTGAATCATATTTTTGGAAATCAGACTAGCGATCAATTTTGGAATATTGGGATGCGAAAACGTAATCCCACTAATACAATTGATAACAATATGTATTGGTTCCCCAACAGTTTGATGCAAATTGTCCTTGTCCGTATATGCAAGCTCATATCCAGAAGGGTTTGGAATTATATCCGAGAATCTACCGGCAATGTGGGTAAACTGTTTTTTCATTTTTAGAATCCTTGCCACGTTGGCATAATGTTCCCCTGCACAACGCTGTCTTCTGCCTATCTGGTTTCCATAATGACAGGCGAATCTTTCCAACTCATCCCGGTCGAGCTTTTCCAGGAGCGCCCCGAATTTTTGGGATACAATACCAACGGTACTGGAAGCACCCAATTGTATATTGTCCGCTAAATCTAGATCTTGATATACGGCTTCGGCAATTTCTGATGCCTTTAAGTATTCTTTTTCATTTAAACCATCTAAATGGACAGTTTTAAACTGCTTTAGCTTAGTATGGTCTATTTTTGAATCGGGTAGGAGTCCTTGAGTGGATATCATGTAAAAATGGTTGATCCTTTCCTTGATATCCGGATGGTCGTTGAGCTGGTAAAGCATTTCTAGACCACTGGCATTGGCTCCTATAATGGAAACATTAATGGCTTCTTTGGATTGAAAAGCGAAGTCCCTGATACTTTCAATGGTTTTCGATAACCTTGGTTTGTAAGGGTCATTGATCAAGAGGAAGTTGTCTTTTTTAAATCGTTTCTTTCTTTTCCACAAGTAATTGGAAGGCAAAGAACCAATGGCCAAGATGGCCTTTTCTGCAAAAATGGGGGATTGCTCCTTAAAATGGATTTCCCATGCTCCTTCATTTTGTGCCAAGTCGATTACCTTACCTCTGATATATGAAACTGAGACTCCTTTTTGCTTTTCTAGGGCCTGTACAACCGTCCCTATTTTTTCGTCCATGTAATAACCAAAGAACCTTCTTGGGATAAAGAGGTCTTCCCATTGGTTGTTCTCTAGTTCATGATGGTGTTTTTGTATCCATTCCAGCGACAATGGTCCTCCTTGTTCCTTAAGCTCATTCAAAAGCTGTTGTTTGTTTTTGTTGAGCCATTCTATAAACTCTGACAATTCGGGTTCCGGCAAAAAGTTTTTGAGTGAGGTGATCAGTAAGGTTGTACTTCCCGACCTTTCACCATAGGGAATTCCACTATGGAAGGTTTCAAACTTTTCCACAACGGCAATTCGAATTGTATCACCATGTTCTTTTTTCTCCAGTTTCTTGAGGGTATGATACAAGGTGAAAGTTGACGAAATTCCCGAACCAATGAATGCAAGATTGAAAGGAATTTTATTTTCCATTACTTTCGTTTAAATTTTGATATCTGATAATTTTCGCAGGATTTCCTACAACGACCGCATTGTCCGGGACATCCTTTATAACGACACTTCCGGCACCTATTGTGCACCATTTACCGATTTTTATTTTTGGTATTACCACGGCACCGGCTCCTATGAACGAACCTTCTCCTACCTCAACATGGCCTGTAAGTGCAGCTTTGGGAGCTACGTGTACAAAATCAGCTATGTAATTGTCGTGATCAATACTTGCCGAAGTATTTACTATTACATGTTTTCCAATGGTTGTATTGGGTTGAATTACCACTCCGGCATATACTACTGTTCCTTCACCAATACTGCTCTCTTTGCTTATGACCGCAGATGGATGTATCAATGTTTTAAAAACAGCTTTTATTTTATGGGACAGTTCTGCCCTTGTTTTATTATCACCAATTGCAATGATGAAAGGTGGTCCCTCATGCGGAAAGTCGTTAGAAAATGTAAGGCCAATCTTCACTCCATCGGAATCCCAATGCACACTATCGGATGGATGATCATCAAAAACATCAACGATATTGTACCCTAAAAGTTGGGCTACATCCTTAATAACGCCGGAATGCCCCCCTGCACCATATAACCTTATATGTTTAACTTGACTTTTCACTACATTTAAATGTCAACTGCCATTAAACTATTGCGATACAAATGGATTATTGATTTTAATTATCCTACCAGGGTTGCCCACCACGGTTGCGTAGTCCGGAACGTCTTTAATGACCACTGTTCCTGCTCCTATGGTACACCACTTTCCTATTTTTATTTTTGGTATCACAACTGCACCTACTCCTACATGCGAACCTTCACCAACCTCCACATGTCCGCAAAGTGCAGCTTTTGGAGAAATATGGGCATAATCACCAATACTATTATCGTGATCTATACTTGCTGCCGTATTTACGATGACATGTTTGCCTACCGTAGTGTTCGGTTGTATGATTGCGCCGGCAAAAACAACTGTTCCTTCTCCAACTATTGCGCTTTCGGCAATTATTGATGATGGATGAATAGCTTTCTCAAATGTACTTTTCAAAAATTCAGCAATTTCCGCTCGTTGTAAATTATTGCCAACAGCTATGATCACCGGATCTCCTTCGTGGGGGAATGCATCCTTTCCATCCCTCGCCCCACTTTCAATATTTGTATTTTGATAAGCACTGTGAACCGTTGACGGCTTGTCATCATAAGTGTCTGTAACGACGATGTCGTTTAATTCGAGAACTTTTCGAATAACCTGAGAGTGTCCGCCTGCTCCATAGATTCTTACTTTTTTCATGTTATATAGTGTTCAGGGAAATTAATTTATATAGATCGGTCAATTACCGGCCCATTGGGGCATTGTTTTGTTTTCATTTTGATTGATGTCACTTTTCTTGATCACTTTTATAAATGTTTTATAGATAATCTTCAAGTCCAACATTGCAGAAATGTTTTCAACATACCAAACGTCCAACTTGAATTTTTGATTCCAATCGATTGTATTTCTGCCATTTACTTGGGCCCACCCTGTTATTCCGGGTCTTACATTGTGCCGTTTGCTCTGTTCTTCATTATAAAGCGGCAGGTATTCTACCAATAAAGGTCTTGGGCCTACAAGGGACATATCGCCTTTAAGCACATTTACCAATTGCAGGAGCTCGTCCAGAGAGTATTTGCGAACGAATCCACCTATAGGTGTTACTCGCTTGGGGCTATGGATATCGATTGATGAGCCAGGTTTAAAATCGCGCATGGTCTTGAATTTAATGATTCTGAAAATTTTTCCATCTTTTCCGGGACGTGGCTGTAAAAAGAACGGTTTACCATGGTTAACGACCAATAGTAAAAGTATCAGGACCAACAATAATGGCGACAGGAGCACAAGTAGAACTAATGCGATGAGAAAATCTATGATCGGTTTTATAAAAACGCTGTACATATATGAGGTTAAACAGGGATTTAGGGATAATATTCTATTTAGTACAAACAAAAAGCACTAAGACACTTTAAAATTAGGGCAACATTGGCAAAATGCATTGATTAATGGTTTAAGGAAATGATATTTTAGACGAATTGTAAAAGTTCTAGATTAAAACAAGGGTTTGGCTTCAATTCCATTTAGTATTGAACTTTAAAGAATCCTTTAGATATTGAAATGTAGCTTTGGGTAAACTGTATGTTTTGAATCAATCTTTGGTGCCTTCCAGCTCTTGATATTCTTTTAAGAGTTCGTTCCAAATAAAGGACCTTTCATATCTCTTCTTGATCATCTCCCGGTAAACATCTTTTTCTGCGGCAAACTTCTCTTTGTTCTCCAACACGTGTTTCATAGCGTTGAAAAGTGCCTCGGTATTTTTTGTTGGTATAATGCTTCCGTTGACTCCCTCTTCTACAATCTCATTACAACCATTGATATCGCTTACAATACTGTAAAGCCCCATTGCCCCAGATTGCATTACCACATTGGGAAAGCCCTCACGATAACTGGGAAACGTCAAACAATCACTGATGGCAAAATAAGGGCGCACATCATCTGCCCATCCCGTGGCAATTACTTTATCGGACTTGAAGATGAACTCCTCTGTTTCGGGCAACATTGGGTCAAGCTCTTCTTCAGGATTCCCCACCAGCAACAGTTGTACATTGGTATGCTCCTTCAAAATATTTTTAAAGGCAGCAATAAGTTCATTGATTCCTTTGTCCCCAACCAATCGGCCGACAAATACAAACACATAGTCATCATCGGCGAGCTTTAGTTTTTTGCGAAGCTCAAGTTTTGATGCATTGGAATATAAGCTTGGGTCAAAATAGGAGGTATCTATACCATTGGAGCTGCCATGGCCGATCACCTTTAATTTTTTTGCATCCGTGAACTTGTGGTCCAGTACGATGTCCTGTAGTCCCACCGAGTTTGGATATACTTTAGTTGCGCAGTAATAGGTCAATTTTTCTACGGCATTCAGCAAAACCCTTTTTGGTCCGGTAGCTTCCACAAGAGGTAGCCCGGCAATGGTGTGTAATCTGTGTGGAACACCGGCCAAGCGCGCGGCCATCATGCCGATTGTTCCTGCCTTTGGTGTATGGGAGTGGACAATGAACGGTTTTTCTTTTCTTAGGATTTTATAAAGAGTTATTAATGCCTTAAGATCCTGAATAGGGGTTATCTTTCTAGTAAGGTTTACGGGAATCACCCTTATTTCTTCCTTGGCCCCCACTTTTTCCAAGTTTTCCTTATCCGATGAGATACCGACAACCTCATAGAACTGACTCATAAATTTAGATTGTCCCTGCAACAGTCCCCCGAGTGAAATAGGCACTGTGGTTATCCTTATTAACTTTTGCTTCATGGAATAGGTGATGGGTTAGGTAGCAATTTGATTTAAAAATATGGGGACTTTTCAGGATGTCAAATATAATTCCATATAAGTTGAAAAGGGTTAAATAAAAATTACTTTTAGATTTAGTGTGGTAAATTATAGATAAAGTGGATTTGAGGGCTAACTAGAAAAAGCATAGGAAAGATGCATTTCATCGATTTTTTTTGTTAAAATCGATAGGTTCAACGTCTAATTGTTTGGTATTGAACGTAAGTGCTGGTGTATTTCGTCGAAAAAAAGACACATTTTGTCGTTTTTTGAACTTAAAAGAACAAATTTGTAAATTAAAAAGTAACAGATGCAAAAGAACACCCCAAAATTACTTTTCTTTTCGGTAATTTTTCTTTGCCTAATTCAAGCCTCATTTATCTCTTGTTCGCAAGATGAAGACCTTATAGACCTAGTTGGTTTGGAAGACCCTGATGAGGAAACCGTTGATGTTTCGGATGGAGATTCTGATGGAGATTCTGATGGAGATTCTGATGGTTCCGATGACCAAGAGACTCCAGATTCGGAAGAAACGGACAATGGCCCTGATTTTGATTCCTCAGAGGGACTTAAAATAGATAATACACCATGTGACTACACATTGGATGGTATTGAAAGCAACTCAACCTTGGAAATTGCCTGTCGCATGGACTTGGGAGGACAAACCATAACGGTACCTTCCGGAGTCACTTTTGTTTTTGCAGGAGGTGAAATTATAAACGGAACGTTGAACTTTTCTGCTCAAGGTACCATTGATGGTGACTTGCTCAATAAGGATTTGACCATTGAAGGTGATGTTAAATTAGATGACCCAATTTTTCAGTTTTATCCGGAGCGATGGGATATTGTTCAAGGACAAGTAAATTCTGATCGCGCCTTAAAGAACAATACCAATTTTGAAGGATTAATGTTTTATGTAAAAGAGTTAGGGGCTACTACCTTTAAAACTGATGAATTTGATGCCTATTTTGAGGTTACCAAGGTTACTTCTACCACAACAAATCAGAATTTTTATCCAAGTTTAGAGGCAGTAAACCTACCTTCAGACTTTACTTTGTCAATGACTAATAATACCTTTTTGAGAGTCTTTCCAACAATCGGTACTACTTCAGCAGCTTTAATTGGTGTTAGAGAGGTCGATAATGTTACCATTCGGGGAGGTGTTTTAGTTGGAGATAGGGATAATCGTTCCTATTCTAGGGAAAATGCAGAAGAGGGAGCCCATTTAATGACGATTCGGTCTGGTAAGAATATTGTTTTGGACGGTGTAAAGTTTACAAAAGGATCATTAGGAGGACTAAACATAAATTCAGTTGGACATACCTTTGATTCCAACTATGACCCAACTAACAATGTTGTGGTCAGAAATTGTGTTTTCGATTCCAATAGAATGATGAGTATTGCATTAACGGATGGTAATAACATAGATATTAATTCAAATACTTTTTTAAATAATGCTCAGCCTTCCTCAAATTCTGATGGAGGAGTAGTAGGTTTTGCAATTAATCTTGAGCCTGTAAGAACAAGAAATTCATCCAATGAATTAGTTGAATATCAAAAGGTTCATGATGTTACAATAAGAAATAATGTTGAAAGAGGTAGTAGGGAAGGCTCGATAATCGTTTTTATTGGTCAAAGAATCATAATTGAAAACAATGACTTTGAGACGAGCGCCTCCTTTTCTTTAGCTTCAGAAACACAAATCAGAAACAATAAATTTACAGCAAGTAATGTTTCTGCTGGTAAACCTGCAATTATTGTTGGCGGACCAGGAGAGACTGTATTTAATAATTCAGTGTCTGGTAATACAATTGAGGGTTATGGATTAGCCATTGCAACATATTATAAAGATATAGAGGTTACGGGCAACATCATAAATAATTGTAATTCAGGTATTCAAATAAAAGATGCTGAAGATATTTTTATAAGTGAGAATAGGATTACTAATACCACCAGCGGACGAGGTATATCAGGACAAATTACCACTGCAAACAATGTCGTTATACAAAACAACGACATTGATGTTAGAAATAATGCCATTTATTTTGTCCAGTTAAATCGAGATGCAGGATTAGATAATTCTGTGCAAGTGATTGGAAATAATTTCGCAAGTAGCGCAACCTCTGTTATCTCTAGCTCGTCAGGAGTGACTTATAGTAACAATATTTCAAATGGAATGGTTCAAGTTATTAATGCATCAGATATTGATGTATTAAACAATACTTTATCACCAAGTAATGCTAATGGTATTCATTTAAAAGGTGATTTGACAGGAACAACCATTCGAGACAACAATATCAATGTAACCGGCAATTATACTTGTATTCTGGACGAATCTACAAGTAGTAGTGTGTCGATTGGAAACAATACTTGCCAATAAAGTAAACTGGATTTATAAATTAAAAGGAGGTGCCATTGGCACCTCCTTTTAATTTATAAGCAACTTTGGGACACTATCCCAATAAGTGTGTAAGTTAAAAATAACGGGGGTTGGGCTTTTCTAGAGCCTGACCCTTTTTTCATAGATCGTAAGGAACTGGTTTAAAATGATGCCCCAGTTCCTGATGGGCATGGACCATTTCTTGGTGGCCTCCCTTGTTGCCAAATATACGGATTTCATCACCGCATCGTCGGTGGGGAAGGAAAGCTTGTTCTTGGTGTACTTCCTGATCTTCCCGTTCAGGTTCTCTATAAGGTTGGTGGTATAGATGATCTTTCGTATCTCGAGGGGGAACTCGAAGAACACGGTGAGTTCGTCCCAGTTGTCCCTCCAGCTCCTTATGGCATAGGAGTACTTGGTTTCCCACTTCTTGGCAAAGTCCTCCAGGGCGGCCTTTGCGGCCTTCTCGTTGGGTGCGTTGTAGATGCCCTTCATATCGGCGGTGAACGCTTTTTTGTCCTTCCATACCACGTAGCGGCAGGCATTGCGTATCTGGTGCACCACGCATATCTGGGTTCTGGACTCGGGGAAGACGTTCCTGATGGTATCGGTGAACCCGTTCAGGTTGTCGGTGGCGGTGATCAGGATGTCCTCGGTGCCGCGGGCCTTGATATCGGTGAGCACCGACATCCAGAAGGCCGCCGATTCGTTCTTGCCCAGCCAAAGGCCGAGCACTTCCTTTTTCCCGTCCCTGCGCAGGCCCACGGCCACGTACACGGTCTTGTTGATTACTTTGGAGGATTCCCTGACCTTGAAGACGATACCGTCCATCCATACGATAAGATAGACCGGTTCCAAGGGTCGGTTCTGCCAGGCGACGATGTCCTCCGCCACCTTTTCGGTTATCCTTGATATGGTGGAAGTGGAGATGTCAAAATTATAGACCTCGCGTATCTGTTCCCCGATATCGCTGTTGCTCATCCCCTTGGCGTAGAGCGATACGATGACATTTTCGATGCCGTCCACCATGTTGCCCCGCTTGGGGACGACCATGGGGTTGAAACTGGCATCCCTGTCCCTGGGGACGGATATCTCGGACTCCCCGAAGGAGGTGCGCACCTTCTTTTTGGAGTGCCCGTTACGGGAGTTGCCGTCCTTGGACCTCTGGTGCCTTTCGTAATCCAGATGGCCGTCCAGTTCCCCTTCCAGCATCTTCTCGATGCCGCGCTTCTGGAGTTCCTTGAGAAAACCGTTGAGCTCGTCTCCCGATTTGAACTGCTTCAGGAAATCGTCGTTGAACAATTCTTCTTTCTTCATAATGTGAAAATATTTAAAATTAGACAAAAAATTAGCGGGGGCATGCCCCCGCTAATTTTCTATTTACACACTTTATGAGATAGTCCTAACTTTGGTCGTATATAATGATCACTTATCGAATCAATCATTATGTGAATTATAAATTCAATTTATATTTGAAAGGCAACTCCAAAATCATTCGACTTGTTATTCAATTCTTTCGAGTTTACCGTTTTTATTCCAATAGTATTTATAGTTTATTGGTTTCTCCTCAATAAGAAATTAAAATTGCAGAATGCATTTTTATTGGCTTCAAGTTATGTTTTTTATGGATGGTGGGATTGGAGGTTTTTAGGACTTATTATATTTAGTTCTTTTGTTGATTATACAATAGGATTGTAT
The DNA here is from genome assembly GCF_019457905.1 of Flagellimonas abyssi. Lineage (GTDB taxonomy): Bacteria > Bacteroidota > Bacteroidia > Flavobacteriales > Flavobacteriaceae > Flagellimonas > Flagellimonas abyssi. The sequence goes on along the minus strand of NZ_JAHZSV010000001.1, from coordinate 434,568 downwards.
CTGGGAAAAACAAATAAAGTATCACATAGAAAGAGATTGCTCGCTATAAGTCTTATTCTTAATATTGGCTTATTGGGGTTCTTTAAATACTTTAATTTTTTTATTGAGAGCTTTAATGATACAGTTCGATTTTTTGGAAACAATTTTGATTTAGACACCCTCAATATTATTCTACCTGTTGGTATTAGCTTTTATACATTTCAAACACTAAGTTATACCATAGACGTCTACAATCGGAAACTTGAACCTGCCAAGGATGTAATTTCCTTTTTTACCTATGTAAGCTTTTTTCCTCAACTAGTAGCTGGTCCCATAGAAAGAGCAACTAATTTGTTACCACAATTTTATAAAAAAAGGGCTTTTGATTATGACTTTGCTGTCAGTGGTCTAAAATTAATTCTTTGGGGGCTTTTTAAAAAGGTTGTAATTGCTGATAATGCAGCAACGTTTGTAAACATAATATTTAGTAATACGGAGAATTATTCTGGCAGTACAATTTTTTTAGGAGTAATACTTTTTTCATTTCAGATTTATGGAGATTTTTCTGGATATTCAGATATTGCTATTGGAACATCTCGTTTATTTGGGTTTAAATTGATGCGTAATTTTGCATTCCCTTATTTTTCAAGAGATATAGCTGAATTTTGGAGAAGGTGGCATATTTCTTTGTCCACCTGGTTCAGGGACTATGTTTATATTCCTTTGGGTGGTAGTAGGGGAGGACTTTGGCAAAAAGTAAGAAACACATTTGTAATATTTGTGTTAAGCGGATTCTGGCATGGTGCTAATTGGACTTTTATGTCTTGGGGCTTTTTGAATGCATTGTTCTTTTTACCTCTTTTAGTTTTGAAAAAAAATAGAATCAATACAGATTTGGTTGCGGAAGGCAAGTTCTTGCCAAATCTTAGAGAAGTTTTCCAAATGCTTGTCACTTTTGTTATGGTGAATCTAGCGTGGATTTTTTTTAGAGCAGATAGTATGTCTCATGCCGCTCAAATTTATTTCAAAATAATTTCTCCATCCTTGTTTGCGGTGCCGGAATTGATGCCCCTTAAAATAATCATATTGATAATCATTTTTGTTATCATTGAATGGCTCAGAAGAGATAGGGAAGTAGTACTTGATTTTTCTGATTGGAGGATACCCAGACCACTAAGGTTTCTCATTTACTATTTAATTATATCATCTATTTTTTTATTAGGCGGACAGCAGCAAGAGTTCATTTATTTCCAATTTTAGCATATGAAAAAGTTTCTAAAAGTTTTGACTATTTTTTTCGTGCCGATTTTAGTTATCACCCTGGGCCTAGAATTTTATCTGCGCAACTATGAATCTGATTATGCTCAAAAGTTAGAGGGTTTAAACTTAAAAAGAGATAATGTTCAGGTTCTTATTTTAGGTAATTCCCACGCTTTTAATGATGTTGCTCCAGATATTATAGAAAAGGAGACCTTCAATTTAGCAGGATTAAACCAATCAATTTATTATGACAAAAGAATTACATTAAAATATCTTGATGATTTACCTCAACTTCAGTATGTTTTAATTAGCATGGATTATCATTCACTTTATTTTTCTAGCCAAGGGATAAGGGATGTTTGGTCTTATTATTCGTATGGAATACCATATGAAGATAGCTCATATTTCAAAGAAAGATTATCTTATTTCTGGTTCGGGTATACTCCCAGAATAACATTCTCCCTTTTGAAAACTAAATTACTCGATCGAATAAAAAATGTTAAGGATATTAGGTTAATAAATGGCTGGGAGCCCCTTTTGGAGATGGAGCATGGTGCATTCGAGGAATCTACTATTAATGCTCGAGCTAAATACTTCAATGATCTTGTGCGCGAGTCGGTTGAAAGAGAAATGGTCCAGTCAGATTTAGAGTCGTTTATTCAAAAATTAAAAGATAATGGAATCAATCCCATCTTATTTACGCCACCAGTGCAAAGACGCTTGATAGATAGGTTGGACCAAGAAATAATGCAAAAGAATGCAGAGTACATTCAACAATTGCAAACAACTTATGATGTTCCTTATTGGAACCTGATAAATGCTATATCGGATGAAAGTCTTTATTACAACGTAGATCATCTTAATTCTTCCGGAGCCAAAGAATTTTCACAGATTTTAAATGAAAAATTGGAGGATTATATTTTTGAGAAAAGCAATTATGATGAACTTCCTAGATAATTTTTGCAATACCATTTTTGGAAACAAAAATATGTCCATACCATAAAAGTGTTGTCTTTTCCATTTAAATGATCGTTCACCAATTTTTGTATTGAGGAGGTATTGAAAATTTGTTGGGTTTCTAAAAAGGAGGGCTCAATATATTTCTTCAATTCTTTCTCAAGTGAAGATCTTAACCAATCCCCAATGGGAACTCCAAATCCAGATTTTGATTTATCAAGGAAGTCCTCCGGAAAATCTTCTTTAAATGCTTCTTTTAGAATGTATTTCTTGTTCCACCCTTTCATCAAAAAGTCTTCTGGAAGACTATTGGTATAATCCCATAACTTTTTGTTCAGAAAAGGAGCTCTACACTCCAAAGATGTTAGCATACTTGTTCGGTCAACTTTCACTAACATATCACCTTCCAAGCTAATATTTCTATCCACTTCCCTATAATCAGTGAGTGAATTAGGAGCTGATACTCCGGTCAAAGATTTATAATAGGCAAATGGATCTAGCTCTATAAAATTTGGTAATAGGTAATCCTGTAAGCTATTATTTGCGAAACCTAAGGAAATTATGTCCCAATAATATTGATTTGAATAATCAATTGAATTCAACAACTTGTTTATTTTGAATCTAATACCTCTCTTATCACTTTTGGAATAAAGCAAAGGCTTCAATATTCTTTTGCTTAATTTATGTAACTGATTGGGAATTAACTGAGTGTAACGTTCATTAATCTTGCCAATATAATATTTATTATATCCGCCGAAAACTTCATCCCCTCCATCACCTGTAAGAGCAACTTTTACGTGCTTACTGGTTTGGTGTGCCACCAAATAGCTTGGGAGAGATGAAGAGTCCGAAAAGGGCTCATCAAAATTGTCCAATATTTCGCTAACATTAGTCTTTAAATCATCTTCATTAAGTACGAATTCATGATGATTGCTATCTATCAAGTTGGCAACTGTTCTAGACTTGTCTCTTTCATCAAAACCTTTTTTTTCAAATCCTATAGAAAAAGTATTGATTTTTTGGTTTGATATTCTTGAGAGACATAGGGATACTATGGAAGAATCAACTCCACCTGAAAGAAAAGTACCGATAGGCACATCTGATACGGATCTGCTTTTGACACTTTCCGCTACCAGCTCTCTCACTTTCAATTTTGCTGAATTAAAAGAAATGTCTTCTTTTTCATTCACCTGCGTTGATTTTATTGAATCAGTACTCCAAGACGACTTTTTTAAATCATATATGAGAAGATGGTTAGGTTGTAATTTATGTATTCCTTCATATATTGAAAAAGGAGCAGGAATGTATGTTAACTTAAAAAAGAGATTCAATCCCAACTTATTTATTGTAGGGACTGTTGGAATAGCTTTAAGAATTGATTTGAGTTCAGAAGCCCAAAGAAATTGATTTTTGTATTGTGTGAAATAAAGAGGTTTTTCTCCAAAAAAATCCCTTCCTATAAAAACCTTCTTTTTTATACGGTCGTATATACTAAAGCCAAACATACCATCAAGCTTCCTAAACCCTTCCACTCCTTCATATTGATAGAGCTTTAATATTACTTCGGTATCACTTTTTGTATTAAATGTAATATTTTTAGAAGAAAGATCGGCTCTGAGTTTTTTATAGTTATAGATTTCCCCATTGAACACAATTACAATATTATTGTCATCGGAGTAAATAGGTTGTTGTCCAGAATTTAAATCTATTATAGACAATCTACGCATTCCCATGGCGATTGAAAATTCCTTGGTTGACTCTGTAAAGCATCCATGATCATCAGGCCCTCTATGAATGATTTGATCATTCATCAGTTTAATTTTATTGGTAAGTACTGAGGAGTCTATATGATTATTCTGGAGAATACCATTAATACCACACATATATTAGTTTTTAACTTTGGTTAAATAGAAGTTTTGTAGCTCGGCCGCATTATTTTTGATGTCATAATTCCCATCTACTATTTTTTGGTGGGTGCTAACACGGTTGTAATTGAACATTTCGATTAATTGGTTCGCCCATTCCACAGGTGTACTTTCTAAGGACTTAAAAGTGATGTTACCAGTGATATCCAATTCATTCGAAATGTTTTCAGAAGCTATAATTTTTAGCCCAGAAGCTTGGGCCTCTATCAAGGTAACTGGCAGCCCCTCGTTTGTAGATGGAAATAGAAAAACATCAAATGCTTGCAATAGATGGTTTACATCTTTTCTAACACCTAAAAAAATAACATTTTCGGCAATTCCCATTTGCTCGGATAAGTCTTTGTAATACTGCTGACCTGGACCTCCACCAACAAGGATTAATTTAGTTTTCGGTAATTTTTTCTGCACTTCATTAAATACATCTAATAGAAAGGCATGATTTTTTTCTGGCACAAAATTTCCGACATGCCCTATGACCTTATACCCCTGAAGACCTAATTCTTTTCTCAAATTCGAAGAAGTCTCTTGGTCATATTCAAATTCGTCTGCGGCTATGGCATTGTTTATAATTTTCACATTAGGCTTGCTATCCAAACCAAAAAGCCATCGAGCTGCTTTATCCCCACACGAAAAGTAATAATTAGCATTTTTCCGTACCGACTTACGTAATAAGTTTTGTACCAAGAACTTAAAAACATATCCCAATGAAGCCTTTTTTTTGGAAAAAGGATTTATGTTTAAATGGAATAGACTTGTATGGCTGTGCGCTATTCTAACAGGAATACCTTCTTTTTTAGCTTGGCTTAAAATTATACCGCTTAATCCATTCAAATGGGAGTGTATTATTCGATGCTCCGTATGTGTTTTGAAAAATGCCCGAACAGCGGAGATATAAGAAAAATAATTCTTGGGACTTATATTAGGCATAATATAGATTTTACCTCCAAGTGATTTTATTTCGTCATCATAAGCACCTTTTTCTTGCCTATGTAATAGAAAATCGAATTGGACCTTGTTTCTATCTATATTTCTATAGTAGTTCATAATCATGGCCTCAGCTCCACCACGATTCATTATGGTTAAAACTTGGAGTATACGTATGGGTTGTTCTGCACTATTGTTCTTCATGGCCATATTCAAATTCCGCTTTTTGTTTTAAGGCGTATGTACAAATTGAGCAAAACTCCAAAGGGAATCGCAACAATGGTGGTTATTTTTTTAGGTGACTCTGAAAGGAATTTTTCGTTTTTTGTAAAGAGAGCACAAGAAACATAGTGGACAGCATTCTTAAACTTGACACCAAATGATTTAGCATATTTCATTCCTGTTATCCTTGTAAAGGCAAAACCTTTAGGATGTCTACGGTATTGTTTTAACATGTTTAAACTTGATCCATCCGGCATGTATTCCACAATGCAGTATACCTCATTTACAGGATAAAGTTTGTAATCTTGATCAATCAATTGGTATAAATAGCCCAATGGGACAAACCTTTCCCCTTCATAAATAGGGTACTTAGGATATTGTTTGATAACCTCTGTTCTGTATACAAGTTTTTTATCTCCTTTGACCTTGTGTTTATTATATATGTCATAAATCGTAGTCTCTTCAAGATGTTCTGGAAACCTAGTTCCAATAATATTACCAGTTTTGTCAGCATCTAGGCCGACAATTCCGGCAAATTGAGGCTTATCTTTTATCGACTCCCATTTTTCAAGAATTAGTTCGACAGCATTGTTGGGCATGAAATCATCACTATCAATACAAATATTAAGTGGTGTTTCTATCAAAGAATAGGCTGTGTTGTGACCACCGTGCATACCTTGGTTGCTTTGATATTGGTATCTAATTTCAATCTTATTCTCTTTGATCCAACTTGCAATTAGTTCTTTGGAATTATCTGTTGATCCATCATCAATAATCAACCAAATAAAATCTTTATTAGTTTGTGAAACCAAGCTATTGTAGCATTGATGTAGACAATATGCACGATTGAATGTAGGGGTAAATATGGTTATGGTTTTCATTTTAACTGTAATAAAGGTAGAACATCAGATAAGTAAACGAAAAATATGCGAGTATAATATTTCCTAAAAGAGCATGTTGATTTTTAAAAAAATTTTTCTTCAATAAAGGATATATGATAACTATTGCCATCATAAACCATGAAAGGTATGCGAAGCGGTTGGAAAAATTTGCACGAATTACAAGAACCCAAAATCCGTTACAAATGAGATAAGTATTTAATAACCTATTATAAAGCACATCGGAGAATCCTTTTTTAACAACAAAGTACCATCCTGCAAAAACTGCAAAAGCTGAGTGAAATAAAAAATCCCATCTAAATCCAGTTGCCGAAAAAGTTCCTTCTTCAGAGCTACTGGATAAATATCCGGATAGTCTATCATCTGCGAACCCCAAACTGCTAAAAAGGCTTATCCATACCCCACCAAGAACCAAGGAAAGAGGAATACACATTAACCATCCCTTGAAATAAAATTTCGGGTTGTTATAAAAATAGGTGGCCAAGTAAGCCAGAATAGGTAGGAAAAGTGTTTTGTGGAACAAGAGTGCAAATCCAAAAAACATTACCATAAGTATTTTTCTTTTTTCGTAACATAGTCCCCATAAAAATAAGGAGCACGCAGCCCCATTTCGAATACCATTAACACTATATGTCCAAAAAGAAAAGGACACTACGAACATCAAGAATGCATAGTACCAGTACTCTTTAAAATAAGTAGTTGAAATTTTATATAGGGGGAAAATATAAATGAAACTAATTATGGTAAAAAAGGCATGTATTGACATATATGGTGCCAATGCTTTCATAAATACATGCCATCCATAGTCTTCTGCGTTTTTTATGGGAAGTCCTATCTGATAGTTCGAATATGTAACAACATAGTTTACAGTATCACCAAAAATGGGGTGAATTGGCCTTAAACCTATATATAATACAAGGAAGGCGAGAAGTAATAGTCCAGAAATATTTATAAATGATAAGTTTTTAGGACTCTCCATAGGCACAACTCTAGTATGAAGAATTGTGAACAATACCAAAAACAGACAAATGTTGATATAGATTGGGTAATATGACTCTATAGGGACAAAATTAATCATCAAGTTGGTTTTTGTTATCAATTTTAATTACCCGAGCCGGATTACCTACCACGGTGCAATTATCAGGAATATCTTTGACAACCACCGAACCAGCCCCTATTATAACATTGTTGCCAATAGAGATATTTCCAATAACTGTACAATTTGTGTAAAGTTTTACATTATCTCCTATTCGTGGTCTTAGTCCGTTATTTTCTCCAACAGTAACAAGTTGATTTATATAAAGATTCTTGCCTATTTTTTCAGCATTTATTATGGAACTATAAGGATGAGCCAAGATTACCCCACCACCTAATTGAGTGTTGATATCTATAGTAAAACGATTGTCCTTTGGATAAAAAATTCTCAAAAAGTTACTTGCTGGTCCTCTTGTTCTGAAATAAAATAGGGTCCGGAAATATTTATCATCAGCTAATTTTTTTAATAAATCAAAAAATATTTTGTTGTTCAAGCTTGGGATTGTTCCTCCGGAATATAAATCCTCTTTAATCAAGTGTTTATTGGCAGAGAAAGAAAAAAGCAATCCATGCGGAATAAACAGAAGTTGATATATGCTTAAAAACAAATGTCTCATTACAAATGATTTAAAATTTTTTGATCCCACTGTTTCATCACCGGGTCTAAAAGATATTTTTGTACGGATTCGAATCCGTTTCTCGCAAGTTCTTCTCGTTTTTTATCTTCATGTGTTAACTCCAGCAATTTATTTATGAACATAACTTTATTGTCCATCTCAATAAGACAACCTGTTTTATCTTTTTCAATGATATTCCTTGGTCCGGTTGGGCAATCAAAAGCAATAATAGGTAATCCTGAAGATTGTGATTCTAGAAGAACCATAGGGAAACATTCTTGGATAGAAGTCATTAAGTAAAGTCCTTTTTTTTGCATGATTTCCATCAAATTGTCAACTGGCTTTATAAGACGTACTGAATCTTTTAAATGGTATTTGGTTATCAAACTATTTAACTCAGCTACGTCTATATCAGTTCCATCTCCATAAATTTCCAGATTCCATTCATTATCTGATTTTTTAAATTCGTTCCATATTTCTAAAAGTAAATCAAATCGTTTTACAGGTGAAAAGCGTCCTGCGGCAATGGCGGTTTTTTCTCTGGTTTCAATGCTAAAGCTTGGTTTCTCTATAAAACTATGTGGTATTGGGTTGGGAATATGTACAATACGCCCAGAATTATAGAAACCTTTTTCTTCTTCGTTAAGCACGACTTTAAAATCCAATTTGTTTTCAACTAACTTTTCAAATCGGATTAGGGGAGTGGGTTTTACCTTTGACCTGTAAAATTGAGTAAAGTGATACTCCTTTAGAAACTTAGCTTTTGAGTTCAAAAACGGAAAAAAGAAGGTTACAGGAATATGATTGGCTATGATAACTAAATCGGGATTTAAATTTTTCAACAACTTCTTTAGCTTTCTATAGTTTTTGAAAACTTTTACAATATTGTTTTTGCCAAAGTAGCTGCTATTTCTATCGTACAGAATACCTAAATCATACAAACTTATTTGTTCGGAAAATGGGTAGAAGGTCGCTTTGCCTTCTTGTTCTGTAGTGACTATGTCAACTTTATGCTTTTTAACGGTGGACCAATAATTCGCTTTTATGTTGATTAAGCTATTAATCCCACCAATTTTATGAAGTTGGTCTGTTAGAATTACAATATTTAACTTTTGTTTTTCCATCTAACTATCTTGTGGCAGGGATATTAATAGAGTTTTTAATAGATATTATAGAATCACACAGGGTTTTTGTGAAATTTTGTCCGCCTATTTTATCCAAGTGATGCCCATCGTAGGTTTTGAATTTGGTTGCAAAGAATTGTTTGTTGAAATTGAAATAAGGAATGTTAAATTTTTGTGCAGCCCTTTCCATATCACTGTCAAAACTTGGATAAAATAAATGCTCCTTTTCTATAAAGTCTGAATCAATAGGCATTCTAACTAAGATGACTTCACCATGCTCTTGAAGTCTGATGACTAGTTTGTGAAAGCTTTCTAAACGTATGTCCGAAACCACATATTCTTCCATCATATTGTCAAATATTTTGGATTGTCCCTCTTTCCAAGCTTTGAAAATCGCTTCACTTTGAGGTAAGTTTTTTTCTTCTAACCAGCCATCTTTGTGCATTTCGGCGGATTGTCTAAAAATAGTTCTAAAATGAAAGTACTGGAGGTTTTTTAAAAGATATTCATAGTTTGGGTTCACATCTACATAGTGCATGTTATGTGGAGGACTATTTTCCTCTCTAAATTCTCCTTTGGCGTTGTCATTGTTTTTATCGGAACCAAACATCCAAGGGGTAACTGAAATAATGAATAAACCATTAGAGGATGATGTTGTATCTAGTTTTTTTAATATACTTTCATTATAGAGGGGCCCCATTGAAGCTTGGGCAATCGTGAAACTATAATTGAAAACTGGCAAGGAATAGTCCTTACTTGATAGGGCCTCGTTTACAACACTTGGTTGTATTCCTTGCATACTCCTAGAATCTCCAATAATCATTGATTTTGCCTTGGGAGTAGTAAACTTAACGTAGAAATAATCCACATAGCCCCCATATTTTAGTAAAACAAATGTAATCACTGCAAAGCAGGCTAATAGAAATATGAGTGTCTTAAATAAGTATTTCTTCATAATGGGTTAGAATTGGAAATAAATGAATGCGTCCGATGCTTTGCCAAAGAAGAGGATGAATCCGAAAATTAAGAAATACGTGCCCCATCGTAATGCTAGTGGTTGATTAGCAATAGAAAGACCATGTTCTTTTCTTCGATTAAGCCACTCAACCATTAACATGAAAACAATCACAAAAACGGAAACTTTATCTAAATTATCAAAGGAATTTCCTTCAAACATAAAAATTCTCTTGATATAAAGGAAAGCATCTTCAATAGTGTTCGCCCTAAAGAACACACGTATAAAACAGGTCACAATAAAAGTTTCAAGAATTGCATAGCCCTCCCTCAAACTGGGTAGATAGCTGTTTGCAGCGACAATTTCTAAGTTTTTACGATTTCTCTTAAAAAGCATTAGAGGCACGTAATACAACGCATTTAAAAACCCCCAAAAAATAAATGTCCAATTAGCGCCATGCCAAAAGCCACTGACGAGGTAAATAATAAAAACATTTCGAATGTTTTTGTTTAAGCTGACTCTGCTACCTCCCAATGGAAAATACAGATAATCTTTGAACCAGTTAGTCAAAGACATGTGCCATCTTCTGTAAAATTCTGCGATGTCGCGTGCAAAATAAGGGTATGCAAAATTCTGTTTAAGATCAAACCCGAACAAACGGGCACTGCCAATGGCAATATCAGAATATCCTGCAAAATCGCCATAGAGCTGAAAAGCAAAAAATAGCATGCCTATAAATAATTCGCCAGATGAACTTGCTCCAGGATTGTCGAATGCAGCATCTACAAAAACAGCACAATTATCCGCTACAACAACCTTTTTAAAAAATCCCCACAACATCTGACGCATTCCATCCGCTGCTTTATCATAAGAGAATGTACGTTTCTTCTGAAATTGAGGCAATAGGTTTGTTGCTCTTTCAATAGGGCCAGCTACTAGTTGGGGAAAAAAGCTTACATAAGCAAAAAATTGAATCCAAGATTTCGAGGGTTCAATTTTCTCCCTGTAAACATCAATAGTATAGCTAAGAGTTTGGAAGGTATAAAAGCTAATACCTACAGGAAGGATAATATGAAGAGTTACATAATCTGCTTTAAATCCAACTAGGTTGAAAAGATCAGTAAACGATTCTATAAAAAAATTAAAGTATTTGAAAAAGCCTAATAACCCTAAATTCATGAGCAAACTAATGCCCACAAGTATTTTTTTGGACTTTTTACTTTTTGCTTTCGGAATACTCTTACCTATTTGATAATCAATTAGTGAACTAAATGATATAAGAAAAAGAAAACGCCAATCCCAGCAACCATAAAAAAAGTAGCTGATGGCCAAAAGATATATATTCTGGAACTTTAGAGACCTTTTGGATATCAACCAATAGAGACCGAAGGCAGCAGGCAAGAAAATTAAAAATACTACTGAATTAAAAATCATTCTTAAAGGCTTAGCTAATTTTTTTGTAGTTGCTCAAATAAATCATTCCATTTTTCACCGATAACGGACATTTGAAACTTGTCAACGCTCTTAAATGCGTACGCTCCCATTTTTTTTCTCTTTTCTGAATTTTCTATTATGTATATAAGGGATTTTCCAAGGGCTTTAATATCGCCATTGGGGATCAAGAATCCGTTTTTACCATCTTCGATGATGTCAGAAGGCCCATAAGGACAATCAAAGGAAACTGATGGCACCCCACAAGCCATAGCTTCAATAATGACCATGCCAAAACCTTCGTACCTAGAAGAGAGAACATGAACAGAAGACTCAATAAACTTTTCCTTGATGTTTTTTACTGGTTTAAATAATTTAATTGAATCTGAGAGATTTAATTTCTCAATATCTTTTTCGATTTTTTTTGATGGATCTTCACTACCATAAATATGTAATTTCCATTCCGGAAATTTCTTTTCTACATCTTTCCAGCTTTTGATTAACCGATCATAGCCTTTTTGGAAAGATTGTTTACCAACAGCAATTACAATTTTGTTATTTAAAGTTGAAACCTTCCCTTTGCAAAATGGAAGTGGATTGGGAATTACAATGTTGTTCGGGAAATTCCATTCCTTTAGGTTTTGTTGAGTTAGAACAACAAATGCATCAAACTTTTGCCCCCCTAATCTCATCAGTAAATAAATCAATCGTGTTTTTAATCTATTAAAAAGATTGTTGGGACCGATTCCTTTAGCCACTTCTTTGCTAACATGCCTTTCATAAATCATTGGCCTTGATCTTCCTATAAAAAGGGGAAGAAGCATGCCCTTTAACCCATCATCGCAAACCAAAATAATATCGGGGTCAACATTGGAGATGGTATTCTTGATACCTTTTAAATACCCCTTAATATAATGGATAGGGGAGTTTTTTAGCTCAATATTATGTGTTTGGATTGAAGAACTAAAATCGAAGAAAAGGGAGTCTGTTGTGTCATTTAAAGTCAAAATGTGTACATCATGTCCAAGTTCATCGGCAAAATAACTTGCTTTTATGGACAGAACCCTTTCCAATCCGCCCGGACCGCTAATTTGATTTGTGATGTAAAGAAGTTTCATAGTCTTATTTGGACCGTTAGGATAATGCTTCTTTTACAGTCTTTTTCAAAGCATTGGCGAGGGCATGATGCTTTTCAAGATTTTTTATGTTGGTATTAGCGTCAATCTTTCCGTTAAGTCCAAAGTTGGAAGTAAAATCCCCGGTCTGACTATTAATATCTATTCGGTTAAAGAGTTCAAGAATACCATCGAACCTACAAGAATCCACAAAGCTGTCAAAACCATTCACAAATATGACTGGAGTGCCCAAAGCCAAACAAGGTAGAGCACAATGAATCCTCGAAGTAATTACCATTTTAGCTCGCGCATACTTGTTCAATAAATCCTCGGCCATTTGAAATTTTTGCTCATCTGAATATGTATTAGAAGGGGGCTCTTGATTAATAAATTCGGCCTTTTTTAATAATTCCTCACTAATGAAATTCTTAAGATGCTTGTTCTTTTTTCCGAGTTGAAATGCTTTCCCATTAAGAATGTTCTTAACCGTAAGTTTGGGGTTGTAAAACACTTTTTCAGGCCTAGGATAGTTATAAAGTGGGTCTACAATATATACTTTGTCTCCACGCTCAGAGTCATCAACTTTGTACGAATCCAATGTTAATGTAAGACAACCTGTAAAGTAGGCTTCTATTCCTTTTTCGTTAAGAGTATCTGCCGTGAATTGATCTCTACATCCAATAGGTTGGTGTTGTTTTAAGTACGATATCCCTTTTTCACTTAACATGAAAGGAGCTGCAGTGTTGTTCATATGGAAGGACACAAAAACAGGGTCGATATCCTCTGATGGTACCCAATTATGAATATTATGTGTGAACCACCCATTCATTATCAACTTTACTCTTTCTCCTGTATAATCACCTAATCGTTCGCGATTCAAATAAACATCTACTTGAGGTAAAAATTGCTTTGCAGCAAGACTTTGGATGTTATCGCCGACATTGAAAAACTTTCGGTTTTCATCGTATGTTAATAATCCGTATTTCATTTGAATTTTTTTGTGGTTGAGTAAAAGTGTTGAGGTGAATAGTATTTTATTCTAGTATTTAATCTTTCTATATATTTTTCTTAACCAAGGAAATCTATTACGTATAATAAACTGTCCTTTGGCTAGAATACCGGTTTTATTTTTCAACTTTGATTCAATGATGGCATTAAGCTCTCCAGTTTTGATTTTCTCAAGTTTGGCCTCTTCCAATTCTTTATCCTTAAAGACAAAAAACGAATTGGCTTTATCGGCTTTATCTTTTAGTTCGAGCCAGAAATATTGCATGCCTTTACTAGCTCCACCATGGTTTATTGTGGAAAAAATTTTATCATAGACACTTTCATCCACAACAAACCCATAATCGTTGGGATCCTCATCGTTTAATAGAATACCTAAGATAGTTCTAAAACATTTTTCACAATTACTACAATTAAAATCTGTACGTAACTCTGAATAACAGACTCTTAATCTGAAAGGAACTTTATTGGTCTTGGCAAAATCAGCTATTAAATCTACCTTATCTTGTCTTTTAAGTTCATATCCGTCATGGAATACCTTTGTGCCACACCATCTGATTGTCTCATCTGTTTTAGGTGTTGACCCCCATGCAATTTGGATTTCTTTGGTGTAGGATGAAGCGATATAGATGTTTTCATAGCCTCTAATAAAGCCAAGAGGGGCTATAGAACCTATTAGAGAGAGCCCGTGCTGTACCTTTCCCCACCAACCAATGTCTTTGAGTAGTAATTCGACCTGATAGGTATAAAAGTTTCTTACATTGGTAGTGATATATTGTTTTTGATTCGTGGCCAATAGTTCTTCATTTTCAAGAAAGCTTTTGAAACGACTCCACTGCTCCGTATCTTCAATTTCTATATCGGCACCTAATATTGTGACAAGCTCGGGTTCTTTGTGCTTTATGCGTATATAGGTAGCGTAAGCATCAACTCCTCCACTGAATAACATTGCTGTTTTTTTACCAATGCATTTATTCTCAACAAGAGTTTTCGCCTTTAAACTTCCTTTTAGGTTATAATCGGGGAACTGTTTTGCAAATTTATCTTTTAGGTTCTTCATGGAAGTGTAAAACTCACTGTCTATTTCGTCGACTACAATATCAAAACCTGCAAACCATGCTATTGGAAGCCAATTGCTAATAAATGGAATCGCCAGAATGCTTTTGGGAACATGTGATATGTTTTCCAGATACTCTATAAAGAGATTATCTTTTTGATTTATAAACTTATTGATATCTGGACTTGCGGTAAACACATAGTCTATACGGGTACCATTATCAGCAATTAAAATGTTATCTAGAGTAATCATACTTTATATCCCAAATTTGGTTCTTATGCTGGAAAAAGTGCTTTTGAATAATTGTTTTTCAAATTCTATCAACCCTATTCTGTACATTACCAAGACGTATACAATAGAATAGCTGATTCCTTTCAAAACAAAATTGAACCAATTTTTTCCAGGAATAAATCTTATAAAATATCCAAAGACTAAAATTATTAGTATTGCCAAAAAAGTTTTGTTTAGTAATTCTTTAAAAAAACGAGGAATTTCTAATTGAATTACTTTATAGTAATAAAAATTCATAACATTTTGAACAATAAGCCATCCGGATACGGTTCCCGCTATCATTCCTATAGCTCCATAATCTTTTGCTAGATAACCGCCAAAAATGGTTCCTAGGATTAAAAAAATAAGATAGATGATAGCTTTAAATGATAATTTATTTTGAGCCTCCAAAATGGAATTTCCAAAGGCTTGAACTAAAGGCAGGGTATATGCAAACATGATTATAAGAGCAATTACCCATGAATCCTGATATGATTCACCTACCCAAAGAAATATGAACTGTTTTCCAAAGAGGATAAATGCGGTTAAGATAAACATTAAGACTATAAATGATAGACGTCCAATTTTTATCATCATGTCAGTTAGTTCCTTTGGGTTCGCATTGGTCACTGTCATTTGTGTTGCTCTAGGAAGAAAAACCCCTGAAATCGCAGTGGAAAATGCACCATAATAGGTGCCCAGCATTACTCCAACAGCAAAGACCGCCACGATAGTAGGGTCGGTCATTACTCCCAGCACTAATTGTCCAACTCTCCATTGAAATTGTCCGACAATTGCGAAGACAAAAATCCAAAGTGAATACCCAAATATTTTTTTGAGTAGTTGTTTGCTAAATGAATGAAGTTTGATTTTTACTTTCAGTTTGGCGAGAACAAAATAAATCATAACCCCAAATAATACTAGATTCAAGCTAGCATCTAATATTACTAAAGAAAGAGCCCTTCCGCTCCAAAATAGAAGTCCAACTACTAATAGAGAGCGTATAACATAGTGAATTATTTTAGTAATTTTAGGAAATACAAATTGTTCGTAACCATAGGATGTAGCTTCAAATGTTCCAGCGGGTAAACCAACAGCTAGGGTAAATACCAAAATGACAAACATGTTTTTTGCACTACTGATCTGATCAAGTGTAAGAGAGTCTTTAAAAATTGATTCAATGTTAAAGTAACATATCGTGCCTATGACAACTACACAAAAGGAAATAATTGCATAGATAATCAATGTAGTAGCCAAAAAATTTTCTTCGCCAGTTTTGTCCTTTTCAGCCCTATATTTTGCAACAAACCGTACAACTGTATTTCCTAGGCCTAAATCTAGAATGGCAATATAGCCCACAAAAGCTCCTATTAAAGAGTAAAGACCAAATTCGGCATCACCAAGCTTTCGTATAATGAAAGGCGTTAGCAATAGACCTACAATATTGGTTAATATTATACTGGTATAGTTAAGAGCAGCCCCCTTCTTGATTTGGCTCATATGCTTTTAATTATTTAGTTGGGCTTAGCTATTACAACCTAGCTTCCACAGCTTCCTTAATAATGCCCTTAACGTCATAAAGTACACCATCTTGTTTAAGCAATGGCCTTAACTCCATTTCCAAAAACTTTTGATGGGCGACGGTGAGCACAACGGCATCAAACTTTTCATCAGGAAGGTTTTTAGTGATGGATAAACCATACTCATGTTCCACCTCGGCAGGGTTGGCCCAAGGGTCATATACAGTGACATCGGTGCCATAATCCATTAATTGCTTAATCACATCTACTGCGCGCGTATTTCGTACATCCGGACAGTTCTCTTTGAAAGTAATCCCCAACACCAAAACCTTTGCCCCTTTAATGCGCAGGTCTTTTTTTACCATCAATTTGATGATCTCGGAGGCAACATAACCTCCCATACTATCATTCAAGCGTCTACCCGCCAATATAATTTCAGGGTGGTAACCGAACTCCTGGGCACGCTGTGCCAAGTAATAGGGGTCTACACCGATACAATGTCCACCGACCAACCCTGGTTTAAAGGGCAGAAAGTTCCATTTGGTCCCAGCTGCCTCCAAAACAGCATGCGTGTCAATATCCATGAGATTGAAAATTTTGGCAAGCTCGTTCACAAAGGCAATATTGATGTCCCTTTGGGAATTCTCAATAACCTTAGCTGCTTCGGCAACTTTTATGGTTGGTGCTAAATGCGTACCAGCGGTTATGACAGAGGAGTAAAGCTCATCCACAACTTTTCCGATTTCTGGAGTGGAGCCAGAGGTTACCTTTAATATTTTTTCAACCGTATGTAATTTATCCCCTGGATTGATTCGCTCAGGGGAATATCCTGCATAAAAGTCTTCATTGAACTTTAATCCGCTTATGCTCTCGAGTACAGGAATACATTCTTCCTCGGTTGCCCCAGGATAAACAGTAGATTCATAAATAACGATATCTCCCTTTTTCAATACCTTGCCCACAGTTTCACTGGATTTTTTCAATGGGGTCAAATCGGGTCTATTGTTTTTATCAACAGGGGTAGGGACGGTAATTACGTATATATTGGCATGGGCAATATCATCAATTTTATTGCTGCAGTAGAGCCCGTTGGTTTCCAATGGTTTGTCAATCAATACGGATTGCAATACCTCGTTTTCCACTTCCAGTGTGGAGTCCACTCCGGTCTGTAGTTCTTTAATTCGGGATTCGTTGATATCGAAACCGACCACAGGATATTTTGTGGCAAACAATCGTGCCAAGGGAAGGCCTACATATCCCAATCCTATTACAGCTATTTTATTGTTGTTCATGTTAGTGTTTTTGTTATACTGCGATGCTTTTGAACAGCGTATCTTGTTTTTCTTTGAATCCTATTTTTTTCCGATTTGATAATACCTGATACCAATACTTTCCATTCGTTCCCCATCATACTGATTACGACCATCAAAAATTAAAGGGTTCTTAAGGTTATTCTTGATTGCCATAAAATCGGGTGATCTAAACTCCTTCCATTCTGTCAAAAGCAACAACGCATCGGCATTTTCCAATGCTTCGTACCTAGAGTCAGTGTACTCAATATTTTTGTTGTCCTTTAAATAAAATTCTTTGGCTTCGTGAACCGCTTTGGGATCATAGGCCTGTATTTTAGCCCCGAGTTCTGTAAGTTTATTTATGATATAAATTGAGGGGGCTTCCCGCATGTCATCAGTTCCTGGTTTAAAGGATAGACCCCACACGGCAAATGTTTTACCAGATAGGTCTTTCCCAAAATGTTCGATAACCTTGTCGGCGATGACCAATTTCTGTCTATCGTTAACATCCTCCACGGCATTGAGCAATTGTGCTTGATAGCCATGTTGTTGAGCTGTCTTCTTAAGTGCCTTAACATCTTTTGGAAAACATGACCCTCCGTAGCCGCTACCGGGATAGATGAAGCTGTAACCAATTCGGCTGTCGGACCCAATTCCAATTCTTACCTTGTTTACATCGGCGCCCACCAGTTCACAAATGTTCGCCACCTCGTTCATGAACGAAATTTTTGTGGCAAGCATGGCGTTGGCAACATATTTGGTCATTTCTGCAGAACGCACATCCATGACCAACATCCGGTCCATGCTACTTCTAAAGAATGGAGCGTAGAGCTGGCGCATTTTCTCTGCGGTAGCTTTATCCTCGGTACCAACAACAACCCTGTCTGGTTTCATAAAGTCGCCAATGGCGTCCCCTTCTTTTAGGAATTCAGGGTTTGAAACCACATGAAAATCGATGTTGGCATTTCTTTTGTTCAATTCATCTTGGATAACATCCTTTACTTTATCTGCCGTCCCAACTGGAACTGTGGATTTGTCTACAATGATGAGAGGTTGGCTCATGTGCTTTCCAATTTCGGAAGCAACATTGAGTACGTATTTCAAATCCGCAGAACCATCTTCCCCCATCGGAGTGCCCACGGCAATAAAGGCCATGTCGCAATCTGCTAAACAATCTTTGAGTTGGGTGTTGAAGAATAAGGTTTTATTGTCCACATTGCGCTGTACCATAGCCTCAAGGCCAGGTTCGTATATGGGAATAATCCCTTTTTTTAGGTTTTCTATTTTCTTTTCATCAATATCAACGCAGGTCACTTTGTTTCCCATTTCTGCAAAACAAGTTCCTGTTACCAATCCAACGTATCCAGTTCCTATTATCGTTAAGTTCATTTTGTTCTCGTATTTTATTTAAGATTCTTCCAGTACCAATTCACGGCTTCTTTGAGACCTGATCTCATATCGTATTTAGGACTGTAGTTAAGTAGGGTTTTTGCTTTTTCAATAGAGGCTAGGGAATGGGGGACATCTCCTTGTCTATTGGGGCCATATTTTGGTTCGATTTGTTTTATCTGGTCATCAAACTCCCCTAAAAATTCTTTTAGTAGACCAACAAGTTCATTTAGGTCGGTCCGCTCTCCAAAGGCTACATTGTATACTGTGTTTACAGCTTCTTTGTTGGTGCTGGTC
Organism: Flagellimonas abyssi; assembly: GCF_019457905.1. GTDB lineage: Bacteria > Bacteroidota > Bacteroidia > Flavobacteriales > Flavobacteriaceae > Flagellimonas > Flagellimonas abyssi. Next base: position 415,295 of record NZ_JAHZSV010000001.1, on the reverse strand, counting down.
AGAGCCCTTACATTCATTTCGATGACATTATCGATATAGGTGAAATCCCTTGAAAAAGAACCATCTCCGTTAATGACCGGTGACTCGTGCTGCATTAAATGCATAACAAACTTTGGGATTACCGCAGCATAGGCCCCATTTGGGTCTTGCTTTCTTCCAAAAACGTTGAAATAACGTAGTCCTATGGTTTGAAGCCCATAAGTTTTGGAAAAAATATCGGCATAAAGCTCATTCACATATTTAGTAATTGCGTAGGGGGATAGGGGCTTCCCTATCTTGTCCTCAACCTTTGGGAGTGACTCGGAATCCCCGTAAGTTGAAGAACTGGCAGCATATACAAAACGCTTTACCTTGGCATCGCGCGCGGCTACCAACATGTTTAAAAATCCGGAAACATTCACTTCATTACTTGTAATGGGATCATTTATTGATCTAGGGACCGATCCCAAAGCGGCTTCATGTAAAATGTAATCAACGCCCTCACAGGCTTTTTGGCAATCATCCAGATTTCTAATATCGCCTTCTATCAATTTAAAATTGGGATTGGATTGTAAGTGGGCGATATTTTCTCTTTTACCTGTGGAAAAGTTGTCCAGACAGGTTACTTTATTTCCATTGTCCAACAATGCTTCACATAGGTTGGAGCCAATAAATCCAGCTCCTCCCGTAACTAAAATAGAATGTTCTTTGTTTAGGTCAAGGTGTGATATATCCATGGGTGTTTAAGAAAATTTCGAGCAAATATGAAGAAAAGTAATTAGAACCAAGCTGGTTTTAGGTGAACTTTTGATAAAACGGATAAAATACATGTTTAGTGTTAAAATGAGTGTCTAATTGAGGAAAGAGGTGTTTTGGAGATCAAACCATTTATAGGGTAACGAGCTTACGATTCCATATTATTCATTTGAATTGCCATAATACGTTTTGTACCAGGCAACAAATTTTTTTACGCCGGATTTGATAGGTGTGTTCGGCCGGTAATTGTAATCTCTTTCCAGTCCTGATACATCGGCCCACGTTTTTTCCACATCCCCCGGTTGCATGGGCATCATTTCTTTAGATGCTTTTAAGCCAATCTCATCTTCAATAGCTTCGATAAAATCTAGCAATTTCACACTTTTGCTGTTTCCGATGTTATACAGATGATAAAGGTTGTCAGAATTATAGGCAGCCGTATGCCTGTTTTCAACTATTTGGGTGATTCCTTGTACAATATCATCTATATAAGTAAAGTCCCTTTCAAGTTTCCCATGGTTGAAGACTTTTATCGGTTTATGCTTTAGGATGGCGTCCGTAAACAAAAACATGGCCATATCAGGTCGCCCCCAAGGGCCATATACGGTAAAAAAGCGCAACCCGGTGGTTCTTATCCCATAAAGATGACTGTATGTGTGGGCCATTAACTCGTTGCTTTTTTTGGAAGCAGCGTACAGGCTTATGGGATGGTCTACAGAATCGGTGGTATTAAAGGGAACTTTTTTGTTCATTCCATACACACTGGAACTGCTGGCATACACCAAATGTTCAATGCTATGGTTCTTACAACATTCCAAAACATTCAAGAACCCGACAATGTTGCTATCCACATAAGCTTCTGGGTTTTCAAGACTGTAACGTACCCCAGCTTGCGCGGCCAAATTGCAAACGACATCAAAATGATTGTGACTGAACAATTGTGGCAAATTTTCGCGGTCTTCAATCGACATTCTAACAAATTTGAAGCCTTTAAAAGAATCACTTGCCACGGTCTTATTTTGATGAAGTGCAGTATCCGAATCGATACCGAGCTCTTTTAAACGGTCCAATTTTAACCGGACATCATAATAATCGTTGAGATTGTCGATACCCATCACATTATGGCCATTTTCAATCAATTTTTGGGTTAAGTGATACCCTATAAATCCTGCACACCCGGTTACCAGAATTCTCATAGTTGAAAAGTTTATACAAAAATGGGGAATTAATGGAATTCGCGGGTTACTTTTTAGTAAAACTAATTTGTGTTGTTATTTTAGAAAGTATGGAGGGTTCTGTATACACTGTAAAAAGTACAGTGCCGTAAACTGAGATTTTCACGTTTCACCGGATTGCATTTCTTTCAACTTACCATCATTCCAACACTTAATCGATTATTTTTTGTGTTTGGCGAATAGTAAAGCAAAATGGTTTCCAGCCCCAATTTTACTATTACATTTACTTTCGAGAAGAAATTCTTGTCCTACTTATATCAACCCAAAACTGATAATGGAAACCACAGTATTAAAAAAAATTTGGTTGTCACCGCCACACATGGGCGGAAACGAGGAAACCTATGTAAAGGAAGCCTTTGAAACCAATTGGATAGCCCCTTTGGGTCCCAACGTACAACAATTTGAAAAATCAATTGAGGATTTTATAGGTAACAATGTCCATGCAGCCTGCTTGAGTTCTGGAACGGCAGCTATACATTTAGGTCTGGAGCTTTTAGGTGTAGGCCATGGTGACGAGGTAATTTGCCAGAGCTTTACTTTTGCCGCCTCCGCAAATCCGATTACTTATTTGGGTGCCACACCCATATTTGTGGACAGTGAAGAAGAAACCTGGAATATTTCCCCTGCATTATTAAAGGAGGCCATTGAGGATAGATTGGCAAATGGTGAAAAACCCAAAGCCATTGTAGCAGTGCATTTATACGGTATGCCCTATAAGGTGGATGAAATCCATGCCATAGCAAAGGAATATGACATTCCTGTGATAGAGGACAGTGCCGAGGCACTGGGAAGTTCATATCAAGGATTTAATTGCGGAAGTTTTGGTGACATAGGAATCCTATCCTTCAATGGAAACAAAATTATTACCACATCAGGTGGAGGTGCCCTGCTTTGCAAAGACCAAAAGACAAAGGAGAAGGCAGTTTTCTTGGCCACGCAGGCGAGAGATAATGCTCCCCATTACGAACACTCCCACATAGGTTACAATTATAGAATGAGCAATGTGCTAGCTGGTATTGGACGAGGGCAAATGGAGGTTTTGGGAGATAGAGTGGCCGCAAGAAGGAAAAATTATGAATACTACAGGGAACACCTGTCGGACCAGTCCAAAATCACTTTTTTGGAAGAACCTAAGGGTAGTATATCCAACCGTTGGCTCACATGCATTCTAACCCCTTCTTTTGAGGACAGGGAGGGTATACGAATTGCCCTTGAACACGAGAACATAGAATCAAGGCCCTTGTGGAAGCCAATGCATTTACAGCCAGTATTCAAGAATAACAATTCGTATGTAAACGGTGTTAGTGAAGACCTGTTTAATCGTGGACTATGTTTGCCAAGTGGGTCTAGTTTGGAAACCACTGATCTGGAAAGAATTTGTGGAATTATCAAAAGTGAATTAAAATGATAAAAGAATTCTTTTTTAGGACCGGCCAGCGATACGCATCAAAGTGGACCGTACTTTTGATAGACCTTTGTATAGTTTCATTTTCCTTTATTCTTGCATATTTTATCAGGTTTAACCTAAGCTTCGATTTTGATGTGGAGCAGTTGTGGATGCAATTGCCAGTCGTAGTTGTATTGTTCTTTTTGGCCTTTCTTATATCTGGCAGTTATAAGGGTGTGGTAAGACACACCGGTATAAAGGATGTTTATGCCATTTTTAATGCTGTATGTTTGGCAAGTATAGGTGCCATTGGCGTTGTAATGTTCAATAGGTATATGGTGTTTTTTGAAAAATTCACCATCCCTTTGTCCATAATAATCATTAACAGTTTGCTTACATTCATAGCATTGTCTGCATCTCGAATGGTGTTTAAGATTGCTTTTGAAAGTTTGATGAAAGGTAATCAGGTACCTACAAAGAACTTGATTATCTATGGTGCCGGGGAATCAGGAATCATTACTTACAATACATTGACCAATCACTCTAAAATGGGAGCTAAGGTCATTGGTTTTGTAGACAATAACTTGCAGAAAGTAGGAAAACAGATCAATGGGGTCAAGGTATATGACAAGTCGATTTTGACCGAGGATTTTGTCAAGTTCCACAATATCTCAGAAGTAATTTTTTCTATACAGAGCATCAATCCCAAACAATTGAGGATCCTTGTCAATGAGATTGTAGATCTTCCAGTAAAGGTTAAGATTGTACCTCCCGTAGAGGATTGGATCAATGGAGAGCTCAAGGTTTCGCAAATTAAGCGTGTACAGATTGAGGATTTATTGGATCGTCCACCTATTGAAATCAAGAACAGCAAGGTGATGAAGGATTTTGATGACAAAGTCATCATGGTGACCGGGGGCGCTGGTTCTATAGGAAGTGAATTGGTAAGGCAGATTTGCAAATACAACTATCGCTCTTTGATTGTGATTGATCAAGCAGAATCAGCTCTTTATGATCTACAGCAAGAGTTAAAACAGGCAGGTTTCTTCAATTACGTGCCCATTGTGAGCGATATTAGGGACAAGAACAAGATGCGTGTGCTTTTTGAGCAATACAAACCGGATAGGATTTTCCATGCTGCGGCTTATAAACACGTGCCCCTTATGGAGCAAAATCCATATGAGGCGATCAAGATCAATGTTGCCGGTACTAAGACCATTGTTGACCTTGCTTGCGAATATGAAGTTGAAAAGTTTGTGTTCGTATCGACGGATAAGGCGGTAAACCCGACCAACATTATGGGTGCGACCAAACGAATTGCAGAAATGTACATAAGCTGTAGACAGCAAGAGGGAAAAACAAAATTTATAACAACAAGGTTCGGGAATGTACTTGGATCAAATGGATCCGTGATTCCTTTGTTCAGAAAGCAAATCGAAAAGGGAGGCCCATTGACCGTAACGCACAAAGACATTACCAGATATTTTATGACCATTCCAGAAGCTTCACAATTGGTATTGGAAGCCGGGGCCATGGGCAAAGGTGGTGAAATCTTTATTTTTGATATGGGAGAATCCGTTAAGATTATGGATTTGGCCAAGAATATGATACGACTCTCAGGCCTTCACTATCCGGATGATATCGATATCAAGGTAACCGGGCTAAGGCCAGGTGAAAAACTTTATGAAGAACTTTTGGCAAATGGTGAGAATACGCTTCCTACCTATCATGACAAGATTATGATCAGTAAGGTGCGTGAAATCGATTATGTGGGAACTCGAACCATGATAGACGAACTTTGTATTTCCAACTTGTTCTTCAAAGACAATGTAGTGAAATTGATGAAGGACATAGTACCGGAATATATTTCCAACAATTCAGATTTTTGTAAATTGGACAAGAAAACACCAATAAAGGAAACACAGAAAACCTCTAGGATTGGATATCCTCAATTCAATAACTAAACACTTTCCAGATGTATCAAAAAATTAAACCCGCGATAATACTGCTTGCCATAGCCTGTGCTGTAGTCTCATGCACATCATCAAAAAAAGTTGTGTATTTTCAAGATTCACAGGATTTTGAAACAATTGTTACCGAAAACAGGTTTGAGCCCAAGTTCAAGGTGGATGATGTTATCAGCATCTATGTGGCGACCCTAAACCCTGAAGCAAGTGCTCCTTTTAATCTGACCATAGGGGTTGCGGCCAACGGACAATCGGAATCATTGGACTATATCGTCGATAAAAATGGGGATATTGAGTTCCCTGTGATTGGAAAGGTAAATGTATTGGGGTTGTCCCCGGAGGAACTTAAGATTGATCTTAAGGAAAGGCTTTCATCTTACTTAAAAGATCCAATTATTAATGTAAGATTGAGAAACTTCACCGTAACTGTATTGGGAGAGGTACGTAGCCCGGGAACCTATCCGATTATTGGGGAACAAGTGACCATATTGGAAGCGCTTGGATTGGCAGGAGACCTGACCATTAAAGGTAGAAGGGAAAATGTAATGGTAATCAGGGACTTTGATGGTGTAAAGGTGTACAATAGATTGGACTTGACTTCCAAGAATGTAATGAACTCTCCAGCATATTACCTCACACAAAATGATGTGGTCTATGTAGAACCCAACAAATCGGCTGCAGTCTCTTCTTCATTGGACAATAGAACTACGATAGCACTTTCCATACTTTCTTTGATAGTAACAACTACGTTATTCTTGACGCGCAATTAATTTATAATACCATTTCAAATTCTTAAATAGTAATCTTTGGAAAACAAGTTTTCATTTAAAAGTATTGATTTCAAGGAAATAATTAGACAGTATACGAGCAAGTGGTATTTGTTTTTGCTCGCTATTATATTTTGTTTAGGTATAGCCTTCCTTTACAATCGCTATACAGCACCCCTCTATGATGCCCAAGCTCGAATCAAAATAGAGATGGAGGGAAACAATAACCCCGAACTTGCGGTTTTTCAGGATTTGGGTGCTTTTCAGGGACAGATGAATCCAATTATCGATGAGATTGAAATCATCAAATCTCGGTCTAATTTTGTAGAAGTTGTAAAAAAGCTTCAGCTGAACACACAAATTTTTAGATTGGGTAATATTCTAGATTCTGAGATATACAAAGACTCTCCTTTCAATTTAAATTTTAAGGAGTCGGATTCCATAGTAAGCCAATCTGGCTTCAGCTTTTATTTAAATGTAATGTCCGATGCAACATTTGGTTACAAGAGACAGGAAGATGAGCCCTATAAACAAAACACTTTTGGCTCCAATATTTCAACTCCATTGGGAGATATGATCATAACGCCAAGTGTTGAAAACATAAAGATTTACAAAGGGAATGAATTTAGAATTGTAATCAGACCCGCTACTGTGGTTGCTGATAGTTATCGAGGCCGTGTTCAAATTACTCCATTGGAGCGGTCTTCGAATATTTTGTCCCTTTATCTTCAAGATAGGATACAGCAAAGGGCACAGGACATTATCAATGAACTTATAGCAGTCTATAATGAAAATGCTATTGAGGATAAAAAGATTGCAGCGGACAAGACCTCTAATTTTATTGATGCCCGTATCACAGAGATTTACTCTAACCTTTACAATGTCGATCAATCCGCGGAAGAATTCAAGACCAATCGTGGAATTACGGATATATCATCCGAGTCCAATATCAACTTAAGTGTGGGTATGGAGAACCGCCAACAGTTGGAAAGTGCTTCTTTGCAATTGAATATGGCATCTTCCATGAAAGACATGGTCGAAAACCAAGACGGTTATGAGATTTTGCCATCAAACCTTGGGCTCTCCGACCAAACGATTACAGGAACTACCGCGCGGTACAATCAATTGGTTGCAGAAAGAAACAGGTTGTTGGAAAGTTCCAGTAATCTGAATCCGGTGGTTCAAAATTTGGACAAGGAGCTTAATACCTTAAAAAGTAGTTTGCTTTCGAGTTTGAACAATACCACGGGAAACTTGGAACTGCAGATCAACAGTTTGGCCCGGCAACAATCCAGAATTAACAGTAGGATTTATTCAGCTCCTGGAAATGAGCGCGAACTACGTGATATTACACGGAAATTGGAGACCACAGAGTCTTTGTACCTATATCTTCTGGAAAAGCGGGAGGAGGCTCAAATAGCCTTTGCCTCAGCTTCTCCACCATCATCCATTGTAGATGCTGCGTATAGTACCAGTTCTGCCCCCGTGGCACCTAACAAGATGATCAACTATGTTGCGGCCCTGTTCCTTGGGTTTGTACTTCCGTTCATGTTTATTTATGTATCGGGATTATTGGACAACACGTTAAATAGCAAACAGGATTTGGAAGGTGTCATAGGGAACAATATCCCTGTAATTGCCGAACTTCCAAAGATTGGGAAAAAAGACAGAAAGATTGTAAAGAAGGACGACCGTTCAGTTTTGGCGGAGTCTTTGAGAATCTTAAGGACCAATCTCAACTATATTCAAAAGAGCCAGAAATCGAAGCCGGACAATCTTATATTTATAACTTCCAGCGTTCCTGGGGAGGGTAAAACATTCATTTCATCCAATCTGGCCAAGATTTATGCCGATACTGGAAAGAAGGTCTTATTGGTGGGAGCTGATATCCGAAACCCTAAGCTTTATGATTTCTTTTCCAGTGACGAAAATGTTGAGGTCGGAAAGGAGGGTGTTCAACCCAGAAGGAGTACAAAGGCAGGACTAACAGAGTTTCTCGTCAATTCTGATTTAAAGGTACAGGACATCACCGTTCCGGCACACATCAATGAAAACGAAATAGACCTTATATTTTCAGGAAAAATACCGCCAAACCCAACAGAGTTACTCATGAACCCTAGAATGGGTGAATTATTTGAGAAGGTATCCAAAATGTACGATTATGTTATCGTGGACACCGCACCATTAATGGTAGTGACCGACACGTTGTTGATCAGTGAGTATGCCAGCCAAATTCTATATGTGGTCAAGGCGGGTGCAACTGAACTTAAAGTCATCGATTTTCCATTAAAGCTGAAAGAGGAAGGCAAATTAAAAGGACTGTCCTTTGTGGTCAACAATGTAAAGCAATCCGAATTGGGCTATGGAGGAAAATACGGCTATGGTTACGGAAAGTCCGTTAAAAAATGGTGGAATTTCTCCTAATAATCAATAAAAGGTCTGAATTGTATTTTCGATAATAGGGAAGAGATGATCTAATGTCTTTTTTGATATTTTGATTTCTTTCAACAACATCAATTGCCTGATGTTGTGGACATCGCTTCCTACAAAATCGATCATACCGTCGTTCAATAGTTTCTCAGCTGTTTTATGCACAGCCTTTCCATAGGATTTGGGACTCAACGACAATAGATTGAGCTGAAACAAGACTCCTTCAGATTTTAAGGACGCATACTTCCCATATTTACCATGATAGTACATATACCTTTCCGGGTGTGCCAGTATTGGAAAATATTTGTGCTTGGCGATTTGGTCAACGGCCACATCAAAATTAAAGGATGGCTGTAAATACGACATTTCGACTAGCAAATAATCCTTTCCCAAAGGCATTACTTGTTTGCCATGCAGTATGCTTTCAAAATTATCATCGATCATGTGTTCAGCGGCATACTCCAAATTGACTTGCAAACCATCATTTTTTTGCAATTCATTATAAAGTTTACCATGTGCCTTTTTGATTGTACTTGGGGTGTTGTCATAGTAATTGTGCATGATATGGGGCGTGCATATAAAATTAGTCACCCCAAAATCGGAAAATCCTTTGATCAACTCCAACGAATCCCCAACAGTTTTGGCGCCATCGTCAATACCAGGTAAAATGTGGTTGTGGATATCCACAAGGCCGCTCAAATAATCGACCAAGTAAATTTTCTTCTGAAAAATACTTATCATCCATATAATTTGGAATCCAAAGATAAACTATATAGAACCTTAATCCATAGCCGAAAAATGAAAATAGGGCTTCCGTTGCATTAAAATAAAAAAACCGACCTAGAACAGGTCGGTTTGAAGATTTACTACTTTATATGTTTTAACTAAACTCAACGCTAATATAAACCTTGTGTTTAAGCACAGGGACTAATGAAAGATCAAAAAGGTTAATGAAAGACTAATAGGGTTAACCATTGGGTAATTAGCTGGTATATTTTTGTTTATTTAGCGGTATGCTGACCAAAAGGAACCTCTATGTTATTTTTTTTATAATCGCAGTTGTCGGTTTGTTGGTGGTGCAATACCAATATCTGAGGGTGGGACTAGGTTTGGCCCGTGTCCAATTTTCTGATAAAATGGATCAGGCCAGAGACAATATAAACAGTGAGCTCTCAGCGGTAAACTCATTGACCTACACACTGGGAAATACTATCAGAAAAGATACTTCCGAGGTCAGGATCGGGTTGGATAGCCTAGAGAAGGCATCCCAATATTATTTAAACGACTATATCTCTTACCAGTTAAACCTTTCCGGAATTGATGCCCCTTTCACCTATAAACTGTATTCACGCGATTCCATAACATATTTGAGTTCCGTACGCCCTCACATAAAAGCGCAAGAAGACCTTACTTACCCAATTAAAGTGAAAGGATATTTACCAGAATTGCTCCAAAAAGAAATTATTCTGGAGATTGGTTTTGAAGATTTGAACAAGTACTTTTTGGGACAATTACGGGGGCTCATCGTTCCTGGACTATTATTCTTGTTGATGATAATCATAGTGGTAATATGGGTACTTAGATCATTTTATTTACAACGAAGCATCAACACTACCACGAACGATTTTATCAATAACCTGACACATGAATTAAAAACACCTGTCTTCTCCATAGGATTGGCAAGCAAAATCTTGGAGGAAGATGTGCCTGAGAATAAAAAAGCCGTGGTGGAATTGATTCGAGCCGAATCGAACAGGCTCAAAAAGCATATCGATAAAGTTTTGGAGCTGGCCAGCATGGAGTCCGGAAACAAACTATTGCAGTTTCAGGAGATTGATTTTAAACCAGAACTGGAGCGAATTTGCGAAGGTTTTAGTTTGTTGGCCAAGCATGAAGAAATTCAGTTTGAGTTCGAACTCGAAGAAGGTCCATACATTATTAGGGCCGAAAGGTTCCATCTGGAAAATGTGGTGGGCAACCTATTGGAAAATGCAAAAAAGTACTCGGACAATCCACAAATAAAATTGACCGCAAGCAAACAAAAGGGACGATTGTTCATCAGGGCCACCGATAATGGACAAGGTATTGCCAAGGAGGATATGCCCAAAATCTTCAAAAAATATTATAGGGTTAAAAATGGAGATGTCCACAAGGTAAAAGGATACGGCTTAGGACTGTATTATGTGCAAAAAATAATCAAAATGCACCGTGGAAAAATTACGGTGCAAAGCGAACCAGGACAAGGAACCACATTTACCATGTCCTTTAAATTGACCAAAAATGGATAAAAAATATAAGTTGATATTGGTTGAGGATGATAATTCCCTAGGGTATCTATTATCGGAATATTTAGGAATGAAGGGTTTTGTGGTTACGTGGGCCAAAGATGCTTCGGAGGCTGTGCTAAAAACCAAGACCAATGTTTTTGACTTGGCCATATTAGACGTGATGCTCCCCGATATGGATGGATTTGAACTGTCACAAAAGATAAAAGGAATAAATCCCGAGCTGCCCTTTATTTTTTTGACAGCAAGGTCGCTCAAAATAGATGTTCTTAAAGGGTTTTCAATGGGTGCTGTTGACTATCTTAAAAAGCCCATAGATGAAGAAGAGCTTGTTGTGCGTATCAATGCATTGTTGGCCAGGTTGGTAAAGGATGAGGAACAAGAAGTTCAAGTGTCCGAATATGAGATTGGCGATTACGTTCTCAACATGGACAATTTTGAACTCAAACACAACGGGAAGCCTATCAAATTAACAGGAAAGGAATTTGACCTTCTGGCATTATTGGCCAAGAACAAAAATCAATTGTGTACTCATAAAGAAATCTTGACCACGGTTTGGGACAAGAATGATTATTTCAACAAAAAAAGTCTCAACGTTTTTATATCGCATTTACGTAAACATCTGGCGCACGACCCCAAACTGAGCATAGTAAACGTAAGCCGCCGTGGGTTTATGCTGAGGGTAGAGGGAGAGTAGCAAAATACTGTGGCTTGATTTTTGTTGCGGTATTGTGTGATGAGATTATCTGTTTGATTTATGTTGAAGATTTTTAAAAATAGTGCCTCGACCCCTTCCTTGCGCCAATTGGACAATTTATACGGCCAGACCATCTGCAAATGTCCATTGCAAGAACAAATTTCCTATTGTCAAAGAGTTATAGAAAGCTCCGAATATCATTTGGGGCAAGATTGCCCCAAAAAGGATTCCAATCAACTAAAACAACTTATACGGGCGGCCAGAGATGAACTTAAGCAATTACGTTCACAAGTTGGTTCGTAGTAATTGAATTGGGATAAAAAACGGATTTCGCCCCTGAGAACTTTTTAAAAGCCTTAATTTTAGGATTGAAAAATCAACCAAAATGAAGAAATCAATTCTATCCCTAACATTACTCCTTATTTGTTTACATGGTTTTGCCACCGAGACAAAACTCATGGTACGTGCCAAGGCAAAGGATGCCAAGTTCGTTGGAAGTTCCATAGGAGGAGCCCACGTAATCGTCCGTAACAGTTTGAACGGTGAGATCATGGCCGAGGGCAATACCACTGGTGCAACGGGAAACACTGACCTGATCATGAAGAGTGTCCATGAACGTTACACGGAACTCAGCGATGATAAGACCGCAGGTTTTTTGGCCATTTTGGATATCAACGAGCCCGTTTTTGTGCAGGTGGAAATACTATCGCCAATCCATAAAAAAAATGCTCGCGTACAGGCCAGTACGGAACTTTGGTTGATTCCAGGTAAACACATTTTAGGAGATGGTATAGTATTGGAAATACCTGGTTTTGTGGTGGATATTTTAAAGCCCAATACCCATCAATATATTAATCTGGGATCTATACCCGATTCAGGGTTACCAATAGAGGCCCATATCGTTATGATGTGCGGTTGCCCGATAGAAGTAGATGGAATTTGGGATTCCAAATTAATTGAAGTGAAAGCCATGGTCAAAAAAGACGGAGAGAGTGTAGGGGAGGTCGAATTGGACAATCCAGCACAAAACAGCTTTCAAGGCCACTTTGGAATCAAGGAAGCTGGATATTATCAAATCACCGTTTATGCCTACAACCCAAAAACCGGGAATACAGGAGTGGATATCGTCAACTATGTGGTAAGGGATTAAGTATTTGTTTTTTAATGCTTTATCAAGATGATTTTAGCTACCTTGATGAGCAAAAGGGAACCGAATCAACCAAGTTTTTATGAAAACAAGCATTCTGGCCTGTGTGAGTGTATTGATAATTTCAACCTCCTGTGAGTCAACAAAAAAAGAAGATTTATTGGCAGAGGGTATTCCGCTGCAACTGGCAGAGTATCGAGTTGGCCAAGTATCCAATGTGGTGTATGGACTTTCTTTTGATATCCCAGCGGATAAAAATCGTCCAATAGCCTCAAAATTAAAGTTGGATGTGGACCTTCATGATCTTTCGCAACCCTTATATCTTGATTTTAATGCAGACGCTTCATTGTTAAAAACTATTCGGGTAAATGGTCAAGAGCAAGAAGTTGTTCATCAACAAGAACATATTATTATTTCGGAAAACCTTGAGGAAGGGCCCAATACGATTGAAATTACCTTTAATGCGGGAGAACTGTCCTTGAACAGGAATGAAAACTATTTATATACCCTTTTGGTACCTGATCGTGCCAGTACATTGTTCCCTTGTTTTGATCAGCCCAACATCAAGGGACGTTATGTAGTGGATGTTATGGCACCTGCCGACTGGAAAGTTCTTTGTGGAGCACCACTAAAGGAAGCGAAGCCAAAAGGCGAAACGGTACATTACTCATTTGAGGAAAGCGATTTTATGAGTACTTATCTGTTTTCTTTGGTTGCAGGAAAGTTTGAATCGGTTACCGAAAACCCAGGTATGTTTGATATGACAATGCTATATCGTGAAACAGATTCCGCAAAAATTGCTTACAGTGTTCCCAAGATTTTCGACCTTCATCAGCGATCAATCGATTTTTTAAAGGATTACACCCAATATGAGTTTCCCTTCAAGAAATTGGATTTTGCCGCCATTCCAGGGTTTCAATACGGAGGAATGGAGCATATTGGAGCCATTCAATACCGTCAATCCTCTATCTTCTTGGATGAAAGTGCTACCGAACGCCGTCTTATGGGCAGTGCCAAACTTATAGCACATGAAACATCCCATATGTGGTTTGGGGATATGGTCACCATGGATTGGTTCAACGATGTGTGGATGAAAGAGGTGTTTGCCAATTTTATGGCCGATAAGATCATGAACCCGACCTTTCCCGAAATCAACCATAAACTCCAGTTTTTGATTTCCCATTACCGTGGTGCCTACGGTGAGGACAGGACTCGTGGCACCAACCCTATACGGCAACATTTGGATAACCTAAAAAATGCTGGTAGTCTTTACGGGGGCATCATATATAACAAGGCACCAATTATGATGCGGCAACTAGAGGCTGCAATCGGGGAGAAGGCTTTCCGAGATGGTATACGCGAATATATTCAGGCCTATGCCTATGGAAATGCCACTTGGAACGATTTGGTGGAGATTTTGGATGAAAGGACGCCCATAAACCTAAAAGATTGGAGTGAAGTATGGGTAAATCAATCAGGTAGGCCTATGATAACTGAGGGGATTGAGTATGAAAATGGGAAAATAGCAAGTTTCACGCTTTCTCAAAAAGCAGAAGATGGAAGTGATAAATTATGGCCACAATCTTTTGAAATAACCTTGGTATATCCGGATAGCACCAGAATAATCCCAGTCACGATATCCGATAGTATTGTAAATGTGAAGTTAGCGGAGGGACTTCCACGACCCGAGACGATAATTTATAACTCAAATGCCTTTGGCTATGGTATTTTTCCTTTGGATTCGTCCAAATTGAACGTAATCCCAACGCTAAAAGATGAAGTCGCCCGTGGATATGCCTATCTCAATGCCTATGAGAACGTTCTATCTGGGCAAATCCCTCCTCTCGAGGTTTTTGATTTATATATGGATGTCATCCTACAAGAGGAAAACGAATTTGTTCATGGAATGGTCAGTGGAGAAGCTTCACAATTGTTTTGGAGTTACTTTACCGAAGAACAAAGAGCGGAAAAGCAGCCATTGGTCGAAAACTTGCTATGGAAAGAACTGCTCGAGGATACATATGAGCCCAATATCAAGAAAAATATTTTTGGACTCTGGAAAGGTTTAGCATATTCTGAAAGGGCCAAGGAGAGGCTGTATGCCGTTTGGAGCAAAAACATAAAAATACCAGGTCTAAAGTTTAATCAGGACGATTATACCGATATGGCAATGGATTTGGCCTTATATGATCATAAAAAAGCTGGTGAAATTCTGGAAACAGCCAAATCCGAATTGGATAATGCAGACAAGATAAAACGATTTGAATTCTTACAGCCCGCACTTTCATCTGATGCTGCGGTGAGGGAAACCTTTTTTAAATCGTTCCGAGATACCAAAAACAGGGAAAAAGAATCTTGGGTGGGAACCGCTTGTGGATATCTGCACCATCCTTTACGACAAAAAACCGCAATACAACAACTTCCGTTGGCATTGGACTTATTGGAGGAGATTCAAAGGACAGGTGATATTTTCTTTCCTAAAAGATGGTTGTCAGCTACAGTGGGGCAATATCAGTCCAAAGAAGCTTATCAAATAGTGGAGGAATATTTGAAAAATCACCCAGGCCTTGAACCTTCATTAAAAGGAAAACTCTTACAAGCTTCCGATGAGCTCTATCGATTTGTAAATATGTAGCCGATTATCCAGACTTCAAAACGGACGATATTTTTATGTTTTTGAAATTTTGGGTATGGACAAAATAGATGATTTGCGGATATTTGTACCACAAGGTAGGAAATTGATTTCACCACCTGATCTTTAACAAACAAAATCATAATGAAGAAAGTTTTTTTTGGCCTTTTGGCCATCGTGCTATTATGTAGTCACGATATGTTCTTGAAAATGGACAATTATTTCCTTGACCCGAACACAAATGCAGCAATTCAACTATTTAATGGCACTTTTGAGAAAAGTGAAAATGTAATAGACAGGAACCGTATGCTCGATATGAGCTTGGTAGGTAATGGTCAGCGTATCCAAGTAGATTCAGCTCAATGGACCGAAAAGGACAGTATTACATTTTTGAATTTTAAGACCGGTGGCCCCGGTACTTGGGTAGCAGGTGTTTCAACTGCAGCAAAGAATATTGCATTGGATGCAAAATCGTTCAACGATTATTTGGAACATGATGGAGTGGTAGACATGTTGGAATGGAGAAAAGAGAACAATGCTCTGGACCAGGATGCGGTTGAGAAATACTCCAAGCACGTTAAAACTATTTTTCAAGTAGGAGAGGAATTGTCTGATGACTGGAAAACTGCATTGGGGTATCCTATTGAATTTATTCCACAAGAAAACCCCTATGATATTCATGCCGGGCATTCCTTAAAAGTACAATTGCTGTATAAGGGGAAGCCTTTGGCCAACCAATTGGTAATTATTGGTACGGAGAAATCCGAAGAAAATACCACAATAGAACATAGTCATGATGGAGGGGACCCGCATACGCATAAAAGTGGAGAAACCCCAGACCATGACCATAATTCTGGTTTGCAACTTCGTACTGATGATGCCGGTATTTTAGAGTTTGAAATAACCAATGCAGGAGTATGGCATATGAGAACCATTTATATGGTACAGTCGGAGGAAGAGGGTCTCACCCACGAGTCCAATTGGGCCACGCTTACCTTCGCCGTGGGTTCAGGTCATAGTGCAGCGCATGGGACGGATAAAGATGAAAATCATCACACACATGAAGAAGAAAGTTTTTCATCTTACATTTTTCTCCTTGTAAGTTTGGTAATTGTTGCCGGCCTTTTCTTTTACTTTAAAAGCAAGAAGAAATAATGTACATAAAACCAGTAGGAGCTAGCTTCTCTCTTTTGGTAATGTTACTTTTTCCAATGCTGTTACTGGCTCATGATGTTAGCTCAGGTGACCAGCAGATATTGGATAGCGGTGGGTTGTTATCCTATATTTGGGTAGGGGCCAAGCATATGCTTACAGGTTATGACCACTTGCTGTTTTTGGTAGGGGTTATCTTTTTCCTGAAAGGGTTTCGGGATATTTTAAAGTTTATCACCGTTTTTACCATAGGACACAGCATTACGCTTTTAGGAGGGACGTACCTAGGGGTTCAGGTCAATGAACACCTAATTGATGCCATCATAGCATTAAGCGTACTTTATAAGGGGTTTGAGAACTTGGAAGGCTTTAAAAAACTTGGAACCAGAGCTCCAAATTTATTGATGATGGTATTTTTATTTGGACTTATCCACGGGTTGGGGCTATCCACACGTTTGCAAACCTTTGATATGGGCCAAGACCAATTTTTACTGAAGATTATTAGCTTTAACGTTGGTGTTGAGTTGGGCCAAATAGCCGCCCTAATCCCGATCATTCTTCTTATAAAGGCTTGGAAGGGTAAACCTAGCTACGAAGCCTTTTATAAAGGATCCAATGTTTATTTGATTATTGCGGGTATCGGTCTGTTCGCTTATCAGGTCTATGGCTATTTTAATGGGCATTGAGTCAGTCAGGTGTTTAATGTCCAGATTAATGTGAATTATGGAAGGGGAGTAATACTGTCAAAACAAAAAAAGACCACTTTTAAAGTGGTCTTTTTTGTAGCGAGAGGGGGACTTGAACCCCCGGCCTCCGGGTTATGAATCCGACGCTCTAACCAGCTGAGCTACCTCGCCGTCATTTTGCTAAGCGGGTGCAAATATATGTTTAAATTTTCGCTGAATCAAAATTCATTATTAATTTATTATTTGATATTTATTTTTATATCTTCCCAAATTATACAAAAGTTGAAGAACGATTAAAGAACACGACAATGAGTGATAAGGTTAAATTTGAACTGGAGTTTGTTATTCAAGCTTCACCTCAGTTGCTTTACCAATATATTTCCACTCCTTCGGGACTGTCTGAATGGTATGCCGATAATGTAAATTCCCGTGGAGAAATATTCACCTTTATTTGGGATGGTTCGGAAGAACGGGCAAAACTGCTCAAACGAAAAAGTGAGGAATTTGTAAAGCTGGCATGGGAAGAAAATGAGGATGGTTCATTTTTTGAAATGCGGATAATAGTCGATGAAATAACAAAGGATGTTTCATTATTTATAACGGACTTTGCCGAGGATGACGAGGTGGATGAGGCAAAAATGCTTTGGGAAAACCAGGTTTCCGATCTTAAACAGGTTCTTGGTTCAACCTAGTCCTATTCTCAAGTAAACCGTATCTTTGGTCCCGATTTAAATCGGGACTTTTTTATGGTCAATTACAACGGAGAACTTTTAACAGAGGATAAGCCAATTTTTACGAACAATAACAGGGCCTTTAAATATGGAGATGCCCTTTTTGAGTCGGTTCGATACGTAAACGGAACCCTCTTTTTTTGGGAAGATCATTATTTTAGGTTAATGGCCTCTATGCGCATCTTGCGTATGGAAATTCCAATGGAATTCACACTGGAGTTTTTGGAAGAGGAAATTAAAAAGACCATTACCTCAAATAAATTGGATAGTGGAGCGGTTCGCGCCCGTTTAACCGTCTTTAGAAATGAGGGAGGATTGTATACCCCATCCACAAATGATGTATCCTACGTTATAGAGACAAGTGCCATGGAATCCCCTTTCTTTATTATTAATGAAGGGGAGTATGAAGTGGAATTGTTCAAAGATTACTATGTGAACAAGGATATGCTCTCCAACTTAAAATCCACCAACAAAATGTTGAATGTTGTGGCAGGAGTGTATGCCGAAGAAAATGGCTATGCCAATTGTTTATTGGTCAATACCGATAAAAAGGTGGTAGAGGCCATTAACGGAAACCTATTTTTGGTGAAGGGAAATGAAATCAAGACACCACCCTTAAGTGATGGTTGTATGGATGGTATCATCCGTAAAAATTTGATGAAAATCATTGCAGGTTCCGAAGAGTACGATTTGGTCGAGGATTCCATCTCTCCCTTCGAACTTCAAAAAGTGGATGAGCTGTTCATTACCAATTCCATTGTAGGCATTCAACCCATCAGCAAATACAGGAAGAAAGAATTTGAGGCCAAGGTTGCAAAAAGCCTCGTGGGAAAATTGAATGCTAAGGCGCGTATCGGTTAATTGAGCGAAGGATTTTCGGGGGCATTGGACCATAGAACATAATCTCCGCCAAGTTCCATCATCTTTTCTTTCCAAAATGCGTTCGCAGCTTTTTCCAGAATGCTGCTTTCGTATTCATTGGGCAACACTACCCAAGATTTTGATGATAGTTCTTGGTCCAGTTGGCTGATACCCCAACCAGAGTATCCCAAAAAGAACCTGATGTCTTGTTCGGTGATGGTTCCACTATTGATGAGCTCAACGGTCATTTCAAAATTACCGCCCCAAAAAATACCATCGGAAATTTCGATACTGTTTTCAATGAGCTCAGGAACCTTATGGATAAAATAAAGATTGTCCTGTTCCACGGGGCCGCCATTAAAAACTTGAAAAGGAATGGTGATATCAGAAACAAGGTCGCAAATGGTGTAGTCCAAAGGTTTGTTCAGAATAAAGCCAACCGAACCCTCGTGGTTGTGTTCGGCAATAAGTACAACAGACCTGTTGAAAGAAACGTCACCGGTAAGTGATGGTTCTGCAACAAGTAAATTCCCTTTTTTAGGCTTTTGACTTACCATTTACATTTTTTCTTGTACTTAAATTTAACATATTATTCTACATATGCAAAAAACACAACGCATATAAACTAAAAAAGCACCCCTAAAGGAGTGCTTTCGTATATTAAATAAATAATTGATTAGTTAACTGCACCGCTCAATTCAGCACCTGCTTTGAACTTTACAACGTTCTTAGCGGCAATCTTAATAGTAGCTCCAGTTTGTGGATTTCTACCTTCTCTAGCGCTTCTTTTAGAAACTGACCAAGAACCAAAACCTACCAAGGAAACTCTGTCTCCTTTTTTAAGCGTTCCTTCTACATTTCCCAAGAAAGATTCCAATGCTTTTTTTGCTGCTGCTTTAGTGATGCCAGCATCAGCTGCCATAGCATCGATTAATTCTGTTTTGTTCATAATGGAATTAAATTAATTGTTGTTAATATAATTTTAATGCTGAACAAATTTATATGGATTTGCGTCTCACGCAAGTAAAACCAAGGGAAATAAGGGTTTTTGTTGATAACTTGAAACGTTTGTTGATAAAGTGGGAAAAAAATGACAACATTTCCTAGCCCAATCACAGCAAGGCTTTAGCGAAGATAGGCGTCATTTTCCAGATTTAGGCCATTTAAAACCTCGTTGACCTGCATTCGGCGTTTCCCTGGAAGTTGTAACTCCAAAAGCGAAATATAACCTCCTTTCACCGCTATTTTCAATGATTTTTTCTCTACCAATATTTTTCCAATACTGAGGTTGTGCTCTGCCTGAAGCTTTTCAGTTTTAAAGATTTTCATTTGGTCCTCTTTGCCATCGTTCACCAACATGGTCCAAGCGCCGGGATATGGACTCAATCCCCTAATATGGTTATAAATACTATCCAAGGACGCGTTCCAATCAATACGGCAAGTATCTTTATGGATTTTTGGAGCAGGTTTAAGAGTATTGCTTTCGTTCTGTGGTTGTCGGGTAGCCGTGCCAGCTTCAATCTGTTTGCAGGTTTCCACTACAAGGTCGGCCCCAATCTCCATCAATCGGTCGTGCAAGTCGCCTACACTATCGGTGGGCAATATCTTTTCTGTTTTTTGAAGGACAATGTTTCCGGTGTCTATTTTTTCATCAATAAAAAAAGTGGTGACGCCCGTTTCGGTTTCTCCATTGATTATTGCCCAATTGATGGGTGCCGCACCGCGATACTGGGGCAGGAGCGAAGCATGAAGATTAAAGGTCCCATACTCCGGCATTTGCCAAACAGTTTTGGGCAGCATTCTAAAAGCGACCACTACCTGCAAGTTGGCATCAAGTGCTTTCAATACTTCGAGAAAATCCTCGTCCTTTAAATTTGTGGGCTGCAATACCTTTAAGTTATGCTGTACCGCAAATTGTTTCACTGCCGATTCTTGGACCTTACGGCCACGGCCAGCGGGCCTGTCGGGTGCGGTTATTACACCGACTACGTTAAAATCGGCTTCCAATATATTTTTTAAGGTTCCCACGGCAAAGTCGGGAGTGCCCATAAATACAATGCGAAGTGGATTATTTTTTGATGTACTCATTCTTAAAATTTAGGGAGACACGCTCATCTTCCAGCAGCCGCTCCAACGTTTTTAAAAGTTCTTTTTCCTTTGCTCCAATGGCCTTTTCGAGCTGTCGTGACGTATGGGGGCGAATTTCCAGGAGTTCCATGACCCTTTTCTCCAAATCATGGGGAGAAGCCACTACTTTTTTCTTGGTGCAAATATCGCATGTGCCACACTTTTCCGCAGTCTTTTCTCCAAAATAATTCAATAGGTAAATGCTACGGCACAACTTTTTATTGGAAACATACCCCAACATGGCCGCCATGTTGTTCTGTTTCACTTGATTAAAATCTTTGATTTTCTTGGCGAACAGGTTTATGGTAAGGTCGTCTTCACGAGGTACCAAAAAAGTGATTTCTAGGTCAGATGTATTATTCACATATTCCGCAATCCTATCGTCTGCAAGTTGCTGCAATATCTTTTTTAAACGACCCTCGTTCACATCTGTTTTTCGGGACAACATGTATAGATCGATTTTTGTCTCATATTCCGTAATGCCCCCATATGTGCGAAGAATGGTTTGGATGATGGGGGCCGTTTTCCTGTTTTTATCCAGATAATTGAATATCTCATTTTTGGAAGCTATAAATTGAAGCGTGGTTTTCTCCTTAAAATTCTCAGCAAGCGACAGCACGGAATTCTGATCAAGAATGCGAATGGCATTAAAGGTCATGTTCGGGTTAAACTCGTATCGCTTACAAAACTCATTGAACTTAAAGGACAAAGAATCGGAAACAAGCTCGCCGTAGGATATTTGAAAATAATTGTTGAGCTTGGAATAAACCTGTTTCACGAAAGCCACATCGGGCAGGGTGGATAGAAATTGCTGTTTGGCCTTACCTTCATCTTCGTTGGAAGTGATGATGATTGCTGTTGATGGCTCCCCGTCACGTCCAGCTCTACCGGCTTCTTGGAAATAACTTTCCAAACTGTCGGGTATTTGATAATGAACCACCAACCGAACATCCGGTTTGTCCACTCCCATTCCAAAAGCGTTGGTGGCCACCATCACCCTAACTTTGCCGCTTAACCAAAGGTTAAGTTTTTCTTCTTTATCGGATTTGGGAATCCCACCATGAAAAAATGATGCGGAAATGCTGTTTTTTATCAAAAAGTTGGCCAACGATATGGACATTTTTCTGGAACGCACATACACAATGGAGCTCCCGCCAATTTTCTCCATATACTTTTTGAGTTGGTATAGCTTATCCTCCGAACGTTTTACTTTAAAGTTAATGTTGGAACGGGAAAAGGAATCTTTGAATATGGAGACATCCTTCAACTCCAAATTCTCTACAATGTCTGCTACTACGCTCGGAGTCGCTGTTGCCGTTAGGGCTATAATGGGTGTGCCGGGAACCAGTTCTTTTAAAATGGAGCATTCAAGGTAAGCGGGCCTAAAATCGTTTCCCCATTGCGAAATACAATGGGCCTCGTCAATAGCAATGAGGTTGATGTTCATTTGCTGAATGCGTTCCTGGACGATAGACTGCTGCAAGCGTTCGGGAGATAGATACAAAAATTTATAGTTGCCGTAGACACAATTATCCAAAAGGTCGTTCAAGTCGTTGGGCGAGATACCTCCTGTTAACGCAATGGCCTTAATGCCCCTTTTTTTTAATTGGGATACTTGATCTTGGATTAATGCAACCAACGGTGAGACTACAATGCAAATACCGTCTTTGGCCAGTGCAGGTACCTGATAACAAATAGATTTTCCTCCTCCAGTGGGCATCAATGCGAGAACATCTTGCCCAGAAAGAACGGTGTTGATGATTTGTTTTTGGGATCCCCTGAAATCATCATACCCCCAAAATCGTTTTAAAATGCTTGTGGTATCCTTCTTATCCACTATAAATTTTTAAGTGTCTTCAAAATAAAATCAATCCGATTTGGGACATCATCTTTTGGCACTTCGATGGGGTTATAGCCAAATTGTGTATATGTTTTCATCAAGGAATCATGAATGCTCTCTGCTTCCTCAAAGGTTTCCATCCGTTCATTGTCGGAAACATAGATTTCTCTCCAAGGTGGAACAATAAAAATGGAATCGTATCTGTGATTTTCGCAATGGGAAGTAAAAAAATGATCATACTCCTGTCCAAAAAAATCCATATACGCCAGTACATCGGGGATACCACGGTCAAAAAAACTGATGGGGACATCTATCTGAAGTGACTCCCTGTAATGGGACGTTCTTCCTTCCAACAGATCTTTGTTGAACTGCAACGCATCATCCACAAAAACCAAGGGATTGGAAATATAGTGTTCCGTTTGTCCCTCTTCTTTCGCTTTTGAGGTCATATCACGGATAATTTCATGAAAACAATGATAACCCATGCTTTCCAATCCATTTACGATGGAAGTTTTACCGGTTCCCGGTGCTCCCGTGACAACTATTTTCTTCTTTCCCAAAGACCTTGAATTTATGTTACAAAGTAATGAAATCGACTTAAGGAAAAAAAATTGATGGGTAAGCCATATATTTGTATAAAATTGAGGTATGGATAATAAGGATACAGAAGAGTTTTACGCAAAGCTGAAAGAAAAGTTACAGGAAAGTACCACTTGGCCATCCACATATCTCTATAAATTCATAGTTCCGACGGATGAGCAACGTATTTCGCAGATTCAAGATATTTTTGATAATACCGGTGCCGTAATCGAATCAAAAAAATCTAAAAAAGGAACATATACCAGTTTGTCCATTACTGTAGATCTGGAGGATCCGGATGCAGTAATCCAAAAATATAAAGAAGTTTCGGTTGTTGAAGGGGTTATTTCTTTGTAGACCCTTTATTTGCTATAATTTTATTACTTTGCGAACATTATCGGATTACTTTCCAAGTATCAAATCTCTAAACACATTACTTTGAACGAAATATTTAATTTAGAATACAACACGGAACGTCCACACCTTTTTATCCCGGAGTACGGTCGTCATTTCCAAAAAATGGTAGATCATGCTGTGTCGATTGAAGACCGCGACGAACGTAACAGAGTGGCCAAATCCATTATCAGTGTAATGGGAAATTTACAACCTCACTTTAGGGATGTTCCTGATTTCCAGCATAAACTTTGGGACCAATTGTTTATTATGGCCGATTTTAAATTGGATGTCGATTCCCCGTTTCCGATTACGTCAAAAGAGGTTTTGCAACAACGCCCAGAACCATTGGATTACCCACAGAACCATCCAAAGTACCGTTTTTACGGGAACAACATCAAAAGAATGATAGATGTTGCCGTAAGCTGGGACAAAGGTGATATGCGCTCTGGCTTGGAGTATGCCATTGCCAACCACATGAAAAAGTGCTACTTGGTTTGGAACAAGGACACGGTGGAGGATAGCGTCATCTTTAATCACCTTAAGGAGCTTAGTGATGGACAGATTGATTTGGAAAAAAGCGACGAGAGCCTTACCGAAAGTGGGCAGTTTCTTAAAAATAAACCAAGCAGGTCCAACAATAACAACAATAATAGAGGAAAGAAAGGACAGAGAGGCCGTAAAAAAAGATATTAAACTCCTAAGGAATACATGGGTACATTTCGAATAGAGGGTGGACACCAATTGCACGGTGAAATTACACCCCAAGGGGCAAAGAACGAGGCACTACAGATTCTTTGCGCTGTATTGCTTTCAGAAGAAAAAATTACCATTAATAACATACCCGACATCGTAGATGTCAATAAGTTGATTGCCCTTCTAGAGGATTTGGGAGTAAAAATCCAGAAGAAAGGCAAGGGGTCTTACACGTTTAAGGCAGATGATGTAAACCTGGATTATCTGCAATCCGCCAAATTCAAAGAAGATGGAAGAGGGCTTCGTGGTTCCATTATGTTAGTGGGTCCACTATTGGCAAGATTTGGAAAAGGATATATTCCAAAACCTGGCGGAGATAAAATAGGAAGAAGGCGATTGGATACCCACTTTGAAGGTTTCATTAAACTGGGAGCACAGTTCCGTTACAATAAAGAAGACCATTTTTATGGGGTAGAAGCCGATAAACTAAAGGGAACCTATATGCTTTTGGACGAAGCATCGGTTACTGGAACGGCAAATATTGTAATGGCCGCGGTTTTGGCCAAAGGCACAACTACTATCTACAATGCTGCTTGCGAGCCTTATCTACAGCAATTGTGCAAAATGCTTAACCGCATGGGAGCTAAAATCTCTGGCATCGGTTCCAACTTGTTGACCATTGAAGGTGTGGATGCCTTAGGAGGTACCGAGCATACCATGTTGCCCGATATGATTGAAATTGGCAGCTGGATCGGTCTAGCGGCAATGACCCAAAGTGAACTCACCATTAAGAATGTGAGTTGGGATGATTTAGGAGTGATTCCAAACGTGTTCCGTAAGTTGGGAATAACCGTGGAAAGAAAGGGTGATGACATATTTATCCCAAAGCATGAAGACGGTTACGAGATCCAGAATTTTATTGATGGGTCCATTCTGACCATTGCAGATGCTCCTTGGCCTGGCCTTACCCCAGATTTGTTGAGCATCATTTTGGTTGTGGCAACACAGGCCAAAGGAGAAGTGCTCATCCATCAAAAAATGTTCGAGAGCCGTTTGTTCTTTGTGGATAAGTTAATCGATATGGGAGCAAAAATCATTCTTTGCGACCCACACCGCGCCACGGTCATTGGGCATGATTTCAAATCCACATTAAAGTCCACCACCATGGTATCTCCCGATATTAGGGCAGGGGTTTCCCTTTTGATTGCGGCTTTGTCCGCCAAAGGGACTTCCACTATCCATAATATCGAACAAATAGATCGTGGTTACGAAAACATCGATGAGCGCTTGCGTGCCATCGGGGCCAATATTGTTAGGGTTTAGTAAGGTTATTTATTTCAGTCTATTTAGTTATCAGGATTTTTAATAAAATCCACAATGGCTGTAATCAATCCATCTTTAAGCGGAAGGTCTGGATTTGAATAGGTTTCAATGTTTTTCATTCTGTCCATCTCCGCCTCTTTCAGAATATGGTTCATTCCTTCCAGAATAACTTTTTCTGAGTTTGGATTTGAGGCATGAAGTTTCTCAACATTCTGCATGTCTACCTGTATATCCGTAGTTCCTTGAACAAGCAAAACAGGTTTGTCCAACTTTGCCAGTTCCACTTGTGGATCATATTTGATCCAAGAAATAAGGTAGGGTTGCACACTGGGTCTAAAAAGTGAATAAAGAAATGGTGGAACAGAGTCCACCTTTTTTCCCATTTCCAAATCCTGAAGAATAGGAGCGGATTGTTCCCATACAAATGAGGGTTGTGCCTTCAACTGTCGTTCCAATGGTTTGGCGGCGGGTTCCCCCACACCGGCAACAGATATAAATCGGTCCACCATTGGGTTTTGGGACGCAATCATACCGATTAAAGAGCCCTCACTGTGACCTAAGACCACAATTTCTGAAAAGCCATCATTTTTTTCAAGTAGATCTACCCAATCCTTGGTGTCTTCAATATAGGTTTCAAATTTGAGGTTACTTTCTTCAACACCAGCTTCTGTACTTTTGGCTATTCCTCGTTTATCAAACCTGACCGATGCAATACCATGATTTCCCAATCCTTCCGCAAGCATTTTAAGAGAATTGTTCTTCATCATAGGGTTGTTTCCATTCCTGTCCGTGGGGCCAGACCCTGCTATAATCAATACCACAGGAATTTTATCGGAATGCTTGGGCAAGAGCATGGTTCCTTGAATGTTTCCGGTCTCTGTGGTCATAGTAATCGGGTTTTCCTCTAATTGGGCATTTAATAGACCGGTTATGAATAAAAAGATTAACCCTATTTTGCTTTTTAGGTTCATTAAATCAATGTTGATTATTTTTCGACCAATTTCCCATCAGGATAAAGTGCGAACCGGCCACGGTCTTTATCGTGCACGTTATCAGGATGTGGCCATGGCCATCCACCAAATTGTGTAAGGCGGTATTCCTCCATTACTTTTTGAATTTCTTCTTGTGTGTTCATCACAAAAGGGCCGTATTTGGCAACGGGTTCTCCGATGGGTTTTCCTTGCAGAATCATAAAATGAGCTGTTTCAGAACCTATTTTGATGTTGACATCTTGCGTTTGGTCCAGAACAATTCCAAAATTTGGATTGATTTTTTTGTCATCGATATAAATTTCATCACCTTCATAAAAATAGAGCACACGGTTTACTTCAGAAGAATTTGCCTTTGGCAGCGTATATTCTGAATCCGCATCCACATGAATGTTCCAAACCGCTACTTCGTTTTCGGGATTGGCTGCCCATGAATCCGGTGCGGGGTCAATTGGATTCACATTTTTGTAGCTGCCTGCAACTACTTTTATTTTCGCATTTTCTTCTTCAATAATCGGAATATCCTCGTTCCATAGCATTTTAAAGTGTGGATCCACAAACTTTCCGGCTTTGGGAAGGTTCAACCAGATCTGAAAAAGTTCCAACGTGTTTTCCTCATCATCTTTTAACAATGGAAACATTTCTGAATGTTGTACGCCTCTTCCTGCTGTCATCCATTGTACATCGCCCTTACCAAATCTACCGGCCGCACCAAGGGAATCGGAATGGTCACAAAACCCCTTGTTGACGATGGTAATCGTTTCAAAACCACAATGTGGATGGAAAGGGAACCCAGGAATTGTCTGACCGTGGTACATACGCCATTTGGCATTGGGGTTAAAATCACTACCTAGATTTCGCCCTTTCAGCAAAGATTCATCTGGTCCCATATCTCCGTTTCCTTTTGGAAAACGGTCCAAATGGTACACACTGAACAAAAAAGGGTCAAGGGTTTGCCAAGGGGAGCTTAACGGAAAGGTTTGAATAATAGGATTTTTCATAGCGTAATGTTTAATTTTTCAAGATTAAAAAGCCTGCGAAGGGCAGGCTTTTCAATCAAATTGTAATTTAATTATTTACCAGGGATAGGTGGTGGACCATCTATCATGGCCTCATATTTTACATCACCTTTTCTGGTTTTGTATTCTTCTTTTACTTTTTCTACCAATTTGGGGTCATCAAAAAGGTCCAGCATGGTCATACCCATTGCTTTGGATGCATAGATCATTCCTTTGTGCCCAATGCTCATTCCACCGCAGGCTACTACGGCCCAAGAGTGCCATGGCGTATCTTTTGGAGCCACAGTAACACCGAGATTAATGTTCGGTACATTCCAGCTTACATCGCCCACATCAGTAGAGCCACCACCTGGCAGTTCCTGTGTTTCTTTCAAGGGATGGACTTCCCCGTCCATGCCCACTTGTGGCTTTCCAGTAGCTTCTTGAATGGCTTTACCATAGGTAATCTCTTCTTCGGTGTAAGTGATCGGGCCTAAAAGCTCCAAATTGTTCTGCATGATTTTACCGCCTTCACGGTTGACCAATGTTTCGTAGATACCAGAAATCAAAGAATATTTGTACTCGACATTGGCCATGATGGCAGCACCTTCGGCCATTGCCTTAACACGCTCAAAAGTGGGAAGCATTACATCTCTCTTTGGATCACGAACACGTACCCATAACCTTGAGTAGTCGGGAACCACGTTTACCACTTGTCCGCCATCTTGGATGTGGTAGTGGATGCGGGATGTGGGTTTAATGTGCTCTCTGTAGTAATTGATTCCTGTCGTATATAATTCTAGGGCATCGGAGGCACTACGACCATTCCATGGGTCTGCGGAAGCGTGAGCGGCTTGTCCATAAAATTCTACCATAAAATCAACCAAAGCCAAACCACTCTGTACATCGGCTTCGATTTCAGCTGATGGGTGCCAGCTTACATTAACATCAACATCGTCCCAAAGGCCGGCTTCTACCATCCAAACTTTTCCGAAGAACTTTTCCTCGGCAGGTGTTCCAAAGAACTTTACAGTTCCTTTGATTGTACCCGCTTCAATTTGTTCTTTAATGGCAATGGCCGCTCCTAAACTTGCGGCACCGAACATGTTATGTCCACAGCCATGACCGGGTTCACCTTCGATTCTTGGGTCTTTGGTGGGGACGGTATTTTGTGAAAGGCCTGGAAGTGCATCAAACTCGCCCAAGACACTGATTACGGGAGACCCCGAACCATAAGTCGCTATAAAAGCGGTCGGGATATTGGCCACGCCACGGGTAACAGTCATTCCATTTTCTTCGGCATAATCGGCAAGCAATTCGGCAGAAATGGATTCTTCAAAAGCAGTTTCGGCCAAAGCCCAAATGGAATCGCTGATTTTGATAAGGTTTTCTTTGTGTTTTTCTACGGAAGCAACAACGGCATTTTTGTCCTTGGACATCTTTTGGGCCGCTAGGTTAATCGACACCAATCCCAAAAGGAGTAAGGTTGAAAGTTTCTTCATTTTAAAGGTTTTGAGTTAGTTATGTTCCGTTGATTTGATTTAGTTTTTTTGAGATAAAACAAAATCGTCCCAACAGAGAACTAAAATTAACGAAAAAGCTTCAACTTACCGCTTCTTTATATCTTTTTAAGCATCGCTCACGGGCTGTTTTATGATCAACAATAGGGTCGGGATAATTCATTTCTTGAAGGTCTGGTACCCACTTATTGATGTATTTTTTGTCCTTATCGAATTTCTTTATCTGTGTGGTAGGATTGAATATTCGAAAATAGGGTGCAGCATCCACACCGCTTCCCGCTGCCCATTGCCAGTTGCCCACATTGCTGGCCATTTCATAATCGAGGAGTTTGTCGGCAAAATAGGCTTCGCCCCACCGCCAATCGATTAAAAGATGTTTGCAGAGAAAACTTGCCACCAGCATACGTACCCGATTATGCATATAACCGGTTTTATTCAGCTCGCGCATTCCTGCATCTACCAAAGGATAGCCTGTTTTTCCATTTTTCCATTTTTCGAATTCATCCTCGTTGTTTCGCCATTCAATTCTATCGTATTTGGCTCGGAACGCTTCGTTTACGGTATGTGGAAAGTGCCACAGAATCTGCATAAAAAACTCTCTCCAAATCAGTTCGTTCCAAAAGGTCTCATTCTTTTCATCAATGGCTTTTTTGACCATTTTTCGGATGGAAACCGTTCCAAACCGCAAGTGTGGGCCCAATCGGGAAGTTCCTTTTTCTTTGGCGGGGTAGTCCCGTGTGTCTTCATATTTCTGAATCAAATCGGAAGTGACGGTAAAATCGGGAACTTTTATGGATGACTCCTCAAACCCCATATCTTTCAGCGAAAGTTTTGGTAGATTTTTGGATGGATACAAGTTTTTACCAAGGTCACTCAATGTATCATACTCGACAAGATGAATAGACGGATTAAAATTTTCCTTCCATTTTTTCATGAATGGCGTATACACCACGTAAGGATCTCCATCGTCCTTCACCACTTCATCTTTTTCAAAAATCACTTGGTCCTTGAAAGTCTTGAACTCCACTTTATTTTCTTCCAAAAATGATTTTATCTCACCATCACGTTTTTTGGCATATGGCTCGTAATCATGGTTGGTGTAGACGGCTTCAATCTTATAGTCTTTCAATACTTGCTTGAAGACCTTTTTTGGGGTATCGTAAAACTGGGCAATTCCGCTATCATGGTTGGCACCTAACTGATTATTTAATTTTTGCAGTTGTTCATGGATAAAGGTTACCCTAGCATCATTTTTTGGGAGATTTTCCAGTATTTCGGTATCAAAAATGAATATTGGCAAAACGGGAACATCATCTTGAAGAGCTTGATATAGTCCAACGTTATCATCCAGACGCAAATCACGCCTAAACCAAAAAATATTGATTTTATCCTTCATGAATTCACGTTTAAGCTGGACACTCCACCATCGACCCCAATAACCTGCCCTGTAATCCATGAATTATCGGAACTCAACAAAAAGGTGGCCATATTGGCTATATCCACTGCGTTGCCGACTCTTTTCATGGGGTGTCTTTCGGACATCATCTCTTTTTTCTTATCATTGTTCAGCAGTCGTTCCGATAGGGGAGTGTCCACTAAAGATGGAGCAATAACATTCACTCTAATTTTAGGAGCATATTCCGCCGCCAAGGCTCGGGCAAAACCTTCGATAGCTCCTTTAGCCGCCGATACACTGGTGTGGAAGGGCATTCCTGTCGCCACGGCCACAGTACTGAAAAAAACCATGCTAGAACCTTCGTTCATTCTATTGATGATGGATTTGACCGTTCTGGCCAAAGCAATGAAATTAATTTCCATATCATTTTGAATGGTGTCGATTCCCATTGTTTTAAAAGGTTTCAGGTTGATGCTTCCGGGACAGTACACAAAACCGTCCAGTGTTTCAGGAATGGCTTTATCGCTAATGTCCTCATTTAGGGCATCAAAAGGGATGTGGGTGGCGTCAATGTTTGAAAGGTGTTCGTTACTTCTACTGGCAATGAATACTTCATTCTCTTTGGAAAGCATTTTTGCCATTTCCAAACCTATGCCATAAGAGCCACCGATCAATAATATATTCTTTTTCATGTTATACTTTTCTGATGCTTAAATAATTCTCCTTTCCATCCACTTGGCCAAATAAATCGGCAAGTTTTTGCTCCCGAAATTCAAAAATCTTTTGCAGTTGTTTCTTTACCAACAAGGGGTGAGTGAGTTGCCCCAAAAAACCAAAGGGTAATTTGTAATCAATGATGTCTTCCATTTCCACACCTTCGGGAACTTCTTTTAAAAAATGTTTGTGGTGCCAAAGGGAGTAGGGGCCAAAACGCTGCTCGTCAACAAAATATTCGCCATCTTTAACATGGGTTATCTCAGTTACCCATTTTGTGGAAACAAAAGGAAACGGTTTTACTATATATTGAATAACTTGACCTTGGAACATGGGTCTATCCGCTCCGGCCAAAATATGGAAACCCATGTGTTGTGGAGTTATTACTGCCAGGTTTTTTGGGTCAGATAAAAAGTCCCAAGCCCTCTTTTTGCTTATGGGAAATACTTGCTTAGATTTCAATTGATACAGTTGCATCCTAACGATTTTACACAAAGATAGCAGTAAAATGTTCAATAAAAATAATAAATAGTTAAACAAAATTAAAATGAAAGCAATTATTGCTTATTTTTGTTTTAAGATTTAATTAACAAATAGGGCATCGCTTTATCTTAATTTTGATCTGCTGAACATTTAATATATACAACAACTATGAAAAAATTTACACTCTTATTGTTTGCGGTGTCCATGTGTTTTTCGCTACAGGCACAAATACAGACACCAGCGCCCAGTCCGGCTTCAACTTTGGAGCAAAAAGTGGGATTGACCGATGTTACCGTTAAATATTCCCGTCCCGCAATGAAGGGAAGAAAGATATTTGGCGATTTGGTTCCTTTTGGAGCTATTTGGAGAACTGGCGCCAATGAAAACACTACAATTTCCTTTAGTGACGATGTTATTGTGGAGGGAAAGGAATTGAAAGCAGGCACCTATGCCATTTATACAAGGCCGGATGAGGCTGTTTGGGAAGTTTTCTTTTATACTGCAACTGACAATTGGGGGACTCCGCAGGAATGGGATGCCTCCAAAGTTGCTGCTACAGTAAAAGTTGAAACATTTGACATTCCAATGCCCATTGAAACTTTCACCATTACTTTTGATGACCTTCACAATAATGGAGGAACTCTTGGCATCATGTGGGAGAACATCTATGTAGGGGTAAAATTTGTTGTTCCAACTGTGGACAAGGCGATTAAAAGCATCGAGGCGACAATGGCGAAGAAAGAGGACCTGACCGCCAATGATTATTTTGCCGCAGGTTCCTATTATTTTGCCGAGGGCATGAACATGGAACAGGCTAAAGAATGGGTTGATAAGGCTGTTGAGATGGGTGATGGCAAAGCATTTTGGATGATGCGCACACAATCGTTGATCTATGCTAAAATGGGCGATAAAAAGGCTGCTATCGAAGCTGCTAAAAAATCCATGGCTGCTGCTCAGGCCGCTGGCAACCAAGATTATGTAAAAATGAACAAGGACTCTTTAAAGGAGTGGGCCGAAATGTAAATAGGTCTTATTCCCATATAATGATAAAGAAGCCCACTTTTTAGTGGGTTTTTTTATTGTTCAATGGGAGAATTGCCCAAGAAGTTATCGAACAATTGTGTGATTATTGCCAACAGAATTACCAAGACACACCCGAAAGCATTCAACCATAGATAGGACATCCAGTCCAAATACCAGCCAATGATCACAATAATTTGGGTTACAATAGCCGCTACAAAAACCGCATTTCCCTTCACAAACTTAAAGAAGAAAGCCAGTAAAAAGATACCCAGCACATTTCCATAAAAAATGGAACCTATGATGTTGACCAGCTGAATCAAATTATCAAAGAGACTGGCAACGTTTGCAATTATGATAGCAATTATTCCCCATAGTAGGGTAAAGGCCTTGGTTGCCTTTAAATAATGTTCTTGGCCATGCTTTTTTCTTACGTTCCTTTTGTATAGGTCCAATGCGGTAATGGTGCCAAGCGCATTTAACTCAGAAGCTGTTGATGACATGGCGGCTGAGAGTATAACGGCCAAAAGAAGACCAATTAGTCCCACCGGTAGATTATTCAGTATAAAATGGATAAAAACATAATCTTTATCATTGGTCTCAACTGTAGCATCTGCTTTGGCAATCAGGTCCTTGGCAGTTTCTCTATTTGCTGTTTCTTTTTCATTGATTTTTATGATATCCTGTTTGGCCTGTTCAATGGCATTGTACTCCTTTAATTCTAGGGCCGCGGAGAAGGAATGTTGTGCCATGCGTTTTTCCTTTTCCAATTCTTTATGGTCGTTCTCCAGGGCTTGATAATCATTGGCGTAATCTGACTTCATGATAGCTTCTGTGGCAGCAGGGTTAAAGTTCAAGGGGGAAGAATTATACTGATAAAAGACAAACACCATTGCACCTACCAACAGAATAAAAAACTGCATGGGTATTTTAAAAATTCCATTAAAAATCAATGCCCATTGACTTTCTTTTACGCTCCTACCGGACAGATAGCGTTGTACTTGGCTTTGATCTGTCCCAAAATAGGCCAAGGCCAAAAAGAAACCACCTGTGATTCCACTCCAAAACGTGTATCTGTTGTTGGTGTCAAAAGAAAAATCAAGAATGTTGAGTTTGTTGTTCGCCCCCGCTATTTTTAAAGCTTTATCAAATGAAATATCGGTGGGAAGAGCTCCCAAAATAAAGAAAAACGCAAAAAACATCCCCAGCATTATGATGAACATCTGTTGCTTTTGTGTAACACTTACCGCTTTGGTACCACCCGAAACGGTATAGATAATAACCGAAATCCCTATGATTATGTTCAAAGTCCTCAAGTCCCACCCCAAAACGGCGGAGAGGATTATTGAAGGAGCAAAAATGGTAATCCCTGCTGCCAAACCGCGTTGTACCAAAAATAGTAGGGCGGTCAATGTACGGGTCTTAAGGTCAAAACGACCTTCGAGCATCTCGTAAGCGGTGAATACCTTTAGCTTTTTATAAATAGGAATAAATACCAAACAAATGACGATCATGGCCAAGGGAAGTCCAAAATAGAACTGAACAAACCCCATACCGTCGTGGAATGCCTGGCCGGGAGTGGACAAAAATGTGATGGCACTTGCTTGTGTTGCCATTACGGATAAGCCAATGGTCCACCATTTTACATCGTCACCTCCGCGAACATAATCGTCTACACTATTGTTGCCACGGGTTTTCCAAACACCGTAAGCAACGATGAAAATCAGGGTGCTACCAAGAATAATCCAGTCGAGTAATGCCATTCAGGGTTTAATTGTTTAAAATCATTATGAGGTAAAACACTAAAATATATATGGCATTCAAAAGAATAACAATGCTGTATTCTTTCTTCCATTCGAATTTGGTATCCATATTATCCTTTGACATTATTGTCGCTTTTTACTTCATCTTTTCCTATGGAAAGCATATTTGCAAACAGTTTATATGCTCCCGAAACCCCAACAGGCAATTCCCTGAAAAAGCTCAGTCCTGTGTAAATATAGTGACCTTCTCCATATGGTGCTACTATGAGGCTGCCTTGTTTCTCGGTCTCGCCTTCATCTTGCATGGAGAGGATAGGTGTAAATTCCGAGCTCCACTGGCTTGGATAGTATAATCCCCGTTCCTGTACCCATCCATCAAAATCTTTTTCCGTGATGGTATTTGGAAAGTTTACCAATGAATTGTTGGGCGCCAATATTTTGACTTCTGCATTCTCGTCAGTAACCCTGTCGCGGGAAAGGGTGACCTCGTAAGGTGCAATATTTTCAAATTGACTTGCCCATCTTCCTGCTGTGTTATATTGCACGATCATGGTGCCACCATTCTTGACATAGTCGAACAAAACGGGTTGCTTGAATTTTAGGGCATCTACAACATTGTAGGCCCTGATGCCCACCACTACAGCATCATACTTGTCCAAATCTCCATTTTGAATATCATTTGGGTCTACCACATGCACTTGGTAACCGATTTGCTCCAAACTTTCGGGAACATTGTCTCCCGCACCCATTATGTAGGCAATGTGTTCACCAGATTTTCTTATATCCATACGAACCACTTTGGCTTCTGATGGTAGTAGAATGGATTGCTTCGGAATATGATTGTAATCAATTTCTACAAGTTCATCTGCATAAATTTTACTGCCGACACTTACTTTAGGTTCAATTTTTCCTTCACTTTCATTACTTGGAGGGGTAACCTCAAATATTACTGGAATTTCCTCTCCTTTCTGGGCTATGGAGAATGGAATGCTGTTTGGGGAAACTTTCCAGCCCATTGGATGGTCCAATTCGACTATACCCGACACATCATTTTTTCCGGCTCTGATTTTTACCTGTACGCTTTTTGTGTCGGAATTGGCGAATATCAAGACTTTTTCATCAATTTTGGAGGTAACCTCGGGCAAAATAGCAAATGGCTCGTAAAGTTCGCCTCTATCTGGCTTAGAGTAGCGGTGGACAACTGATTTCTCGAATGGAATTTCCACACCATCGATTTCCAGACTAAAAATGGCCTTAAAGGCACTTGGGGTTTCGGGTTTGCCAATTAAGCTTTGGTTATTTACCGTATAGGTCCCCAAGGTTCCAGGCTCGTTCAACCAATATGGACTGGTGTATGGTGTGTTTGCGGGTACAGTAAAGTTGACCTCGAAATTCTCCTTTTGATTGTCTCCCAAAACCTTATTCGGTGTTAGTTTGGCACCGGCCCCAACAATTTGAATATCTTTTAAAGTTACATTTTGTGATGACCTATTGATAGTTTCAATATTGATTGTTGCTTTGCTGCCCGGAGTTGTGGAAGCACTTGCTGAACTGGCCTCCAAATATAATCCTGCAGCGGCCGAAATTATATTTTTTAACTCTTCAGATTTAAGGGTCCTCCAGTGCTTATCCTCCACTTTTTGAAGTAATTGATAGGCCCTGACAAGTTCGGGAATGTGCTTGGATGGGTTCTGGAAATCAAAATTAGCCTCTACCTTGTATAAAATATCCCCTATGGCCTCGCCTCCTTTTACTCGGGACCAGGTCGTGTTGATACCCTCAAAAACATCATTGCTTTTAGGCATATCACCTTTCAGAAGTTCAATGTATTCCATATCGGAACCCCTATCGGTCAACCTACCAAACCCTTGACAAAGGTGTTGACTTCTCGCCATTGAAGCGATTTCGTTATTGGAAAGCCCTAGTTCGGGATAGTAGGTGCCAACATCCAAACTTACCATACCTGATTTATCCACCTTTTCAAATGCTTCTTGACTTCCATATTGCCACCAAGATGTGTTGTAGAAAATACGCTTTGGCTGCCAAGGGGTTGTCTGTTCCAATTGCTCGGAATAAACATTGGGGTCATTTGCCAAATCAAATGCCTCCATACTTAAAATGGCTGAGGAGGTATGATGTCCATGGGTCGAGCCCGGGGTCCTATGGTCAAAACGATTGATGATGACATCGGGTTTAATTTGTCTGATTGTCCAGACCACATCGGCCAAGACTTTATCTTTGTCCCAAATTTTCAATGTCTCTTTTGGATGTTTGGAAAAACCAAAATCGTTGGCGCGTGTAAAACGTTGTTCTCCGCCATCCATATGTCTTGCCGCCAAAAGTTCGTGGGTTCGCAACACTCCCAAAAGTTCACGTAATTCAGGGCCTATCAAGTTTTGCCCGCCATCTCCACGTGTCATGGAAAGATATACTGTTCTTGCCTTTTCATGGTTGGCCATATAAGAAATAAGGCTAGTATTTTCATCATCCGGATGCGCGGCAACATAGAGTGCCGTTCCCAAAAAATTCAATTTTTGGATTTCATGAAAAAGCTCAGCAGAGGTAGGCTTATCGGGCTTTTGGGCAAAGGAGTTTGTGACTAGTAATATGGTTAAGGAAAGGAGTACCCAAAAATGCTTCATAGTTGGTCATTTAGCGGTTAAATCAAATATAGGTAGTTTGTATTCAGTTATTGGTTTGTTTAGAAGAGTTTTAACGCTCCCCGAGTGTTATTAAACGGACTTATAGCCCTAAACTATCCCTTAAAACTAGATTTTTATTTTCATTTTGTTTCCAATAGGCCGTTTTCAATGTTTTGATTTTGGATGCGGACGTGGTCAATGTTTTTGCGTTTGAACCAAATCCACTTTTAAATTTTTCCTCCCAACTTACGATGGAATATGGGAAGTTTGTCGTGAAATTTATCATCAAATTTCGTTCCAAATTTGGATAGGAAATAGTGTAGGTTGTAATCCCCTCTTTTGATGAAATTTGGGCAATGGCATTATATGGTTTCACTTCTTGATGCCTTAACCTTAAATACTCCAGAGAAGGTATTATTGAAATTTCACCGGTAGGAAGATTTTCTGGGTTTATTCTGATTTTGGTCCAAATTTCATTTTCTAGGATTACTTTTTCCATGGAGAAATTTTGGTCTGCCTCCCCTTCAAAATAAGAATGCGAAGTAAACTCAAATTGATTCCTATTGTTCAACTGGGAATACACGTGCCCGCACCACTCCTGTACGGATAAACTTGTTTTAAGCGCATGTTGATTGTCATATACGGGATAAAAGGTGCTGCTCATAATGGAGTAGGGGTAAATACCTGTCAAAAACTTTTTAGTGGCATTCAATTTTAAGACGGATATGCTTTCTGGATTGTTGTTGTTCGCTTTTACCTGTTCTTGAGGCAAAAAGGGCTCGGTTACATAAATTAAAACTGCATTTCCATCCCTGAGCTCACCATATCTTGCTTGTTCCAGTTTATAGGATGTGATTTCTGCTTCACCGGCATACCAATATGCCTTGAACTCGTCAGAAATAGTTGCTCTTGGTTTTGGAGTGTCTTCTTTTGATGGGGTAGAAGATGTGGAACCATCAGTTTTTTGACGGTTGTCATTGCATGCTCCCAATAGGGAAAAAGCCACTAAACTGACTAAAATCTTAGCTGAAGATAAAGGTTTCATAGAACAGGGTTTACGTAAAGTTACGCATCCAAACTCAAGAAACCAGATTTATCAAGGTTTCATAGACCAAATCGGTAGGAAGTCCCACTACATTGTTATATGACCCTTGGATTTCCGAGATGCCTATCATTCCTATCCACTCTTGAATACCGTAAGCTCCAGCTTTATCAAACGGTTGGCAAGTTTCAATGTAGTAATTGATTTCGTCATCCGAAAAGTCTTTCAACTTCACCTTGGTGACGCCACTAACGGTTTTTTGGAAATGTTTTGAGGTAAAACATACGGATGAGATTACCTCGTGCCAATCACCCGAGAGGGTCCGCAGCATTTTAAATGCTTCATCATGGTTGGCCGCTTTCGCTAAAGATACACCGTTGTGCCACACCACGGTATCCGAAGTAATCACAATTTGATTGTCTTCCAAATCATTCATGAACGGTGTAGCCTTTAATTTGGCCAGATATTCAGATATTTCTCCCCCTCTCAGTTCTTCGGGGTAGATTTCTTCCACGGATTTGGGCCGTACCTCAAAGTCGATTCCCAATTCTTCCAAAAACATTTTCCGTCTTGGTGAACCGGAGCCCAGAATGATTTTTTTATCCTTGAGTTTTTCTTTAAGTGGATTTTTAGTCATTCTCTGCGCTAAAATTATCGTTCCAGTCCCCACGAACCTTTAAAACCTGTTCAATAATGTCTCGAACGCAGCCATCGCCACCATTTTTATGCGAAACATAATCGGAAATTGCCTTTACCTCCGGCACCGCATTTTGCGGAGAAGTAGCAAGGGCGACCATTTTCATAGGAGGAATATCCGGCATGTCATCTCCCATGTAAACAACGGTTTGTGGGTCAATCCCATGAATCTCCAAATATTCTTCCAAAGGTTCTTGTTTATGGTGGGCACCCATATAAAAATCGGTTACCCCAAGACCTTTCAAGCGCTCTTTTACCCCTTTATTGGTCCCGCCGGTAATTATACAGATATTGTATCCCTTTTGTATCGCAGTTTTTAGGGCATACCCATCTTTAACACTCATTTTGCGAAGCAACTCTCCATCGGTGGTGATTAAAACCGTTCCATCGGTAAAAACACCGTCAACGTCAAATACAAAGGTGGTAATGTTGCTCAATAGCTCTTTATAATTCTTTTTCATGGGCTTGTTTTATGGCTTGGCTCAATAATTTATAGAGTGTAATGTGTTCTTTCTTGTTCAGGAGTTCTAGGTGGCCTTCCATACTCTTGATATCATTTCGGCGAGCTGGACCAGTCTGCGCCTCCTGGGGTGACATGGTCTGAATTTTATGGGCCGTTTCCATGATCAAAGGTTTCAATAAATCAAAAGAAAGGCCTTCTTCCAAACAAAGTTCTTCGCCAATGCTGTACAGGCAATTGGTGAAGTTGTTCACAAAAACGGCCGCAAGATGCAATTTTTTTCGCTGTTCTGAGTCAATCTGATGCACGTTTTTGGAAATGGACATCGCCAAACTCTTCAAGGTATTCAAGGATTTTTCATGATCAGCTTCGATACAGATCGGAATGTTTGAAAAATCCACTTCTTTATCCTTGGTAAAAGTCTGTAAGGGATAAAAAACCCCTTTTTTCACGGACTGTAAAGTATTCATATCGATGGCCCCCGAAGTGTGGGCCACGATTCCCTTTTTGTTTGATAGATATTTAGAGACTTCGCCAATGGCATCGTCCTTTACCGCTATCACGTAGACATCGGCATCAGTTATAGCATCAAAATCATTGGAAATATTGGAATATTCCGAAAAGTGCTGTAATTCTTTCACATTACGGCCTATAACCTGCACCACATCGACATCATCGGCTTTTAAAAAAGCAGTGTAGAGGTGTTTGGCGAGGTTTCCGGTACCAAAAATCACAATCTTTAGCATGCCCAAAACTACAAATTTAGGGTTGATGGATTATACTGAGAATTAACAAATATGTACGATTTTTATTCTTCTGGGCAGTAAGGAAGTTCTAAAAAGGCCGTATTTTTGCAAGCCGAAAGTAGACCGAATTTCCATGATTGATATTCTTAAAAAAACGCTTTTTTCCACAAGACTTATGGCTGTTCTATTTTTGGTTTTTGCTGCGGCATTGGCCATGGGAACTTTTGTGGAAACTTGGTACAGTACCGAAACCGCACGAATTTACATCTATAATGCTACTTGGTTCGAGGCCATTATGGTATTTTTTGTAATCAATTTTTTCGGAAACATTTACAGATATCGGTTGTTGCAGTGGAAAAAATGGCCAGTACTTGTTCTTCACCTTTCGTGGATTTTGATCATTATTGGTGCTTTTGTGACCCGTTACATCAGTTACGAGGGTATGATGCCCATTAGGGAAGGTGCTACTGAAAAAGTTTTTTATTCGGACAAGACCTTTTTAACGGCGTTTGTTGATGGTGAGATCAATGGAGAAACCAAAAGAAGGGTGCTGGAGGACGATATCTTGGTAACGCCTGAAGGGAAACGTACCAGTCTACCATGGAAATCCGATTTTAATGGGAAACCATTTTCCATCTCCTATGTTGATTTTATTCAGGGAGCGGAAGAAGGGTTGGTGCCAGATGAAAATGGAGCTGAATATTTACAAATTGTGGAAGCGGGCGATGGACAACGACATGAACATTATTTGGAAAATGGGAAAATAGCCAGTGTCCACAATATTCTTTTTGCCCTGAACAATGAAACCGACGGTGCCATCAATATTTTTTATGATAAAGAGAACGGTTATCGTATCAAATCACCTTTTGAAGGGGATTTTATGCGTATGGCCGACCAGTTTAAGGGTGTAGTGGCCAGTGATAGCATTCAGCAATTACAACTACGTTCGCTCTACAACATGGGGGGGATGCAGTTTGTGGTGCCCGAGCCCTTGATCAAAGGTAGGTATGGGGTCGTCGATGTGCCCGAGGAAGAAATTACCCCTGCAACACAAGACGCATTGGTGGTATCCATCTCTGCAAATGGGGATACCCAAGAGGTGAAATTATTGGGAGGCAAGGGGAGTGCCAACTTCTCCGATAAGATAAACGTTGGAGGCTTGGATTTTTCATTGAGCTATGGATCAAAAGTATACGAACTTCCTTTCTCCATTGAATTGAACGATTTTATCGCGGAAAAATATCCCGGAACAGAAGCGGGCTATGCTTCTTTTATGAGCAAGGTTACGGTACACGACGATCGCCCTTTTGATTACGATATTTATATGAACCACGTTTTGGACCATAAGGGATACCGTTTTTTTCAGGCGAATTTTGATCCAGATGAAAAAGGTACCGGTCTTTCCGTAAACCATGATTGGTGGGGTACCTGGATAACCTATATTGGATATTTTCTGCTTTACATCGGGTTAATGGGCATTATGTTTTTTGGTAAAACACGTTTTAGGGATTTACAGATCATGCTCAAAAAAATAAAGGAAAAGAAGGCTGCGTTGACCACGATTGTACTATTATTTGCCTTTGTATCTATAAATGCACAAGATGCGCACGAACATTCAACCATACCCACTCAAAAACAAATAGATTCTGTAATCACTGCAACCACAGTGGCCGAAGAGCATGCCGAAAAATTTGGCGCATTGATCATACAGGATGAAAATGGACGAATGAAGCCCGTGAACACTTTCGCTTCTGAACTTTTGCGAAAATTAAGCGGGAACGACAAATATCAAGACCTTTCAGCCAATCAAGTTTTCCTTTCCATGATGCTGAACCCTGGCGTTTGGTACACTACCGACATTATTGCATTGGGAGATAAGGGAAATGACAGTATTCGTAAGGTTATCGGTGTTCCTGAAGAAACAAAATTTGTTAAGGCAACAGATTTCTTTGATGCCAAGGGAAGCTATAAACTCAGGCCTTTTTTGGAGAAGGCGACCTCCAAGGCAAACCCTAACAAATTCGAAAAGGATTTTAAGAAAGTAGGGGAGCGCTTAAGTCTATTGGATGTTGCCCTGAGCGGTCAAATGGTGAAGATATTCCCATTGCTGAACGATGAGAACAACAAATGGATCTCTGCCGTGGAATATCGTGGTGGAGAATATCAGGTTCAGGATTCGCTCTATGCTAATTTCATCAAGAATGCAATGCCCTACTATTTGAATTCATTGCAGCAGTCCATAGTAACAGGCGACTATTCCCAACCGGATAAATTGTTGGAGGCCTTCAAGCAGAACCAAACCAATCATGGGGAGGAAATATTGCCATCGGATAACAAGATAAAAATCGAGATCATTTATAATAAGTTAGATCTCTTTAACCGGTTGTACAAGTACTACGCAATAGTTGGTTTGTTGTTGTTCTTTGTTTTGATAGCCAAAATTTTTAAGGAACGTAAATTTCTTGACGCTACCGCTTATGCGTTAAAAGGTACCATCATCATATTTTTTATATGGCATACCATTGGTTTGATTTTGCGTTGGTACATATCCGGGCATGCACCATGGAGCGATGCTTATGAAAGTATACTCTATGTGGCATGGGCAACCATGGGAATTGGATTGGCACTTGGTAGAAAGAGTGAGTTGACCATAGCTTCCAGCGCATTTGTTACCTGTATGTTATTGTGGGTCGCGCACCAAAGCTGGGTTGATCCCGCTATTGCCAATCTACAACCCGTTCTCGATAGTTATTGGTTGATGATTCACGTAGCCGTAATTGTAGGTAGCTATGGGCCGTTGACCGTAGGAATGATCTTGGGTGTGGTTGCCTTGTTGTTGATGGTGCTTACCACCAAAAAGAACAAAAAACGAATGGACATCAATATAAAGGAGCTGACCGTTATCAACGAACTGGCACTAACAGCAGGTTTGGTGATGCTGACCATAGGTAACTTTTTGGGAGGCCAATGGGCCAATGAAAGCTGGGGCCGTTATTGGGGCTGGGACCCCAAGGAGACTTGGGCGTTGGTTTCGATTATGATCTATGCATTTGTTCTACACATGCGATTGGTCCCTGGTCTTCGTGGCAAATGGGTCTATAATTTTGCCAGTATTGTGGCTTATGCCAGCATTATGATGACGTATTTTGGCGTAAACTTCTATTTGGTAGGACTGCACAGTTATGCTAGTGGAGACCAAGTAATAACCCCAAGCTTTGTGTGGTACACAGTACTCGGGGTCTTTATTCTGGGTGGAATCAGTTTTTGGCGTTACAAAGTGCATTACGCCAAAAAATAGGTTATTGCTCCAATAAAAGTTTCATGATTTCCTCTGCTGCCACCTTGCCTTTTTCCTTTAGGAAAGGTCTGGAGGTATTGTCGCCCAGCTCAAACACAATGGCAGGCATTCCGTGGTGTACGTAAAAATACTTACTGGAAACCATCGTTGGGTCAATTTCGTCGGATGCACTAACGTTTGTCTTCTTTTGTGGTAGTCTTTGGCTGATGTTCTCAATCCAATCAAACACTATTTTTCCTTTTTCACCGGTCACGGTCGTATCAATAGGGTAATAGATGTCGTCCCAAGTGGAATGAAAATCTGCTCCGAAAACAAAATCATACTCTTTATCCTTTTCCACAAGAAAATCTCGAACGTTTCTAGTTTCAGGCTGATTAAAGTTTTGCCAGTCCCTGTTCAGGTCAATACCGCCCATGTTATGTCTCCAATGTCCGTTGTCGGCCCCATCGGGATTCATCAATGGCACCACAAAAACCGTATGTTCTTGCCTAAATTCCTTGGCAATTTCAGAATCACCGGAGATGGTTTCGATAAAAGATTTCATAGCTAAGAATCCTGTAACCTCTGGTGGGTGTTGTCTGGAAATAATCATAATTGCCTTTTTGGAATCCTTATTTTCATTGATTTCCATCAAATGCATGGTTCTTTTCTCCTTGGAAAGCCCAATGGGATAATTTTCAATAAATGGTTTTTGGCTCAGGGAATCCACCCATTCTTGCACAACGGAAGATGTGTAAAGCTCTTGTGCGGTTATCCAAGTCGGTTCTTTGGTCACACTAATGGTAAGCTCTGCAGATTCGGGAGCTGCTTTTATGCCAAATTCACCTTCGCCGGGATTGATGGCCTTAAATTTTGTACTGTCTAGTGGAGCAAAGTTTCTTCCATCCGTACTGATTTTCGGGTAATACCTACTTCTGGAATCCTGATAATTCAACTGAACCGTAATATCGCGGGGCTCATCCGACCATACTTGAAAAGCATACCAAGGGCTCACATTGATGGGGGTGTTTTCTGCCGTCACCCAAATGGTATAATGATC
Source organism: Flagellimonas abyssi (assembly GCF_019457905.1). Classification (GTDB taxonomy): domain Bacteria; phylum Bacteroidota; class Bacteroidia; order Flavobacteriales; family Flavobacteriaceae; genus Flagellimonas; species Flagellimonas abyssi. Next base: position 370,819 of record NZ_JAHZSV010000001.1, on the reverse strand, counting down.
GTCACCGTCGTAGGCGACACCGTTTAAACGGGCACCGTCAAACTTATTGGAAAAGAAAGTAGTACTATCGTTAAAGGCCCAAATGCCTCTCCATTGTTTTTGAACGGGTTTGTCCACCGTGGGCACAACAGGGCTTTTTCCCTGACCTTGGTATCCTGTTTTTTCTTCGGTTTCGGCAGTTTCTGGTTTCTTTTTACAAGATGATGAAAGCACCATGGAGGATAATATTCCAATGGCAATCAAACTTTTGATACGCATGGTTTTTGAATTATTTGAGTTGGTTTGGTTACGAAGGTAACGACATGAGTCGAAGTTCTAAATAAAAATTTTTGATAATATATCGGATTTTTTTGCATATTTGCATCATCATGAAGCTATAAGAATTATGTACGCGATAGATGTCACCATTGGGGAAACCCGATTTATGTAACCGAACACTTTTCGGAAACTTGACATTTTACTTCTTTTTTTACACATAATTCTTAGATAATGACACATCAACATACAAATTCATTTAAAAAATTTATTCAGTATTTCTGGATAGCTATTTCTGGTAAAGAAACAGAGTTTACCACAGGAAGCATCCGAAAGGCCATTTTTATGCTTTCCATTCCCATGATCTTGGAAATGCTCATGGAATCCATATTTGCGCTAGTGGATATTGCCTATGTTTCCAAAGTGAGCGTCAATGCCGTGGCCACCATCGGCCTTACTGAATCCGTGATTACATTGGTCTATGCACTTGCCATTGGCCTTAGTATGGCAGCAACTGCCATTGTTGCCCGTAGAATTGGCGAAAAAGATGTTGACGGTGCACGAATTGCAGCCGTACAGGCCATTAGTTTGGGTGTGGTAATTTCCATTGTCATTGGGGTCGTGGGAATCATTTTTGCCAAGGATATTTTGGCATTAATGGGAGGTGACCCCGATTTAATTGCCGAAGGATATGGTTATACCCAATTTTTGATCGGAGGAAACATTACCGTGGTACTTTTGTTCTTGATCAATGCCATTTTTCGTGGTGCAGGCAATGCATCCATTGCTATGTGGGCTTTGGTGCTCTCTAACGGGCTCAACATTATATTGGACCCCATGTTCATCTTTGGGTTTGGACCCATTCCAGAAATGGGAGTTAAGGGTGCGGCCGTAGCTACGAATATTGGTAGGGGAACCGCGGTACTTTTTCAATTGGGGATTTTGTTCTTTGGTTGGGGCAAAATCAAACTAATGGCCAAGGACTTGGTTTTGAACTTTAAGGTGATGCTTAATTTGATTAAAGTTTCGTTGGGCGGTATTGCCCAATTCTTGATAGGAACCTCCAGTTGGATTTTCTTGATGCGCATTATGTCGGAGTTTGGAAGCGAAGTATTGGCAGGATATACCATTGCCATTCGTGTAATGATGTTCACCTTGATGCCATCTTGGGGTATGAGCAATGCAGCAGCCACTTTGGTGGGTCAAAATCTCGGAGCCAAACAACCAGATAGGGCAGAACGGTCCGTTTGGAAAACGGGTAAATACAATGCCTATTTTATGGGAACGGTTTCTTTGGTCTACCTGATTTTTGCAAATACCATTGTTTCTTGGTTCAATACTACACCAGAAGTTGTAAAAAGTGGTGCACTTTGTCTTCAGGTGATTGCTTTGGGGTATATTTTTTATGCCTATGGCATGGTCATGACCCAAGCTTTCAACGGAGCAGGGGACACGGGAACCCCGACCAAGATAAATTTGATCGCTTTTTGGGTTTTCCAGTTACCATTGGCCTATATATCTGCATTGGTTTTGGGTTGGGGCGCAACCGGCGTTTTTGTTGCCATTACTGCGGCGGAAATACTTATAGCGGTTTTGGCCATGATATGGTTTAAAAAAGGAAAGTGGAAGAAAGTCCAAGTATGATGGGTTTCGTATCTTTATCCTAAAGAAAACCAACATGAAAAACGATAAAAAAGGACTCAATACCATCTGTACCCATGTAGGGGAGTTGGAGGACAAGGAGTTCAAGGGAGCTGTTTCCCCTTTATATATGAGTACATCCTATCAATTTGAGGATGTGGACATCAAAAGATACCCAAGATATTACAACACGCCCAATCAAGAGGCATTGTGCAAAAAACTGGCAGCCTTGGAGCATACCGAGGCTGCTTTGATTTTTGGTAGCGGAATGGCTGCTATAAGTACAGCTTTGATGGCATTTCTGCAGGCTGGTGACCATGTGGTGCTGCAGCAGACTATTTACGGTGGCACCTATCATTTTGCTGTAAGTCAATTCGAGAGATTTGGCATTGAGTATTCATTTACCACAGGTTGGGAAGTGGAAGATTTTGAGAAAGAAATCAAACCCAACACCAAAGTGCTGTATTTGGAAACGCCATCAAACCCCTTATTGACCATTACCGATGTGAAAGGAGTGGCCGATTTGGCAAAACAGAAAGGAATCCTGTCCATGATCGACAATACCTTTGCCAGTCCCATCAACCAAAACCCAGTTGATTTTGGAATCGATGTGGTGGTGCACAGTGCCACAAAGTATATGGGCGGACATTCCGATATCTGTGCTGGTGTGGTAGCCGCATCACAGGAGTACATGGACAAGGTGTGGCAAACAGGAATTTGTTTTGGAGGAAGCCTTAGTGATTATACTGTATGGCTATTGGAACGTAGTTTAAAAACGATGGCCATTCGTGTAAAGGCCCAAAATGAGAATGCGATGCAAATGGCCACCTATTTGAGCCAAAGCAAGGATGTGGACAATGTGTACTATCCCGGACTTAAGGACCACCCAGGTCATGAACTGGCCAAATCGCAGATGAAAGGTTTTGGAGGAATGCTCTCTTTTGAACTGAACCAGGGGATAGATGCTTCCCGGTTCTTCAAGGAATTAAAGTTGATAAAACCATCCATGAGTTTGGCCGGAATCGAAAGCACTGTGCTTTCGCCGACACAGACCTCTCATGCTTTGATGAGCCCGGAGGATAGGGCAAAACAAGGGATAAAGGACTCTTTGATCCGTTTCTCCCTGGGAATAGAGGAAGCAGAAGATTTAATAGCGGATATCGAACAGGCGATCGCCAAAGTAAAATCTATGACCGTTACGGCTTAAGAATTATATGAAATTAGACATTTTAGTATTCGGAGCGCATCCAGATGATGCCGAATTGGGGGCAGGTGCCACCATAGCAAAGGAAGTTTCCAAAGGAAAAAAGGTTGGAATTGTTGATTTGACCCGTGGCGAACTTGGAACCCGTGGTTCTGCGGAAATCAGGGACAGGGAAGCTGCCAAGGCTGCAGAAATTTTAGGTGTGGCCGTACGGGAAAACATGGAATTTACCGATGGATTTTTTGTAAATGATAAGCAGCATCAACTGGAATTGATTAAGATTATTAGAAAATATAGGCCGGAAATAGTATTGTGCAATGCTGTCGAGGATCGTCATATTGATCACGCTAAGGGCAGTAAATTGGTGAGTGATGCCTGCTTTTTGAGCGGTTTGATGAAAATTGAGACCAAAATGGACGGAGACGACCAATGGCAAGAGGCTTGGAGACCGAAGTTGGTCTATCATTTTATCCAATGGAAGAACTTGGAGCCAGACTTTGTAGTTGATGTTTCTGGATTTATTGATACAAAGACCAAGGCCATAATGGCCTACGGGTCCCAATTTTATGATCCAGACAGCGAAGAACCGGAAACACCGATTAGTAGCAAAAACTTTACCGATAGTATAAATTACCGTGCTAGAGACCTAGGAAGAATTATAGGTGTGGAATATGCGGAAGGCTTCACAGTGGAACGATTCATTGGGGTGGATAGCCTTGAGGATTTGATCTAAGAGGCTTTTTGATATCTATTTTGAGCCTTTGGGAGGGTAAAATAGAAGGTTGTGCCTTTACGGGGTATACTTTCCACCCAAATTTCACCATTGTTTTTGTGTACCATTTCCTTACATAGGGAAAGACCAAGTCCTGTCCCTTTTTCATTATTGGTACCATACGTGGTAATGTTGGAAGAATCCCGGAAAATGGTCCTTTGCACTTCAGCGGTCATTCCAACTCCGGTATCCCTAATGGAAATTTGCCACATATCGCCCTTCTCCTCTGCTTCAATAGTAATAAGCCCATTCTCTGGGGTGAATTTTATTGCGTTGCTTAAAATATTTCTTATTACGATATCAATTTGGTTGTTATCGGCCCAAATTCGTGGATTTTCAGGAAGTTGATTGATTATTTTTATGGATTTGCTCTGGGAAATCTCCGAAAGCAATTTAATATTATTGTTTACCAAATAGGACAGAGAGAATCTTTTTGGTTTGGTTACCACACCATTAAGCTGGTTAAGCCCCCATGAAAGAAGGTTGTTCAATGTGAAGGAAATATTGTCCACATCCGTTTTTAATTTAGGAATGAAGGAGATCAGTTCCTTTGTGGAGATATCTCCTTCCGTAAACATTTTCAAAATACTCTGTAGACCACCGATGGGGCCACGCAGGTCATGACCAATTATAGAGAAAAGCTTGGTGTTGGTTTTATTGATTTCATGCAACTGGGCTTCACGCTGTGTCACGGCCTTTGATTTGTCCTTAAGCTCTTTGTTCAGTTTTTTCTGGATATTCTCACTCCTTCTGATCACAAAAGTGATGATGCTCAAAATCAAAAGTATGATAACGGAAAAATAGATGTAATTCCGTTGCTTGGCAAGAGCTTCTTCGTTGGCCTCGATTAATTCCTTTTTCTCTTGTTCGTATCCTAACTTGGTTTCCAAAAGTGATAAACTCTGCTTGTTTTTGTCCATAAACAATGAATCGGACAAGGTCTTGAAAGATTCAAGATAAGCTAGAGCTTCTGTATTGTCACCCTTTTTCTTGTGGACTTTGTACAAGGTTTCAGAGCAATCTATTTGACCTTGCAAGGACTTGATCTTGTTGGACATGGCCAATCCTTTTTTCGCATATACCAAGGATAGACTATCGTTTTCCAATCCAAAATATACTTTTGCCATACCATTCATCAACTGAATTTGAATACGGTCGTCCTCAATTTGGTGTTTAAAGAGCATATCACTTTGATCATACCAATAGAGGGCCCATTTGTATTTTTTTTGATCTAGATAAATATCTCCTTTCACTTGATAGGCATAAGCAAGCCAGTCGTAAACTTTATGCTTTTCAAACGTAACGATGCTTCTGTTGATATTGAACATTGCATTTTTATAGTCCTTGGCATCTTTATAAAGAGAAGCCATGTTACTCTGTGTTTCCGCATCCACGACCTCATTGCCCAGATTTCTATTGAATTTTTGCACGGTGTCATAAAACATCAGTGCATTTTTAAAATCCTTTTGGTCAGCGTATAAGCCGGCGATATTTTCGTTGAGTACAGATAGTGTTGATTGGTCGTTGATTTCCCTGGCCAAATCTATTCCCTTGAGGTTAAGGTTCAAAGCTTCCGCATAGTTCCCTTCAAAGCTGTAGTTTTGGGCCATGGTATTAATGATGGACAATTCGGAGTCTACGTCACCTATGTACTTGGCAAGTTCAAGTGCCTCTTTGAACATTGGAATGGCCTTTTCTCTGTTCCCCTTATTGTAATGATAGGACCCCAGTGCATCGAGCCCCCTTATAATGCCATGAGGGTAGTTGATTTCCCTACTGTATTCCAGTGCTTTGTTAGCGATGGAATATAAACTATCGCTGTCCAAATATTGATAAGAGAAAGCAAGGTCGGCCACAAGCTTGATATGGGTCGTATCCTTAGGGTTGAACCTATTGGTGGATTTGAGGCTCTGTAGTTTGTAGGCCAAGCTGTCTCTTTCGTTGGAAGATTGTGCTTGAACTGAGGACGAGGTACAGAGCAAAAGGGTGCAAACCACTATGGAATATAGTGTTTTTTTATGGTTGATTATGAGGTTTTTTTCTGACAGCACCCAGTTAAAAATATATGTGGCAAAAATAATTTGACAACACGATTTTGGAAACTAATTGTTGTGAAATGTTCAAAAATGTGTGTTTGGTCTTAAAAACGTGCTTTTTGTCGGAAAATTATACCTCAGGGGATTTATAATTGACCATCACATTTTCAGAAGGTTGGAATGGCAATGGATATGGATTGAAATAATAAATCACTGGAAATTTAAAAATATTTTGGTTGAATCATTACAAAAAAGTATTTTTGCATCCGCTTTAAATGGTGGTTGTAGCTCAGTTGGTTAGAGCGCTGGATTGTGGTTCCAGAGGTCGCCGGTTCGAACCCGGTCTTCCACCCTTGAGTTTGTAAAATCCCAAGCCAAAATGGTTTGGGATTTTTTGTTTTAAATCCTTAGATTATAAAAAAAGCCCTCATCAAGAGGGCTTTACTATTTTGTCAATCAAGCTTTTAATCAGCAGCTTTGTCCACCAATAATCTGCTGGGCCTGTTGGCGATTTCCCAAGCGGTATGGAAAATAAGACGGGTACGGTTTTCCAATAGGTCATAGTTTATTTTATCGGGAGTATCGCTGGGTCGGTGATAATCCGCGTGTGTACCGTTAAAATAGAAAATGATGGGAATATTGTTCTTAGCAAAATTGTAGTGATCGCTTCGGTAATAAAAACGATTGGGGTCGTTCTCATCATTATAGGTGTAATCAAATTCAATATTACTGTATTTTTTATTGACCTCTTCGGACAGCTTGTGCAATTCTGTGCTCAATTTATCCGAACCTATCAAATACAAGTAGTTTCTGGCTCCACCATAATTTGGGTCTATTCTACCTATCATATCAATATTTAGGTCCGCAACCGTATTTTCCAATGGAAAAACGGGTTCAACGTCGGTATAATATCTAGAGCCCAATAGTCCTTTTTCCTCGCCTGTAACATGTAAGAATACTAGAGATCGTTTTGGCCCATTGCCCTCACCGGCAGCTTTTTTAAAGGCTTGGGCAATCTCAAGCAATGCCACGGTTCCAGAACCGTCATCATCGGCCCCGTTATTAATATCTCCGTTCCCTGTAATACCAATGTGGTCCAAGTGTGAAGAGATAATCACGTATTCATCAGGTTTTTCTGTTCCTTCGATGAATGCCACCACATTTTCTGAACCGACTTGCTCATTTCCGCTGGTGATATCCATTTTTATATCGGCAGAAATGGATTTGGGAACATTGTCCTCTTCAATATCACTTTTCAAGGCTTTAGCAGCTTCATCATTTAAATAAATAAGGATTTCATCGCTACTATCTGCGGCCAATTGCATTCTGCCGCTGTCATTGTTCTTCATAAACTGAAAATAGCCTTGGAATCGAGGAAAGCTCAACATATCGTAATAAAGTACACCGATGGCCCCTTTTTCTTTTGCGATGTCACGTTTTTTTCCAATCGCTTCGGATGCGTTGCTCCAAACTGATTTTTCCATATTTCCTGTAATCAAATAGTTTCCGCTATCATCTACAGGTTCGCCAGCTTTGATCAAAACAAACTTTCCTTTCACATCAATTCCACTATAGTCTGAATAGTCACCATCTTCTATTCCATATCCGGCATAGACTACCGTATTATAGTTTCCCTTGGCTTGTGCGAAGGTCAATACATCTTCACCAACCTCAAAGGACGTACCGTTGATGCTTAAACTGCCTTCGGGAACTTTGGACACCTCCAAAGGAACTTTTTGAAAATAGTCGCCGTTGGATTGTGCAGCCGGTACATTTAAGGACTGGTAGTGTGCCCTAATGTATTCCACCGCTTTCTTTTGGCCGGGAGTACCGGTTTCCCTGCCTTCGAACTCGTCCGAAGCATAAGTGTACAAGTGTTGCTTTAGGTCATCCTGAGTTATTGTTTCCGCATAGGGAACAGGATCAACAACTGGTTTCGGAGCCTCTGAAACTGTTTTTTGTGAAGAATTGCAGGCAAAGGCCAAGCCCAAGACCAGTAAGGATAATTTTTTCATTCGTCTGTATTTTTCAAAATCTTCCAAAAATAGTCAAAAGTTTGATAAAGAAATCCCTTTGTTCCGATTAACATTTTCAAGGCCTTTATGTATCTTGGCTGCTCTTTTGATGAATACCTTAAAGTTGTGGCAATGGGCAAGAACAAAAGTGTTGTAGTGGTCGGTGGTGGAATCGTGGGGCTATCCACGGCATACTATTTACATAAGGCAGGGCATACGGTTACCGTTCTGGACAAATCGGATATTACTTCCGGCGCTTCCTTCGTAAATGCAGGGTACCTTACCCCGAGCCATATCGTTTCCTTGGCATCTCCGGGAATGATTACACAAGGGTTGAAATATATGTTCAATTCTTCCAGTCCATTTTATATGAAGCCGCGATTGGACTTGGATTTTTTGAGATGGACATTATATTTCAAAAAATCGTCAACCAAGGCCAAGGTAGAAAAGGCAATGCCCGTTATTAGGGATATCAACCTTTTGAGCAGGGAGTTATATGAGGGCATTCGGGCTTCCGGCGATCTAGGGGATTTTAACATTGGAGATCAAGGTTTGATGATGGTCTACCAGACCAATGAGGCGTTCGACCATGAAATGGAAGTTGTGAAAAAAGGAGCTGAAATGGGTTTGGTTGGAAAGCATCTTTCAAAAGAGGAGCTTAAAGAGATAGAGCCAGGGGTTGATTTTAATGCAGAGGGTGCCATACTTTGGGAATGTGACAGGCATACCACACCACCGCTGATCATGAAAAGAATGGTGGCCTATTTGGAAAGAGCAGGTGTAAACATCCATAAAAATGAAGAGGTTACCGATATATCTGTATCAGAAGGAAAAGTTTCCGAGGTAAAGACAGCAAACACATCCTATAAAGCTGACGAAGTGGTCTTTGCCGCGGGGTCTTGGACATCAGAACTTTCCAAAAAATTAAACCTAAAACTGCCATTGCAGGCCGGGAAGGGATATCGAATCAATGTGGGAGAACCCACAAACATTACCATGCCGGCCATTTTAATGGAGAAAAAGATTGCCGTTACACCAATGGAGGGCTTTACCCGTTTTGCGGGGACCATGGAGTTTTCCGGTATCAATCATACTATCCGAAAAGAGAGGGTAGAGGCCATTGCCAAGGGCGTTGAACATTATTATAGGGGACTTCAAATTCCGGAAGAGGCAAAACAGAATGCAAAATGTGGGCTTCGTCCCGTATCACCCGATGGTCTTCCCTACATTGGGAAGCCAAAGAATATAGATAACCTAACCATTGCCACAGGTCATGCCATGATGGGATGGAGCCTTGGACCTGCCACGGGAAAATTGGTTACCGAGATTATATCTGGGGCCAAAACTTCTATGGATATTTCCCCATTTGATCCCCTACGTAAATTTTAAGTGATTTCTTGTCGATTCTGGCAGGATATATGCGGTTCAGATTTTTCAGTTGAATTTTTTACAAGTAATTTTACAGCATGAAAAAACACTACACCATCTTTTCCCTTTTTTCATTGATACAGGTTCTTGGACTTTGGTCCCAAGAAATCCAGATTTTCAAAGTAGAGGATTTCGACCTTAAAGGCCCTGTAAAGTCATGTTTGGTCACCACGGACTACGGTAAGGAACTGTTCGAGTTTAACCGAGATGGCACATTGACAAGGACCATAACCCAGTACAACGACACCGACCAGGATATTACTTATTATAAATATGATTATGGTGAGTTGGTGGAGAAGCGGATGGAAAGTTATAAGGGCAAGGTTTTGGACGAGTCTACTTCCATGGCCAATTTCTATGAGATCGATACAGTTCCCAACAGAAAGGTTATCGAAAAAATCATCTCATACGACAAACAGTTCTTGGAGCAGCAACAATACCATTATGATGACGAAGGGAAATTGATAAAAATGATTTCCTCTAACGATGAAGGGGTCGATGAGACCACTTTTGAATATTCCCAGGTAAAGAACGAGCAAACAGTGAGCACCTTCACCAATGGAATTTTACAAAAAACCGTGAGAACCTCTACCAAAAAGGGACCAAATGGCAACCAAAAGGTTGTGTTGACCAAAGAATATATTGACGGCGAGCCCAATACTGCCTTGGAAGAAGTTTTCAATGCAGACGGAAAAGTGGTGACCAGCGAAGACTTTTTATATGACATGGCAGGGAAGGAATTTGTATCGCAGAAAAAGAGATTTTACTATTACACCGATGGTAAGTTGAGCAGAATGGTAAAGAAAACGGTGAACACAGAATCTACCGATAAATATATTTTTCAGTTCGATAATCACACGCCCAGCAATTGGGTAAAACAAATTGTAACACCCAATAATACCTATATTACAAGGAACATCGAATATTATCAAGAAGAAACAGCAAAGGAAGAGACAAATAATTAAACCTATTTCAGCAGTCCTTCAATAATTTCAGGCTTCACTTCGTGGCCACCTTCAAAAACCAAGGTTTCTGCTTTGTTTTGAAACAGTCTGTCAATTTTCACTTTTTCGCCTTTTAATCTATCCGGTGTCAAAAACTCATCTTGATCGCCATAAACTATTTTAATCTTTGTGGAGTCGAAGTCCATAAAATCAAAATCCTCGGGTTTTAATTCATTGGGAATGCCCCCGGCATATAATGCAACTAGTTTACAACTCGCCTTTTTGCTGGCCAGCCATCGCGTAGCTACGGAAACTCCTTGCGAAAATCCAAAGAGAATAAGATTTACGTCTTTTGGTATGCTCTCGGCTTCAAGCACTGCATCAATATAATTAAGGACGTTATTTACTTCAGCTTCCGTATTTTCTTTGGTCAACCAACTGGCACCAACATATTTGTACTCATTTTTCAGATAATACTTGGAAGGTGCTTGGGGAACTATAATGTAATTTTCATCAGTATTTAACCCTTTAAAATACTTCACAAAATAGCGACTCAAATAGCCTATTCCATGAAAAACCAACCATATATTCTTGGTTTTGGAGGTTAAATCGTTCTGGGTCAAGTATGTATTTTCAGTAGTGTAGGTAACAGTCTTTTCGGTATTGGACATGTTTAAAATTGCTGATTTAGATATTGGCAAAGCTTTATGTAATTTTACAAAAAAGTAGAAGGATGAACGAGCATAAAGAGAAGATTCTGTCCGTTTGCAACGAAATTTGCAAGGGCACATTAATGGAAACATTGGATATTACCTATATTGATGTTGGCGAAAACTTTCTCTTGGCCAAAATGCCCGTCACGCCCAAAGTCCACCAACCCGATGGCGTTCTACATGGAGGAGCATCGGTGGCTTTGGCCGAAAGCGTGGGAAGCGCCGCATCCTATATTTTTTTGGATGGTCAAAAGTTTTTTGTTCGCGGTATCGAAATTGCGGCAAACCATGTACGTTCCATTAAGGAAGGCTTTGTATATGCTAAGGCCTCCATTCTTCACAAAGGCCGAACCACCCAATTGTGGGAGATACGGATTACCGACGAGGAGGACCGTTTGATTTCCAACTGTAAATTGACCACCATTGCGTTACCCAGAAAGTAAGGAGCTTCAAGAAATTTGGAATAGGGTAGAGGCCAGTTTTAAAGATCATCTGCCCTTTGTAATCTATCGTAAGCCCCGAGAGAACGATATTTTTGGTGTTTTTCAAACCGACGCGGAACACTATCAACCCTTGGATTTTACGGAAAAAGGTTTTGTTTTTGCCCCTTTTAAGGAGGGGGAACAAACAGTTTTGGTGACGCCCGATACATTCTGGAAAAGCAGTTACACGCGCGAAGAAGCAGAAAATACTTCGGATATTTCCCTCGATGATTCGGGAAAGGAAGGTCATATCAAACTGGTGAAAAATGGCATAAGGGAAATTCAAAAGGGGAGACTTCAAAAAGTGGTACTTTCCAGAAAAATTGAGGTTCCTTTGACCAAATCGCCCATCAACATATTCAAGACCCTTCTGAACAGATATCAGAATGCCTTTGGATATCTTTTTTACCACCCCAAAGTTGGGACGTGGTGCGGGGCAACTCCAGAAACGTTGGTGAAGATAAAAGATAAGAAATTACAGACCATGTCCCTGGCAGCCACCTTACCCTATGTGGAGAACAAAAAGCCCGATTGGGGAGACAAAGAAATCGAGGAACAACAAATGGTATCCGAGTATATTGGCGATAAATTGGCCCATACCATGGAACGCTTGGAAATAGATGAAGCAGAGTCCGTACGAGCCGGTAACTTATGGCATTTGCGTTCGGAGGTACGCGGCACCATGCTACCTAACCTAAAGGTTAAGGAAGTAATCAGAGCCTTGCATCCAACCCCTGCCGTATGCGGAATTCCAACCAAGGAGGCACAACAATTCATACAGGCCAACGAAAATTACCAAAGAACCTTTTACACGGGCTTTTTGGGCGAGTTAAATTTGCGGGCTCAAGGAGAGCTGTCCCTATTTGTTAACCTTAGGTGTATGCAATTGGAAACAGATGTCGCTTCTATTTTTGTAGGAGGCGGAATCACGGAAGCATCTGATCCTGAAAGCGAATGGATAGAAACCCAGAACAAGAGCAAGACTATGCTGGGTGTCCTGTAAATTGATGCTGGTTATTTAGGCTTTTTACCATCCAGATAATGTATTTTTGTAGTCCATGATGTACTCAGATATACCCGCTGCGCAGACCTTGGTTTTGTATTTTAAATCAAAGGGTGTTAAAAATATAGTTATCTCTCCGGGGTCCCGAAATGCCCCATTGACCATTAGTTTTACCAAAAATTCATTTTTTAACTGTTTCAGCATTGTTGATGAACGCTGTGCCGCTTTTTTTGCGATGGGAATGGCGCAGCACTTACAAGAACCCGTTGCCGTACTTTGCTCTTCCGGTAGTGCCATGTTGAATTTTTACCCAGCCGTAGCGGAGGCATATTATAGCGATATCCCATTGATCGTGGTATCTGCGGATAGACCCAGCTATCGAATAGATATTGGCGATGGACAGACCATACGACAGGAAAATGTGCTGGAAAAACATATTGGCTATTCTGCTAATTTGAAGCAGGACGTTTCCCATGCAACCAATACCATTTCAAAATATGGAGAATCCTTGTTGGGAAATAGTCAAGAAGAAGTACAGGTGCATAACGAGAAAGAGATTGCCAAAGCACTGGCAGTTGCCTTTGATGAAAAGTACCCCGTTCACATCAACATTCCATTCGAGGAGCCTTTGTATGGAAGGGAAGAGGAGCCTTCTGTCCAGATACAAAACGTTGAGATTGAGACAGGCTTAGGTAACCCGACGGAAGAAAATTGGGATGAATTGGCCAAAATTTGGAACAACAGTTCTAGAAAAATGGTTTTGGTCGGTGTTAATCGTCCCAATGCCATTGATAAGGATGTTTTGGAGATATTAGCCAACGACCCGAATACGGTCTTGTTCACCGAGACTACATCTAACCTGCATCATCCAGATTTTTTTGAGAGTATAGACAGCATTATCGCGCCAATTGAAAAATCTCAAAACAGGCAAGAGCTTTTCCAAAAGTTGCAACCTGAACTCTTGGTAACCTTTGGAGGTTTGATCGTGTCCAAAAAAATAAAGGCTTTTTTGAGGGAGTACAAGTCCAAGCAGCATTGGCATATCGATACCAAGAAAGCCAATGACACTTTTTATTGTTTGACAAAGCACATCAAAACCAATCCCAATCAGTTTTTTAAAAGAATGGGGGCAAATGGTTCTGATGAGAGCGATTTTAAAACGTTTTGGGAACATAGAAAAGATAACTATGAGAGAAAGCGCAAGGACTATTTGAAGGAAATCCCATTTTCTGATTTTATGGCTTTTGACCGCATCATCAAAAACATACCCAAAGGGTATCAGGTACATTTGGCCAATAGCTCCACGGTAAGGTATGCACAACTTTTTGCCATGGACCCTTCCTTGCAAGTGTTCTGCAATCGTGGGACAAGTGGAATCGATGGCACAACATCCACAGCTATAGGCAGTTCCATTTACAGCAACATGCCAACCGTTTTACTCACAGGCGACCTTAGTTTTTTTTATGATAGTAATGCACTGTGGAACAAGTATTTGAGACCTGATTTCAGAATCGTACTCATCAACAATTCAGGAGGTGGCATTTTTAGGATCTTACCGGGCAAGGAGGATACCGAAGAGTTTGAGACCTTTTTTGAGACCAGCCACCAACTATCTGCAAAGCATCTAGCAGAAATGTATGGTTTTGACCACATCACTGCAAAGAACAAGAATGAATTAGAAGTTGGATTGGAGGAATTTTATTCAGGATCGGAAAGGCCAAAAATCCTAGAAGTCGCCACACCACGGGTTTTGAACAATAAAATTTTGCTTGGGTACTTCGATTTTATATCTTAGAAGCCTAGCTATAAAATCCATTTACAACACTAACACACTATGAGTAAAAGAGACGAATTAATTGAAAAGTACGCCGAGGACATCAAAAGTAAATTTGGACAAACTCCAGATATGGAGTTGTTGACAAAAGTTGCCATAGGTTTGGGGCCAGCCATTTATAATTTGGATGCTTCCAAAGTTTCTGGGTCTGACGAAAAGGAACTGGAAACGGTAAAGAACAATTTCTTGATCAAGAAATTGGGATTGGCGGAGACACCGGCTTTAATGGAATCTGTTAACAGCGTTATTGATGCGTATGGAAAGTCGGAAAAAAATAAACATCGTGCTGTCATCTATTATATGTTGACAAAACACTTTGGAAAGGAATCGGTTTATAATTAAGATTACGAACCATGTAAAGAAGCTGTCCAAATTAGGGCAGCTTTTTTTATACCCATAATTTACAGCTACCTTTGCCTTATGATAGAATTGGGAAACTACAACACCCTTAAGGTGCTCAGGAGCACCAGCATAGGACTTTTTTTGGGAGATGATGAAGGCACGGAAATACTTTTGCCCAACAAATATGTGCCCGAGGATTTTGAAATTGACCAAGAAATGGAGGTGTTCTGTTATCTGGACAATGCGGAACGTCCGATTTCGACCACTTTGAAGCCCAAGGTCATTCGAAACGGATTTGCCTATTTAAGAGTGGTAGAAGTGGGGGCATACGGAGCCTTTATGGACTGGGGGTTGGAGAAACATTTACTTGTTCCCTTTAGGGAACAGTCCCAACGCATGGAGGAAGGCAATACATACATAGTTCATTGTTATATGGACGAGGAGAGTATGCGGTTGACCGGTTCGAGTAGGGTAGATAAGTTTTTATCCAATGAAAATGTAGCGTACGAACAGAATGATGAAGTCGATCTTTTGGTGCACCGAAAGACTCCTTTGGGCTGGGAAGTAATCGTGGATAATCGTCACAAAGGACTCATATTTGATAGTGATATTTTTAAGCCGGTCAATGTTGGTGATTACCTTAAAGGATTTATCAAGAACGTAAGGGACGATAAAAAATTGGATATTTCCCTGCAGCCCATTGGTTCGAAAATGCTGGAGCCCACGGCCAAAACGATTTTGGACAAGCTTGTGCAAAACGATGGGTTTTTACCATTGCACGATAAATCATCACCTGATGAAATTATGAGTACCCTTCACATGAGCAAAAAAGCTTTCAAAAAAGGAGCGGGCATTTTATATCGACAGCGAAAAATAAACATTCAAGAAGATGGCATCTATTTATTGTAATAAAAGTCTTGAAGAGCAGATTATTGCAAGCTTTAGAGCCATAAAGTTTTTTTCTTTGAACAAATATTTTATTTTTGTAACAATTCAGATTAACTTATTGGTAGCTACGCTTTTAGCGTAGCGCATAATTATAACTCCCTATACAATATGCCTTTTATTGAAGAAAGCGATTTATTGGACCTTCATAAGGATATAGACAAGGCCCAGATTATCAACGAGAGACTGCTCGATCAAATAAAATTCAAAAATAAAGATCTAAAAAAGATTAAACTACAACGAAACATCTTGTTGGGTTTTGTAGGTCTCTTTGTAATCGGAACATTGGCCATCACATCGTTTACGGCCGGACTGAGCAGTAAACAGTCCTTTGAAAACCAAAGCAATGTTTTGGTATCATTGGATAGTTTGGACGTGATAAAGGCAAGAATAAACAATCTGAAATCCCAGAACGAAGAATTGAGCTTGGTAAAGGAATTTTACTTGGCAAAGGAGTTTTTGAACAAAGAAAAAATCTATTCTGTTCAGGTAAAATCCTTTGTCGAAAACAATGTGACCTTGGCCTCCGAGGCGTTGACAAATACACTTTTTGTGAAGACCAACCCTTTTTATGCCTATTCACTGGGTAATTTTGAGACTTTGGAAGAAGCTCAGAAATTTAGAAAACAATTGGTGCAAATGGGTTTCCAAGATGCATTTGTGGCATCTTATAAGGATGGCCAAAGAGTTAAAATAGAAGATCCGTATTAATCTTGGGAAACACTAAGGCTTGGGTACAAGCTGCTAGACTGCGCACACTCCCTCTTTCTTTTTCGGGAATCATTGTAGGAACTGGATTGGCCGTAATGGAAGGCCAGTTCGATGGTACTATATTTATTTTGGCCCTCTTGACCACTGTTGGTTTTCAGGTCACCTCAAATTTCGCCAATGATTATGGAGATGGGGTAAAGGGAACCGATAACGAAGATAGGATAGGGCCTGCTAGGGCCATCCAAAGTGGTTCCATAACCAGAGGATCTCTCAAAAAAGGGATAATTATCTCCATTGTTATAAGTATGCTAATCGCCATAGCACTGATTTATATGGCTTTTGGCTTGGAGAATTTCTTTTACATACTTATTTTTTTTGTACTTGGTCTTTTAAGCGTCTGGGCCGCTATAAAATATACTGTTGGTTCCAATGCTTATGGTTATCGAGGGATGGGGGATTTGTTTGTGTTCCTATTTTTTGGCTTGCTCGGAGTGTTGGGCAGCAAGTTTCTCTATACAAAATCCTTGGGTTGGAACGATGTTTTGCCAGCTGTTGCCATTGGTTTTTTATGCGTAGCGGTATTGAACCTGAACAATCTTCGTGATGCGGTATCTGACAAAAAACATGGTAAGATCACAATGGTCGTAAAAATGGGGTTCGATAATGGGAAGCGTTATCACTTTTTCTTGATATTGATGGCTTTGTTCTGTTTCGCATTATTTATTTGGATAGAAGACTTAAATTGGAAAACGTCTTTTTTTATGTTGGCATTTGTTCCCCTTTTGATACATTTACGCAAAGTAGGGCTGACACAAAACCCTGGAGATTTGGACACGGAATTAAAAAAAGTAGCCCTGAGTACCTTTCTTTTAGCTATTTTATTCTTAATATCTGTTAATATTTTTTTGTAAATTTGAATACAACCAAATAAACTTAGAGGAACTTGGAACATCCGATAAAAATTTTGATCGTAGAGGATAATGTCATCATCGCAGATGACATGCAATCCATGTTGGAGGAAATCGGCTATGAGATTGTGGACAATGTCATTGTTTATGAGCAGGCCGTGGACGTATTGAAGAATAATCACGTGGACCTTGTGCTTATCGATATTATTTTGGCCTCGGACAAAACAGGTATCGACCTTGGAAAGCATATTCGCGATACCTATAACATTCCTTTCATATTTGTTACCTCCAACTCAGACCGCGCCACGGTAGAGAACGCCAAGACAGTAAAACCAGATGGCTATTTGGTAAAACCTTTTGAACAACAAGATCTTTATACCTCTATTGAAATTGCCCTTTCCAATTTTAACTACGAGAAAAAAGGGAACCAGAAGGTAGCGGATGACGATGCAGCAGATGAGATAACATCCAATTCCATATTGAAAGATTCTATTTTTGTCAAGAAGCAACATCTCTATTATAGAATCCAGTTTAGTGATATTCAGTTTATTAAGGCCGATAACGTTTATTTGGAAGTAAACACGGCCGACAAAAAGTTTTTGGTACGTTCCCCCTTAAAGGATTATTTGGAGAAATTACCAAAGAATAAATTTTATAGGGCGCATAAGTCATATATCGTTAATGTAGATCATATTGATGCCATCAACTCAAAGGATATTATGATCAATAATAACTTGATACCTATTTCAAAAGACTTTAAGGAGTTCATCCTTTCTTCGATGAACAGTTAATGTTCAAGTGATTTAACAAAAGATATATATAAGCGTTCCGTTAGGACGCTTTTTTTTTGCTACAACACTTTTAAAAGAGAAAGACCACAACTTTTAAGGAGTTCGCAACAATATTTTTCTTGATGGGTGAATCGGTCATATTTTAGCAGTGTTAATAATTCAGAAAGTAATTTTTTCATTTTCATATAGTGTTCTCGTAAAAGGGTCTTGTTGTAAAAAGCAGGGCCTTTTTCAATTTTACAAGTATCCTATCTTACTGTAAGATTCCATAAAAAGCAGAAAACATCGATAAAATACAACTTCACATACTGCTTGGGTAGTTTCACAACACAAAACAACACTTTCACAACAATAACGGTCAAGTCTATAGCTTGGCATTTAATTTTGTGGTCAAACTAACGTTCTTTATATACCCCATACCTTTTAATTTCACATAATGTTCAATTTTGGCATTGATTTAGGATATCGGGTACAATAAAGGAAAAAAGGGCACGATAATAATACTAGGGCTGTTGGAAGATTCCGGGTCACTGTATCAATTTAATTAATGGGACGTTACGTAAGATTTTTATTTACCGCAGTATACTTTGTTTTTCTTTTTACCTCTACCGCTCAGAATATTGATGATAATGAGCAAAGTGTACTAAAGGAGTTCGAGGACACCGATCTACCATCGGCTCGTTTTGAGGTATTCTTCAATTCCTTGGACCGTTACAATGTGAACTCGGCATACGATTGGTTGGATACCATTAAAATTTACATGGCCAACGCCGAAAAAACCTCAGATTCCACTGCGGTACAGCTATATAAGGTGATGCAGGCACAGATATACAATGATCTGGGCGAATATGACAAGAGCACTGCTTTGGCCAAGGAACTTTATGATATCAAGGGTTCCTTGGATCCTGAGTCACAGAAAATTGTTTTGGAGGTACTCGACGATAACTATGCAAATCTTCAATTGTTCGACAAACAAATTGAAATAAGGAAGCAAAAACGGGAGTTGGGCATCACAAACAACGTTTCCTTTTACGATATCTACAGCAATCTTGGTTTATATAGAAAGGCCAGGAATCAGTACATAATGGAGGTAAAGCCCACCATTGCCGATAACGAAAGCTTTAAGCTGGCCCAATACCACAGCAAGGTTGGAAACTATTTACGTCTTGATGATTCTGCACCTACGGCTTTGAGCGAGCTAAAAAAAGCAAATTCCTACCTTGGGGTTTACATGAACGATATTTCCACTCAAAAGAGTGAATCGGACATATTCGAAAGTGAACTTCTAAAAGCGGAAATAGAGGGGAATATTGCTAAATGCCATGTAATGCTGGGAGAATATGAGGAAGCCATACCTCTTTTGGAAACGAGCATTGAAACTTTAAAGAAATCACCGAACAATAACGATCAGAGCGAGGTGGTGGAGAATACCATGTACTTGGCCGAGGCCAATCTGCAATTGGAACGATTTACCGAAGCAAAAAAGCATTTGGATACCGAATTTGACAATATTACCGTTCTTCAGATCATTAAAAAGAACAGTCTTTTAGCTGCTTTTTATGACAAAGTGGAAAATTATAAGAATGCTTCCATCTATTACAAGCGTAACGAAAGAATAAAAGATTCGTTGGCAAAAAAACAGTCGGCATTGATCAAACAACAGTTGGTGACCATTGTTGCCAACGAGGATTTAGAGAATTCCCAAAGGCTTATCGACGAGCAAAAACGTATCAATGAGCTGGCCCGTAGCGAAATGAAAGCCAAGGATGAGCGGATCAACTTAGTGTTTATTTCATTGATATTTACCTTATTGGGTTTTGCTGGACTGGTTTATGCCTATCTAAAAAGTATCAAAAACCAGCGATTGATTGCCGAACAAAAGCATATTATCGAAAACTCGCTTGTTGAAAAAGATTCATTGTTGAAAGAAATCCATCATAGGGTCAAGAACAATCTTCAGATGGTGAGCAGCCTATTAAGCTTGCAGAC
Source organism: Flagellimonas abyssi (assembly GCF_019457905.1). GTDB lineage: Bacteria > Bacteroidota > Bacteroidia > Flavobacteriales > Flavobacteriaceae > Flagellimonas > Flagellimonas abyssi. Next base: position 350,806 of record NZ_JAHZSV010000001.1, on the reverse strand, counting down.
GAAGAACACGCGAAGCAAAGCAGCAATAGTAGCTCTGGAAGAAGGAAAGAGTAGGGTGAAGGCCATGGCATTGATTCATCAAAAATTGTATCAGAACGATGACCTCTCCGTGATTGAGATGCAGGGATATATTGAAAGTTTGATCAATAGCGTGCAATCTGTTTACAAAAAAGGCGGACACAATATCAGTATTACCATTGATGCGGAAGGTACCGAACTGGACATTGACCGTGCAATTCCGTTCGGGTTGATCTTGAATGAACTCGTTTCCAACTCATTTAAATATGCTTTTCCCGAAAACGACGAAAACGGAAAAATCTACATTCATCTACGAAAAAATGGGGACCAGGGCTATTTTGAATATACCGACAATGGTGTGGGACTTCCAGATGATACCGATGAACGGTCAAACTCCTCTATGGGTATTCGTTTGATCAATAGGTTGGTCAATCAGCTTCAGTCCAAATTGAATGTGGACAGACAGGTCGAGGGCGTTCGTTTTTGGTTCAACTTTAGTTGATTTGGCCCTATCCGGTCTTGTAGGATTCAAAAAAAACTTAAATTTGAATCCACACTCCATGAAAGCAACCTATAAAAAGTATACCCTCAATTTTAAAGTTCCCAGCGGTACTTCGCGCGGGGTTATGACGCAAAAGGAAACTTGGTTCATCATCATAAAAAGTGAAAAAGGATTTGGTATAGGGGAATGTGGTATTTTAAGTGGATTAAGCGTGGATGACCGACCTGATTTCCAAGAAAAATTGCAGTGGACCTGTGCCAACATCCATTTGGATAAGGAAGAGTTGTTGAATCAACTTAAAGAGTTTCCCTCCATCCAGTTTGGACTTGAACAAGCATTGTTGTCCTTACAATCCACCGATCCATTTGAATTATTCGCTTCAGATTTCACCCAAAAGGAATCACCGATTCCAATCAATGGCCTCATTTGGATGGGGGATACGGATTATATGCTCAAACAATTGGAACAAAAACTAAAGGATGGTTTCGGGTGCATCAAAATGAAAATAGGGGCCATAGATTTTGAAAAGGAAATATCCATACTAAAATCCATCCGAGAAAGATTTTCCCCTGAGGACATCGAATTAAGAGTGGATGCCAATGGCGCTTTTAAACCCAAAGAAGCACAGGAAAAGTTGGAAAGGCTGGCACAGTTCAAGATACATTCCATTGAACAGCCCATTAAAGCGGGCCAATGGGAAGAAATGGCAAATCTTTGTGAAAGCACTCCACTTCCTATTGCCTTGGACGAGGAATTAATCGGTGTTTTTGATGTAACGGAAAAGAAGAAACTACTACAAACCATACAACCACAATACATTATTCTAAAACCAAGTTTAGTGGGGGGTATTGGCGGCAGTAATGAATGGATAACTTTGGCCGAAAATGATAACATAGATTGGTGGATAACCAGTGCATTGGAAAGTAATATTGGATTGAACGCAATAGCACAGTTCACATATTCTTTGAACACTAAAATGCCACAAGGGCTGGGAACAGGAAGTCTGTTCACCAATAATATTGATAGCCCTTTGGAAGTTTTCGAAGGCAAACTTTTTTATAGGCGAACGAGGACCTGGAACATGGATTTAATACAGGAAATATGTACATAGAACAAGCATACAAAGGATTTACCGAACGTTGGAGATATTTTGTTGGATTTCTGATTGTCATCGTTGGGTGGCAATTTTTGGGAGGCATACCCTTAATTGCAGCAATGATCTTAAAGTCGGACTCAATCAATTCAATATCCACGGATTATGGAGCTATGGCCGATACCTTGGGCCTCAATTTTTTCTTTTTATTGGTGCTGCTTACCTTTTTTGCGGCCATGGTAAGTTTATGGGTAGCTGTTAAATTCATACACAGACTTTCATTTAAGGACTTTACCACATCAAGAAAACGAATCGATTGGAAAAGAATCACGTTTTCATTCGTTTTATGGGGAGTGGTATCATCGGCCCTGGTTTTTTTGGATATTTATTTTTCACCGGAGAACTATGAGTTTTCCTTTGAAGCAGGTCCATTTTTAGTGCTATTGTTGATTTCCATCATCTTTATACCTATCCAGACCAGCTTCGAGGAATATTTTACAAGAGGCTATCTTATGCAGTCTATCGGTATCGCATCAAAAAATAAATGGTTGCCCTTTGTGGTGAGTTCGTCCTTGTTCGGATTGCTACATATTCTCAATCCAGAGGTTGATAAATTGGGGTATGGCATCTTGATCTATTACATAGGAACAGGTTTTTTCTTGGGCATTTTGACATTGATGGACGAAGGATTGGAATTGCCCTTGGGTTTTCATGCGGCCAACAACTTCTTTACGGCGCTCCTTGTCACCGCTGATTGGACCGCATTCCGGACCCATTCCATTTACAGGGATGTTTCCGAACCGGTTATAGGATGGGATGTATTAATTCCGGTGTTTGTAATTTATCCAATTTTACTGTTTATTTTCTCTAAAAAGTATGGTTGGAAAAACTGGAAGGAGAAACTTTTTGGAAGAGTTTTGTCCAGAGAAGAATATATGGCACTAAATGATGGAGAATCCGACTTGGCATAAAATTCATCCTGACTTTCAATTAAATAAAGCCTCCTACTCGGTTGGAGGACTTGAAAAGTTCGCTGATGAATTAGTGGAGGAAGGCCAAGATTTTCAAAGATCTATCGGTGAGTTTTTGTTGGATTGGACTTCCCAAGAATCTACTGTACAAGTTCAAACATCGGGATCTACAGGAAAACCAAAGACCATAGTCCTTAAAAAAGAGCACATGGTCAATTCGGCCTTGGCCACAGGTGAATATTTTCGGTTAAAGCCAGAACAGAGAGCACTTTTATGCCTTCCTTGCACAGGTATTGCCGGCAAAATGATGTTGGTCCGTGCCATGGTTCTCGGACTGCATTTAGATATGGTGGAACCTTCTTCAAGCCCACTAAAAGATACTGATAACATCTATGATTTTGTGGCCATGGTACCGTTACAGGTCCAAAATTCGATACATCAAATGGATAGGGTAGGCCAAATTATAATCGGCGGTGCTCCTGTGGATTCGAATTTAAGGAACGAGCTATCCAAATTGCCCGTTGGTGCTTATGAAACCTATGGTATGACGGAAACCATTACCCATATTGCGGTAAAGAAAATGGATGGGAAGAAAGTGAATCCATTTGAAACGCTTCCAGATGTTTCTGTCTCACAAGATGACAGAGGATGCCTTGTGATTGATGCGCCGAAAATTTCAGATAGTAATATCATCACTAATGATGTGGTTGAGCTTATCAACAAAAATCAATTTCTTTGGTTGGGGCGCCATGATTCCATAATCAATTCAGGAGGGATCAAACTCATTCCTGAAAAAATAGAACAAAAGCTTTCCACCCTAATAGAACCACGCTTCTTTGTAACAGGCTTACCAGACGACCGATTGGGTGAAAAATTGGTGCTTGTAATGGAATGTGGACCAATGAATGAGGCAGGACTACTAAAAGCCATCAAGGCTTTGGAGGGGATATCAAAATATGAAGTTCCCAAACAAGTGTATTTTATGAAATCCTTTGTGGAGACCTCAACAAGAAAGGTGGATAGAAAAAAAACCTTGGAACAAATAGGCTAAGTTTTGTACATTCAAAATTTTAAAAATCAACCATGCGAAAAACCATCAACCTAGTACTGCTGCTTTTACCTTTTATTGTTATTTCCCAACAAATCCTTCCCGAAGTGGAACGGGCAAGGGTCGTTGACGAAATACTTGATGAGCGGTTCAACAATCTCCTTCCTAAACTAATGGACGATGCAGGTTTGGATATGTGGGTATTGATATCCCGAGAGTACAACGAAGACCCTGTGTTGCGAACCATGTTGCCTGCAACTTGGCTCAATGCTAGGAGAAGAACAATAATTCTTTTTTACAGGGACAAAGAAAAGAATACCATTGACAAATTGGCCGTCGCCCGTTATAATATCGGAAAAAGCATTATATCCGCTTGGGATAAGGATAAAGAGCCCAATCAGTGGAAACGTTTGATGGAATTGATCGTTGAACGGAACCCGGAGAAAATAGGACTTAATTTTTCTAAGGACCATAATATTGCGGATGGGCTGGATAAAACCGATTATGATGAATTCATGGCTAATTTGCCCAAAAAACACCATTCCAAGGTAGTATCTGCAGAACAATTGGCGGTACGCTGGATAGAGACGAGAACACCACGGGAAATGACTATTTTTAACCAGTTGACGGACATTACCCACGATATTATTGCCGAGGCCTTTTCCGAAAAAGTAATCACTCCGGGAATTACTACAACCACTGAGGTAGAGTGGTGGATGCGTCAAAAAGTCACCGGTTTGGGATTGGAAACTTGGTTTCATCCCACGGTTGATGTACAACGGACAAGTGAGGAATTGGTGGGACACTTATATTCATTTTCAGGAAGGCCCGACGATGAAGTAATTCAGCGCGGTGACCTGTTACATTGTGATTTTGGTATCACCTACTTACGGTTGAACACGGATTGTCAAGAATTGGCCTATGTTCTAAAACCGGAAGAAACGGAGGCTCCTTCGTTTTTGGTAAATGCCCTATATGATGGAAATCGTGTACAAGATTTCTTGACCAAAAACATGGTAAAGGGTAGAGTCGGCAACGATATTTTGGCCAAAGCCTTGCAGGAAGCGAGGGATGCAGGTTTGCAACCATCCATTTACACCCATCCTTTGGGCATGTATGGCCATTCTGCCGGTACAACCATAGGTATGTGGGATTCCCAAGAGGGAGTCATGAAGGACGATGGCGAAAATTACCCATTGAACCCGAACACCGCCTACGCTATTGAATTGAATGCCACGGTGAACATTCCTGAGTGGAACAGGGATATCCGAATTATGCTGGAGGAGCCTGGTTTTTTTGGTGAGGATGGCTTCCGCTATATTAATGGTAGACAAACGGAATTACTGCTTATTCCAAGGCCAAAATCGCACTTGGGCAACTGATTATATGTAAATTAGGAAAGCATCTGATTTTTGAAGGAATATTCATTTAGCTTCCCAGTTTGGTTTATGGTCAACCTATAAAGAAGGTCGATTTGCCGATGGCAAATTGTCTTTGACCAATGGTCATATTTCCATCATTATAGAGTGAAAAAAAAGTCTTCTTTGAAGTTGAGGCAAAATTAATCCATCAATTCATATCATTATTTCATCAATTGAAAAGGCGCATTCATAAATCGACACGCACAACATGCCCATAAATATTTAGTTTAGAAAATATTTTAAACGTATTTATGGAGAAATTCAAAGATATGAGCATGGATGAGATTTGCATGCATGCCAAAACGCTTCGAGAGCAAGCTAAAGCAACGGAGAATTGGGAGTTTAATATTAGAGACCTTCTAGAAAGCAATAATGAGATTTATGAAGGACCCATTTCCAATGGGGATATGGAAGCCTGCTTTAATTATGTATTGGATTTATATGATCCAAATAAAATGATAGAGGAAGGTGAACTCCCCAAAGAAGAATATGATTTTTACATAAATGAATATACAGGCAACCCATTTTGGTCTTTGTTTGATGTAAATGAGGAAGGCCTAGTAGTGGATGTTTTTTTATATGAAACCGATGATTGTGAAGCAGTAGGCGAATTTCTTGACAAGAAATATAAGCGACGTTCTTAAACCTAATTGTTTCAGTTATACCTGCAGCACTCCCATATTAAACTTTTTCTCAATGGGTGCGTGGTTCGCCGCTTCGATTCCCATGGAAATCCATTTACGGGTATCCAACGGATTGATTATGGCATCCGTCCAAAGTCTAGCAGCAGCGTAATACGGTGATATTTGGTCATCGTAACGCTGCTTTATTTCATCAAAAAGCTGTTTTTCCTTTTCTGCATCTACTGGTTTACCGCTTTTCTCCAAACTGGCTTTTTCAATCTGCAAAAGTACCTTCGCGGCGGAGTTTCCGCTCATCACGGCAAGCTCAGCGCTTGGCCAGGCAACTATCAATCTAGGGTCATACGCTTTTCCGCACATGGCGTAGTTTCCTGCTCCGTAGCTATTTCCAATGACAATGGTAAATTTAGGCACGACTGAATTGCTGACAGCGTTCACCATTTTGGCACCATCTTTTATAATGCCACCGTGCTCACTTTTGCTGCCCACCATAAATCCGGTGACATCTTGCAAAAACACCAAAGGAATTTTCTTCTGGTTGCAATTCGCTATAAAACGGGTAGCCTTGTCCGCAGAGTCGGAATAGATGACACCGCCAAACTGCATTTCGCCCTTCTTGGTCTTTACTACCTTCCGTTGATTGGCGACGATGCCCACGGCCCAACCATCAATACGTGCGTATCCGGTTAAAATGGTCTGTCCGTAGCCTTCCTTATATTGTTCAAATTCGGAGTCGTCCACCAATCGCTTGATGATCTCTACCATATCGTATTGGTCGCTTCGGGATGCTGGCAATATGCCAAAAATATCATCTGGATTTTCAGTAGGCTTTTTCGATTCAACCCTATTGAAACCGGCTTTGTCAAAATCACCTATCTTGTCCACAATATTTTTAATCTTGTCCAAAGCATCTTTATCATCCCTGGCCTTGTAATCGGTTACCCCACTAATTTCGGAGTGGGTAGTGGCACCGCCCAAAGTTTCATTATCGATGCTTTCGCCGATTGCCGCTTTCACCAAATAACTCCCCGCCAAAAAGATGCTTCCGGTTTTGTCAACGATCAGGGCCTCATCGCTCATAATGGGCAAATAGGCACCACCGGCAACACAGCTTCCCATAACTGCGGCTATTTGTGTGATTCCCATACTGCTCATCACGGCATTGTTCCTGAAAATGCGGCCAAAATGCTCTTTATCCGGAAATATTTCATCCTGCATGGGTAAATAAACCCCCGCACTGTCTACCAAGTAAATGATGGGCAATTTGTTCTCAATTGAAATTTCTTGGGCCCGCAAATTTTTCTTTCCAGTAATTGGGAACCAAGCACCGGCCTTTACCGTGGCATCGTTTGCTACAACCACACATTGCTTGCCTTTAACGTAACCAACTTTAACGACCACTCCGCCGGATGGACACCCTCCGTGTTCCTCATACATATCTTCTCCTGCAAAGGCTCCAATTTCAATGGATGGGACTTCTTCATCGAGAAGATAGTCAATACGTTCCCGTGCGGTCATTTTACCTTTGGCATGGTGCTTCTCGATACGGCTCTTGCCACCTCCGAGCTTAACTTTCGCCAATCTGCGCTTAAGGTCGGACAGTTTTAATTTATTATGGTCTTCGTTCTTATTGAAGTTTATATCCATTCTACTATAAATTCATTTAGCTGGTTAAAGATAAGGAGTTATAATTATTACTTTTGAAGATATGGAAACCAAAATAAGATGGGGCATTGTTGGCCCGGGAAAAATAGCTAGAAAATTTGTTTCGGACCTTTTGCTCGTAGATGATGCAGAAGTCACTGCAGTAGCATCAAGGTCAATCGAAAGAGCTCAGGAATTTGCCGAAGAGTACCATGTAAAACATACTTTTGGAAGTTACGATGAATTGTTCCGATCGGGAACTGTAGATGTTGTTTACATTGCCACACCACATAATTTTCACAAAGATTTATCCATTAAGGCACTTGAGAATGGCATAGGGGTTTTGTGTGAAAAGCCGATGGGTGTCAATAGGAACGAAGTGGTAGAGCAGGTAAATGCCTCAAAGAAGCACAATGCGTTTTTGATGGAAGCCATGTGGTCCCGTTTTAATCCATCCATCAAAAAAGTGAAAGAATTGGTCGATGCTGGTGAGGTAGGGGCGCTAAAATATCTTTATGCGGATTTTGCATTCTACGCGCTTGACAGGGATGAGGACTCCCGATTATTGAATCCAGACTTGGCTTCGGGAACAATTTTGGATATCGGTATTTACCCCATTTTTCTATCGTACCTATTATTGGGCATGCCCGAAAATATTCTGGCTACTTCCAAATTTCACAATAATGGTACGGAACTCCAGACCAGCATGATTTTTGATTATCCCGAGGCACAGGCCATGTTGTACAGTGGTTTTACAAGCCGCTCGCGAATGGAAGCTGAGATTTCTGGTAACAAAGGACAATTATTTTTAAAATCGAGATGGCACGAAGCGGACGAATATACGATGGTGAAGGAAGACGAAACCAAAAAGTTCAGCCTGCCCCTGAAAGGTATTGGTTACTATTATGAAATCTTAGAGGTTCATGAATGTATAAGAAACAATAAGATTGAGAGTGATCTATGGTCGCATCAAAATAGCCTTGATTTGTCAGAGTTATTGGACATTGTCCGAAAAAAGTGTGGTGTTAGCTTTCCTTTTGAAACATAATCCTTAATAATAACTTTACATTATCTCGATTTTTACGATATTTGAAATTCTTCAGAAACTAACAGAATGGGAATGAATAAAAACACGGTGCTAGCTTGGGCCACATGGATTATGATTTTTGTGGGAGTCGGTATGATTGCACTAGGAGCTTTTAAATATGATGAAGTAGCGGGCTGGGGCTTTGCTGCTGTTGGAATCGGTTTTTTTGCCGTAGCTTGGGTGTTCAATGCCCTAAAAGGTAGAGTGTAGGCTCTTTTTCTTAACAATTTAATTTATTAGTAGATGTCAGACGATAAAAAAGTCATTTTTTCAATGTCTGGGGTTACCAAGACCTATAAAACGGCGAATACCCCAGTGCTTAAAAATATATATTTAAGCTTTTTCTACGGAGCCAAAATTGGGATTTTGGGTCTTAATGGATCAGGTAAATCCACTTTGCTCAAAATTATTGCAGGGGTCGATAAAAATTATCAAGGAGATGTGGTGTTTTCACCAGGGTATTCCGTGGGCTATTTGGAACAAGAGCCACAGCTGGACGAGAACAAGACCGTTCTTGAAGTAGTAAAAGAAGGTGTTGCCGAAACTGTCGCCATTTTGGATGAGTACAATAAGATCAATGATATGTTCGGTCTTCCAGAAGTGTATGAGGATGCAGACAAGATGCAGAAATTGATGGATAAGCAAGCAGCGCTCCAAGATCAGATTGATGCGTCCAATGCTTGGGAACTGGATACAAAATTGGAGATTGCGATGGATGCCCTCCGTACGCCTGAATCCGACAAAAAAATAGGAGTGCTCTCTGGTGGGGAACGAAGAAGGGTGGCCCTGTGCCGCCTGTTGTTAAAGGAACCGGACGTTTTATTGTTGGATGAGCCTACCAACCACTTGGATGCCGAATCCGTACACTGGCTGGAGCATCATTTGGCACAATACAAAGGAACTGTAATTGCCGTAACGCACGACCGTTATTTCTTGGATAATGTTGCAGGCTGGATTTTGGAACTGGACCGCGGCGAGGGAATTCCATGGAAAGGGAACTACTCTAGCTGGTTGGATCAAAAAGCCAAGAGACTGGAGCAAGAAAACAAACAAGCCTCCAAACGTCAAAAAACATTGGAGCGGGAGCTGGATTGGGTTCGCCAAGGAGCAAAGGGAAGACAGGCCAAACAAAAGGCCCGTTTAAAAAATTATGACAAGCTCCTTAGCCAAGACCAAAAACAAATAGAGGAGAAGTTGGAGATTTATATTCCAAATGGGCCTCGATTGGGAACCAATGTAATAGAGGCAAAAGGTGTTAGCAAGGCCTTTGGAGATAAATTGTTGTACGAAGAACTTAATTTTAATCTTCCACAAGCAGGTATCGTAGGTATAATTGGTCCGAACGGTGCTGGTAAGACCACCATATTCAAAATGATCATGGGGGAGGAAACACCCGACAAAGGAGAATTTATTGTTGGGGATACCGCCAAGTTGGCCTATGTGGATCAATCACACTCAAATATTGACCCTGAGAAATCTATTTGGGAAAACTTCAGTGATAGCCAAGAGTTGATCATGATGGGAGGGAAGCAAGTAAATTCCCGTGCCTATTTGAGTCGATTTAACTTTTCGGGAAGCGAACAGAACAAAAAGGTGAATATGCTATCCGGAGGTGAAAGAAACCGCTTGCATTTGGCGATGACCTTAAAAGAAGAGGGCAACGTTCTGCTATTGGATGAGCCCACGAACGATTTGGATGTAAACACACTACGTGCGTTGGAAGAAGGTTTGGAAAACTTTGCAGGTTGTGCTGTGATTATATCTCACGACAGATGGTTCTTGGACAGAATCTGCACACACATTTTGGCATTCGAAGGCGATTCACAAGTATACTTCTTTGAAGGTTCTTTCTCGGATTATGAGGAGAACAAAAAGAAACGCTTGGGAACGGATATCATGCCCAAGCGTATCAAATACAAAAAACTGATTCGTTAATAAAAGGGGAGGAATTATTCTTCTCCACCGAGATTTTTGATTCCTTCCTCCAACAATCTTTTCGCTTTTTCCAAATAAGCTTTTTGGTGGGCAGCCAAGCTATTGGCATCTTGACTGTTTCCCGAAGAAGATCCAATGGAATTTGAAAGTTCTACCAATTGTTGAATGGCCTGTTCCGCGGAATGGAGTTTATCACCTGCATGCTTTTCAAAAACTTTTATCATTTCCAGTTCCATGGACTGTACGGAAGCGGTTTCGGTACTTTCTGCGATAGCAGTTCCATCATCAGTATAAATTTCTTCAGAAACGACCGATGGGGACGTTCCAAGAGTGCACTCATCTATAATGGTAATGAGTTCGTTGATTTCGCCGATAGCTTTTTTGGTAAAGAACCTTCCAGCTTCCCAGTCAGCGGGCTCTATGGCCTTATCTAGGGTTTCCATGGCATCCAAGGTCTTGTTCTTGGCCTTAACACAACTGCATTCTTCCATAAAACTTTGCCCGCTTTCCAAAGCGGTAAGGGCTCTTTCAGCGTAGTACATTTGGTGCTCAAAGTTGGTGGCTTCCATGGCTTTTTTGCCATGACTCAGCGCATAGGTAACTTTAGCATAAAAATTATCACATTGATTGGAGTAGGTAGTTTGTATGGCAAATAGAAGTGCCAACACTACAAAAACATGGGATTTGGGAGCCATATTCGAGTATTTGATTTAGGTTACTAAGTTTGTTTTCTAACGGCTAAACTACAATATTATTTCATTTTTTAGTAATCTTCTGTTGGATACCAATCCAATTGTACAACCTCAATGTCAGAATCACCCTCGTTCACCAATGTTTTGAACTTGCCCACATCACTTACGTCGGGTCTGCCTCTAAAGTGGTATGGATAAACTTGGGCAGGTTTAAATTCCAATACAGCATCGGCTGCACTTTCCACTGTCATGGTATACGGAAGGTTCATACAAATGAATGCTTTATCTATACTTTCCAAAGCACGCATTTCAGGAATGTCCTCAGTATCTCCAGAGAAATAAATGCGTTCATCACCAAAGGTGAATACATAGCCATTTCCTCTTCCTTTTACATGAAAGTCTTTAGCTTCTTCCCGTAAGTTGTACATAGGTATGGCTTTTACTTGAAAACCGGCAATCTCTTTGCTTTCCCCATTTTTCATAGTGGTTGTTTTGGAGGAAAGGTTTTCTTCCATTTGTAAAACCACGGCATCGGGAGCAATTATTTGGACCCCTTCCAAATCCAATTCGTTTAAAGTTTCCGGATTAAAATGGTCTCCATGGATATCCGTAATAAAAATGATATCAGGCGATTTTTGACCTTCAAAAGCGGCTTTCCCACCAACAGGATCTATATATATGGTATTGTCATCCCATTCGATTACGGCAGTCGCATGTTCAATAGGTATGATTTTAGCCTCCGCTGGAGCTTCAACCTCGATTGTGGTTTCTTCTACATCCGCTGTTTCTTCTTGTTGTTTCTCCTTTTCCTTGCAAGAAACCATAAAAAGTGCTAGTGCACCGATGGTTACGAATATATTTTTTCTCATAATGGATTCTTTTTTATCCTTTTAAAAATAAGGGATTATAAGCAGAATTGTAATTTTTTGTGAAGATTATTTTCATCCGAATAATCCAAATGTAAATCTGGTGCGTATATAAACCAAACACGATTGATTAAAAAACCTTAAACGTAGAATCAATTAAAACAAAAAGTTATGACTGAAACAAAAAATAACAATAACGGATTGAAAGTAATAGCAGGTCTGTTAGGGGTAGTTCTTTTGGGAACCATTATTTACACGGTTAGTCTTTATCAAGATAAAAAAGCTACATCAGAAGCACTTACTCAAGAGAAAGAATTGGTCGTAGAGGATTTGAACAATTTGAAGTCCGAGTACGATAAAGCTATTTTGGAAAGCAATGCTACCAATGAAGAATTGGTTGCCGCTAGAGACAACATCGCTAAATACATTGATTCTGTAAGTAGCATGAAAGCTGATATTGCTACACTTTCCCGTTACAGGAGACAAGTAAGCGTACTTAAAGCAGAAAGAGAAGAATTATTGAAACAAGTTGATTCCTTGACGCAATCCAACAGCTTGTTGGCTATGCAAAGAGACAGCACTTTTGCTGAATTGGAACAACAAACTGTATTCAACGATTCTTTGATCATCCAGAACACTCAATTGGCAGACGCTGTTGAAAAAGGATCTGCACTTAACCTTAGTACTATAAGCGTTGATGCCATTAAGGAGAGAAACAGTGGTAAATTGGTATCTACTTCCAGAGCTAGAGCCACTGATAAATTCAAAGTTTGTTTTACCATTGCCGATAACGTAATCGCTGAAGCTGGTGACAGAGAATTTTATATCGAAGTTCTTGGACCACAAGGTAATGTATTGGGTGAAGGTTTGACTAAAACTACCGAAGAAGGTAATTCTCTTACCTACAGTAAAGGAACCAACTTCTACTACGAGAACGATGCTTTGGATGTTTGTGATTATATAAACAAGCCTAGTGGTGATTTCCAAGATGGAAACTACATGGTAAATGTTTATGATAACAAATTGAAACTGTTGGGTACTTCCAGCTTTGAGTTGAAATAGTAAACACACACTATCACCATAACTAAAAATGCCCGTCCAATTTTGGATGGGCATTTTTTATTGCTATTGGTTTGAAACTTATTTTAAACTTCCCACCATATCTTCCGGTTTTACCCACTCATCATATTCTTCAGCAGTAACGTATCCAAGATTAATGGCCTCTTCTTTCAATGTAGTACCATTTTTATGAGCTGTATTGGCAATTTCTGCCGCCTTGTAATAACCAATCTTGGTGTTCAAAGCGGTAACCAGCATCAAAGAATTGTTCAACAACGTCTTTATGGTAGCATGGTTTGGCTCAATTCCAGCAGCACAGTTTTCATCAAAACTTACACAAGCATCACCAATAAGTTGGGCAGATTGTAGAATATTGGCGGCCATAACCGGTTTAAAAACGTTTAGTTCATAATGGCCTTGTGTGCCACCAACGCTAATGGTCACATCATTCCCCATAACTTGGGCGCATACCATGGTAATGGCTTCACACTGGGTAGGGTTTACCTTGCCGGGCATTATGGAGCTTCCCGGTTCGTTGGCAGGTATTATAATCTCCCCGATACCAGAACGAGGGCCAGACGCCATCATACGGATGTCGTTCGCAATTTTGTTCAAAGAAACCGCTAATTGTTTCAGTGCACCGTGGCTTTCAACAATGGCATCGTGCGCTGCAAGTGCCTCAAACTTGTTTTCTGCAGTAACAAAAGGTTTTCCAGTAAACTCAGCAATATATTTAGCCACAAGAACATCATAACCCTTTGGTGTATTCAGTCCTGTACCTACGGCCGTTCCACCAAGGGCAAGCTCGCTAAGGTGTGGCAACGTATTCTTCAACGCTTTTAAACCATGATTCAATTGCGAAACGTAGCCGGAAAATTCTTGGCCCAAGGTTAGGGGAGTGGCATCCATAAGGTGCGTCCTACCTATCTTCACAACATCCTTAAATTCTTTGGATTTTTTCTCCAAAGTATCCCTCAGTTGCTCCACACCGGGAATGGTAACCTCCACAATCTTTTTATAGGCAGCAATGTGCATTCCCGTGGGGAAAGTATCGTTGGAGGATTGGCTCTTGTTCACATCGTCGTTGGGCTGGATGGTTTTCTCGCCTTCCCCAATTTTTTTACCGGCAATTTCGTGAGCCCTATTGGCAATCACTTCGTTCACGTTCATGTTGCTCTGGGTTCCCGAGCCTGTTTGCCAAATGACCAAAGGAAACTGGTCATCGTGTTTGCCCTCGAGAATTTCATCACAAACCTGTGCGATCAAATCTCTTTTTTCTTGGCTGAGCACCCCAAGTTCATGGTTCGTGTAGGCCGCGGCCTTTTTTAAATATGCAAATCCGTATACCACATCCAAAGGCATAGATGCAGGCGCACCAATTTTAAAGTTGTTTCGGGAACGTTCGGTTTGGGCGCCCCAATACTTATCGGCGGGTACTTTTACCTCGCCCATGGTGTCTTTTTCAATCCTGAAACTCATAGTTTAAAATTTTGTCGCACAAAGGTAGGATATAGGGGATTTATATGGTAATTGATCTAGATAAATACACTTTTTTTGTACATCTATTTGCATTTTTTGATAAGAAGAAAGTATCTTTGTTAAAACAAAAGGAAAAAAGATGTTTGATTTTGACCAATATTTAGGTTTTCTAGCTTTTCTAACAATTTTGACAATCGGTTTTTGGTTGATGATATTCTTGTTGACCTTTGTAGTACCTTACTGGTTGATTGGCAACCTAAGGGAAATGTATAAAGAAAGAAAAGAGGCCAAGCGCGCCCAACTGGAAGAATAATATATATGAAAAGAAGCCAAAAGGCTTCTTTTTTTGTTTAAGCTGTTTCCTAAAATAGTCTTCATGGTTTTGAAGACTATTTTTTTGCACTTATTTTAAGGATGGTTCCTTATAAAAAAGAGTATAAAAAAAGCAGCCAAACGGCTGCTCTTAGGTTTAAGTTTCGGGGAAACTATTTTTTTCTAAAACTGTCCTTCTTCATAATCATCTTGTCTTTCGGGCCGTCCACGTTTTTTCTGTTCGTTGATACGATAGATGAACGAAACCCTTAACTGGCGCTGTCTCCATTGAAAGTCACTGTCTTGCTCGAAAAAATCCGTTGTAGTGAACGAGCTGCGTTTTCTTGAGTTCAACAGATCCTGTACGTTCAAAGAAATGGTGGCATTATCATTTAAAAGATCTTTACTAAACGCTAGGTCAATTGATAAAATACCATCAGACCGCCCTTGTATATCATCGGATGCACCTCGGTAGAATGCATTGGTTTGCCAGTCAATTTTCCAAGGCAATGTAACTTTGGAACTAAAGCGACCAAACCAGCTATTGTTGGATTGACTATAATCGACTCCATTGAATTCTCCATCAAGACTGAATCTAAAGAAATTCACACTACCATTTAGTCGCAGCCACTTTGTAGGATTATATAACATTCCCACTTCTGCACCTGTTCTATCGTTTGTTGCCAAGTTAAAAGGAATGTTTCTGATCACCTCAACTTGGGAACCCCCTGGCCCGGTAATGAATACTTGTTCCTGAACTCTTTGAAATGCATCGGTTTCTCTTTGATAATATACCGATGAAGTCAAGGTTAGTTTGTCCCATCGTTTTAAGTACCCAAGGTCAAATGCATTTGAAAATGCAGGTCGAAGGTTAGGGTTACCCTGAAAAATATTGGTTCTACTGCTTCTTGATGGGAACGGATTCAAAAACCAGCTCCATGGACGATTGATTCTTCTATTGTATCCCAAAGAAACATTCTCTCTTTCGGTGAATTCGTAAATCAAATTTACCGTAGGAAAGAGACCTGTGTAGTTATTATCAAAATCTGTATCTATTGGGAACGAAAACTCTTCCTGTAGTTCCTCTTCGGTAAGTTCGGATTCAATTTTACCCTTTAATTGGGTACTCTCCATTCTAAGTCCCAAGAGAAAATTAAAGTCCCCAAATTTTGAACCATATTGGGAATATAGTGCATGAACATTCTGAGTAAAATCAAAAACATTGGTTTGATTCACGTTGACTTCAAGAACTCCCCCTGCATTTTCTTGTAGTAGTCGGTAATCTGTTACCTCGTTTTCAAAAGTCCCACGATATCCTGCTTCAAATTGTGAATCTTCACCAAATGGGAGCACATAATCACTCTGTACCAAGTATTCTGTTTGGTCCTCTAGGGTAGAGGTCTCTTCCATTGGAATAGCTATATCGTTATTGTTTGTATTGTTATAACGAACAGGTTCGGCTATAAACCCATTTTGTACTTCTTCATCCACAGAATATTGAAAATCAGCGGTCAATACATGTCCATCCTTATCAAATCTATTGATGTAATTAAGCGAAACTTGGTGGGTATTGTCTTTTTCTGTTTCCAGTTCGCTTCTTGTGGTACCTACCTGTGGATCATTGTTTAAAAAGTAATCGTTTATGTTTGTGGTAAGATCCTCATCGCTCCCTGTTCTGTAGAAATAAGAACCTGTAATGGAGGATTGTTCATTGAAGAAATACTCCATGCCAAAATTTGCATTGACTCCACGATTGATCCTGCTTATATCCCTATCTTCGATATTCCTGTCGTAAGCGATACTGTCCAAAAATGCATCCTGTCTTGGGTCGAAATATCTGGTATCAAAAAATCCGTTACCAGGCCCTTCTCTATAGCGGTAACCAACTGTAGTGAAAAAATTAAACTTGTTGGTCCTAAGGTTGGCATTGGCCGTGATACCACCATTGGTCGGGTGGCCTCCATACAAATTGATGGATCCATTGAACCCAAGAGTTTTCTCTCTTTTTAAAACAATGTTTAGAATACCAGCAGTACCTTCGGCGTCATATCTGGCGGAAGGACTGGTTATCACTTCCACTTTTTCTATGGCGTCGGCCGGCAACTGCTGAAGTGCTTCGGTGGAGCCAAAACCTGCCAAAGCAGATGGCTTGCCATTGATTAGAATACGAACATTTTCGTTTCCACGAAGACTGATGGCACCGTCAATATCAACATTTACGGAAGGTACATTGCTCAAGGCGTCACTAATAGTGGCACCACTTGTAGTAAGGTCTTTTCCGATATTATAGATTTTTTTGTCCAGCCTAACTTCCACAGTAGTTTTTTCTCCTACAACTTCAACTTCGGCTAATTGCGCCACGTCCGGGGATAAGGTAATTGAACCTAAATCGGTATCGGAATTAAAGGTTTGTCCTTGTCGGGAATACGTTTTATAAGAAATAAACTCGACCCTGATGTTGTAAGTTCCGGGAGCAGTCTCTATTTCAAAGTTACCATCGAGGTCCGTAATTCCTCCGGTTACCTGATCTGGACTATCTGCTTTTTGCAGCACGAAAGTCGCATATTCCAAAGGTTGACCTGATTCTGAATCGGTTACCTTTCCTGAAATTGTAATGGGTTTTTGGTTTTGCTGGGCTAATCCTTGAAATGCAGTCAATAAGATTAGTAGCAATGGGATAAATATCCTTTGCATAGTTTGATTTTTACGCTGCAAAAATTGAAGGAAAAAAAGTGGATGCGAAATATAAATCCCCCAACAACGTAATTGAACCTGCGAATGACCTTAAAGAATTGTTAACCCTTGTTCTTTTTCTTCTTTTTCTTTTTCTTCTTGGCCTTGAATTGGTTTTCTTGAAGTTCCATAAAGGCTTCGTACTTATCCTCTGGTAGACCGGCCTTTAACTCGGCATCTTGCCGTCTTTTGATTTTTTCGACCTCTTCTTTCATTTTTAGAGGTTCCAACCCAAGAATTTGAAGCTCTATTCGTTGTTGGACTGATGTAACCAATGAGGTGCGCACAACGGCCTGCTCAAAAGGATCTAAATCAATGGCCTCGGTAATGGAGGGCATTTGTTCGTCCACAAGTTCTTCGGCTGTAGGTGGTGTTTCCTCTTTTTGACTTTCAACAGGGCCTGCTTGGGGGACATAACTTCGTCCTCTTCCGTATCTACCATAACCATAAGGGGAGCCGTAGCCGTATTGGGCGACAACATCGTTCATGGCCAGTAGGCCAATAAATAAGGTTATTAGAAAGAGAGTTTGTTTGCTTTTCATAGGGTTAAAGATACTATTTAGGTTGTATTTATCTGTGCAACCTGTGTTAAATATAATTGGTTATCAGAATTATAGCAGATCCATTATGTTCTCTGGAGGTCTCCCCACGACTGCTTTTTCACCATTTACAACGATGGGTCGCTCAATCAATTTTGGGTTCTCCGAGAGTGCCATAATAACCTCATCGTCACTTAAGGTCTTACCTTTAAATTTTTCCTTCCAGATGGCTTCGGTCTTACGGACCAAATCAATAGGGGCAATCCCCAAATATTCCACTAACGTAGTAAGCTCTTCTTTCGTAGGAACATCGTCCAAGTATTTTACCACTTCGAATTCTTTTCCTGATTTTTCCAAGATGGCGAGGCCCTCTCGGGATTTTCGGCATCTTGGATTATGGTATATTTTAATCATGATTATTTATTAATCTTGTTCCTCTTTTTGCCCCATCATCATTAAATAGGCCTTTAAAAATGCATCAAGATCACCGTCCATAACGGCATCCACATTTCCTGTTTCCTCACCTGTTCGTACATCCTTTACCAATTTGTATGGGTGCATCACATAGTTTCGGATCTGTGAACCCCATTCAATCTTCATTTTGGATGATTCGATTTCGGCGCGGGCCTCTTGCTTTTTTCGAAGCTCGATTTCGTACAGTTGGGATTTCAACATTTTCATTGCTGTAGCCCTGTTATCGTGCTGTGAGCGGGAATCTGAACAGGAAATTTGGATTCCCGTAGGTTTATGAACCAATTGAACCTTGGTTTCCACCTTGTTCACATTTTGTCCTCCTGCACCGCTGGAACGTGCTGTTGTAATCTCAATATCCGAAGGATTCACTTCGATTTCAATGGTATCATCAACCAAAGGATACACATAAACCGATGCAAACGAAGTATGCCTTTTCGCATTGCTATCGAAAGGGGAGATGCGCACCAGACGGTGTACACCATTCTCTCCCTTGAGCCAACCAAATGCATATTCACCTTCAATTTCCAAGGTTACCGTCTTTATACCTGCAACGTCGCCATCTTGGTAGTTAAGTTCTTTGATTTTGTAACCGTTCTTTTCGGCCCACATCATATACATGCGCATGAGCATGGATGCCCAATCACAACTTTCCGTACCTCCGGCACCTGCTGTTATTTGAAGAACTGCGGTAAGCTCATCACCCTCATCGGAGAGCATATTCCGGAACTCCAATTTTTCAATGGCCGAGATGGATTTTTCAAACTGCTGGGTAACCTCGTCTTCGGATACCTCATCAACCTGCTGAAATTCCATAAGAACCTCAAGGTCGCCTACCAATGTTTTGGCTTCCTCAAAATCCTCTACCCATTTCTTTTTGGATTTTATCGACTGCATTTGTAATTGGGCCTCTTTTGGATTGTCCCAAAAGCCTGGAGCAAGGGTTTTTTCTTCCTCATTCTCTATTTCAATAAGTTTAGCATCGATGTCAAAGATACCTCCTTAACGCACCAAGGCGCTCAATAAGATCTTTTTGCTGATCTGTAGTTATCATCTAAATATATTTTGGGGTAAAAATAAGTTTCTTTCTTCACATGACCTTGCCGAATATGGAATACTGTAATTAAAGTCTCAGCAGCAAACAATGGATGCAAAAATGGAAATATGTAAAATTCTGTACTCAATTTTATCAATTTCTATTTTACGGTCAGTTAAAGATTTAGGGTAACGCTTTTTAAAAATGATTTCCATATTTTTAAGCAATATTTCAACCAAATTATGAAGAACACAACTACTCTAATCGCTTTATTTTACTTTACTTGCCTTTCTTTGGGAGCACAAACGTTCGAAAAGACAAAGGATTTTCAAAAATTCAGTGGATATTTCAATTTTTTCTATGATGATTCTACTGATAAAATCTATCTGCAAGTAGATAATCTGGAAAAGGATTTTTTATACGTCTATTCGTTGAGCAGTGGTATAGGCAGCAACGATATTGGCCTGGACCGCGGGCAGTTGGGTAACGAACAAGTGGTGTTCTTCCGCAAAGCGGGCAAGAAACTATTATTGGTTCAGCCCAATTTGGAGTATCGGGCCATAACCGATAACGAATTGGAACGTAAATCGGTGGAGCAAGCCTTTGCAAAATCCATTTTGGAAGGTTTTGAGATAGTTGAGGAGTCCAAAGGCAGTTATTTGATAGATATTACCGATTTTTTAATGCGAGACGCCCACGGAGTTTCCAACCGATTGAAACGCTCCAAGCAAGGTTCGTATAGTTTGGATAAGGGCAAAAGCGCTTGGGCCTTTGATCGTACCAAGGCGTTCCCTAAAAATGTTGAGTTTGATGTTACCCTGACTTTTAAGGGAGAACCGGAAGGAGCTTGGATTCGTTCCGTGACCCCTACGCCGAGCCTGGTTACCGTAGCCCAGCATCATTCGCTGATTGAACTACCTGATGAAAATTATGAAAAGAGATTGTATGACCCCCGAAGTGGCGGATACCCATTCTCTTATTATGACTATGCCACTCCTGTACAAGAATCATTGGTAAAGCGATTTATCAGAAGACACCGTTTACAAAAGAAAGACCCTAATGCCGAAATAAGCGAGGCAGTGGAGCCAATCATCTATTATTTGGACAATGGCACCCCGGAACCCATCCGTTCTGCATTGATGGACGGTGGTAAATGGTGGAATCAAGCTTTTGAAGCAGCAGGTTACAAGAATGCTTTTCAAATGAAAATATTACCGGATGATGCAGACCCGCTGGACATCAGATATAATGTAGTGCAATGGGTACATCGCTCAACTCGGGGATGGAGCTATGGGGCTAGTGTTGTAGACCCACGGACCGGGGAAATATTAAAAGGACATGTGAGTTTGGGAAGCTTGAGAATTCGTCAAGATTTTATGATAGCACAGGCCTTGATGAACAAGCCTTTTGAAGAAAGGGACGACAACTACCAGCCCATGTTGGAACTGGCCTTGGCCAGAATACGCCAACTTTCTGCACACGAAATAGGACATACGTTAGGATTTACCCACAACTTTGCAGCCAGCACCAATGATAGAGCCTCGGTTATGGACTATCCACACCCGCAATTTGAGTTGGAAGGAGGGGAAATCAGTTTTAAAAATGCTTACGATACAGGAATAGGAGAATGGGATAAGGTTATTGTCGCCTATGCCTACTCGGATTTTCCAAGCGGAACCAACGAACAAGAAGCATTGAATGCCATTTTAAAGAAAGCACAAGACGATGGTCTTCGCTACATATCCGATAGTGATGCACGCCCAAAGGGAGGGGCACATGCACTGGCACATTTATGGGACAACGGTAAAAGCGCCAGCCAGGAATTGGAAAGTATGTTGGAGATCCGTGAAAAGGCCATCAAGAACTTTTCAGTGGATAATATAAGAACAGGTGAAGCCTATTCCGTTTTGGAGGATGTTTTTGTACCAATATATTTCTTCCATAGATATCAGACCGAGGCAGTTTCAAAAGTTATCGGGGGATTGGACTACAATTATGCTGTAAAAGATGGTGGACAAATACCGGTGAAGCCCGTTAATGAAACAATACAAGAAAAGGCGATGGAGTCCATTTTAAAAACATTGGATGCCGAAGTGATTTCGGTTCCCAAGGAAAAGCTGGATCTTTTTCCTCCAAGAGCTATTGGTTTCGGTCGTTCAAGGGAATCCTTCAAAGGTAGGACCGGCGTAAGTTTTGATGCTCTTTCCGTTGCTGAAACCGCTGCTGATATGACTTTGGAACTATTGCTTCATCCTGAGCGAGCTTCCCGTTTGATCCAGCAAAAAAGTTTGGATAAAAATCAAATGGGGCTTAAAGAGGTTCTGGACGAAACCATAAAAGGGACATTCGACCTTTCCCATCGTGATGATTACGAAGCTGAAGTTCAGAATACCATCAACTTTAGGGTGCTCTATCACATCATGAACCTTGCTGCCCACGATGAAGTACATCCGCAGGTAAATGCTATTGCAAATGAAGCTTTGAACGATTTAAAAACCCAATTGTTGACAGATGGTAAAAACACGATTTCTGCGGAAATGGTGAAAAGAATTGATGCGTTTATGGAAAAGCCATCGGAATTCAAACTTATTCCAGTTTCTACCATTCCAGATGGTTCACCCATTGGAATGGATTGCATGGACTAAATAATTATATGGAGATAAATTTGATAAGTGACACGGTCACTAGACCTTCGGCCGGGATGTTGGAGGCCATGATGAATGCAAAAGTTGGGGACGATGTATTCAAAAACGATCCTACGGTAAATGAATTGGAAGCCAAAGTTGCCGAGTACTTTGGTATGAAAGCGGCCCTATTTTTCCCAAGCGGTACCATGACCAATCAAACGGCAATAAAGATACACACCCAACCCGGAGATCAATTGATATGTGATAAATACGCCCATATTTACAATTACGAAGGTGGGGGAGTGAGCTTTAATAGCGGAGTTTCCTGTAGATTGGTAGATGGAGACCGTGGGATGATGACCGCCGAGCAGGTGAAAGCCTCTATAAACCCGCCCGATTTTTACCACAGTCCGTTGACAACTTTGGTCTGCATCGAAAACACAACGAACAAAGGAGGTGGAGCCTGTTGGGATTTTGAGGAACTTAAAAAAATCAGAAGAGTCTGCGATGAGCACAATCTAAAATATCACCTGGATGGAGCACGACTTTGGAACGCCTTGGTAAAAAAAGATGAGGATCCAACGGCATACGGCAAGTTGTTCGATACCATCAGCGTATGTTTGAGCAAGGGCATGGGATGTCCGGTAGGCTCTGTTCTGGTGGGGAGCAAATCAGATATAGATAAGGCTTTGCGCATTCGAAAAGTGTTTGGTGGCGGGATGCGTCAATCCGGTTTTTTGGCAGCAGCGGGCATTTATGCTTTGGAAAACAATGTAGGTCGACTGGCAGAAGATCACAAAAAAGCAGCTGAAATAGGAGAGGTGCTCCAATCGTTGGATTTCATCAAAAAAGTGGAACCCATCGAGACCAACATCATCATATTTGAAATAAATGAGGCTAAAATGTCGTCCGAAGCATTTTTGGATCAATTGAACACCAATCAAGTGTCCATTATAGGGATGGGACAAGGTAAATTGCGCATCGTTACCCATTTGGACTATACCGATGCCATGCACCAACATTTCCTAAAAGTTTTGAAAAGTATAGGGTAAGAGTGTGTTACTTCGAGCGCAGTCGGGAAGTCAAAAAGGCCTCGACCGCGCTTGACCTGACAAATTACTTCATAAAAGCATCCATACCAGGAATATTTGGCATGCCCTCTTTGGCCACGGCAGCCAATTCTGCTTCATTTACTTTAGTGGCTTTTTCGATGGCTTTATTTAATGTGAGCACCAAATAATCTTCCAACTGTTCTTTATCTTCCAAGAGGGAATCATCTATTGAGATGGATTTTATTTTACGATTTGCAGTCAAGGTCACTTTAAGGAGTCCGTCCGATGATGCTTCATCTATCATCACGGTGTTCAATCGTTCCTTGGTTGCTTCAACCTTCTTTTGGGTTTCTTTTATCTTACCCATCATTCCCATTAAATCTCCAAACATAGTTTCAATTTTTAGTTTTCATATTTTTTCAATGCAGCTATATGTCGAGCGATGTCCAGACATTCACGCTTCGACGGCGCTCAGGATGACTCAAAACATTAAAGATTGCAAAAGGTAAGGTCAAAAGTAGTAAATTGGCTAAAACACTATCCCATGAAACTAATCAATTCAAGAATTTCTATTCTGGTTTTATGCCTTATTTTTGCGACCGCTTGCAAAAACAACAAAGACAAATCCATGAACATAACACCCCCTGTGGCCCCTAAACATCCAACGCAACTTGAAAAGCATGGCGATGTGCGAATCGATGATTACTATTGGATGAACAATAGGGAAGACCAGCAGGTTCTTGATTACCTGAACGCTGAGAACGAATATTTCCAAAAAATGACGGCCCATACCCAAAAGTTCCAAGACGAACTTTTTAAGGAAATGAAGGGAAGAATAAAGGAAGATGATTCTTCGGTTCCTTATAAATTGGATGGTTATTGGTACATTACCCGATACGAAGAGGGCAAAGAGTATCCAATTTATTCAAGAAAGAAGGAAAGCCTTGAAGCTGAAGAGGAATTGTTGTTCGATTGCAACGAAATGGCGAAGAATCATGAATTTTTCAACTTAAGAGGTGTTTCCATCAGCCCCGATAATACCATGGCTGCTTTTGGTACGGATACCATTTCTAGAAGGCAGTACAATATCCAGATTAAAAATCTTGAATCGGGGGAGATATATCCGGATATTATTGAAAATACAACGGGAAGCTCTGTATGGACCAACGATAACAAGACGCTTTTTTACACCAAGAAAGACCCGGTAACCTTGCGTTCAGATAAAATTTTTAAGCATGTTTTGGGATCCTCTTCCGGGGAAGACGAATTGGTTTTTCATGAGAAGGATTCCACCTATAACACGTTTGTGTACAAGACCAAGTCCAGAAAATATATTGTGATTGGCTCAGGTAGTACATTGACTTCCGAATACAGGATTTTGAATGCGGATAATCCCGAAGGGGAATTTAAAATATTTTCACCGCGAGAAAAAGGAGTGGAGTATTCCATCTCTCATTTTGAAGGAGATTTTTATGTGTTGACCAACAAGGATGGCGCAACTAACTTTAAGTTGATGAAAACTAATGAAAACGATACATCATCGGAACATTGGAAGGAGTTTATCCCGCACCAAGAGGATGTTTTGTTGGAGGATGTAGAGATTTTTCGTGACTATTATGTAGTAACCGAGCGTAACAATGGGCTCAACCAAATGAAAATTGCCAAATGGGATGGTTCCGATAGTTATTACCTTCCCTTTGATAGTGAGACCTATGTGGCCGGCCCTTCCGTCAACTTGGATTTTGATACCAACGTACTACGTTATTATTACAATGAAATGGGGGAGCCTTATGCCATTATCGATTTTGACATGGAAACCCAAACCAAAACCGTTATGAAGCAACAAGAGGTTTTGGGAGGAAAGTTTGATAAGGACAACTACAAAACAGAACGTTTGTGGGCGACCGCAAGGGACGGAAAAAAAGTGCCCATTTCTATAATCTATCATAAAGATACGCCGTTGGATGGCACCAGTCCGTTGTTGCAATACGGTTATGGTTCCTATGGTGCTACAATCGACCCTTATTTTTCTTCGATTCGATTGAGTTTATTGGATAGAGGATTTATTTATGCCATAGCGCATATAAGAGGAGGTGAATATTTGGGAAGACCTTGGTACGAAGATGGCAAATTGTTGCACAAAAAGAACACCTTTACAGATTTTATTGATGTTTCCAAGTTTTTGATAGACCAAAAATATACCAGTTCAGAGCATTTATACGCTATGGGAGGCTCCGCGGGTGGATTGCTGATGGGGGCTATCATTAATATGGAACCTGAACTCTACCATGGTGTAATTGCTTCCGTACCCTTTGTGGATGTGGTTACAACGATGCTGGATGATACCATTCCGTTGACAACAGGTGAGTATGATGAATGGGGCAATCCGAACGAAAAGGAATACTACGATTACATTAAGTCTTACTCCCCATATGACAATGTAGAGGCCAAAAATTATCCGCATTTATATGTATCCACAGGCTTGCACGACTCCCAGGTGCAATATTGGGAGCCAGCCAAGTGGGTGGCCAAATTAAGAGAATATAAAGCAGGCGATAATTTGTTGTTCTTGGACACCAATATGGATGCGGGACACGGTGGAGCTTCTGGAAGATTTGAAGCCTTAAAGGAAACAGCAAAGGAATATGCCTTCATTTTAGATCTCGAAGGAAAAGCCCTTTAAAAATAAAATGTTACATTTGCACGGAACAATTACTTTTTTAAATAAGAATTGTTCCCCTACCTAATACCAGTTATGAAGAAACAGATAAATGCGCACAGCAATATTCTAGACCTAATTGGAAGTACCCCCTTAGTCAAGCTTAACAAAATTACCGCCCCGCTTACAGGAAATTTTTATGCTAAACTGGAATGCTTTAACCCCGGACACTCTTCAAAAGATAGAATTGCAATTCATATTATAGAAGAAGCCGAGCGTAAAGGTATTCTTAAGCCGGGTAGTACGATTATCGAGACCACATCCGGTAATACTGGCTTTAGTATAGCTATGGTCAGTATTGTTAAAGGATACAAATGTATTTTGGCCGTAAGTTCAAAATCATCTCCGGATAAAATAGATATGTTGCGTTCCATGGGAGCCAATGTTTATGTTTGTCCGGCCCATGTTAGTGCGGACGACCCACGTTCCTATTACGAAGTGGCCAAGCGTTTGCATGGCGAAACACCAAATTCCATCTATATCAACCAATATTTTAACGAGTTGAACATAGATGCACATTATTCCAGTACAGGACCGGAAATTTGGGAACAGACCAACGGTCAGATTACCCATTTAGTGGCTTGTAGCGGAACAGGTGGAACAATCTCAGGTATTGCTCGCTATCTTAAGGAGCAGAATCCTAACATAAAGATTTTAGGGGTTGATGCCTATGGTTCCGTTTTGAAAAAATATCATGAAACTGGTGAGTTTGATCATAATGAAGTATATCCCTACCGAATTGAAGGTTTGGGCAAGAACTTGATTCCAGCAGCTACAGATTTCAACGCAATTGATAGATATGTAAAGGTAACCGATGGCGAAAGTGCCCACATGGCCCGTAAATTGGCCCATACCGAAGGTATTTTTGCAGGTTATACCAGTGGTGCCGCCACCCAGGCATTGTATCAATTGAATACTGAAGGGGAATTCACGGAGGACAGCAATGTTGTAGTAGTTTTCCCTGACCACGGTTCAAGGTATATGAGCAAGGTATACAGCAACGAATGGATGGAAAACCAAGGCTTTTTTGATATTCAAAATGCCGAGGTTCCAGAAGAAATCAAGTACATTAAATAAACCAGTACCCTATAATACCTCATGAACGGCAATGTTTTCCATTGCCGTTTTTTTATGTTCATAATTCTTTATGGAAGGTTCATAAAAATATATACTTTTGCAGATGAATTAATATTAAGGTAGATGAGAGATTTATTCGATAGAATCATTGAGAACAAAGGACCTTTGGGAAAATGGGCTTCGCAGGCAGAAGGCTATTTTGTTTTCCCGAAATTGGAAGGACCCATTTCCAACAGAATGAAGTTTCAAGGAAAGGACGTGATAACGTGGAGTATCAATGACTATCTGGGCCTCGCCAATCTACCTGAAATCAAAAAAGTGGACGGGGAAGCTGCCATGGAGCATGGAGCTGCTTACCCAATGGGTGCCCGAATGATGAGCGGTCACACCGATTATCACGAACAACTACAGAACGAATTGGCAGAATTCGTAAAAAAGGAGGCTTCTTACCTATTAAATTTTGGATATCAGGGCTTTATGTCGGTAATCGATGCTTTGGTCTCCAAAGATGATATTATTGTTTATGACGTGGATTGCCACGCTTGTATTATAGATGGTGTTCGTTTGCATATGGGCAAGCGTTTCACCTTTAAGCACAACGACCCTGACAGTTTGGAGAAAAACTTGGAGCGTGCTACCAAATTGGCCAATGAAACCGGAGGAGGAATCTTAGTGATTTCCGAAGGTGTTTTTGGTATGCGCGGCGAGCAAGGAATTTTGAAAGAAATCGTTGCCCTTAAGAAAAAGTTCCTGTTTAGATTGTTGGTTGATGATGCTCATGGATTTGGTACGCTGGGTAAAACAGGAGCAGGGGCAGGAGAGGAGCAAGGCGTACAAGATGACATTGACGTGTACTTGGCCACTTTTGCCAAATCCATGGCAGGTATTGGAGCCTTTGTGGCCGCAGATAAAGAGATTATTGAGTATTTAAAATATAACCTAAGGTCTCAAATGTTCGCCAAATCGTTACCGATGGTATACGTAAAAGGAGCATTGAAAAGGCTTGATATGTTGCGTACCATGCCAGAGCTTAAAGCTAAGCTTTGGGAGAACGTGAACGCACTTCAAAATGGATTGAAAGAAAGAGGTTTTGATATAGGAACCACCACCAGTTGTGTGACTCCTGTTTATCTGAACGGTAGCATTCCAGAAGCAATGGCCTTGGTGAAGGATTTGCGTGAAAACCATGGGATTTTCTGTTCCATAGTGGTATATCCGGTAATTCCAAAAGGATTGATTCTACTTCGTTTGATTCCAACAGCGACACATACGATGAAAGATATCGAAGAGACCCTTGATGCGTTCTCTTCTATTAGAGAGCGTTTGGAGAATGGAACCTATAAAAGACTTTCTGCAGCTGTTGCCGCGGCAATGGGAGAATAAATAATGTCCCCATTACAATATTTCTAATATAATATTAATTGCAGCGGACTTTGTTCCGCTGCAATGCGTATTGGGTGTTGCCTCGGCGCCACCTGCCTTGCCGGACCTCGTTTTCATTAAAAAGATTTAAGCTGGTATCACCATTGTAGTATTGCAGATAAACTGCGGGCGACCCTTGGTAGGAAACCAGTAGCCAAGTTCCCGAACTGTTTCTGTAGGAAGCTGCTTGGACATTTCCGTCATAATCATCTTCCACACTGAACGAACCATCCATGTTCATGGAAAAAGTGCCATTGTCACAAAAATTTACATAAGTAATGGAACTGGCCATGCTATCGTTTACATTGGAAGTTCGCTGATAAAACACCAACTGACTTCCAGAAATTATGTTCAGTAAACCTTGATTGTCCAATTCTGGATATTGGTCATTTACAATCTCAGCAGGGGAGATTTCGGTTAATTGAGTACTGATAGTATTAGCTGGCCCACTGTTGTTCTTCATGTAAGATGTCAAATCAAAACCACCGAGATTATGTAGGTCCGAGTATTTATAAAATGGCTCGTTATATCCAGTTGCGCGAACCTTCATGTTGGTTCCTGACAATGTGGCCTCGAAATCCTCAGGACCATCCAATCCATATATTTCACCATTTAATTTATTGAACGATCCTGTGGCCCTAATGGCAAAGCTGGCACCTACTGCAGCAAGCAAACCATGATACTCATCACCAACACGTTTAAACTGAATTGAAATGCTATTGGACCCATTAACGAAAGTCCCGACAAAATCTGAACTTTGTCCAAAACAA
Source organism: Flagellimonas abyssi (assembly GCF_019457905.1). Classification (GTDB taxonomy): domain Bacteria; phylum Bacteroidota; class Bacteroidia; order Flavobacteriales; family Flavobacteriaceae; genus Flagellimonas; species Flagellimonas abyssi. The sequence continues at coordinate 321,592 of NZ_JAHZSV010000001.1, read as the reverse complement.
CTAAATATCGATAGAATGGTAACGGTTAAGGTCAGCGTATTCTTCTTCATAGCTAATGGTTGATACAATAAAGCTATCAAAAAGAAGGCTGACCCACAATATTATTAGATGTCTGGCACTATTTAAGCCAACATTTAGGTTTATGGATTCAATCTTTCAACAATCAAGGACGAAAACAAATTCACGCCTGTTTTTATACAGCGTTCATCCACTGCAAAATTGGGTGAATGCGTTTGTGCAATGATACCTTTTTCGTAATTGGATCCCCCCATAAAAAAGTATACACTTGGTACTTTGGGTTGAAAAAATGCGAAGTCATCACTACGACCGTCAGCTACAACCCCATGTAAACGAAGCACTCTGTTCTCCCCATAGATATCCGATAATTGGTCCAAACTCTCATTGACCAATCTTTCATTGTTGTCAAGGGTAGGGAAGACGTTTACAAGTTCGCCGGCACTAAAATCTTCCGCAAATTCAGAATCTGCTATCTTCTTTTTTAGAGAAGGAATGGCGGCATCTCGTTGTTTTTTGTCACTAAAACTTATAAAACCACTGATTTTTACACCATCATTGGTTTCCTTAATTGAAAAATTATTTTTGTCAACCGTAGTATAATTTTTGTAAATGGATTTTGTTCCAGCGATTCCTATTTCTGGGTCACCCATGTTCTGCATATCCCAGAATTTACTTTCGGGAGAGACGTTTTCAAGGGATAAGATTGCTTGCTTTGCAAATTCGAACAACCCATCCTTATTATTACCTTTCTTAAAAAGAAGGTCTACTTTTTTATAATCCGAAAACATTTCCTCAGGTTTAGCGGCAATAGTGCCTGCGGGGAATGGGGTAACGTGCATGGCGTACATTTCCTCAGGCTGAATCATATCGAACAAGCCATCGTCCATCATGGCCAGAGCGCCTTTTATATTTTCTTCAGATGGCTGAAATACAAAATATACTGTTCCCTCTAAATCCTCTTTTTGCTGTACCAAAGTATTTGCAATGCCAAGGGCGACCGCTGTGTGTACATCGTGACCACAAATGTGCCTTACTCCCTCATGTTTTGATGGAAAGTCAACTACGTCGGGAGATTTGGATGGCATTGCATCAATATCGGCCCGCCAAGCAATCTTTTTACCAGGTTTTACACCTTTTAATATGCCAACAACGCCATAACCGCCAATTCCTGTTTTAACCTCCAGCCCAAGTTCCGTTAAGTACTCGGCAATTTTTGTCGATGTTCTTTTTTCCTCTCCGCCTACTTCGGGGTACATGTGCAGGTCCCTTCTTATTTTGACCAAACTATCAAAAATCTGTTCGGTATGTTGTTGAATTTCCGTATGGATATTTTTAGTGGTATTTTGACTTAAAGTGGAAATGGTTACCAATAGGAAAAAGAATATAGTTAATGTGTTAGATGGTGTCTTCAGCATGATTATTAATTTTGTTTTGTTTGATGCAACAAAGATGCAGAGGAATATTAGGTGCTACCTGACACATATGTGACAATCTTATTTTTTGGCGATTTTACTTCGTATTCTGCTCAATGATTGTCTTTCAATACCCAAAAACGAGGACAAATGTGTCAGACTTATACGATTTATCAACCCAGGGTTGTCTTTTATAAAGTTTAAATAGCGCTGTTCAGCAGTATCAAAAAGAAAGCTTTCTACTCGATCAGTTTGAATTGTCAGTACCTTTTCGGCAATAAGACGACCATACCTTTCGTGACTCTTAAAGTTGGTATACCCCTCTTGGATATCATCATAGGCAAGTTCAATTATAATGCAGGGTTCCAGACATTCCATATAATATTTACTGGGACGTTGCTGTATAAAAGCCGGATAGTCTGTGGCATATTCATTTTCTTTCACAAACCCTGTGGTAATGGTTTTCCCTTTTTCGTTGATGTAGTATCGCCTTAACAATCCTTTGCAAACGAACCCCATTTTTTTTTGAATTTCCCCGCTCTCAAAAAAGAAATCCTTTTTCGCATACTCCTTTATTGACAGTTGTGAGCGAAAGAGCGACAGTTCTTCGGAGGATAAATGCGTAAATAATTGGAGGTAGGCTTCGAGGTATTGTTGATGGGATTTTTCCAAGGATTGAATAGGCTTATATTTAAGTGTTGTTGGGATTACTCAAAATCCTGTTTCACTTTTCAACTTTTTATTCAAGGTAACTAAAAAATCTTTTTTTTGCCCAATATCTTTAAGGTTTGCCTCGAACGTTATGGTCTTGTTTATTTTTGGGAACGATAGTTTTCCTTTGGCGATGGAGTAGGTGACCAGTACATTTAAATAATTGTAGGCGAGAATAAATTTTTGGAGATGGTCTGTAGGCACCACTTCAAAACCTATTCGCTGTGCTGTTCTTTTATTGATGATATAGCTTGTACCCTGTATCGTGGTACTTGATTCCAAGTCAGTATTTTTAAGTAGATTCAGCAATCCCTCCACATATTGCTGAATAATAAAGGTTTTCCGCTGATTCCTGGTCATTTTTTTATCTATCACAAAAACATAGTCGAACAATGTGCCTCCATGAATTTTGATAACACCGTCTTTGGGTTTTTCCGAGAGCATCAATAATGAATGATAACGAAGTTTACCGCTTTTTTTCATGGACGGGACATCAATGAAAGGGGCTACCAGCGTGAGTACGCCCAAAATGACGATAACACCAAAAAAATAAAATTGGGAAACCCAAGCCAACCAACAGGATAGAATTATGACAAATAGGGCCAACAGAAGAATCCAAATCAGAATCCAGCTTTGCTCTTTTTCGGTTTTGCTGTAGAATCTATGCGTCAATTAATTACCTGTCCTAAGAATTTTCTCCATCTTTTTACCCTTGGCGAGCTCATCTACCAATTTATCCAAATATCTGACTTGCCTAGTGATGGGGTTTTCAATTTCCTCAATGCGATAACCGCAAATCACACCTTTTATCAGTTCTGCATTAGGGTTCAATTCCGCTAAATTAAAAAAGGTTTCAAATGTGGCCTTTTCAGCAATCAGTTCTTCCATTTTTTTCTTGTCAAAACCAGTTAACCATGTTATTACTTCGTCGAGCTCTTCTACGGTTCTTCCTTTCTTTACGACCTTGGTAACATAGTGCGGATATACCGATGCAAAAGTCAGTTTTGCCACTCGCTGATCATGTTCCGGTGTGGTTTTCATATTACTTAATAATTAAACCTGTATTACGTATGAAGTTATGGATTTTATTTTGACGCCTTTGGCCCCTTTGAACATATAAAAATCTGAAAAGGCATATTTTTGGTTGTTCTTTGTGGTAATAATTCCATTTACGGCCCCTTCTTTACCGTGAGACATTACTTGATGAAGAATTAATTCAGAAGTTTTCTCTTCTTTCATTTTTTCCAGTTCAACGATAAACTGTTGTTGACCTTCAATTTTTTTATCTCCAATTATGTTCCAAACAATATCCTCCGTTACGCTCTTCTCAAGAAACGCTACATCCCCTTTGGCAAATGCAATATTGAAATTTTTTAAAAACTCCATTTTTGGGGAATTTCCACAATTGGGGGTCGATACAATTTTTGTCATACTATCGGTTTGGGCTTTTCACGGAGGTTTGGGTCCTCATAAGTTGTTGGATTAAAGTTAACAAGAAAGCAGCAATGGATAATAACCGATGTTTTCAACGTAGAGGCTTTTACTTATCCAGTGCAAAATTTACAATGCGTTCAACGTGGATTTTTGTTGTGTCGAATACAGGGAATTCAAAATCGGTTTGTTCGATTAGCATAGGTATCTCTGTGCATCCCAAAATAAGTCCTTCAGCTCCTCTTTCTCTCAATTCATTGGTATACCGTACAAATTTTTGTTTAGATGCTTGATTTATAATTCCTTTTCCAAGTTCGTTTTTTACAATATCCTGTATTTCTTCAATATCTTTTTTTTCTGATGGAACGATAGCTTCAATATTATGTTCCTTCAGTTTATTCCGATAAAAATCCATCTCCATTGTAAATTTTGTGCCTAATAATCCGACCTTTAATAGTTTTTGTCGTTGTATTTCCTCTGCTGTGGCAGATGCTATATGAATGATGGGAATTCCAAGTGTTGATTGGATTTCGTCAGCAAATAAATGAGCCGTATTGGCACAAAGGGCAATAAAATCTACATTGTTTGATTTTAAACTCTTGCAAGAATTAAGAATCAAATCGTAAGAGTTTGTCCATCCTCTATTTTGGATATCAGAAAAATTCAGGGAATATAGTATGCATTCGGCAGAGTTTAGTCCTCCTAATTTTTCGTTGATGCTTTGGTTTATATATTTATAATAGTCCAAAGTGGAAGTCCAACTTAATCCGCCTACCAATCCTATTTTTTTCATTTCAGTACAGTCCTGTTTTTTATTTTGTTTCGAACCATTGTAGCCAAAGCTATTTTTTTTGTGTTCTATAGTATAAGTTCCAAGTTCCGGAATTCGATTCTACAATGTCTGGAAAACCATCGCCGTTCAAATCTCCTGTTTCTATATTATAGGTATCGTCCATTAAATCTTCCCTCAACCCAATTTCTTTAAACTCTCCATTTTTTTGTCCCAAATGGACATAATTTTGTTCTTCCGAATTTCCCTCAATGATGTCCAAATATCCATCTTGATTTAAATCAGATATCTTAATCGAGGAAGTATTACGTTCTGATTTAAAATCAAAAACGCGATTGAAAGCCAAGCTTTTATCACCGAAGTAGATACTGTTTTTAGAACCTAAATTTCCAGTTGCAATGTCCAAGAATCCATCTTTATCAAAATCCCCAATATCGATTGAACGAGTTTGATCCTCTTCATTGCCAAATGCTATGATCTTTATAAAATTCTGTTCCCCGTCATTTATATAAATTCGATTTTTGCTCTGTCTTTCCGCTGTTATCAAGTCCAAAAAGCCATCTTTATTAATGTCTACCGCTTTAGTTTGTATTGTCTGGTCGGATTTATTCCCGAAAGCGATTATATTTTCAAAATTTCCCTTTCCATCATTTAAGCAAATTTCGTTTTCAGCCTTTCGATTCGATAGGATTAAATCAAAATCTCCATCATTGTCAATATCTGCTATTTCAAGATTTCTTGAAGGCGATATAGAACCAAAAGAAGTTGCATGATCAAAGTTTTGATTGTCCGAACCAAAATAAATTTTATTGGGTACGTTGTCATTGGCGACAGCAATGTCCATAAATCCATCATTGTTGAAGTCGGCACTTTTGATAGCATAGGAAGCATCAAGAAATTTTCCGAGTGGTTGAGCCATCTTAAAGCCTCCTTTTCCGTCATTGTAATAAATATAGTTCTGTTCTGCCCAATGTCTACCATTTGCAACGAGTGCATCCAAATCCCCGTCTTTGTCAATGTCAAACAAGGTTATTGATGCGGTTCGGTTTGATTGCGTTCCTATTGAAAAGAATCCATCTGCATTAAAGAAGGTTGTTTCTTGAGCAGATCCGTTTATTGTTACTGTGAGCAGAATAATAAATGTTAGTGGTATTCTCTTTTTTTTCATAATCATGGGTAATCAAATCGCTTATTGGTCGTAGCGGATTTTACGCACTAATGTTTAGAGTTTAAAAATAGGAAAAAGCAATAGAGAAGGTTTTTTCCCCTATGGCTTGCGATAGTTTCGCGGCATTTTACTTTTTACAGAAAGGCTTGCTACCAAAATTTCCATTTTGGCTTATTTGATTTTCTATTATTTCTACGCAAAATATTCTCACAACTTTTATCTATTTCTAGTCTATAATTGTCATCGAACGCCTCTTCATCATCCCCCAACGCAGCATTTATTTGTTGCGCCATATCAAACATTTTCTTTGTTACAAACTCGTCTGGATATCTACTTGAAATTCGTTTTTCTTCAAAATATAATACTGGAGTATGTCCATCTATTCCACCCAATGGATGATTGACCCATAAAATTTCGTTTATATTGCTTTCAGATAGTAGTAAGCTATCGTCCGAATCAATCAATTTTTTCAGTTCCTCATATGAGATTACATTAGCCTCTTTAGGTCTAAATATGTGTATTTGATATCCCATTATCGTCTATATTTAACTTAATACAACGGATTTGGTTTTGCTAAAGTTGTGGCTGGTGGGCCTTGGCTGCAGTACAAAATTAGTATTGTTGTTTAATTGAGGGCAGGAAGGGCAATGAATTATAGCGGCATGTCTTATTCGGATTCAACGTATTTTTTAAAATTCCCTAGTATAGCTTGCCAGCCTGCACGTTGCAGTTCGTCGGAATTCGTTCCCTCTGCATCAAAGGTTTCGCTGACTTGAATTTCATTTCCGTTTTGAGTGAATTCAATGTCAACTTTTCGTCCGTCTGACATCTTATACGAAATCCATTCTTTTTCAGCGATTTTATTATATGTTCCCTCAAAATCAAACCCCATACTACCATCTTTAGCTTCCATTCTCCACGAAAATTTTTCATTCGGTCGAAGATTGTTCTCAACTTTTGGGCAACACCATTCGTCCGTTGCAAAATTCCAATTCGTAATATGCTCTGGATCTGTCCAACAATTCCAAACTTTGTCAATATCAGCTTTAACAGAAACTTTGACAGTTATTCTATTCATATTTCTCCACGTATTTGTTGTCTTAAATGTAGGAAATTTAGTTTAAGGCAGGAGGGAACAATGAAATAGCCAGTATTAGTTGTAGTTATTTTTATTAACTATCCCCGATTTTGGCGGTTCGTTTTTATTTTTAGTTCTTTCTTATCTGTTCCCACAGCTTTCTGGGTGCAACTTCACAATATGCCACTATCAATATCTTGGTCAGCAAATCTTGATTAACTTCACTCAAATCAATGAATGTCCAGCCTTGTTTTCCCCATTTGTTGTCTACTGGGTAAATTTGGGAATCTAATGATGAAAATTTATCTTGTTCGCATTCAGATAGTTTAACCGTAACGCGATTGTTTTTTTCATCATACGTTGCAAAAATTTTATTTTTAACCCGAAACGATATTTTTTCAAAATGGGGTTCTACCGTAATTTCTGGAAAGTCCAGTATTATTTTTTCCAATGTCCCAAAAGTTGCCATTAGCTGTTTTTTACAGTAGTTAAATGAGTCAATGCACAAAGCCGCTTTTCATTTTTCATAATATTTCCACTATTTGTATGTTGTTGCCGCAAGTGTCGTTAAACACGGCAATTTTTACAGTTCCCATTTCAGTTGGTTTTACACTAAATTCAACCCCAAGGCTTTTAAGTCTGTCATATTCCATTTGTGTGTTTTCAACATTAAATTGGGCGTATGGTATACCTGCGTCCATGAGCGCCTTTTGATAAACTTTTGCAGGTTCAAAATGGTTGGGCGAAGGCTCCAGTAAAATTTCCGTTCCGTCTTGTTCTTCCTTATTTACCACGGTTAGCCATCTATTTTGTTCACTCAACGGAACGTCCATTTTTTTCACAAAACCCAATGTTTCAGTATAAAATTTCAATGCTTTTTCTTGGTTTTGAACAGGAATACTTAATACTTTTACTTTCATTCTTTTGATTTTTAAATTTAACATCCAAATTTCAAAAATCGTTTTTCGATTGACTTTGTGAAAATTGCTCGATTTGAAAATCAGTTGGCGTTTGTCCAATCTTTTTTTTGAAAAGTGTACTGAATGAACTTGGACTTTCAAATCCCACAGCGTAACAAGTTTCTGATACAGACATTCCCTTTTTTAAATAGCTTTTTGATTGCCCAATCCTTTTGTCGATAAGATATTGTTTTGGTGTTTGTCCGTAGTACTTTTTAAAAAGTCGCAAAAGATGGAATTTTGAAGTAAATTTGATGTGTGAGAGCAAATCCAGATTCAATTTTCTATCGAAGTTGTTCTCCATATAGTTTCTCGTTCCGATTGCGATTTGAATTTGATCTTTATTTGAGTAGCAAATCCCTTTTATCCGATTTATTTCTTTTTGATAGAATGTCATCTTGTTCACATTACCGCCAATGGTTTGTTTTTGGTCAAAATTGTTACTTTTCTCTCTTTTGTAGATTGAATACTGTTCCTGCAGGGTCTTGAATCCAGTGCATATTTTCTGGAAGTTCTTCAAGCTCATCACAGGTTTCCACTCCTTTCGATTCCAAATAGCTTGTGGCTTGTTCTACATTGGGGACTGTAAGTTGTAACCAAGTTTCTGAATGTGTATAATTATCCACGCAGTCCAACCAAATTACATTTTTTCCAAATTTAACTTCATGGGTTCTTGAAACGGTTGGATTGGTAATTGGTTTTTCTTCCACATCCAACTTCAATATATCTCTGTAAAAAGCAACGGTTTTCTCATATTTATTTTTGGGAATCTTTATTGCAATGTTAATTCCTGCTTCAAACTCTGTATCCATAATTATTTCTTTTATTTTTTGTTGATAGTGATTTTAAATGATCGCCAACGTCTCGGCTATGATTTCGTTGTACCTACCAATAGGAAGGATTTTCCAGCGAGCTAGGGCCGCGGGACGAAATCAATCTTTTTTAAAAGTAGGAAATTTAGTTTAGGGGAGAGTGGAGCAATGAAGTAAAGCTAGTATTGTGTGCTGTGCTATTATTTCTTTTTGCATATGATCAGATACATCGGCTGATTTTCGTCCACTTCAGTGATTTCAAAAAGTCCGAATTTTTCAAATTCTGTTTTGACAGATTCTCGGTCATAGTAAAATATTCTTGCTCCTTTATGGGTTTCGTAACGGTCTTTACCTATCAATTCACCTTGCCCAAATTGAGATGCGTTTTTATTTATAGCTGTAAAAACCATGAATCCGTTTTCGGTCAGTTGATTGTAACAGTCCTGGATTAGCTTTTTCCTTTCTTTGCTGTCCAATAAATGAATAAGAGCGTAACAAAATATTCCGTCATATTTATTACCATCAAAAGGCATTTTGGTTACAGAGCCATGAAAAATGGTCACTTCATTTCCATAATGTTTTTTTGCGAGTTGAATGGCTGTTTTTGAAATTTCAATTCCACTTACGGTTATTCCATTTTGGATAAATGTTTAGGCATTTCGACCATATCCAATTCCGGGAATTAAAATATTTTTTACCGAATTTTCTACAAAAAAGGTTTTTGTCAATTCAGCCGATTTTGCAGGTTCCATTCCCCACATTTCTTGCTTATCTCTAAAAGCAGTTTCCCAAAATTCTGTCATCCTATAAACAAATTTTATCTTCTAATAATTCACATTCAATTCCTTTACTTCTAAGTTGTTGAGTTATGTAATTTGTGTCTATCACTTTTCCTTCTATTCTTAAAATGGAATGACCGCAAGGGTATGGTTTATTGAAATCTTCCAAATCAAAAATAAATTCTATTTGTGGATACTCCTTTTCCAAAAATTGTAGAATTTCTATTGATAGAATTTCTGACTTTACATTGGTTATAAACACTTCTACCATAATTAAAAATTTTCTTGTGTGAGTTCATGATTTACCATTGCCCCGGTTATGTTCCCACTGCTAACGGCCATTGATACAGAACGCATCATTGTACTGTTGTCGCCACAGGCAAATATGCCCTCTTCTGTGGTTTTTTGCATAAAATTTACTTCAATATGTCCGCTTTCTGTAAATTCACAGCCTAATTCATTTGGTATATTAGAGCTTTGTTCAAATGGAATTGAAGCGTAGGCACATTCAAAACTTGCCGCACTGCCGTCTTTGAACACAATACTTTTTAATTGCCCATTTGTATGTTCGATTGAAGAAACTTCTTTTTCGATGATTTGAATAGTATGTTGCTTTAATTTTTTGAGCTGGTTTTCTTCAAAATCTTTCTTTTCAGAGGTAATGATTGTGATATCTTGCGTCAAATTATTGATTAAAGTGGCTAGGTGAAATGCTCTTTCCCCATTGGCAATAATTGCAGTTTTCTTATTTCGTATTTCATAACCGTGGCAATAAGGACAATGCACTACGGAAATTCCCCAACATTGCGAGAAGCCATTTATATCTGGCATTATGTCTTTAATTCCTGTGGCGAAAACCAATTTTTTTCCAGTAAAAATATCTCCACTTGAGGTAGTGATTTGAAAACCTTTTTTAATTTTCTTTCCACTTACAGCAAGTCCGTTATAAAATTTGACACTGTCGTATTTTGCTACTTGGCTCTTTGCAATTTCAGAAATTTCTTTTGGTGTACTTCCGTCTTGAGTTAAAAAATTATGCGAATGTGGTGTTTGTCGATTACACGGTTTTCCTGCATCAATTACCAAGGTCTCACGAAGTGAACGGCCTAAAGCCATTGCTGTTGAGAGTCCTGCATAGCTACCACCTATAATGATTACTTCAAAATCTTTTTTATTCATTTTGTTATTGTATTGACCAATGAGAGATAATGGTATAGGTAGGGCAATTACTAACATCCTTCCCCCAAATAGCCTGATTATTTTTCTTCCTATCATTTATTTTGCTAACGCGAATATGTCGCAATAGTAAATGTGGTCAAATATACTATCTTTTCGTATTATTGCAACATATTCGCAATAAAATATGAATCGAAGAAATACACCTTCAAAAGAAGCGATACTAGATTTGCTTTCAGGTTCAAAAAAAGCATTAAGTCAAGATGCTATTGAACGGCAGTTGGATATTGAAATTAATAGAGCTACAATTTATAGAGTGCTGAATAGATTTTGTGAGGATGATATAGTCCACAAAATTGTAGCAGAAGATGGAAAACAATATTTTGCAATCTGCAAAAAGTGTGATGATCCATCAGAAGTTTTTCAGCATCATTTTCATTTTAGGTGTCTGTCATGTGATACGATTGAATGCCTGCAAGTTCCGGTAGAGTATTCAGTTCCCAATGGCTATGAAGTTCAAAATGCAAATTGTGTTCTGACCGGTGTCTGTGATGACTGCTCCTAGGCTTGTTCGCATTGCATATAACCTTTAGTATAAGTATAGTAGCCGATTAGTTGATAGTATCTTTTCAAATTACAAGAATGTTTGTTAGTACTAAAGACCACTAATTCATACCATCTTGACGATTACTTTTCATACATTGTTGCCAATCGTGTTTATTGGTTATTGCCTAAGCTTTGTATCTTCATTTTGGCATGTTCATTATTAGGATTTAGCTCAAGTGACTTTTTATAATTTTCGATTGCTTTTTTGTTATCTCCGAGAGATTCATAAGTTTCTCCTAAACTATCAAAAGCATTAAATGAATTGGGGAAGTTTTCTGTATTTAAGATAAAGAAGGCCAGTGCTTTAGATTTTTCATTTTCGTCTCTACTCCGTAACATTCTATAACCTATTCGGTTAACAAGAGATTCTGGTGGACTAAAATTCCAAGATAGTCGCTGAGAAAGAGACTTGAAATGTTGAGTTAGTTGTTCTTTGCTTTCCACATCTCGATAGGAAATCCCATAGTCTTCAAAAATGCTTGAAATTCCATTATAAAAAGCTATTGGAGGAACAGAACCGTGGGTTTCATTTTCAAAGTATTCCAATTTTGCAGGAAACTTACCTTCACATTTACTATTCAATGCCTCGTATAACCTAACATGGCGGTCACGATTTCTGATATTCCTTTTGCCCCAATTGGCAGTGGCTATGTAGATGAATCTTTCAAATGACTGCTCGGTTACGGCATCTAATTTTTTATCCATGGTTTCTTCGTCCCATGTTCCAAAACTTGGGTCAACCGCAATGAACGCATTGAAAAGAGTCTCTTCTTTCATGTAGGTATGGGCAGCTAGTAATCCACCTAAAGAATGTCCAAAAAGTATTCGATAGGGGGCAGTTCTAAACTTTTGATCTAACTCAGGCAAAAGTTCATCTTCCAAAAAGCTGAGAAAACTATCTCCACCGCCTGTATTATTCTCTCTAACTGTAATGACCTTGTCTGGTGTGTAGTCTCTTCTTCTATCTACATTTTGAATAGCAACCACAATCATCTCTGGAATTTTCCAGCTTCTATATACATCAGAACTCATGTAGTTTACCATTCCTGCTATGGGCTTAAAGTGCAAATTTCCATCAAGTACAATAAGCACCGGATATCTCTTATAGGATGATTCTTTATTATTATATGAATCAGGAAGACTAATCCAATATTCCCTGTCTTCTTGCAAGATATTAGACCTAAGCGAATATTTTGTGCCGATGACAATTTGTCCAACATCTTGTGATTTTACCTGATTAATACCTAATAACAAAAGTAGTACTGCAATGATATTTTTATACATTCTGTTGATTTCTATGTTATGGACAACGGTTTAGTATATGAAAAGTAGGCGATTTCGAAGCACCAAACTTTCGTATGAACAAAAGGTTTGATACGAGCCTATATTCTTGATTTTATCACTGTTTCGCCTATTTTTTGTATACATTGTTACCTGCTGGCTTTATTCTTTTTAATTCATATACGATACATGTTGTACCATCAAAGTCCCTTTCTTCAACAAATTCAAATCCTAGTCTTTCGTAAAATCTTTGAGCTTTAGTATTGGATTTAAGCGGGTCAATTAAAATTCCATCCACCAATTCGTTTTCAAAACATTTCTCAATAGCGAGATTCATCATTTTTGTGCCGTATCCCTTATTCAGATTATGTTCTTCTCCAATCCAAATATCAATAGCTCTTTTGTTCGGTTCAACTTCTCCCCAATAATGAGTTTCCTCCAATAGAGGGTCAATTATTTGTATAAATCCAATTGATTCTCCGTTTACTTCGGCTATCAATTGTTCCCTCCATTCAGGATTTTGGTTAAGTTCTTTTTCCCAATCCCAATCGTCATCAGGGTCACAGTCAATCACGTGCTGTTTCGTGTCCCAATATTGGACCAAATCTAGGTCTTGTATTGATGCTGTTCTTAATTTCAATCTTCAGTTTCTTTTGCTTGCAGGTAACGGTTTTATACCCATTGTTGTAAGCAGTTTTTATTTAATCCGTTTTTTAATTAGTATTATTTGTCCAAGATGATAATAAGTATGTTCAATCATAGCATCAATATTCCTGTAATAAGTTCCATATTGTTTATCTACAAAGTCCGATAATATTTTTTCGTCAGTCATCTTTTCCACAAGTTCAATAAATTCTTCCGAGTCAAGGCAGAACTTATTCACTAAATTTTTCCAATCTTGTTCAGACTTTATTGGTTGGTAATCAAAACTATATTTATCTCGAATATCAAGTGTTCCGCCTTTAAGAACGTTTGCCACCCCGGCTATATAGTAATCAATGTGAAAAGTCAAATCGGCAATAGTGTTGAAGTCATCTATTTTTCGAGTTGCTTGTTTCCAATCAAGGTCAATTATTTGGTCTTTGAAATTTGTGCCAATAACCCATTTGCCTTCTGTAAAAACCTCTTTTAGTCGGTCCGCTAAGTATTCGTTTAGTCTCATCTTAGATTAGTAGCTTTATTTTTTTGCGTTTTCTCAAATAGCTTACAACGGTCTCGGCTATGAGTAGTTGCGTGGTTTAGCGATTAACTTTGCAAGTACACACCAAACTGAAAATCCGCTAGGATTTTCAGAAGTAGGCGAGAACAAGCAATTACTTATAGCCATCTTAAGTTTGATTCTGATTAAATTATAGTCATAAATCAGAAAGAACAAAAGAGAGGAACAAGGTCAATATAGCCATAGGAAGTATCGATTCCGTCAACATTGATGACCCCCTCTCTTTTCCACTCAAGAATTCGTTCAGTTCTGTGAGACCTAGATCTCGATTTCAAGTTGTTGAAGCTTAAGTGGAGCGTCCTTTCCAAAACATTTTCCTATGAATAAAGATAAAGAAATCCACGGAGTGGACATCAGCAAGGATGTATTTGATGTGTTCCACCATGAGGGTGTTCACCATCAGTACCCGAACACCTTGAAGGGGTTCAGGGATTATTTCAGGAGTTTAAACCCCAACAGTCTAGTGGTAATGGAAGCCACTGGTTATTACCATTATCTATTGGCCCAGTTCCTTTATGACCAGGGCATGGCCGTATCGGTTGTGAACCCTTTGTCCGTAAAACGTTTTGTGCAGATGAAGCTTTCCAAGGTCAAGACGGACAAGAGCGATGCCAAGGCCATAGCGGAGTATGCCAAGGTCAACGCTGTTCCCCTGTACGACGGCAAGGGCGAGGACCAAGCGGAGAGTCTCCAATTGTTGGCCCTGATGGACATCTATCTCAAACAGCGGACACAGGTAAAGAACAAGCTGCACGGTGAAAAGGTCCTGGGCATACCCTCAAGGGCAGTCCATTCATCCTTGGTGCGAACATTGAAAAGCCTGGACAGGGAGCTGGAGGCCCTTCAGTCGAGATTGCTAGCATTGGTCAAGAAAACGCAGCAAAGGCAGCTGACGAACTTGAAGAGCATACCGGGACTTGGGGACAAAACGGTGGCCTTGCTGATCATATTGACGGATGGCTTTACCAAGTTCGAGAATGCGGGACAGTTGTGCAATTACGCGGGAATAACTCCCACGACCAGACGTTCGGGCAGCAGCGTAAGGGGAAAGAGCAGGATAAGTAAGGTCGGTAACAGAAAATTGAGAAATCTATTGTTCCTATGCGCTTTTTCCGCCTGCAAGCACAACAAAGCGTGCCTGGAAATCTATGAACGCAACGGCCAAGGGAAAAAGCAAGAAACTGGCATTGATAGCGGTATCGAACAAACTGTTGAAGCAGGCATTTGCCATTGCAAAATCTGGGCTGCCCTATGATGAAAACTATGTTTCGAAATTAAACTAAAAGAACTTGTTTTTTAACTCAGTTCTTTGTTGTGCGTAGTTTTTATTTTCCTCAATTTTACTTTTAATTCCATTTGCGTCAAAATCCTTAGCTCCCATTCCTATTTTTCTTTCCTTTCCGTTGTATTCAAATCCAATAACCTCCTTGTGAGGTGCATATAGACTCCAAAAAATATTCAGTCTGATATAGGGGTCACTTTTGACATTGTGAAGAATTTTGAGGTTAGCAATTTCTGAAATTTTGTAATTCTTTTTCAACTTGTAAAGTCCATATCCTTTTCTTGTCGATATATTCTTTCGGTCAATAATTATCTCATACTTACCAAATAAGAACCAAAGTAATTCGTTGATGATTAGAACTA
Organism: Flagellimonas abyssi; assembly: GCF_019457905.1. Lineage (GTDB taxonomy): Bacteria > Bacteroidota > Bacteroidia > Flavobacteriales > Flavobacteriaceae > Flagellimonas > Flagellimonas abyssi. The sequence goes on along the minus strand of NZ_JAHZSV010000001.1, from coordinate 306,508 downwards.
AAAAATATGTAAGAATTCCATATTTGAGTATTTGTGGCAAGTCCAGATTTTTTAATGCAATTAAAATTTCAGACTTTTCAATAAACAGCCAGTAAATTAAAACTATTCCTAAGAGGAGCCAACTCCAAAAGAAGTACCAAATCCATCTTGATTTATATTCAAATGTTTGCTTCAGAGTACTAATTTTAAATTACGCACAACGGTTAGTATATGGAAAGTAGGCGATTTCGAAGCTCTAAACTTTCGGTTGAGCACAAAGTTTCAAACGAGCCAAAAGCCTTGATTTCATTACTATTTCGCCTATTTTTTATATACATTGTTACCTGCTGGCTTTTTTCAGTTTATTATTCGTGTTAATTTTAATGGCAAGAAAATTTCTTTATCATTTTCCTCCAATTTTTGTCCGATTTCACATTCTACATCCACCATATAAGCTCTGTCCGGAAATCGCACAGCGACACGACCTTCTTTTTTACGAGTCAATAACATTTCAAATCCGTCATCAGGAATTTTTCCTTTCAGTTGTTTTAGAACGTCCAGATGAAAATCAAACGTTGCCACATAAGTTGTTTCATTTAAAGTAGCTCCGCCGACATTGATAGTGAACATATCATTGTCAAGTTGAGTTATGTTTGTAACTGGTATTTGAGGGAAAATTAAAATCGTATTTTTGTCAAATCCAAGCCGTTTAAGGTGTAATCCTAAATCTTTTTTGTATTCAAGACTATTTGTTGAAAATACATTTTTAGGTGATAAAATAGCTTTAAGATTTTCCCAGTATAATGGTATTGCCTGCATTTGGAAATGCATAAGTGGTTCAAAATTGTCTACACTATAAAGGACAAATTCTTTTCCATTACAGAGCGAAAAAAATCTTGCTCTTATTTCAGGATGAATTGCGTAAGAATATGCCTGTTCAACATTTTTAGATTTTATTATTGATTCCGTAGGTGACTTTGCATCTAAAATCCAGCTTGGCTTGTCATTGACTTCAAAAAGATAGTCTGGAATAATATAAATTTTCTTTTTCTGCGAGCCAATTGCAACGAATGGATGGATTAAATTTCTACTCCGAATAATTTGGTTTGGTTTATTTGCACTATACCCTAAACCTTTGATTATTGGAAGAACTATTTCTTCACGAACTGAATCTTCCTTAAATTCAGGGTTTTCCAACAGTCGATAATCGAAATGTTCTAAAATATTGTTGATTTTATGACTGTTCATTATTTAAGCACGATGTTTTTTTAGCTTGCAGGTAACTGAACTTTCTCCCTATTAGGCCGCCAAATTGGAAGGCTATGCTTAGGTTTTGATAATATTCGTTCAGTATAGTTGCATGTTTTATTTTCTTACATCGCAATATAACCATTATTATAGCTCATCGAATGGATTGCCAATATTCTGTATGCTATTCTCGGTAACATGGGTGTAGATCATGGTGGTCTTAGGACTGCTATGCCCCAATAACTCTTGTATATAGCGGATATCCGTTCCATTTTCCAGAAAATGCGTTGCAAAGCTATGCCTAAGCGTATGCAACGTAACTTCCTTCTGAATTCCAGCTTTTACAACTGCATTTCGTAAAACGCGCTGCGCACTGCTCGTACTGTATTTTTTAGAATTCTGCCCTTCAAACAGGTACACCTTCGGTTTAAAGTGCTTATAATACTCATGGAATAGGGTCAAAAAACTTTGGGATAACAGCGTATACCTATCCTTTTTCCCTTTTCCGCCCTTAATGTGTATCAGCATCCGATGGCGATCAATATCGTTCACTTTCAGGTTAACGGCCTCGCCAATGCGTAGACCTCCAGAATAAATAAGTGCCAACAAGGTTTTGTGTTTAAGATTGATGGAATACCGCATAAAAAAACGGGTTACTTCCACATAGGTGTTTACGGTGTGGGGACTCAGCCTTTTTTCTTCAAGCCAACGCCGGAACCTTATTAATTCTTCATGGTGAAACGGGTCAGTGGGGGGTAAAGAGAGCCGTTTTTCCTTAATTGGTGCCTCAAATGGCTTGGGAGGAAACTCGGAGTAGTCCACATAGCAATTTATCTTTCGCAGATGATGGAACAGAACACCTACGCTTGTGGCAGAATACTTCAAATAAAGGTTTCCATCTAAAGGTCTTCTTTTTATGCCCTGCAAACCAAGGACGTGATTATGTATCACAGGATTGGGGTCAAAAAGGATTAAAATGATTTTTTCACCATGTAGCTCCCCCGGAATCAATTTTACGGTTTTCATCCATAGATGTTTTACGATAAAGGGGTTGCTGCACTATGGAAATCGATAATAAAGCTCAAATTACAAAATGATATGACATTCCACCAAACAATTTAATGCCCTGCACAAATCCTTTAAAGCATCATCAAAACCGAGAAAGGTGAAGGCCTATAAATCCTTTACATAAGTACGCCTACGTTTAATGACCTTAGGGTCGAAATGCTTCCACATTTGGTGTATGGCAATATTGTCCTCCAATTCGGGTGTACGAATGCAGTTCACCACGCCCCGCTTTTTAAAAGTATGGTAATACTCATTAAAAATAATGGAGGTAACCCCTTTATTCTGATATTTCGGATGAATACCGATCAAGTAGAAAATGGCATCCTTGCTATTCTTTCGAGCACTCAACAAATGGAAAATACCAAAAGGGAACAGCTTGCCGTTCGCCTTCTGCAGTGCTTCCGAAAAAGAAGGCATAACAATGGCAAAGGCCACTAGGTTATCATCTCCATCAACCACAAATTTGATGTATTCGGGATTGATGAAACTGATATATTTTTTCTTGAAATATTCCTTTTGAATGTCCGTGATCTTAACAAAAGAGGACAGTTTGGCGTAGGAGTCGTTAAAAAGGTCGAACATCTTGTCCACCCATGGCATAATCTCGGAACTTTTTTCAAAGTTAAGTTCTCGGAGACCATATCGCTTTTTAATCAACAAGTTGGCCTTATAAAATAGTTTTGGGTCCGCATTGGCAGCCAAAAACTTGCTCTCGCTGTATTTTTTCTCCACTTTAAACCCGTGATGCTCATAGTGCGATTGGTAATATGGATGATTGTACCAAGTGATCATGTTCCCGATGTGGTCAAAACCTTCGGTGAGTACGCCCACTTTGTCCAAATTGGAAAATCCCACGGGACCTTCCATATACTCAAGCTTATTTTCGTTCCCAATCTCTTGCACTTTGTCCAACAAAGCTTTGGAAACCTCAAGGTCGTCCACAAAATCGAACCATCCAAAACGCATTTTTTTAAGGCCTTGTTCGTTTACTTCCAACCAATTGATGATGGCCGCTACACGACCCACAATCTTGTTGTCCCTGTAGGCCAAAAAGAACAGCGCTTCCGCTGTCTTAAAAACAGGGTTCTCGTTCTTATCAAACGAAGCCATTTCATCTTTAATGATAGGCGGAACCCAATACGGGGTGTCCTTGTATAGCGAAAAAGGAAATTTTACAAAACGCTTAAGGTCGGACTTGGACTGAACTTGCTTAACGGATATCATACATGCAAATTAATGCTCAATATTATGAATATTACTTGCGGTAGAAAAATGAAGTTGACGGAAAACTTAAAAATCTATGCCCCCGCCATTCTTTTTGTTACGCCTTTTTGATTTTTTATTGGAGTTCTTCTTGATTTTTCCGTTCATGCCCGATTGTTGTTCGTTGATAGGGATGAGTTCATCCTTGTGAAAATCCAAACGGTAAGAAAAGCCGAGTACCACAAAAATGCGCGAAGGGTCGCTCTGAAAATTAGAACCTAAATGAAAATCGGCCTGAAAATTCGGATTGATCAAACGGGCTACACCTGTTCTAAGAATGATATCGGAATAGCGGTCCCCAGAAATGCCCTGGCCTTCAAAAAACACGCTCCATCTAGGATCACGAAAAGCATGCGTAACCGAAAGAGCATAGCGCCATTCAGGGAAATCGGTGGTAATACGATCATAGGCAATATTGGAAATCAATACAAACCTAGGGGAAAGCCTGCTCTGTGTCTGTATGCCCCCACGGTACGAAACCGTAGGTTCCCCAGGGTAAAAAGGATTATCGCCCACTACAAAATTGGCTCCCCCGTATACCGATACGGCAGGAATCAAATTTTTCCATTGGAATAAATTATTGGCCCTCCAGCTATATAGGTTGGGTTTATTGCGCTCCGGATTTTTATACGGGTCAAAAACCAAATACTTTAGCCCAGCCCGATTCCTTGAAAAATTCGTCAAGGTACCTTCAATGCCAAGATCGGGGTAGGTAATGTTCTGTGTGATGAACGATCCCTCAACGATTACTTCCAGTTCTTCAAAAAGCAAACCGTACCTAAAAGCATAATCGGCCCCAAAAATGTTGGAGTCCGAATTTAAATCTGCATTATCCTGCTGCTCGTACAGCATCCCAATTTCGGCCTGTACCACATTTTTTCCAACAGCGTAGGCACTGGCAGCCCTTCCGGGTCGGTTGGAGTTGATGACATCGGTATATTGGGCGAAAGTAAAGGTTGGGATTAGAACGAAAAGAAATAATAACTTTTTGATCATGGAAATGTCCATATAACTGGGTTTTTAATACTATTTTAAGATACGTTTGATGGGTTTACGAGACTAACAGTGTAAATTTGATTCAATAACGAAGGTTATATGGTTTTACTACAAACGATTTTAATTGTCATATTAGTATACTACGGGTTCAAATTCCTCTTAAAGTGGTTGGCCCCGAAGCTGTTAAATTATGCAGTTAAAAAAACGAGCGAACGATTTGTACAACAATTCGGGAATCCCCAAGATTTTGACCGTGGACAACGTACCGAAGGGGAGACTACCATTTCCAAAAAACCGCCGCGCAAGTCCAATCCCTCAAAAAAAGTTGGAGAATACATAGATTTTGAGGAAATTGATTAATATTTGCGCTATCAAAACCTATCCATGAACTTTTCTCCAAAAGCCATTATCACCCATATTTGTGTTATCGCTTTATTCATTCTCGCTTCGCTGGTTTACTTTTACCCAGTTTTGCAGGGAAAGGCCATTTACCAATCGGATATTGCCCAGTATAAGGGCATGGCTCAGGAACGAGATGCTTACAAAGACCTAACGGGCGAGGAGTCTTACTGGACCAATAGCGCTTTTGGCGGCATGCCCACCTACCAATTGGGGGCGAACTATCCGCACAACTACGTAAAGGAATTGGACCGTTTGATTCGGTTTTTGCCCAGACCTGCAGATTATCTTTTTTTGTATTTGATAGGCTTTTACATTCTGCTTTTATGTTTAAAAGTTGATTTTAGATTGGCGGCTTTGGGAGCCATTGCTTTTGGGTTCTCCACCTATATGATTATTATTCTTGGTGTGGGGCACAATGCCAAGGCCCATGCATTGGGATATATTCCGATGGTCTTGGGTGGAATCGTTCTCGTTTTTCGAAAAAATTACATTCTAGGGTTTATCCTCACGGCATTGGCCATGGCCTTGGAGATAAATGCCAACCACTACCAGATGACCTATTATTTTATGCTTTTGGTATTGGTAATGGGATTGGTCTATCTTATTTATGCCATCAAGGAAAAGGAGCTTAAACATTTTTTTGCGTCTGTCGGTATTTTGATATTGGCCGTAGTACTTTCTATTTTCACCAATGCTACGAGCCTTATGGCCACCAAGGAGTATGCCGATTGGAGTACCCGTGGTAAATCCGAACTCACTATAAATCCTGATGGGAGTGAAAAGGAGATTTCCACTGGACTGGACAAAGAATACATCACGCAATATAGCTACGGAATTGCCGAATCACTCAATCTATTTGCTCCTCGATTGTTCGGAGGTTCAGGAGGGGAGGATTTAGGTAAGGATTCAAAAGCTTACGAGTATTTGACCAATCAAGGTCTTTCTCCAACCAGAGCCATGGAATTTTCAAGCAGTCTACCACTATATTGGGGAGATCAGCCCATTGTGGCTGCACCTGCCTACGTAGGGGCCATTGTGTTCTTCTTGTTTTTATTGGGTGTATTTCTGGTGGATGGCAAAAAGAAATGGTGGTTGTTGTCAGGTGCTATTTTGTCACTTCTACTTTCATGGGGACGTAATTTTCCGCTGCTCACCAATTTTATGATTGATTACTTCCCAATGTACAACAAATTCAGGGCAGTTTCTTCTATTCAAGTGGTATTGGAACTTTGTTTGCCTTTACTGGGAGTTTTGGGAATTAGGGAATTGTTCAAATCATCCGTGGAACAAAAAGAAAAACTAAAGGCTTTAAAGCTGAGCTTCTTTATCTCTTTGGGATTGGGTATTGTGATTTTCTTGTTAAAAGGTTTCTTCGATTTTGAAGGGATGAGGGACGAAACGTATCGTGGATATTTTGGCGATGAAGTAATGACAATGATTCAGCGCGATCGTGAAGCTGTCTATGTTAACGACACTATCCGCTCTTTGATTTATGTGACTTTGGCAGCCGCGGCACTTTGGTTCTTTATCAAAGATAAAATCAATAAAAATATATTGGTGTTCGCCTTGGGCGCACTGATCCTGTTTGATTTGGTAGGAGTGGACCTCAGATATGTGAACGAGGATGATTTTGTACGCCAGCGTCAGGTGAACGAACCCTTCCAAGCCAGTCAGCTGGACCAGATGATTCAGCAGGATGATTCTATCTACAGGGTTTTTGACCCGCAAGAAGGACTCAATGGAGCAAGGACTTCCTATTTTCATAAATCCGTTGGAGGGTATCATGCGGCAAAACCTAGAGCGCTTCAGAACCTGTTCGAATACCATTTGTACCAGAACAATCTTCAGGTAATGAATATGTTGAATGTTAAATATGTAATTCAGCAAGATGATGAAGGGAACAGTTACCCTGCCGTTAACCCCGATGCCAATGGAAACGCGTGGTTTGTAGATCAATTAGTGCCTGTTTCGTCTGCCAATGAAGAAATTTTAAAGCTCAAGGACTTCAATTCCAAAACGCAGGCAGTGGTGAATACCAAGGAATATCCGGAATTGACCAAACTTCGATATATGGTCGATTCTACTGCAAGTATCGATTTGGTGGATTACCACCCCGATTATCTAAAATACAGCTCCAACAATTCCAATGACGGTTTTGCCGTATTCTCCGAGATGCATTACCCATCGGGTTGGAATGCCTTTATCGATGGGAAACCACAGGACCATTACAAAGTGGATTATGCACTTCGTGGTATGAAAGTGCCTGCCGGTCAGCACGAAATCGAGTTCAAGTTCGAGCCCGAAGTGGTGGAAACAGGAAGCCAGATTACCTTGGCAGCCAATATTTTATTGGGATTGATCATTGTTGGGGGATTGGGCTTCACGCTATTCCGTGGTAAAAAGGAAGAATCCTAATGCGAAAAATTTTGGTCATAGCGTACTATTGGCCTCCTGCTGGGGGACCAGGGGTACAGCGCTGGCTGAAGTTCGTTAAATATTTGCCCGATTTTGGTATTGAACCTATTGTGTATGTTCCCGAAAACCCCAGCTATCCTTTAATGGACGAAAAATTGATTGATGAAGTTCCATCATCCATCAAAATCCTAAAACAGCCCATTAAGGAGCCATATGGTTGGGCTTCATTGCTTTCCAAAAAAAAGACGAAGACCATTAGTTCGGGAATCATCAAAGAAAAAGACCCGTCGATAATCGAGAAGGTGTTGCTATGGATTCGTGGTAATCTTTTTATTCCGGATGCGAGGAAATTTTGGGTGAAACCATCTATTTCCTTTTTGGCAAAAGTAATTGCGGACGAGGGAATTGAAACGATTGTTACTACGGGACCACCACATAGTTTGCATTTGATAGGACTTGGTCTTAAAAAGAAATACAACATTCAATGGATTGTTGATTTTCGCGACCCTTGGACATCGATAGGCTACCATAAAAACCTAAGATTGACGGAATCATCAAAAGCAAAACACAAAGCTTTGGAAAAAGGAGTTTTGGTTAAAGCGGATAAGATTGTGGTTACCAGCCACACTACTAAAACGGAATTTGAAGCCATTACTCCAAAACCCATAAAGGTAGTCACCAATGGTTTTGATGATGAATTGCAACCCGTAGCCCTAGATTCCAAATTTACCATCTCCCATATAGGTTCGCTATTGACAGGAAGAAACCCTTTGGGTTTATGGGAAGCGCTACAGCAATTGATATCAGAGAGCGAAGATCTCAAGCAGGCGTTAAAAATACAATTGGCGGGTGTAGTAGGGGAGGAAGTACTGCAATCCATCAAAGAATTTGGACTTTCGGATTATGTGGAGCAATTAGGCTATCTCTCGCACGATAAGGTCTTGGAAACCCAGCAGAAATCACAGATACTTCTCTTATTGGAAATTGATTCCAAAGAGACCCAAGGCATCATCCCAGGAAAACTGTTTGAGTATTTGAACGCCAGGAGGCCTATTCTGGCCATCGGCCCCGAAGGATGGGAGGCAGGTGAAATGGTGGAACGGCACCACGCTGGAAATATGTGCTTGCATACCGATGTTGCGACCTTAAAAAATGTACTTTTGAATGCATTTCAAGAATATCAAAATGGTACTTTGTCCTGTGATTCAGAAGGAGTGGAGCAGTACCACAGAAAGGCATTAACGGAATCTTTGGCTAAATTTATCTAATGGGCGTTGTTCTAAAACAATCCATACAAAATACTGTGGTTACGTATTTGGGGTTCTTTTTTGGGGCCATCAATACGTTGTTTTTGTATACCAAGATTCTCCCTGATGAATACTACGGTCTTGTGACTTTTATTTTGGCTTCGGGCGCCATTTTGATGCCATTGATGGCTTTTGGGGTGCATAATACCTTGGTAAAGTTCTACAGTAACCATCAAGAGGGTGAAAAGGATGGTTTTTTCACTTTGATGTTGTTGATTCCTTTGTTGGGAATACTTCCCGTTACTTTGGTGGGTTTGATTTGGTACGAGCCAATAGGTAATTGGGTTTCACAAGTAAACCCTATGGTGAAGGATTATCTTTGGTACGTGTTTTTTGTGGGATTGGCCATGGCATATTTTGAGGTGTTCTATTCGTGGTGCCGGGTATACCTTAAATCGGTTTTTGGAAACTTTATGAAAGAGGTTTTCGCAAGGATAGGGGTATCTATTTTACTTCTCCTTTTTTATTTTGATGTAATTTCATTGGACGTTTTCTTTAAGTGTTTGGTGGGGCTGTATCTTTTGCGAACCATCATCATCAAAATTTATGCGTTTACCCTTCGGATGCCCAAAATGGATTTTAATCTTCCACCCTTTACCAAAGAAATTTTATCCTATTCCTTTTTGATTATTCTAGGTGGTTCCGCTGCGCTCATTCTTTTGGAAATTGACAAGGTGATGCTGAACCAATTCATCAGTATTGAAAATGTAGCGTATTATGGGGTGTCGGTTTATATTGCAACGGTGATTATTGTGCCCTCCCGTGCGATGCACCAGATTACATATCCACTCACCGCCGAACTCATGAACCTTGGGAATCAATCGGAATTGGAGAAGTTATATCAGAAAAGTTCGCTGACACTCTTTATTGCTTCTGGGATATTGTTTGTGCTCATTATTCTTAACCTGAACGACCTCTATTTAATGTTGCCGGAGAATTACAGAAACGGTTTTACCATTGTGTTTTTGATTGGTTTGGCCAAAGTGATGGATTCCATTTTGGGAAACATTAATTCTATTCTGTACAATTCCGATTATTACAAAACGGTACTCGTATTTGGAGTGTGTTTGGCAGCTTTGACGATTATCCTAAACTATTTGCTGATTCCAAAGTTAGGTTTGGAAGGAGCGGCCTTGGCAAGTTTTGTCTCCATTTTCATATTCAATCTGGTAAAGCTGGTTTTTGTGAAAATGAAGTTTGGTATAATGCCGTTTACATCGGCTACGTTCAAAGTTTTTGCAACCTTGGTGCTTTTGGCGGTGTTGTTCGATTTGGTGCAGTTTCAATTTCACCCCGTTATCAATATCGGTTTAAAATCACTACTTGTGGTGGTTATGTACGTAGGTATTTTGTATCGCTTCAATATTTCTGAAGATGTGACGGGCTTCCTATCCAAATGGCTCAAAAAAAATACCCCGTAGCGAATAAATTCAACTACGGGGTAAACAACTAACCAACCTAAAAACTTATTTTTAATTGTTTCTTCTGGAAGAACCTCTGGAGCTACTTGTTCTCGCACTACTTTTCCTTGCACTTGAACTTCTGCTCACACTTGGCCTAGAGCTACTCTTTCTACTTACAGAGCTTTTTCTAACACTAGGGCTGGAGCTTCTGGAAACGGTTTTCCTTGAAGAAGAGTTCCCTCTGCTAATCTCAGACCTATTTGGTGTTCTCGATGTGGTCTGAGGCTTTCTATAAGTACTCTGGGCAGAACGATTCACGGTTCTACTGCTTGTACCAGAGGTTACCTTTCTTGCACTTGAGCTCCTATTATTGGACGCTCTTGTAGCTTTATTATTGGAAGCCGTTGTTCTTCCAGATGATCTTGTTACATTATTCGACTTTCTATTTGCATTGCTCCTAGAATCTCTAGTGGCAACTTTTTGTCTCTGCACAGAATTACTGGAGCGATTCACATTGCTATTTCCTCTCCTAGAAGAATTATTGGAAACCGTAGCATTGCTTCTACCGTAATCAGCTCTTCTAACGTTGTTGTCCCTAACAGCAACTCTTCTGTCATTTCTATAGATATTTTCCCTTCTATAGGTATTATTGTTTCTGTAAACCTTACCCAATCTGGCATAAGCACGTCTTGTGTTATGTCTGTACGGAGCATAATAGGTATATCTAACAGGTCTATAATATCTTCTATAGGGCCTTGCATATACATTACAGAACCCTATTGAAGGTCTTGCAAAATATCTATGGAACGGTCTGTACACATATCCTCTGTTGTAAATGTTGATGTATCCTGTATAGTGGCTAAAAACGCCACCATTATAGTAAACATGCAATCCACCGATTCTGCGAACCCTACCATTGTTATACCAGATATCTACATTTCCGATTTGAGAAACACGTCCGTAATAATCATAAAAAATAGGTGTGTTCTCTACTTGGATTACGGCCCCATAATCATCGTATTGAACAAATGGATTATAGTTGTATCCTGAATTGAAGGTGATTCCAACATTTCCAATCTGGGCTCCAACGCCTACATTTACCCTGTTGTCGATATAAAAATCAAACTCACCATCTGGGTATACGGAAAATGTAACACCATCTTCCACAAAGATGAAGGAGTTTCCATAATTGTAATTTGTGGCATCAACCATTGAATTGGTTGTTTCTGCTTGAATACTTGGTATTCCGAAAACCACTGCTGCTATAATGAGTACTAACTTTTTCATACTACAAGGTTTTAAGTTCTAGATGCAACTATTTACATCCACCCTGTATAAATCAATCAGCGTGCCAAAAAATGTAAAACGCTGATTATCAGTAAAAAATTAGTGTATTAAGACTTATTTCTCAATAATAAACATTGACCTTCGGTTTAATTGGTGTGCTTCTTGCGTACAATTTGCGTCATTGTCGCAATCATTGATCAGTTGTGTTTCCCCATATCCTTTTGAAGTCAATCTATTTCGGTCAATACCCTTTTCTACAAGCCATTCAAGAGTAGATTTAGCCCTTCTTTCCGACAGTTGCATGTTGTAATTATCGTCGCCCCTCGAATCAGTATGTGATTCTATGTGGATTTTTAATTGAGGATATTGTTTCATGGCCTGCAGTATTTTGGCCAATTCTACCTCAGCATCTGAACGTATATTGTGTTTGTCAAAGTCAAAATAAATAGGTTGTAGATCCAATCTGCATCCTAGATCATTCACAGGACAATCGGGCGGAACAAGGGTTAGATCAACTTGTAAAGACATTGAACCTGAGGGTGTGCTTATCACTTTTTCCAAGGGTTGATATTCCTTTTCATCATTGGAAGCCCTTACTACATATTGATTTTCGCAAGCTATGTTTTCTTCAAATGCATAATTGCCATTCTGTTCGGTGATTTGTTGTGATACGATTTTATTGCCCTTGTCTATTAAATATACTATTGGACCTTCCAAAGGCTTTCCTGTTTTGGCATCCGTAACGGCACCATATACAACAGGTTTACAGTTTTATATCATCAAAACTACTGCTGCCACTACCTCCTCTGTTGGAGGAAAAGTAACCTGTTTTTTCTTCTTCGCGAACAATAAATCCAAAATCATTCTGATTGGAGTTTATCGGTTGACCTAGGTTTTGAATGCTCCAATAGCCCATCCCATCATTAAAAGACGCCATGAAAATATCCAAGCCCCTAAGTTCAATATGACCATCACTGGAAAAGAAGAGTTTATTTTTATCACTTATAAAAGGAAACGTTTCACGTTCTTGTGTATTTATTTCCGGCCCTATGTTCACTGGTTTGCCATAAGCTTCCATTCTCTAGAATATCCACATACCAGATATCCGATCCGCCCAAAGTACCTTCCATGTTGGAAGAAAAGTAGAGCTTTGTTTCTTCATTGTTCAGTGCTGGGTGTGCTGTTGAATAAGAATCATCGTTAAAGGGAAGTACCACGACATTGCCCTATGTACCATCATCCTTTTTGGTGCCTTGTAAATTTTTAAGCTCACCAATCTCTTTTTCCCTCTTTTTTTCCCCTCTTTTCTTTTTACCATTGATATAATTGTTCCGTGTAAACAATATCCGGCCCCATGTCTATTACAATATTGTTTCCATCAAAGGTTTCATTATTTGTACTTGTATTGAACACCCATATCGCATATCGTATGGTGGTACAACCTGGAGAATCGTTGTAGGGCGTCAAGGTGCTGCTTCCCAATGTTATAGCAATTCTCGGAACAAAGGCGTTTTCAGCCCCCAAAGACCTTGTTATGGTATTCAGAGATTCTTCATCCGAAATACCTGCTATAAAATCCGTGGATTCTTAAAATTGGTATTTTTTGGCTGCATTATCAAACAAAACCGAGATAATACCAACTAGAATAAAAAACACAAGTAGGAAGTCGTGTTTCTTTACGGGGGATGATTTGGAAAAGAGCATGGCTATATGAGTTGAGTTCTAACCCACAATATTAAGGAATCGACCTAATTATTTACTAGGTCAATTGACGGATGCCCCAAATGAATTGATATATGCACGTTATGAACTAATCGATTTTTATACACCTTGGTATAAAACACCAATTTTTGGATAGGAATTGATTGTATGTTTTTTGAAAAAATAGAACTATCCCTATAACTTTTCCTTTACATATTTAGCTGTGTACGATTCTTTATTTTTTATAATTTCCTCGGGAGTTCCTTCAACCACTAAATTTCCACCTTTATCGCCTCCTTCAAGACCAAGGTCGATGATGTAATCGGCACATTTTACGAGTTCCATATTATGTTCGATCACAATTACAGAATGTCCTTTGTCTATCAGTTCATCAAAGGATTTAAGTAGTTTTTTAATGTCGTGGAAGTGAAGTCCGGTCGTTGGCTCATCAAAAATGAACAATGCCTTTTCCTTAGTGTGTCCTTTTACCAAAAACGAAGCAAGTTTTATCCGCTGTGCCTCACCACCAGAAAGGGTAGAGGAGGACTGCCCCAAAGCAACATAACCTAATCCGACATCTTGCAAAGGTTTTAACTTGTTTACGATTTTGTCTTGTTGGTGGATTGAAAAATGCTCAACGGCATCATCAATGGTCATGTTAAGGATGTCGTCAATGTTCTTTCCTTCAAACTGTACTTCTAGGATATCCTTTTTGAAACGTTTTCCATCACAAGCATCACACTCCAAGTGTACATCGGCCATAAATTGCATCTCTACTGTAATCTCGCCTTCGCCCTTGCATTTTTCGCAGCGGCCACCATCAACATTAAACGAGAAATGTTTGGCTTGATAGCCTCGTAGTTTACTTAGCTTTTGTGAAGCGAACAGACTTCGGATGTCATCGTAGGCCTTGATATAGGTGACAGGGTTGGACCGTGAGGAACGGCCAATAGGATTCTGGTCCACAAACTCCACGTGTTTAATATGGGAAAACTTGCCTTCCATTGCAGAGAATTGACCTGCTTTTTCTCCGTATCCGCCTGTTTCCTTCAATATAGAAGGATAAAGTATTTTTCTGACCAAGGTACTTTTTCCGCTTCCTGATACTCCGGTGATTACCGTAAGCACATTCAATGGAAAGGTAACATCTATATTTTTTAGGTTGTTTTCGCGTGCACCCTTAATCTGAATATAATGTTTGGAATTCCTACGCTCTTTAGGAACTGGAATCTCCATGGTTCCATTAAGATAGGAAGCCGTTAATGAATCCGATTGAAGGATAGTTTCCCAATTTCCCGTGGCCACTACGTTTCCGCCCAAGGTTCCTGCTTCTGGTCCAATATCGATGATTTCATCAGCAGCCTTCATTATATCCTCGTCATGCTCTACCACAATAACGGTGTTGCCCAAGTCCCGAAGCGATTTTAAGACCTCAATCAAATTTTCGGTGTCGCGTGGGTGCAATCCAATACTGGGTTCGTCCAAAATATACATGGAACCTACCAAGCTACTACCTAAAGAAGTCGCCAAATTGATACGTTGGCTTTCCCCTCCTGAAAGTGTGTTGGATTTTCTGTTTAGAGTAAGGTAACTGAGGCCTACCTTCTCCAAAAAGTCCAACCGCGTTGTGATTTCGGTCAATAATCTTTTGGCAATAGAGGTATCGTGTTCGGAAAGCTGCAATGCTTCAAAAAACGGCATTATCTGGTTGATGGGCAGTTCGATCAAATCTGAAATGGATTTGCCACCTACTTTAACATAATCAGCTTCTTTGCGCAGTCGTTTTCCTTTACAGACAGTACATTTTGTTTTGCCTCGGTAACGGGAAAGCATCACCCTGTTCTGTATCTTATAGCTTTTTTCTTCTAGCTGCTCAAAAAATTTAGTGATTCCTATAAAATGTTCGTTCCCGTCCCAGACCAATTGTTTTTGCTCTTCGGAAAGTTCAAACCAAGGCTTGTGAATTGGAAAATCAAATTTATAAGCAGCATTCACCAACTGATATCGGTACCAGCCCATACTTTCGCCACGCCATGGAAAAATTGCATTTTCATAAACGGATAGGGCCGTGTTAGGAATCACCAAATCTTCATCAATACCGATAACATCACCGTATCCTTCACACTTGGGGCAAGCTCCGTATGGATTGTTGAAACTGAACAAATGAACGTTCGGCTCCAAAAACTTCATTCCATCCAGCTCAAATTGGTTACTGAACGTTTTTATTTCACCCGTTTGAAGGTTTTCAATGGCGCACTGGCCTTTTCCTTCAAAAAAGGCATTGTCAACTGCATTGGCCAAACGGTTGTAAAAGTCTTCATCATCCTTTACAATAATACGATCCACAACAAGGTCGAATTCCCTACCGATATCTTCAGGAACTTGGTCGATCCTAATAACTTCTCCGTTGTATTTGATACGCGCATATCCTTGCTTGGAGAACAGCTCCAACGATTTTAAAGGTTCCCGTTCTTCAGTAATAACGATAGGCGCCAACAATAGGAGTTTGTCCCTTTCGTTAAGTTCCTTTATATAATTAATGACATCGGTAACGGTATGTTTTTTTACTTCCTTGCCAGAAATAGGGGATATGGTCTTCCCGATTCTTGCATACAACAACTTTAAGTAGTCGTATATTTCGGTAGTCGTCCCAACAGTGGATCTAGGGTTGGTGGAATTTACTTTTTGTTCAATGGCAATGGCTGGGGCTATACCTTTAATATAGTCCACTTTGGGCTTGTCCAATTTGCCCAAAAACTGACGAGCATAAGAGGAAAGACTCTCCACGTACCTACGCTGGCCTTCTGCATACAAAGTATCAAAAGCTAAACTGGACTTCCCTGAACCTGATAAACCTGTGATAACCACTAACTTATCCCTTGGGATGACTACATCTATGTTTTTAAGGTTATGCAGTTTGGCACCTTTTATGATAATATTCTGCTTGGGATCTACGTTTATATTGATTGCCATTCGTTAAAATTAGGGTCTCAAAGATACGATACGCCACACTTAATACGTATATTGCATCAGTTAACATATAAAAATCGTCAACTCACAACATAGATTTTTAGATCGCCTAGCTATTTATCTATATTTGAAGTGTAATTAAAATCCTGATAGGCCTATACAGAATAATTACTTTTTAAAGATTAAAAACTGAATAACTAAGGTTTTCCTTTTATGGGGAGGACTGTGATTTTAACCCAAAAAAAGTAATTTGTATGGAACAACTACAGATTAATGACTCGATTTTAGTAAGAAATTATATTGACGGAGACGAAAAGGCTCTTGAAATCTTGATCAACAGGCATAACCAAAGAATCACCAGCTTTATTTATAGCAAAGTTTTGGACAGAGATGTTGCAGAGGACATCTTCCAGGACACCTTTATCAAGGTCATCAAAACCTTGAAAAAGGGAAGGTATAGCGAAGAAGGTAAATTTTTACCATGGGTGATGCGTATTGCGCACAACTTGGTGATAGACCACTTCCGTAAGAACAAAAGAATGCCCAAATTCGAGGGCAGTGATGACTTCAACATCTTTTCCGTTATCCATGACGAAAAGTTGAATGCCGAAAAGCAAATCATCAAAGATCAAATCGAGAGCGATCTTACCCTTTTGATAGATGAATTGCCGGACGACCAAAGGGAAGTATTGATCATGAGAATCTATAAGGACATGAGCTTTAAGGAAATATCCGAAAACACGAATGTTAGCATCAATACAGCTTTGGGAAGAATGCGTTATGCACTTATTAACCTAAGAAAGATTGTTGAGCGTAAGAATATCGTTTTAACGAATTAATCGAGCATTACGTCGAAGCCTGCAATATTTCCAATCTAGCGCCGTTATACTATGGAAACAATTACTTACGCTAGAATATGGAAAACATTTACTCTGAAGAACAAAAATCCGTAAAAACGGTAAAAGCGAGCCAGAAAACTGTTGATTTCTTGCTTAGCTTTTCAAAATCGATTCATGTAGTTGACTACAAAAAACACCAGTTTGAAGTAACATTGAATTAATTTAAGGATCAAACTGACGAAAAGAGCCGCAATTAGCGGCTCTTTTTGTTTTTATAATAGTCATTGATCACAGTTTTTCTCCCAATCGTCTTGGTAATTATATCTTTTTCCAAATCCCAACCCCTTGCGGGAGAATATTCACGGCCGTACCAAATAATCTGAAGGTGCAAACGGTTCCAGATTTCCTCGGGAAACAAACGCTTGGCATCGCGTTCCGTTTGGACAACATTTTTTCCATTGCTAAAACCCCAACGGTACATCAACCTATGAATGTGGGTGTCCACAGGAAAGGCAGGTATTCCAAAGGCTTGGGAAACCACAACACTTGCTGTTTTATGTCCCACAGCGGGCAATTCTTCCAATAAGGAGATATTTCTCGGAACTTCACCATTATATTTTTCTATCAAAATTTTCGACAGACCATATATTCCCTTTGATTTCATAGGGGAGAGGCCCACAGGTTTAATGATTTCCCGGATTTCCTCTTCCGTTAGTTTTACCATATCAAAAGGATTATCTGCTTTTGCAAATAATAAGGGTGTGATCTGATTGACTCGAACGTCGGTACTTTGGGCCGATAATAAAACTGCGATCAGCAGGGTATAAGGATCTTTATGGTCTAAAGGAATAGGAATGGTGGGATAAAGCTCATCCAGGGTCTTAATAGTAAAATCAACCTTTTCTTGTTTGGTCATATTTGTTTAACTTTGATAAAGTAAATATTAAACAATTAATTCAAGAGCGACGCACATGAATATGTTAAAAGTAGGTGATAAAGTACCTGATTTTTCAGCAAAAGACCAAGACGGTAACACAATTAATCTTACCGATTATAAAGGCAAGAAATTGGTGGTTTTCTTCTACCCCAAAGCAAATACCCCGGGCTGTACTGCGGAAGCCTGTAATTTAAGGGACAATTATAAGGAATTGCAAGCGCAAGGCTATGAACTTTTGGGCGTAAGTGCGGATTCCGAGAAAAAGCAATCTAATTTTAAGAAAAAATATGAATTTCCTTTCCCATTATTGGCGGATGAGGACCACACCGTAATCAACACCTTTGGGGTTTGGGGACCTAAAAAATTCATGGGTAGGGAGTACGATGGTATTCATAGAACCACTTTTGTTATTGATGAAGAGGGCAAAGTAGAAAATGTCATCGAAAAAGTAAAGACCAAAGATCACGCAGCACAGATACTGGCATAAAAACTAAAAAAGGCGCTGATATAGCGCCTTTTTTTATTCTTTTTCTTCCAGAACTTTTCTGGTGAACAAGTTCTTCTCTTTTATAGTTTCTGCAATACCTTCCGGTAATTCCTTTTCCCAGCCTTCATCTTTATTGATGATTTTCTTGAGCACATCCCTTGAGAAGATATGCAATACATCCGGATCATAATCGATAATGTCCATCACCTTACCGTTATACTTGAAGAATTTGTACAATTCCTTCATCCTTGGGTGGACCTTAACATTGTTACTGGTAAGTACTTGCCCGGTTTCGGGATCCTTCATTGGATATAAGTAAACCTTCAAATCCTTGAAGAACAATTTACCGAATGCTTCCAAGATACCACCACTCAAATGACGGTAATATTTTTCGTCGAATACATCCACCAAGTTATTGACGCCCATTGTTAAACCAATTTTAGCCTTGGTGTAATTGTTAAAGTACTCTACCAGTTTATAGTATTCTTGGAACTTGGAAATCAGTACCGTGTGGCCAAGGGAGCAGAGCAGTTCGGCCCGGTCCATAAAATCCTGTTCGTCAATTTCCCCAGATGCCTTGAGGTTGGACAATGTTATCTCAAACACAACGATGGCGTTTTCCATGTCCACCGTTTGTTCTCTGATGAAAATATCGTACGATTTCTGGAACATATCCATATTCACCTTGGTAACAGGCCTGAAACTACCGCGAAGGGCCAAGATATTTTTCTTGTAAAGCACGGCAGCTGGCAACAAGTTGTTGCCATCAGGTCCAAACATTACAGCATCCGTCATATCGTTTTTAATAAGCTGAAGACTCATCAAACGGTTATCGACATCGGCAAAATTGGGCCCGGTAAAGTTGATCATATCAATTTCCAACGTATCTTGGTCAATATGATCATATAGGTATTTTAAAAGTTTTCTTGGTTTGTGGAATTTGAAAAATGCCCCATAAATCAGGTTAACACCAAGTATTCCAAGTGTTTCTTGCTGTAATCTTGCTTCATTTTGCTTAAAACGGATATGGAGTACAATCTCATCATACTCCTTTTGGTCGGGGTCTAATTGAAAACGTAGTCCAACCCATCCATGTCCTTTATATCTCTTGGAAAAATCTATGGTGGCTACCGTATTGGCGTAGCTAAAAAATAGATAATCCGGATTGCTGTCCCTGCTTATCCGTTCCTCGACCAAACGCATTTCGTGGTCCAGCATTTTCTTTAATCGGGATTGGGTCACGTAGCGCCCGTCTACCTCAATACCGTAAATAGCATCACTAAAGGATTTGTCGTAAGCACTCATCGCTTTTGCAATGGTCCCAGAGGCTCCACCGGCCCTAAAAAAATGCCTAGCGGTTTCCTGTCCTGCGCCAATTTCGGCAAAGGTTCCGTAAATATCACGATTTAAGTTTATCCTAAGGGTTTTGGCCTTTATGGAAGGAATATTTTCAAAAGCATTTTCTTTGCTTGGTACGGTAGGCATATCCAAATTTTAAGATGAAACAAAGTTACACTCTTCAATCAATCTATTAAATAAATAAGTTATAATTTTGAAATTAATGGATGATCAGATGACCATTACTTTTTTGGGTACGGGAACTTCGCAGGGGATTCCTGTAATCGGTAGCAATCATCCCGTATGCCTGAGCAAGGACCCGAGGGATAAAAGACTACGTGTTTCCGTATTGATTTCATGGAACAACTACAATTATGTAATTGATTGCGGGCCGGATTTTAGACAACAAATGCTTGCCAATCCCATAGATCAGTTGGATGGCATTCTGTTCACCCATGAACATGCGGACCATACGGCAGGTATGGATGATATACGTCCTTTTTTCTTTAGACAGGGAGATATTCCAATTTATGCCCATCCTAGGGTAATTCAATCCTTAAAAAAACGGTTCGACTATATTTTTGCGGACGAAGACCGATATCCCGGTGCTCCAGCTGTTCAGGTAAATGAAGTCGATAAAAATATGAAAATCCCATTAGGGAATTTGGATGTGGTGCCCATTGAAGCCTTTCACAACAGACTACAGGTTTTTGGTTACCGTTTTGGAGAATTTATCTATATGACGGATGTGAAACGGGTAGAAGAGGAGGAGATAAAAAAAATGAAGGGAGCCAAAGTATTGGTAATAAACGCACTGCGTATCGAGCCACATCATTCTCATTTTAATTTGGAAGAAGCTTTGGATTTTGCCAAAAAAGTAGGGGCGGAGCAGACCTATTTTACGCACATAAGCGCTTTGTTGGGATTTCATGAAGAAGTAGAAAAAAGTCTCCCCAAAAACATACATTTGGCCTACGATAACCTAAAGATCAAAATTTAGATTTGATGAAGAGAAATATATTTCTATACCTATTCGTTTTCGCCGTATTATTGGCACTTTTCCAGTTTGTTACGGGAAATAATATGCAAAAAGCATTGATATCAGATGTAAAACAACTAGAACAAGAGGTGGTGAAGCTAGAGGATTCTTTGCAGACCTTGCATTTAAAGGTATTGGACATGCAATACTTTACCTTGGAGAACAATGACGATGCTTTGGCGTATTATGACCACCTGAACCTTGAAAATCCATCACTATATATTCAGGATAAGTTGTTGGAAACCAACGAACAAAAAGGCGACAATCCTTTGATTCCTTACGAAGGCATGGAGAGTGATTTTAAAATCAACAAAATCAAAGTATTGAACCACAAATGGATTTTGGCCGATTTTTCCGATGGTAAATATTGGGGCGACCTTATTATTAAGTATGAACTAAAGGATGATTTGAGCGTAGACTTTACGTTGGCAGAGCATTTGCTCTACGCCCCGCAGGAATATTAGATTTAGAGGATTCACTTTTAAATATGTCCTTCCAACCATTTTTTGAACGAGAAAAAATTCTGCTGGGAAACACCATGTCCCACAGGAAACTCCTCATAAGTTGTTGGAATATTCAATTTTTTCAAGAAACTTGGTGATTTTTGGGCCCATTCCAAAGGAATGACTTGATCCACCTGACCGTGTGAAGCATAAAAATTCAACTTGCTATGGTCTTTTTGGGCATAATCATCAACCAAAATATTTTCATTGATGTATCCGCTCAACGCGATAACATTTTTCACTTTTTCAGGGTAGGACAATGCTACGGAATAACTCAGAATGGTTCCTTGGCTGAATCCTAAAAGGGTTATATTTTCTTTATCAAGGTTGTAAGCTTCAATGGCCTCATCTATAAATTGAACAATTTTTTCCCTAGATTCCTTGGCCTGCTCATCATCGCTCCACTTACCCTGTTCAGCATCAAAATTGATGGCATACCACGCGTGTCCAAAAGGTTCAAGGTTATATGGTGCCCTAACCGAAATCACCGTTAATTCCTCTGGAAGTTCAGAGGCGAAAGAGAATAGGTCCTCTTCGTTGCTGCCGTAACCATGGAACATAAAAAGTGCCGGAATTTTACCAGAAACTTTGGCCGAAGGTCTTAGCAGATATTCTAGTGATAGGGGTTTAAGCGACATATTGTTAGTTTAAGATATGAATGTGAACCATTTTTGAAAATACTTACCCACTATTGGCAATGGTTTAAGTTTATCGTTAAGGGCTTGTAAAAAGCCAAAAATCCATATGGCAAAATAAAAAAGATAAACCGGTATGGCCAAATATGCATAGCCCGCATAGGTCATTAAAATGGCCAGGGCATGAAAAAGGACATGTATGCCAAATGCTTGCCGAATATGGAAACGGGCATATTCATTTTTTTCTTCAATGTTCATGGTGATGGCAATCAAGCAGCCAACAATGGTAATATAAGCTACTACGGCAGCAGTTTTCCCTGGGGCAGATGGGTCGCTCATTACAAAGTACTTAGGTCGTTATTGATGATTCCGTAAACCGTACCCTTTAAGGTAGCACCTACGAACATACTGTTTTTTGATGTAGAAAGAATGTCCCCTGTTCCAAAAATATATTCTCCCTCCGGATTGAAGAGTGTTAAGCAAGCCATGGCGCCTTCTTCCAGTTTTGGAGACTCTATTTGATATCGAGACCTTCCCTTGGTCAACAATGTGATGGTTTCGTCCAGTTCAAAAATGGTATTCAAACAACCAAATGCAGACTCCAGACCTATGCTGCCATTTTTTGCGTTGTCAAATTCTACGCGTTTGTGCTCTACATCCATAGGAATGTGGTCCGAAGTCACAAAATCTATAGTTCCATTCTTCACCCCTTTGATCAAGGCCTTGCAGTCAGATTTTGTGCGCAGGGGAGGGGAAACCTTAAAATGCGTATCAAACTCCACTAAAGTTTCATCAGAAAAAAATAGATTGTGTACCGCTACACTACAAGAAACGTCCAGCCCTTTTTTCTTGGCTTCGGCAATAAGTTTCACCGAACCTGCCGACGAAATCGTAGGGATATGCAGTTTTCCCCCAGTATATTCTAGGATAAAAAGGTCACGTGCAATCTGTAGTTCCTCCGCTAATGCGGGAATTCCCTTTAAGCCAAGTTTTGTGGACACTTCCCCTTCATTGGCCACTCCTTTTCCTTTGATGTCTCCATCTTGTGGAAATGAATATACCAGCCCATCAAAATTTTGGGCATACAGTAAAGCTATCTTGAGTAAATTGGGATTGGCGATTTGTTTTTTGAAATCAAAGAAAGCAACTGCACCAGCGTTTCTCATATCGAAAAGCTCGGCCAAATCAATCCCCTCCGCATTTTTGGTCAGAGTTCCCAATGGGTGGATTTTGGTTGCCTTACCCTGTCCACGCTCTTTTAAAAACACAACGTCAGAACTGGTATCGGGTACCGGATGCGTATTGGGGTTGAGCACAATATCGGCAAAACCACTTTTGCCCGCTGTAAACAATCCGTTGGCAATGGTCTCTCGTTCTTCAAAACCCGGCTCACCGAACGCCACGCTGCTATCAAACCAACCCAATGAGACGTGAAGGTTCTCCTTTTCCAACACTTTTACACCGCTAGTGGCTTCAACAGAGGCACCAATCTTATCGATTACTCCTTTTTTTATAAGGATATCGCGTTTTTTTAAGTGTAGGTCCTTGTTCTCTGGGCATACAATTTTTGCAGACTTCAGCAGAATGTTCATGTAACAATTTTTTGAATGAGTACCTCTATCAGCGCCAGAAGCAACGCTAAAATAACAAACCATTTCCAATAAGCTGTAATGTTGTTCTCCGCTTCTAGATATTCGAACAGCTCCGGAACGGAATCCATGGAATTCATATTTTCCAACGAACCGACATCCAGATATTTGAGCTGACTTTCGGTCCGCGGATAATTAAAACTTATATTTTGTAAAACTTGTTGATTTTGGAGTACGGAGTAAATTCCATCTTCCGTAGGGTTTTGATCAAAAGAAACACGGACCCGATGTGGGAATATCTGCTGCAGAGGGATAAACTCATAACCATCTTTAGCAACCTTTAAAATATCATCATTTCCGATTTCCGCCGGAATATCCACTGTGTTGGATTTGCCAAGGGTTTGATAAGTCTGTGGCATTTGCAAACTGGATTGTGCCATATTGTAAAATGTAGGCACAATCAATGGGGAGTTGATAAAATTTGAATTTTCTAATTCCAACGGCACTGTAAACACATACAATCCATTGTCCCCGACCAAAAATGGATTGCCACCGCTCAAAGACAACGCAGTAGGTAGACTGGTCTGTATTTTGAAATATTCCTTTACCGATGGGTATTGAAAATTGGTAACCTCTTTCTCAAAAACATTGCGGTACAATGGATGCTCAAAGGTTATAGAGGTTAATTGCACATCGGCCACTACTTTTTCTTGAAATTGCGTGCTAGATAAACTTGACAATAAACTGTTGTACGATGAAATGTCACTGTTCTTTGATGGAACAATAATCAAAGTACCCCCATCATTTTTAAATGTACGCAGTATATTCTGAAGACTGGTCGGGATTGACAATTGAGCATCTAAAATCACCACATTCTGATCTCCCAAACTACTATAGTCCAATTGATTCAGTCTATATTTCTGGAAATCGAACTCATTGCCACGGAATAAGCGGTTCAAATAATCACTATCCGATGCGCTGATGGCCAGCACCTTTATTTTTTCTTTGGAATTGATATTAAAATAAAAACGATTGTCGTACCCCAAAGAATTATCAATAATACTTAAGCGTCCGTTCAGCGCTTCATTCGTTAGAATGGTAAATTCGACTTCACCGTCACCGTTCGATTTAAATTTTGCTGCTGTTTTTGCTATCAGTTCATTGTCATTATAAAGTGAAATGGGCAGGGCCTCATCCTCGTTACCGCCCGTCAAGAATACTTTTAATGTAGATTGGTCGTTCAGGGCGTCATCAACAAAAACGGAATCAATGGATATGTTTTGGAGCTCTCGCGCTTGCAGAGGAACAAAATGAACTTGCAGCCTAGAATCCAATTCGGGGTTTGCTACGGATATTCTTTCTTGAAAATCGGAGATTACAATCAGGTTTTTTACCGTACCCTGATTTTGTGAAAATAAAGTATTGGCCTTAAGACCAATTTCGTTCAGATTCAATTGCTTGTGCGAGAAAGTCAATGATAATAATGAGTTCTGGATATCGGAAACCCTTACATTGCTAAAGGTTTTTTCGTTGGTAAACAGACTGAATTCTGTATCTGCTCCAATATTTTTAATGAAGTCCTGTACAGCTTTTTCCAAAAGCGAAATACCATTGTTTTTGGCCTGCATACTAAAGGAATCGTCGAGATACACTACGGTCTCTTTTTCCTGAAGAGCCGTATTTGCGGAGGTAAACGGCTGGGCAAAAGCTATGATGATGGCCGCGAGCAACAATAATCGGGTTATCAACAACAACCACTTTTTTAAGGTGTTACTTTTTCTTGATTCCAAAACTACCTTTTGTAGCATCGCCACATTGGTAAAAGGAGTTTTAGTAAAGCGTCTTAATTGAAATAAATGAATTAAAATGGGTATGATTAGAAGAAAAAGTGCCCAAAGAATTTCTGGATGTTTAAACTGCATTCCCAATATTGCTTGATCAAAGATAGGCATTAAAACATTCTGATTTCAAACTTCAGTAATCATTGGACACGCAAAGTCTAACAAAAGAAGAAGTAATCTTGCATTGGGAGTTGGCCCAATTCTGAAAAATAACTGCGGATTTCGTATTGTGCATTCTCGTTGGCCACCGTTATGATGCTCTGCGGGTTCTTCAAACTCTGCAAAGCTTCAAAATGGACAAGTTCTTTTCCGTAGATTTTTTTGCCTATTTTTTTTGGGTTGTCGCACAACCAGATAAAATCCAACCCCTGTTTTTTTAATCCTTTGGCAATCTTTTTCCCTTTGAATCCTGCGCCCCAAACCACTAAAGGGCGGTTTTTATCATAATCTAGTTTTAGAAAATAGTGCAGTTTGATGTCCAAAAAATAGTTTTGGGCGTAGTGCTCGTGGGTGCGTGAAGTTCGGGTGTCGTAATCACGCCAGAGATGCAATACTTGGTCGCAGGGAATAATTTTGAAGCCATGTTCGTAAAATCGAAATGTTAGATCGTAATCTTCGGGGTATCGTTTTGGTTCAAACCCTTCGGATTGTTCAAAATCGCTTCGATAGACCATCCAACAGGGTGAGGGGATGACGCATTCTTTATAAATCTCTTCAAAATTGTTTCCGGTGGATGTTAATTGATTCAGCCATTCTTCATAACGTTGATAACCATTGCTGATGCCTCTGTTCGAAAAATATTTCACCTTTCCTACGGCAACATGTCCTTTTCCATATTTTATCAAAGAATTGACCATGACTTCCAAACGATTTGGTTCCATAATGTCATCTGAATCCATTCGCGTCACAAATCCTCCACTACTTTGTGCAAATGCTGTTTGAAGCGCAGGAATTATTCCATTTCCGTTATTTTGAAATACCTTAATGCGTTTATCTCTCTGGGAATAGGAGGATAGGAGCTCAAGGCTTGTATCGGTAGAGTGGTCGTTTACAGCCAATACTTCCCAATCGATATAAGTTTGGTTTACAATGGAATCCAGGCATTCTGGTAAAAAATCTGCCGTATCCTTGAAGGGAATGATGATGCTAACCTTGTCGTTTTGCATACCATTAATTATTCAGGTTCAGGCGGATGATTTGGTACCGGGATAGGGAGATAACTTAACTTTTTAATGCTTTTGCAATGGCTTCGGTGACCATTTTCTCCATAATATCATATCCGGCTTTGGTGACATGCACCTCGTCCGTGGTTAATTTGGACTGCATTCCATTTCGGTCATCGGCCATTTCGGAGAAATAGTCCAAGTACATTACGTTCTGGGCTTTGGCCATATCTTTGAGCATTTTGTTGAGCTTCGGGATTTTAATATTTGGGTTCAATCCGGGACGCCATGGGTAATCATAAGCGGGAAGAACCGAACAAACAATAGGTTTGATTCCGTTTGCTTTTGCCAATTCGACCATGGACAAAATATTATCATGAATCTGTTCTAATGTCACTGGGCCTGTGTTTCCAGCTATATCGTTGGTTCCTGCCAAAATAACAACAACTTTGGGGTCGAGGTCAATCACATCCTGACGAAAACGCAGCAGCATTTGTGGTGTGGTCTGTCCACCGATTCCACGATTTACATAAGGATTTTCGGAGAAGAACTCGGGATGGGTCCCAATCCACATTTCGGTGATGGAATTCCCCATGAACACTACACGGTTTTCACCGTCTGCGGGAGCTTCCAGTTCTGCATTTGCCATTTTATACTTTTCCAAATTAGGCCAATCTTGGGCGTTTACTTTTGAGGTGATAGATAATCCTAGAAACGATATCATGAACCAAAGTACAGTTTGTTTTTTCACTATGTGCGGTTTTTGTTAAAAGTATAAAAATTCAACCAAACCTAGTTGAATAAAAAAGCGGTACAACTTATAAAGTCATACCGCTTTAATTATTTTATGTGCTGTGAATTAGTATTTCGCACTTTTTCCATTGGCCTGAGTCCTAATGATAAAATCCCTAATGTCATCGTTGGCTGTTTTTAGGTCTTCTTTTCTCAGGTACATCATGTGTCCAGAGCGGTAACCTTTCCAATCGAACCGGTCTTTCATTTTACCACTAGGGTCAACTTGTGACATGGTGTATTTGGCTGCAAAATAAGTACAAGCACCATCATAATACCCAGATTGAACCAAAACATTCAGGTAAGGGTTCTGTGCCATGGCTTGGCGCAAGTCGTCACGAACACTGTCGTCGTCGTTGTTCCAAGGGTGAACCGGTCCAAACATGTTGTATTTGATGTCGGTTTTGAAATCCAACTCTTCCTGCAAGTAATAATTTATGGCAGGGGTGAAGCTGTGCAACCACGAGGTCAGCTCTGGAGAATAATCTGGTCGGGTTCCGGCCAACATTTTATCGATTCCCAAATAACGACTATCCAAACGCCCGATAGTGTATCCTCCTTTTTCTCTTAGCAAAGCTTTCCAAAAGAACTGCGTAGGTACATCTAAATTATGGTCTAAAATATCCTGAACATCCAAACCTGAGTAACGTGCCATTTTATCGGCAATTGATTTACGTTCGGAATCAGCAATAAAACCACCTTTTGCAATGGCAGGCAATAGTTCGTTTATGGTAAATTCCTCTACCTCTGGCAATACGTCCAATAAGTCTTTGCTTTGCAAGTCCGAAGGCAATGCTTTGTGATGCCAAGCAGTTGCGGCAAAATATGGCATATTGAGTGCACTTGAAACAGGGTCGTTGTCTCGGAATACCTTATAATCGGCAGGGGAAACCATGATCACGCCGTTCAAATACATCCATTGTTGATTTTGTAACGCTAACGAAAGGCCCATAACGCGGGTTCCTCCATAGCTTTCACCCACAATATATTTTGGTGAGTTCCAACGATTGTTTCGGGATACGAAGGTGTTCAACCATTCGGCCAAATACTTGGTGTCCGCATTGATTCCGAAGAACTTATCACGATCTACATCTTTTCCTGTTTCAGGAATAGTTCGGGAATAACCAGTATTCACAGGGTTTACGTAAACAATATCGGTCACATCCAATACAGAGTATGGATTCTCCTTAACGCCATAGGGCTGGACAGGATATCCTTCATCATCAATTTTAAGGATACGTGGACCTGTGTAGGCCAAGTGCATCCATACAGAACCAGAACCTGGACCTCCGTTAAATGAAATCAAAAGGGGCCTAGAGGCTCTATCTTTTACATCGTTCTTGGTGTAATACGTGTAGTGAAGGGTTGCAATGGGCTCACCCATTTCGTCCCAAACGGGCTGTGTGCCTGTGGTAGCAGTGTAGTTGATACGATTTCCGCCGATAGTCACTGCATGTTGCGTGGCAACAGTTGTGTCAACAGGAATTTTTCGTTCTTGGGCAAAGGTCAATGACGCACACAACGCCATACCTAAAAGGAAGAGTTTTTTCATTATTATTTGGTTGAATTAGTCTAGTGCATAAAAATAGGGAATTTGAAAGTTCCTGCCTTGTTAAAACAATCGTAAAACCTGTATTTGAGCTATATTTATTAAATTTAGTTCCAATACTAAATCCATAAGCTATGAAAATCATTTCTCGAAGAAATTTTAATAGTCTCACCGCAAAAGGACTTGGCGGAGCAGCTTTATTGTCATCTGCTCCTTTCGCCTGTGCCATGGGAGCAAATCAGGATAAAAAGAAACTTGGAATTGCCTTAGTGGGATTGGGGAGTTATAGCACCTACCAGTTGGCGCCAGCCTTGCAGGATACCCAATATTGCTATTTGGCCGGAATTGTGACCGGAACGCCTGAAAAGGAGAAGATATGGGCTGATAAATACGGAATCCCGGAGAAGAATATCTACAATTATCAAAATTTTGATGATATCGCCAATAATGAGGATATCGATGTAGTGTACGTGGTGCTTCCCAATAGTATGCATGCCGAATTCAGTATTCGTGCCGCAAAAGCGGGCAAGCATGTGATCTGCGAAAAACCTATGGGAATAAGTGTTGAGGAGTGTACAGCCATAATCGAAGCGTGCAATGAAGCCGGAGTAAAATTGGGGATGGGCTATCGCTTACATTCCGAACCCTACACCCAGCAGGTAAAGGAATATGTAAAAGAAAAAACCTTTGGGGATATTCTCTTCGTTTCCGCTGATGCGGCCTACCGCTCAACGGGCAATCCAGACCAGTGGCGATTGAACAAAGAAATGTCAGGAGGTGGTGCTTTAATGAACATGGGCGTTTATGCCGTGCAAAGTACCATTTATGGTACAGGTGAAAATCCGATTTCGGTGGCCGCTCAGGAATTTAGTACTCGCCCCGACTATTTTAAGGATACCGACGAGACCATTACAGCACAATTTAAATTTCCAAGTGGGGCAGTAGGGAATATTACCACTTCCCACAATTTTAATGCAAATGCCATGTATGCTTCGGGAACATCGGGATGGTTTCGGTTACAGCCCGCTAATAATTATGGACCGTTGAGCGGAGAGACCTCCAATGGAGATACCATTAAATTCCCGCACGAAAGCCAACAAAAATTGCAAATGGATGATTTTACACGACATGTTTTATTCGATGAACCTAACAAAGCGCCTGGCGAAATGGGCAAACGTGATATGGTGATTGTGGAGGCTATTTATAGATCCATTGCCAATGGGGGAGAGACTATTGCATTGGATTTTGAGCCTGGTTATGGGTTTGGGGGGTGATTTAAAGTTTACTATAAAACATTATTTAAATCCTGACTCCCAATAATAGCAATAATTTCAACTAAATCATTATTCAGTTTATAATAGATACTATCTGAGCCACAAACACAACGTTTATATCCTTTTTTGATATGGTCCACTGATTCAAAAGAATATGGTTGTTCGGCAATAATTTGGAAATATTCAAAAAAAGTTTCAAAATATTTGTCAGCTTGAGCCATCCCAAACCTTTGAACGCCATATTGATGGATTCTAATTAAATCTTCTTTTGCTGTGTTGCTCAGTCTATATTTAGCCATTGAGCATTGACTTGGACTGGGCCAGAATTTCTTCTTTGCTATCACTGGTAAACCCGCTATTTTCGGCTTTTTCCAACTTTGCTTTAACCCAATCAATTTGTACTTGTTGTTTTCTTGCCTGACGTATCAAATCATTGACAAGTTCACTTTTGCTGGAATACTCTTCCTTATCCACTTGTTCTTTAAGCCATTGATCGTTAGGTTTGGTAAAGGAAATACTTTGACGAGCCATAATTTCTGATTATTTGATATGGTGTAAAAATACACCAAAATCGAATCATCCCAAACTATTTTATAATTTTGATACGGCCATTTAATTTAAAATTTTTCAAAAACCCCCAATCCAAACAGTGCGAAATCGTATTTTACAGGGTCGGTGGCATCCAGTTTTCTTAGATTTTTGTCCAACTCCAGTAATGCTTTGGCATCGTTCTGTTTGCGTTTGAGCAGTTTGAGTTTACGGGCCACGTTACCTGAGTGCACATCCAATGGGCAGGAAAGTTTGGCAGGGTCGATGTCTTTCCACAAGCCAAAATCAACCCCAGTGCTGTTGTCTCTCACCATCCACCGTAAAAACATATTGATGCGTTTGGCCGCAGAGCCTTTATTGGGGTCGGAAACGTGTTTTTGCGTTCGGCTCTGGTGTGGCAGCTCAAAAAACAGTTCCTTGAACTTGGAAATGGCAGGCTGCATGGAATCTTTGGTCTGATGTGCGGTGAAAACCGCTTCCAAACCATCGTGGTTTTTGTAAATATTTTGAAGGCTGGTTACAAAGTAACCAAGGTCAATACCATTAAAGGTACGATGTACAAAAGGGGAGAGGAGTTCCAAATCACGCTGGGTATGGTTCATTACAAAATCATGGGGTGTGTTGCCCATCAATTCCATCTGTCTTGTGGCGTTGTTGATGATACTCTTGCGATTGCCCCACGCAATGGTGGCCGTTAAAAATGCGCTGATCTCAATATCCTCCTTTTGCGTGAATTTGTGTGGGATTTGCAAAGGATCATCCTCCAAAAACTTGGGATGGTTGTATTCCAATACCTTGGCATCCAAAAATTCTTTGAGTTCCGCTTTGGTCATATCAATCTTTGGAAACGATCAAACCATCCACCATGGTGAGTTTACGGTCCGCCATATCGGCCAAATCCAAGTTGTGGGTCACCAAAACAAAGGTTTGTCCAAACTCATCACGTAATTTAAAAAACAATTTATGAAGATTCTCGGCGCTCTCTGAGTCCAAATTGCCACTGGGCTCATCGGCAAAAACTACGGAAGGATTGTTCATTAAGGAACGGGCCACTGCTACGCGCTGTTGCTCACCGCCCGATAGCGCATTCGGTTTATGGTCGTAGCGATCCTTTAATCCCAAAAAGTCCAATAGTTCCTTGGCACGTTTTTCCGCTTCGGCTTTCGGAGTTTTTTTGATGAAGGCAGGTATACACACATTCTCCAAAGCGGTAAACTCGGGCAGCAACTGATGAAACTGAAAGATGAACCCTATATGCTCATTTCTGAACTTGGCCAAATTCTTCTCGTTGAGTTGGTTTACGTCCGTATTATTGATCAACAATGTGCTTTCCCCCTTATTGGTCGGAGTATCCAAAGTGCCCAAAATTTGTAGTAAGGTTGTTTTTCCCGCACCCGAAGCACCGACAATCGATACTACTTCACCTTTCTTGATTTCGAGATCAACGCCTTGCAGAACTTTGAGGTCTCCGTAACTTTTTTGAATATTTGTGGCCTTTATCATAAGTACAACTTCGCTGGTCGAAGATAATCATTACCGTTGTATCGCAAAGATGATCGTTTTAACTCGATTTCCATAACTTTTAAAGTTTTAAGCGTAATAGGGGAGACATGACGGTTTGGGCAAAAGTCTTTTTTTATAAGAGCCACTGGATTAAGTTTATGGTTATAACTTCGACCAAGGGATACATAAATATTTGTTAGAAATCAGTTGTAAGAACAAATATTGTTTAACTTTGAATCAAAATGAATAAACAAAATAATTCAAATTTAGAAATAGCAATTTTTGCAGGAGGCTGTTTTTGGTGTACCGAGGCTGTCTTTCAAAGACTTGATGGAGTAGAGGAAGTGGTTTCTGGATACACGGGCGGGAACATTAAGAATCCTGCATACCGCGAAATCTGCACAGGTCGAACCGGACATGCCGAAGGGGTAAGGATTACTTTTGATTCTTCAAAAATATCCTATTCGGAACTATTGGAAGTTTTTTTCGCTACGCACGATCCAACAACCCTTAATCGACAAGGTAATGATGTGGGCACACAATATAGAAGTGAAATTTTTTATACTTCTTCTGAACAAAAAAAACTGGCTGAAGATTTTGTCCAATTTTTGGAAAGAGAAAAGGTTTTTGATGCCCCGATAGTTACTGTAGTATCAGAAGAAAAGCCATTCTATTTGGCCGAAGAGGAGCATCATAATTACTACAACGATAACAGGCAACAACCGTATTGTCAAATCATAATTGATCCTAAGATCAAAAAATTGAACAATTATTTTTCAAAAAAGCTAAAGAATGGCACCATATAGAAACCTTGAAGAGTACAACATCGAAATTACCAATGAGGTGAAAGACCACTTCTCCAAAATTGTAGGGGATATTGGTGAAGACGTAACTCGTGAAGGATTGATCAAAACTCCAGAGCGGGCCGCCAAAGCGATGCTTTTCTTGACCCAGGGCTACAAGCAGGATGCCGAGAAAATCCTAAAAGGTGCCATGTTCGCCGAGGAATATGATGACATGGTAATTATTAAGGATATTGAACTATATTCCCTTTGTGAGCACCATATGCTTCCGTTTTTTGGAAAGGCGCACGTTGCTTACATCCCCAACGGCCACATTGTTGGGTTGAGCAAAATCCCAAGAGTGATCGATGTTTTTGCAAGAAGATTACAGGTTCAGGAGCGGTTAACACACGATATTTTGGAGTGTATCAATAAAACCCTCAAACCCAAAGGGGTCGCCGTGGTCATCGAAGCGTCCCACATGTGCATGATGATGCGCGGAGTGCAAAAACAAAACTCGGTCACAACTACCTCTGGATTCCGGGGACAGTTCGAAAAAATAGAGACCCGAAACGAGTTTTTAAAGCTCATCAGCGCCGATTTGTCATAATCCACTTTTCCAATTAGATGGGAATTGCTATTTTTCCCACATGACAGAAGAAAAAGACAATAAGTACCGTAACCTATTTTTAGGGTTATTGTTCGATGCCATTGGGATGCTTTCCTTTGTTATTCCAGGCATAGGAGAGTTTTCCGATGTAATCTGGGCGCCCGTAGCGGGTTGGCTCATGACCCGCTTGTATAAAGGAAGAATAGGTCAAGCTGCTGGTGTTGTGACTTTTGTAGAGGAAATTGTTCCAGGGTTGGATGTAATTCCGACATTCACGTTAACTTGGATATATACCTATGTTCTCAGCAAGAAAAAAGGCCAACCTAAACAAATAGATTGACCTATATTCTCTGTAAATACCTTTGCTTGTTAAAGTGGCACGTTCAAACTAAACGATATATTTCTTCCAATGTTTGCTATGCCATCTGCTTTTAATCTTGATAGGTGGGAAATGTAATTTTCATCAAAAAGGTTGTTGGCCGTGATGGAATACCCCACCTTTTGGTCAAAAATTCTCATATCTCCTCCCAAGCCTACGTTAAATAGATTGTACCTTCCCGTAGTGGTTTCAAAATCGGCTACCTTGTTTTGATCAAAATTTGTTTGAAGGGTTACGAAGGCATAACATTTATAATCTTGATTTCGTTTTTTCCACTCAACCCGGAACGTATTGGTCCAGCGGTTGGCAGGAATCAAGGGTAGATTGGACTTATCTTCCAATTGCCCGTAAACTATGTCGTAGCTACTCTCTAAATGCAACCAATCAATAGGATGTGGGTGCAAATGGAACCCAAACTCTCCACCATACAAAATGGCATTTTGCTGTTGAAAGTCATATATAGGGTCCAGTTCTCGGAATTCTCCAGTAGGTTCCAAATAAATATAATCGTTCACGATATTGTAGAATGAATTGATATAGGCCTCAAGGTGTTTGTTGCCATATTCCAGTGCCAAGTCAACTTGAAAATTTTGTTCACTGTCCAAATCGGGATTACCAATTTCTACTCTATTTGCACCACTGTGCAAGCCATTGGAAGCCAATTCGGATAAGTTGGGAGCCCTAAATCCTGTGGCGAGATTTAAACGGCCCAAAATATTTTGGGTCAAATCCATTCGATAACCCACAGCGGCATTAAAACTATTGAAGTTTTTGTCCAACGATGGAATGTACTCTTCGTCTCCCTCTACACCACTAGCTTCTCCGTTGATAGATCTAAGGTCGTAACGTAATCCAATCTGAAGGTCACTTTTATCAAAATGGATATGTGAAGTTGCCAGGATTCCGAAATCGTTGGTTGTGGCATTGGGAACCAAAACCTCTTCGCCGAAGTTCTCATTGGTTTGATGCATACCCTGCACTCCAAAGATCGTGGTCATTTTGCCCCATTGCGGGTTAAACTGAATATTGTAGTTGAAGGTACTCAAGCGCATATCAAGTGCTGCACTCTCGTGGCCTTCTTCCTCGTGTTCCTCGCCTTCGTGCTCTTCCTCTTCGGCGTGTTCCCCACCCTCCTCATGCTCGTGTTCCTCTTCGTGGTGGTGCTCTTCGAACTCCTTTCTATTGTTCACGGTATAGCCAAAAGTGGCTTCAAGGCTCGATTTTTTGAAAAAGAAGTTGTTCTTGGAACTAATAATGTGGGTCGATAGCTCTTGATAGGGCATCAATGGATCGCGATCATTGTTCTGTGCCCCGATTTCTTCCGGAATTCCCAATTCCGAACCATTGTAATTGTATCTAAGCTCTGTCTTAAACTTGGAAGCCTGATAGGCAAGACCTGTTTTTAAATCTGCTTCGTTGAACCTTGAGTTGGTTACACTGGTTCCATCTCCTGTCTCGTAATCGGCGTTTGATGCATACGCACCTCTGACCAAAAATTTAAGTTTTTCCCCAGAAGTTTTGAACCCTGCATTGCCATTGTAGCCCAGGGTATTGGAGAAGTATCTCATATTCACATCACCAGAGGTCTCGCCAGCTGTCTCAAATTTTTCGGGATTAAGGTAAAGCACACCTCCCAAAGCATCCGAACCATATAATAAGGACGCTGGGCCTTTGATTACCTCTACACTAGAGATACCGGCATCATTTATTCCCAATCCGTGCTCACCACCATATTGCTGGTTCTCCAACCTAACACCTTGAGTATAAACAAGTACACGGTTAAAGCTCAGACCACGAATTACGGGCTTTCCGATGCCCACCCCAGTAGAGACCGAAGATACACCAGGTATATTGGTAATTCCTTCAGATAAGGTTATTCCTCCTTGTTGTTTGAGTTCCTCCATGGATTTTTGCTCCACCTTCATCACATTTTCACGTTGGAGCTTATGGAAAGGAGTGGATAGGACCACTTCATCCATTTCTATGGCGGATGGAGTCATTTGGTAGTCAAATTGATTACTTCCTGTATTTATTTCAATGGAAGTTGAATACGTTTCAAACCCAATATAGGAAATCACTAGTTTGTAATTTCCTTCCGGTAAGTTCTTTAATCGGAAGTCTCCGTTTTCATCGGTTACCGTTCCGTTTTCCAATTGAGGAATATAAACGGAAACTTGTTCCAATGGTGTGCCTGTTTCGGCGTCGGCAACGTTTCCTGATAATGAGTTTTGGGTATATGTTAAAAGGGGGAACAATGCCAATAGCATTGTGGTACAAAATTGTTTCATTGTAAAAGATAAAAAGTTGACGAATCTAGAAAAATCTTACTATGAAACTGATGGGGGAGCCCTTAAAGCCTGAAAAGACGCTTCTCGTGGCTCGTAAAAAAAAGAATAATTTATGGTCTCATACTTTATTTCCGGTATGTCGACCGGTGTATATGTGAAGGTAATGTTGAACAGTACTTTGTTGGCGAGGGTGAAATCATTGAAATCACAGTCCAGATTGCCATCGTGTATATGGTTTGTTCCAAACGCCACACAATGTTTTTCTTGATTGTGCTCGTACAACGTATGCCCTAACTTTATAACGGAGGGAGCTAGAATTGCTACCACCATCAGTAGGGAACTTAATATGAGTATGCGTTTGTGGAGGCTGGTCATCATACGTTCGCAAAGTAACCAAGCCCATATTTGTTTTTATGTTAAAAAAAACATAAACTATGAAAGGAGAAAGCCCAATCCCATCCGTTTTAGCATTTTTTTCTCAAAATTCCAGAAAAATTGATACTGTCCGAACAACCAGCCAATCCCAACCAAAAGAACTTGGTAAATAGGAAATATCAAAAGAATGCGAAGAGTCCAATAGATGGCCCCATGTATGTTTTCGTTATCAAAACCAATCAAATGGACCAAAGGGGCGGCCAGTTTTCCAGATAAACTTCCTGTAATGGCAAAAACAATAAAAATGGCTATCATTTCCCACTTATAGTCCACTTTCCATTTGTTTTCCAACTTTTTGAAGCACCAAAGAAAGAACTTGATCAACATTACATGGATAATAAGCATAACACCAATGGCAAAAGGCCATTCGAACACTGTATTATTAAGGCCAAAAGCATGTAATAAACTCCTAGAAACAAGATAAGCGGCGAGTAGGTTGAGAATTGTACCCAGAATGGGAAAAAGGATTTGCCAGTTCTTCTGGATTTCCCAACGTTGTTTTATTTTTTGCATTGAAGGCTAAAGCTATAATCAATGCAAAAATAATACTTTAAATCCTTGGAATGAAAGGCCCTAACCTTTGATTGTACTTCCTTTGGAAATAAATGAAATAATTGTAGAGTTTGTAATTCACTTCGTAACCGTAATCTATGCTTGGGTCATAGTTAATTTGCATTTCGTACAGATTAGGATTCCATCGCATAGGGTTGAGCACTCTTTGGTTCCAATTGATTACCATTATGGCATTTCTATTTTCCAAAAATGATTGGGAATAGTAGCCTTCTGGACGGGCTATGGAATTGAGCCATGTGTTAAAACCAGGTTCTATGATTATGATTTCATATTCAGTTTCATCATTTGCAATTTCAACTGGTTCTTCATCATTGGAGTCAAACAGAGCCTTTTCTTCACTTGATACATCTAATGTTGATTTTTGTGAGGTACAAGAGGTGAGGGCCATGCCAAACATCAAGCCGATTAAAATAAGGTGTGTGGTTTTCTTTTTCATATACATAATGTACAAAAAAAGCCGCTTGGAAATTCAAGCGGCTTAGTTAAATATCGTTAATTGGATTATTCTACTTTCCAAAAAGTCCGCCCAGGACTCCGCCAAGACCACTTTTCTTCTGATTGCCACCGTTTAAAACCATTCCAGCCAAATCATCAATAACGCTGCCGTCGCCGTCGCTATCCAGAAAAGTCTCAATTAAGGATTGTTGTTTATTGGCAGTTTTGGTTCCACCCATTAGGCCCCCCAAAAGACCATTAAGTCCTTCTGGACTGCTTACATTCTGCTGTCTTGTTTGTTTTCCCAAATATCCCAACAGAATTGGTGCCGCAATTTTAAGGATTTGTGCAATTGAGCTGGCATCAATACCAGACTTGGCGCTGAGTGCATTTTCTACCTGTGATTGTTTGGAACCCAATACATGGCCTAAAATTCCAGCACCGTCGTTCATCACATTTTGGTCCACACCACCACCAAAAAGACCGCCCAGGTCGTCCAAAATTCCGCCATCATGCTTGGAAGAAAGCGCATCCATAAGTCCTTGCGCTCCACCGGGGGTAGAAGCATTCTTTTTCATGGCACCCATCAATAGGGGCATTGCCATGCTCAAAACTTCTGCTGTTTTATTTTCGGGCTGCCCGGTTTGTCCTGCAACTCCGCTGATCAACTGTTTGCCCACTGGGCTATTGATCAAATCTAATAATCCTGACATTGTGTTAGTGTTAAGGTTTGAAGTAACAATGTACGAAAAAGTGAGTTTTACAAGATCGTTCCCTTCAGAAAAAAACCTATTTCTTTAGCAATTTGATAACCTTGTCCGCCAATTCAATACCGATGCGTTCCTGTGCTTCTAGAGTAGAACCTCCTATATGTGGGCTCAGGGAAATCTTGGGATTCATTAGTATTTTGATTTCCGGATTTGGCTCAGATTCATACACATCCAATCCTGCAAAAGCCAAGTGTTCGGAATCCAAAGCCTCTACCAAGGCAACTTCATCCAAAACGCCCCCACGAGAGGTATTGATGATTCCTGAACCAGGTTTCATTAGTCCAAGTTCTTTTTTACCGATCAAATATTTATCCTGTGCTGGAACGTGCAGACTCACAAAATCCGAATTGGCCAACACTTCCTTCAACTCACTGCTTTTTAAGGTAAAATCAATGGACTGTCCATCAAAAAATGAAAGGGACAGGGTTGCTTCTTTGGTTTCGTGATCTGTGAAGAGGACTTCCATTCCCAGAGCAAGGGCGATTTTTGCCGTGGCTTGCCCAATTCTACCGAAACCAACAATACCCAAGGTTTTCCCTCTAAGTTCAACTCCAGCGGCATAACTTTTCTTAAGCTGCTTAAATTGACTATCGCCATCCAAAGGCATGTTACGATTGGAATCGTGCAAATAACGAACCCCATTGAGCAAATGGGCAAAAACCAATTCTGCTACGGATCCTGAGGATGCTTCCGGAGTGTTGAAAACCTGAATTCCTTTGGATTCGGCATATTTTACATCAATATTGTCCAGACCTACACCGCCACGACCTATCAACTTTAAGCCAGGGCAATCATCTATCAGTTTTTTGTTGACTTTGGTTGCGCTGCGCACCAATAATCCTTCAATTTTGTTTTTGTTGATATAGTTTGCCAATTGTTCTTCAGCAACACGGGTATTTTTAACTTCGAAACCTTCCTTCTCAAGCAAGTCAATACCTTCTTGGGCAATTCCGTCGTTGGCTAAAATCTTCACCATTAAAACTATCCTTTCTTTTCCAATTCGCTCATTATGTCGACCAATACACCTACACTTTCCATGGGAAGGGCGTTGTACATTGAGGCACGGTAGCCGCCAACGGAGCGGTGTCCATTAATACCACTTATTCCAGCTTCTTTGCACATGTCATCAAACACATCTTTTAGTTCATCATCGGTGATGTTGAAAGTGGCGTTCATAATGGAACGGTCCTCTTTTGCGGCAACCCCATAAAATACTGGATTCAGTTCAATTTCTGAATAGATCAAGTTGGCTTTACGCTCGTTGATTTCTTCGATGGCGGCAATACCGCCCAAATCTTTCAACCATTGCATAGTGAGCATGGAGACATACACGGCAAAAACGGGAGGTGTATTGAACATGCTTTCCTTTGCTATATGGACCGAATAATCCATCATGGAAGGAATCTTTCGGGAAACTTTACCCAAAATATCTTCTTTTACCACTACAAGGGTGGCTCCTGCAGGTCCCATATTTTTTTGTGCACCAGCATAGATCAAATCAAATTGTGAAAAATCCAATTGACGTGAAAAGATATCCGAGCTCATATCACAGACTAGGGGAACATCCGTTTTTGGAAATTCCTTAATCTGTGTTCCATAAATGGTATTATTTGACGTAAGGTGCAAATAATCAAGGTCTGATGGGATGGCGTAGCCCTTCGGGATATACTTGAAATTATCTTCTTGTGATGAAGCTACCTCTACAATTTCTCCGAACAAACGGGCCTCTTTAATCGCTTTTTGACTCCAAGTTCCTGTATTTACGTATCCTGCCTTTTTATCCAAAAGATTAAAAGCGGTCATTAAAAACTGCATGCTCGCTCCTCCTTGCAAGAAAAGGGCCTGGTACCCCTTGCCCTCCAGTCCCAAAAGTTCAAGGGCCAAGGAACGGGCATTTTCCATAATGGCCACAAACTCTTTGCTGCGGTGCGATATCTCGATAAGTGAAAGTCCAATGCCGTCCAGTTCCAGTACAGCTTGGGATGCTTTTTGCATAACCTCCGCCGGTAGAATGCAGGGGCCTGCGCTAAAATTGTGCTTTTTCATTGACTAGGTTTAAGGAGTAAAGGTCTAAAAAATAGTTGGATCTTGAAACGTTTCCTGTGGTTAGGATTATCTTAAAGTTTCAATAAGAATTCCATGGTGTCGATTCCGTCGGCATAGTCGTTTAAACTCGGTTTTTGAGTGTCGCCAAAATTGACCTCGTTCTCCTTTGCATCACTTGAAACCACGCATTGTATTTGCTCTTCCATCTCTTGCAATTTCTTTCTCAAGGTTGATTCATCATCATAATATGAGTAGAATAGTGCAGAAATAGGGGAGGTGAGGGATTCGTCCTCTTTTAAAATCAAAAATCCATTATCCAGAATCTTGAATTCGCTCATCAAATACACGGCCTTGT
Organism: Flagellimonas abyssi; assembly: GCF_019457905.1. GTDB lineage: Bacteria > Bacteroidota > Bacteroidia > Flavobacteriales > Flavobacteriaceae > Flagellimonas > Flagellimonas abyssi. The sequence continues at coordinate 265,758 of NZ_JAHZSV010000001.1, read as the reverse complement.
TATAATCGTAATTATTGGCGTATTTATGTTGGTTGATGATATCCTTATAATGGAAGAGTGCATTGAAGAGGCCATCAAAATCATAATCCTTGGGTACGTAGATTTTTGACACATTGCGGCAACCCAGTCCGTAATACCTAAAAATATCCTCGCCCAAGGCTTTTAGCTCTTCTTCACTCTCGTTTCCAGTAAGCACGGCTACGGAACTTCTGTTTTTTCTGATGATATTCGGTTTTTTACCAAAGTAGTACTCAAAATAGCGACTGGTATTGTTGCTGCCTGTGGCGATTACGGCATCAAAATTTTCGAGTTTTCCGTCCACAAACTCTATTTTATCTGCAAGAGAAGGCTCTTGTTGAATCAAATAAGAGCACAAATAGGGAAGGAGTACTTTATCATTGGATGATAGTTTTACCAAAACCTTGTTTCCGGACAACAATACGCACAGAAAATCGTGAAAGCCCACTAAAGGTATGTTCCCCGCCATGACTATACCTACAGTTTTTGCTTCTCCTTTTTCAAGAAAAGTGTAACCGGACAACCAATTGTTCAAGTTTTCTGTGGTGAGCAATTCTCCCCATTGCCTTAAAGAAAACAGAATGTTATCTTCGGTAAACCATCCATTGTGATGACCTGCCCGTGCAACGACTTCCTTCAAATTTTGGTCAACTTCTAGGACGTTGGAATAACATTTATCACAAAAATCCGTTAAGTATTTTCCAAGTTTAACAAAAGCTTCTATGGTATTTCTATCTGGTGCCATTAAATTTGTACACTAATTTACTAGGGTTTATTTTTGTCAAAAGTAAGCATGCTGACAAGAATCAGCCCAAAAGGAAAAGAAAATTATGGCAATTATTATAACAGATGAGTGCATAAATTGTGGTGCTTGCGAGCCGGAATGCCCCAACACAGCAATTTATGAAGGTGCTGACGAATGGAGATATAACGAGGGTACTTCCCTTACCGGTGATGTGGTGTTGCCCAATGGAAAAGAGGTAAATGCCGATGAAGCACAAGAGCCGGTAAGTGACGAGCTTTACTATATAGTCCCCGATAAGTGTACCGAATGCAAGGGATTTCACGAAGAGCCACAATGTGCGGCGGTTTGTCCCGTGGATTGCTGTGTTCCCGATGAAGACCATGTAGAAACAGAGGAAGAGCTATTGGGCAAGCAAAAGTTTATGCACCCCGATGGTTAAGCAATAAAAAACATTTAATTTAGCCCCGGACCAATGTTCGGGGTTTTTTTATGCAAAAAGAAGAAAAAGCATACAATGGTATTTGGAAACAGGCAGGATGCATTTTGTCCTTGATTGCCATCTTTGGTATCATCGGATTGATGATCATGGGGCTTTATTTGCTCATTCAAGGTTATTGACCTCTAGTACCAAAACTTCAACTTATATTTGCACCCTCAAAACACAAAGTAATTAGATGAAAGCAGGTATTGTAGGATTACCAAACGTAGGAAAATCAACACTTTTCAACTGTTTGTCCAATGCAAAGGCACAAAGTGCCAACTTCCCTTTTTGTACTATTGAACCCAATATTGGCGTGGTAAACGTGCCCGACCAACGTTTGGAAAAATTGGAAGAATTGGTGAATCCGGAACGTGTGGTGCCTGCCACCGTTGAAATCGTGGACATTGCCGGGCTTGTAAAGGGCGCCAGTAAGGGTGAGGGACTTGGAAACCAATTTTTGGGCAACATCAGGGAAACCGATGCCATTCTCCACGTGCTCCGTTGTTTTGACAATGACAATGTGGTGCATGTGGATGGTTCCGTAGACCCTATTAGGGATAAGGAAACCATTGATATGGAATTACAGTTGAAGGATTTGGACAGTGTGGAAAAGAAGCTCGACAAAGTAAAGCGAGCTGCCAAAACCGGAAATAAAGAGGCACAAAAAGAAGAAGCTGTACTTACCGCGTTGAAAGAAGGACTGGAAGCTGGGAAATCTGTGCGAGCCATTTCGTTGAGCGAAGATGAGCGTGAAGAGTTTGTCCGTCCTATGCAGCTAATTACAGATAAGCCCGTAATGTATGTTTGCAATGTGGACGAAGGTGCTGCTGTTGACGGAAATGCCTATGTTGAAAAAGTAAAACAGGCCGTTGCCGACGAAAATGCCGAAGTCATCTTTTTGGCCGTTGGAACAGAGGCAGATATCACTGAATTGGAGACCTACGAAGAACGCCAAATGTTCTTGGAAGACTTGGGGCTTTCCGAGCCAGGTTCAGCCAAATTGATTCGTGGCGCATACAAACTACTTGATTTGGAAACCTATTTCACCGCAGGGGTAAAGGAAGTCCGCGCCTGGACCATTCCCGTTGGGGCGACCGCTCCCCAGGCTGCCGGCGTAATCCATACCGATTTTGAAAAGGGCTTTATACGTGCCGAGGTCATCGCTTACGATGATTACGTGAAATATGGAAGCGAGACCAAGGTAAAAGAAGCTGGACGCATGCGTGTAGAGGGTAAAGAATACATCGTTAAAGATGGTGATGTAATGCACTTTAGGTTCAACGTGTAAACGCTGGGCATTGTAATCCATAAAATTTGTGAACCCCCTATTCATGGACATAAAATAGCTTTGCTATATGTCCAGTAAAAGTTTAGGGATTTTGTACGGAGTCTTGGGAGTAGTGTTATTCTCCTCTAAGGCCGTGATGGTCAAATTGGCATACCGCTACGATGTCGACACATTGGATTTGCTATTGTTCCGGATGCTTTTTTCACTCCCTTTCTACATTTTGATATTGTTCTTGATTCGAAAAAAGCCATCAAAGGCAAAAATCTCACCCAAAGATTATGCATGGCTTGCCTTGTTTGGCTTTGTGGGTTACTATTTGGCCAGTTATTTTGATTTTGAGGGGTTGAATTACATCAAAGCTGGCTTGGAGCGTATCATTCTTTTTGTATATCCGACAATAGTTGTTTTTCTTAGTTGGTTGATTTTCAGACAGAAGATAACCAAAGTGCAAGGTATTGCCATCTTGATTACCTACGTGGGTGTCCTTATTACCTTTTGGGATGAATTGGACGTCTCTGGTAACGAAGTCCTATTGGGGGGCTTTTTGGTGTTGTTGAGTGCCATCACTTATGCATCGTATTTAGTGGGCAGTGGCTGGTTGATTCCCAAGTTTGGAGTGCTACGATTTACTTGCTACGCAATGATCATATCAACCCTTTGCATTGCCATACATTATTTATTAGCAGGTAGTTGGGAGTTTATGGACTACTCTTGGCAGGTTTATGCCTACGGTTTGGCCATGGCAGTTTTTGCAACATTGATTCCGTCATTTTTGGTCTCCGCTGCCATCGAAAGGTTGGGAGCCAATAACTTTTCCATTTTGGGAAGCTTGGGACCTATTTCCACTATTTTACTCGCCTTTGTGTTTTTGGACGAAAAACTCACATATTGGCAGTTGATTGGAATGTTGGTTGTTATTTTTGGGGTGACATACCTGTCAATCCAAGGCAAAAAGAGGGCTAAAGGCTGATATATATTAACAATTATTGTTTTTCATTGTTGATTACTTTCTACCGTTCACCCTTTTATTTTTGCTCCTAAATTTTATATTGCAATGATTAACCCTTGACTCATGGCAGATACCCAATATACTGAGGATAATATCCGTTCGCTGGACTGGAAAGAGCATATTCGTATGCGTCCGGGGATGTACATCGGAAAATTGGGCGACGGTTCCTCCGCAGATGACGGCATTTACATTCTTTTAAAAGAAGTGCTCGACAACTCCATCGACGAATTTGTGATGGGAGCGGGAAAGACCATTGAAATCAGCATTAAGGAAAATACGGTCCATGTTCGTGATTATGGTCGTGGAATACCAATCGGAAAGGTGGTGGATGTTGTTTCCAAAATGAACACGGGAGGAAAGTATGATACCCGAGCCTTTAAAAAATCAGTGGGGCTGAATGGAGTAGGTACCAAGGCGGTGAATGCCCTTTCAAACTATTTTAGGGTAGAGTCCAACAGGGACGGACAATCAAAATCTGCAGAGTTTGAAGCAGGGAATTTGGTGAACGAAGAGCTTTTGGAAGATTCTTCCCGAAGAAAGGGAACCAAGGTCAGTTTTACCCCGGACGAGACCATTTTCAAAAAATATAAATATCGTAACGAGTATGTGGAACGCATGCTCAAAAATTATGTTTACCTAAATCCGGGATTGACCATTGTGTTCAATGGCGAAAAATTCCATTCGGAAAATGGTCTGAAGGATTTATTGGAGGACAATAATAACGATGAGGATTTCCTTTACCCGATCATACATTTGAAGGGTGATGATATAGAGGTCGCGATGACCCACAGCAGAACACAATATAGCGAGGAGTACCATTCCTTTGTTAATGGGCAGCATACCACACAGGGTGGAACGCACCAATCTGCATTTAGGGAAGCCGTGGTAAAGACCATCCGTGATTTCTACGGAAAAAACTATGACGCCTCGGATGTTCGCAAGTCCATCATATCGGCTGTTTCCATTAAAGTGATGGAGCCCGTTTTTGAAAGTCAGACCAAGACCAAGCTAGGTTCCACCGATATGGGAGGCGATTTGCCCACGGTGCGTACCTACATCAACGATTTTATTGGTACACAGCTAGATAATTACCTGCACAAAAATCCTAAAACGGCCGAAGCACTTCAAAAAAAGATTGTTCAGGCGGAGAAAGAGCGAAAAGAACTTTCGGGAATCCGAAAACTGGCTAGGGACCGTGCTAAAAAGGCAAGCCTTCACAATAAAAAATTACGTGATTGCCGGGTTCACCTTCAGGATATGAAAAAGGACCGAAGATTGGAATCGACACTTTTTATTACAGAGGGGGATTCTGCTTCCGGGTCCATTACAAAATCAAGGGACGTGAACACACAGGCCGTATTCAGTTTACGGGGAAAACCTTTGAACTCCTACGGCATGTCCAAGAAAATAGTTTACGAGAACGAAGAGTTTAATCTCCTTCAGGCGGCACTCAATATTGAGGATTCCATGGAGGACCTGAGGTACAATAATATTGTGATCGCAACCGATGCCGATGTGGATGGAATGCACATTCGCTTATTGTTGATTACCTTCTTTCTGCAATTTTTCCCGGAATTGATCAAAGAAAACCACTTATATATTCTTCAAACCCCATTGTTTAGGGTGCGCAATAAAAAGGAGACCATTTATTGCTACAGCGACGAGGAAAGAAAACAGGCCATTGAAAAACTCTCCGGAAAGCCAGAAATAACACGATTTAAAGGATTGGGTGAAATCTCTCCGGATGAGTTCAAAAATTTCATCGGTGACGATATTCGTTTGGAACCCGTAATGCTGGACAAAGCCATGAGCATTGACGCCCTTTTGAAGTTCTATATGGGAAAAAACACACCTGACAGACAAGAATTCATTATCAACAACCTTAAAGTGGAACTTGATCTTGTCGAAGAAAACCAACTACAACCCAAATAAATGCCACCTTTCTAAATGGAAGAGAACGAAGAACTGAACGATGAAAGTTTAGATAACCAAGACGAATCCCAAGACAGCCTGGTCAAGGTGACCGGGATGTATAAGGATTGGTTTTTGGATTACGCTTCCTATGTTATTCTGGAGCGCGCCGTACCTGCCATCGAAGACGGATTCAAGCCTGTGCAACGGAGAATCATGCACTCGCTCAAAGAATTGGACGATGGCCGTTACAATAAAGTAGCAAATGTGGTGGGACATACGATGCAGTACCATCCGCACGGTGATGCCAGTATTGCCGATGCCATGGTTCAAATTGGCCAAAAGGACCTTCTTATTGATACCCAGGGTAACTGGGGAAATATTTTGACAGGTGATGGCGCAGCCGCACCTCGATATATAGAGGCCCGATTATCCAAATTTGCCCTAGAAGTAGTTTATAGTCCTAAAATTACCGAGTGGCAGTTATCCTATGACGGTAGAAAAAAGGAACCTGTCAATTTACCCGTAAAGTTTCCTTTGTTGTTAGCTCAAGGCGCCGAGGGGATCGCAGTGGGTCTTTCCACAAAAATACTTCCGCACAACTTTAACGAATTGATTGACGCGTCAATAAAACACCTGCAGGGCAAAAGATTCACCATAGTTCCGGACTTTCCCACAGCGGGCATCATTGATGTGACCAATTATAACGATGGTATGCGCGGCGGAAAGATTCGTGTGCGCGCCAAAATATCGACCTTGGACAAGAATACCTTGGTGATCAACGAAATACCTTATGGCACCAATACTTCCTCTTTAATTGACTCCATCTTAAAGGCTAATGACAAGGGGAAAATCAAAATAAAGAAGATTGAAGACAATACAGCAGCCGAGGTAGAAATCCTGGTGCATTTGCCAAATGGTATTTCACCGGACAAAACTATTGACGCCCTTTATGCATTCACGGCTTGTGAATCGTCCATCTCCCCGTTAGGGTGTGTCATAGAGGACAACAAGCCTTTATTCATCGGCGTGAAGGAAATGCTGGAAAGATCCACAGACAATACCATGGAGTTACTTAAAGCAGAACTTCAAATTCAATTGGACGAGCTTGAAGAGCAATGGCACTTCTCATCTTTGGAGCGAATCTTTATAGAGAATAGGATTTATCGCGAAATAGAAGAAGAGGAAACATGGGAGGGTGTTATCGAGGCTATCGATAAAGGACTGAAGTCCCATATTACCCATCTAAAAAGAGAGGTGACGAAGGACGATATTGTCAGGTTGACCGAAATCCGCATCAAACGTATTTCAAAGTTCGATTTGGACAAGGCCCAACAACTCATTGAAAGTTTAGAGGATAAAATTGCGCAGACCAAGCATCACTTGGAACATTTGGTCGAATATGCCATCGACTATTTCAAAGAGCTCAAAAAGAAATACGGAGCCGGTCGTGAACGTCAATCCGAAATAAGGGTTTTTGATGAAATCGAAGCCACCAAAGTAGTTATAAGAAACACCAAACTTTACGTAAATCGCGAAGAAGGATTTATCGGAACTTCCTTAAAACGTGATGAATATGTTACAGACTGTAGCGACATCGATGACATCATAGTTTTTACCCAAAAAGGGGAGATGATGGTAACCAAAGTGGATTCGAAAGTGTTTGTCGGGAAAAACATTATCCACGTAGCAGTCTTTAAAAAGAAGGACAAGCGAACCATTTATAACATGATCTACAAGAGCATGAAGGGCGGACCCAGCTACATAAAAAGGTTCAATGTCACCAGTATTACCCGTGACAAGATATATGATCTTGCGGGCGATAAGCCCACCTCCGAGGTATTGTATTTCTCGGCCAATCCGAACGGGGAGGCAGAAGTAGTCACCGTTATGTTGCGACAATCGGGTAGCATCAAAAAATTAAAATGGGACATCGATTTCTCGGACGTTCTTATCAAAGGAAGAACATCGAAAGGAAATTTGGTCACCAAATACCCTGTAAAGCGCATCGAACTTAAAGAAAAAGGGGTGTCCACACTAAAACCTCGAAAAATTTGGTTCGATGATGTAGTGAGCCGACTCAATGTTGATGGAAGAGGGGAGCTACTTGGAGAATTCAGAGGTGACGACCTGTTGTTGGTAATAGACCAGAAAGGTATCGTAAAAACCATTCCGCCTGATTTGCTTACCCGTTTCAACGACGATATGGTGGTTCTGGAAAAATGGAATCCCGACAAACCAATTTCTGTCGTTCACTATGTAGGTGACAAGGAGCGCTTTTACCTGAAACGATTTTTGGTCGAAAACCCGAATAAAGAAGAATTGGTGATTGACGAGGACCCTAAATCCTATTTGGAACTGGTCTCCACCGATTGGAAACCTATGTTGGAAATTGAATTTGTCAAACCAAGGGGCAAAGACCAAAAACCGAACCTTGAAGTAAATATTGAGGAGTTTATTGCGGTAAAAGGAATCAAAGCGCTGGGCAATCAACTGACACCGGACAAGGTGAAGAACATCAATGTTTTGGATTCACTTCCTTACGAAGAACCAGAAGAACAAGAGCCCGAGGATATAGAGGTAATCGACGAAGAGCAAATAAACAATGATGATACTGATATAGGGACAAAGAATGATAGTTCTGATCAAACTACTTTGTTTTAACGCTTTTTATAGCTAATTTTCCCAATTGAGTTACACACCAAACAGATTGCTTAATACATCTATATGGATTTTACAAACCCGCTGGTATATGGCGTACCAGTTTTTATTGCCTTTATTTTACTTGAACTTACGTATAGCAAAACCCATGATCACGAGCACCATCATGAGCTCTACAACTGGAAGGATTTAGCGGCAAGTGGTTTTATGGGGATTGGGTCTGCAATCCTTGGACCTCTTTTCAAAGTAGCTTTTGCCATTCTTCTTTTTGAAGGTACTTATGAGTTGTTCAATCCAGTAGTGGATGGGGTCAGAACAAATATTATAGGCTATGAATCTTTTGGATACGCTTGGTACGTTTGGATTTTGTGTCAATTAGGTGATGATTTTACGTATTACTGGTTCCACAGGGCCAATCACGAGGTACGCATTTTATGGGCGGCTCATATTGTTCACCACTCATCCGACAACTTTAATTTAGGCACCGCAATCCGAAATGGATGGTTCACCATTTTGTACAAGCCCTTCTTTTATATGTGGTTGCCAGCAATTGGTTTCCCTCCAGAAATGGTGGTAGTTTGTTTAGGTATTGAAGCCTTATGGCAATTTCAACTCCATACCGTTTATGTTCCAAAACTTGGGTTTTTAGAGAAAATATTCAACACACATACCATGCACCAAGTGCATCACGCCCAAAATGTGGAGTATTTGGACAAAAACCATGGAGGTTTCTTGAATATCTTTGATAAAATGTTCGGTACCTGGAAGGAACTGGACGATGATATTGATGTAAAATACGGCGTGATTCACGCTCCGGAATCATATAATCCGGTAGTGATTCTCACCCATGAATTCAAAGATATCTGGAAGGACGTAAAGAAATCCAAAAAGCTTTCACATAAACTGATGTATATTTTTGGCCCTCCGGGGTGGAGCCATGACGGAAGCACACTTACCGTGAAACAGCAGCAACGATTGTTCAAAAAACACAAGGAAGCTAGTCCTGAACTGGCTTATCAACGACCCAACTAGAGGTTTTAGCCAAAACCTGAAAGATTATCAATCTATTTTGTGGGCCGTTCCTTTAAACTTTCGATTATCCCCAACAACGTTGTACTCAAAAGTATATGAAGATTCTGTTGTGGTCAATATTTTGATATGAATTGGTTTTGATTCGGCCTTGTTCTTGGGATTTAAATTTTTAAGAACGTATTCGCAATCATTTATCCACCGAATGGAAGAGGAGTCCACCTTGCCTTCATATTCATCAACTTCCAAATCCAATGTTCGGCTAAAAGTCGTTTCTTTCTCTTCACCATTCACCATTGCGGCAAAAGTAAAGTTGCCCGTTTTAAAATCCGTACAGTTGCGCTGTGGGGGTTGACCGCAGGCTATGAAAAATAGCGCAATTAAACCAAAATAGAAGTGTTTTATCATAACCACAAAGAAACGGAATGTAGCGGAAAGGGTCAATCCTTTTTTGTGTTGAATGTATCAAAAGTACCATCCGAATAAAACATAACTATTTTATAGGGTTCTTTGGATTGCTTTTGTGCTATGACAGATTCTCTTTTGGTTGGTTCAATCTTGAAATTTTCAATTTCAAGATTAGTCTTCTTAGCAACAGGCTCTTCTTCAATATTATCTGTTTCAGGAAAATTTCCTTTTCCTTTTAATAACCAATCTAGTTTGATTTCGGGGTAGGTGTCCACCAATTTCATGACAAAATCAAGACTTGGCTTATTTCTCCCATTAAGCAAATGAGACATACTTGAACGTTGCACCCCAATCTCATCAGCAAAGGCAGAAACCGACAGTTCTAGGTGTTCGATCACCATTTCAATACGTGAGACAATTTCTTTATTCACAAATGTAAATTTTACAGATCAAAGATACCAAATTACATCTCATACTGTAAAAAACAAAGGAATTATTGGTGATTTTATTTGATGTATAAGTTGATATAAAAATCTTTATGACATTGATTAACAATTATTTGAATTCTAAATTATTTTTATTGTTTACATTATGCAATTTCAGGATGCCCGGCACTATTTGACTGATTACAATTGTATATTAATTGATAATTAAGTCTATTTACATTTGTAAATTCAACTATGGTTACTTTTGTAAACTTCAATTGCAAAACCTTATGCTCGATTATTCGTTATTTAAAGAGAACTCCATTCAAGGACGCTACATAAATATGGAATCCATACGGCCCTGTTTTGCCAAGATTTCATCGGTTGTGAACTGTATTGGTAAATCCGTCAATGGGGTTGATATTAGTGCTTTTCAATTGGGAAAGGGGGACAAAAAGATTCTGATGTGGTCCCAAATGCACGGCAATGAATCCACAACCACAAAAGCGGTCTGGGACCTAGTAAATTTTTTACAGTCCGATGAGCCTTCTGCAATTGATATACTAAAAGCGTGCACCATTATGATAGTGCCCATACTGAATCCGGATGGCGCCAATGCATACACACGTGTTAATAGCAATGATATTGATCTTAACCGCGATGCCAAAAATTTAACGCAACCTGAAAGTATTGCTTTTCGAAAATTGTTCGAATCATTCCAACCCGATTTCTGCTTTAACCTGCATGACCAACGTACCTTGTTCAGTGCAGGAAAAACGAACAAACCAGCTACAGTATCGTTTTTATCGCCTGCTAGCAATAAGGAACGGCACATAACCACAAACCGCGAAATGGCCATGAAATTGATTGCTGCCATGAACCATATGCTTCAGACCCGTATTCCTGGGCAGGTGGGGCGATATGATGATGGTTTCAACGACAATTGCATAGGGGATACTCTTCAAATGTTGGGTGTGCCCACCATTCTATTTGAAGCGGGCCATTATCCGAAGGATTATGAACGAGAGAAAACACGGGAACTTATTTTTTTCTCACTTGTAGAAGCTATCGGAATAATTTCGGAAGACCGAATCAATGACTTTAAAACTGGGGATTATTTCTCCATTCCAAATAATGACAAACTATTTTTTGATGTTTTAGTGAAGCATCCCGAAGTAGTGAATGCCGAGTTTGAGAAGGGGCATTGGGTAGGAATTCGATATAAAGAAGTGTTGCAGGATAAAAAAATCATTTTTCAGCCAGAGATTACTGAAATTGGGCCGTTAGAAGGTTTTTATGGGCACCGGACCATAGAATGTGTTGATTCCAAGGATTTTGGGCTTAGATCTTCCCAGAAAGAAATTCTCGATTTGCTACTGAAAATCAATAAATAAAAAGAGTTTATCGGAGGTTCTTGCATATTATTTAAAAAAGAACCATTTTTATTACGTAAATTTCCTTTTTTAACTACTTTTGCTGCAAAATTCAACGTAATGAACAAAGTTAAACTAGACGAGATAGATCATCAGATTTTGGATATGTTAATCGATAACACTCGTACACCCTTTACGGACATCGCAAAGAAATTGCTGATTTCTGCAGGTACGGTTCATGTCCGAGTCAAAAAAATGGAAGAGTCCGGAATCATTAAAGGTTCTTCCCTTACCTTGGATTACGTAAAACTAGGGTATTCATTCATCGCCTACGTGGGTATTTTCTTGGAAAAAACACACCAAACCAAATTTGTTTTGGAAAGGTTGAGCCAAATACCATACGTTACCGTAGCGCACATTACAACAGGAAAGTTCAATATTTTCTGTAAAATCCGTGCACGGGACACTACACATGCCAAAAACATCATTTTTAAGATAGATGATATTGAAGGTATCAGCAGAACGGAAACAATGATTTCCTTGGAAGAGAGCATCAACGATAAGAGACGTTTGATGCACACCATCTTCAACGAGCTGTAGCACCTCATAATATTTATGGTACTATCGGAACTTCCATCTTCTGAATACAATCCATTTTACCAGACCTATATTATGGCGCTGGGCAATGTGGAATTGCTTGAAGAGTTAATAAACGGAAAAAAAGCACTTGTGTCCGTTTTTGAAGAAATACCAGAAGACAGATTAAATTATGCCTATGCCGAGGGCAAATGGTCCTTGGCTGAGGCATTGTTGCATATAATAGATACGGAACGCATTTTCCAATACAGGGCACTTTGTATTGCGCGAAACGACAAGACTCCCTTACCTGGTTTTGATCAAGATGACTATGTTCCGTTCTCCAATGCGGCAAAGCGTTCAAAAACAGATTTGATTACCGAATATAAAACGGTAAGAGATGCTACGATATCGCTATTTGCTTCATTTGATGATGAGGCATTGGTGAGACTGGGGACAACCAGTGGTTCCAAAATGAGTGTTAGAGCCCTTGGTTTTATTATATGTGGGCATCAGGCACATCATGTTCGTGTAATTCAGGAACGCTATCTTGATTGATCAATAGTCCTCCTCCTCATTCAGATCTTCTGAGGCGGTTTCAAGATTTTCAAAAGAGTCCCCCTCAAATTCAGAGGCTATCAATTCCTTATCGAGCTCCTTGTCTATAGTTTCCTCGAAATTGGCCATAAAATTAGAAAGACTCTTACTGATTTTTACCAAGTAGATAGTGTCTTCTGTCCTAACTTCCACGGCATCGATTACTTCCCCAGTGGGTTTTTTAATGGTAATAATATCATCGTCCCCGTAACCATCAGGATAGGAGTCAATTAATTTTGCAGCCACATCATGGCTCAACTTTTTGTAGTCTATCAAAATTCGTTTCATAATGGTCAGTTATTAAAAGTGTCCCTAAACTAGGAATTTTCGAATCCGATGAACTCAAAGAGTTGTAAACGTAAAAAAGAAGTATATAAAAAGTTTATTCCTTGTAGTAAGCGAAGGCTTTGGAAAATAATTCTTCAGGGATTTTTATGTCCGTAACAGCATTCCCGATGTCCTGGAGCAATACAAAATTTACATTGCCGTGCGAATTCTTCTTATCGTATTTGAGCAATTGTAGAATTGCATCAATATCATCTTCGGTAAACTCGACTTTGTCAAAATAGGTTAGGAACGCCTTCTTGATTTCGTCCAACGCCAATTTTGAAAGCCCTCTAAGCTCATGCGATAAATAACCTTCCAATATCATCCCGGCAGCAATCGCTTCCCCGTGCAACAATGTTTTCTTATCTGGATTATCTAAGCAGTACGACTCGATAGCGTGACCCAAAGTGTGCCCAAAATTGAGGATCTTTCGCAGACCTTGTTCTGTAGGGTCTTGTAGAACCACTTCATTTTTTATGGAAATGGATTGTTGAATTCTAGCAGCATTCGTAAAATCTCCTTTAGCTACGATATCTTCCCAATAGGCCTTGTCCCGGATGAGACCATGTTTCAGCATTTCCGCATATCCGCTTTTCGTTTGGCGTGCATCGAGCGTTTTCAGGAATTCAGGGAAAATCAAAACCATCTGCGGTTGATTGATGACCCCTATTTGATTTTTTAATGGACCCAAATCAACCCCCGTCTTGCCACCAATGGAAGCATCCACCATAGAAAGCAGGGTAGTGGGGATATTGATAAAATCAATTCCACGTTTAAAGGTGGAGGCGACAAAACCTCCCATATCGGTCAGTACGCCACCTCCAAGATTGATCAGGAGGCTTTTGCGGTCACCATCAAAATTGGACAGTTGTTCCCAAAGCTGCAAACAAGTGTGAATGTGCTTATTTTCTTCGCCAGATTTTATTTCAAGTAGGGAATCAATGGTATGGTCAACGATTTCCTTAAAAATGGGCAAACAATGCTCCTTGGTGTTTTCATCCACCAACAGGAATATTTTCGAATAACTTTTATTGGCAATATGTTGGTTGAGCGCCGCTTTTGCCAATTCATTTATGTGAACTTCGTAGGATTGTGATTTTACCGACTCCATAATTTTAATTACACCACTAAATAAAGACTATTTTTATATTTAAGCCCTTTGTTGGTTAACTTATATCAATATCTTAAAGGGTTGATTCTTTTTTTGCTGATTATGTTATATTCGGAACAAGCTGCTTAACAAAAAGAATTCGTCACTTTTATAGCAATCCCTGTTTGGCTGAAGTCCATACCCACTGAACTAATTTGTTTTTTCTGCTGATGGCCACCTAGTTCCTTGTGAATCCATATTGGAAAAATCTACATGTTTTAAGTTAATTTTTATCTTTTCCAGTGCAAAAATATAGAATCTCCGTGACTATATTTGGAAGCGTAAATGCACAGGTTTTGAATAGACTTTTTGTTCAATAACAAGGCATTTTCAAAATAAGAAATACTGTTCTGGTTTTCAATGTTTTGAGTTGAGGAATTATGTAGAAGAATACATCTTAAAGCTTATCAATCCCGAGCCCCAAGCATTAAAAATCAGAAAATATAGAAACCAAGACCGCGGGTCTTAATGCCTAATTTTGAATGCGACCGAATTTCGAGAACACTGCAATAGCTTTTGAGCTTAAATCCGACTCCCAACTGGAGCGAGCTTACTTTCTTTTTAAAATGATTTCCATAGAACCCTTGGTTAAGATAGGAACCGCCTTGACCAATGTTGCCATAAAGGCCCATTTGCCTGTAGAGGGATTGATCAGGACCACCGTATTCGACCATTTTTGTGGTGGCGTGAACGAAAAGGACTGTTTGCCCATCATAGATAATATGTATGGTAACGGAGTTTATTCTGTACTCGATTATTCGGCCGAGGGGAAATCAGTGGACAATCAGTTTGATTTTGCCATGGAAAAAACATTGGAAATCTTGGATTTTGTCAAAGAAAAAGACGCCTTGCCCTTTGCTGTTTTTAAGCCTACCGGTTTTGGAAGGTTTAAATTGTTCGAAAAGGTTACTGCCGGTACCAAGTTGACCAAAGAGGAACAAGCAGAGTGGGGAAGAATCGTAAACAGGTTCGAAAAAGTCTGTCAAAAAGCCCACAACCTTGATGTTTCCCTTTTGATTGATGCCGAGGAAAGTTGGATGCAGGATGCAGCCGATGATTTGGTTTTGGACATGATGCGCAAGTACAATAAAGAAAAAGCAGTTGTCTTCAACACCTTTCAGATGTACCGTTGGGACCGAATGGGCTACATCATAAAATTACACGAAGCTGCCAAGGAAGAAGGTTTCAAAATTGGCGCTAAAGTAGTGCGCGGTGCCTATATGGAGAAAGAGAACGACAGGGCAGACGACAAAGGTTATGAAAGCCCTATCTGTAAAAGCAAACGATTGACCGATGAAAATTTTGATGCAGCCATCGATTATATGATGGAACACTTGGAGTATTTTACCATTTTCGCCGGAACCCATAACGAGCAAAGCACCTTAAAACTAGTGGATTTAATGGAGGAGAAGCAAGTATCTCCCGACGATTCCCGAATTTGGTTCGGACAATTGTTTGGAATGAGCGACCATATAACCTACAACTTAGCGGCCCATGGATACAGCTCGGTTAAGTATATACCCTATGGCCCTGTTCGTGACGTAATGCCCTATTTGATTAGAAGGGCAGAGGAGAATACCTCCGTGGCCGGACAAACTTCCAGGGAACTTACCTTGATTACAAAAGAACGGAAGCGCAGGAAGATGGAAGGTTAATTCAAAGAATTGATTTTTTCCACGGTAACCACATCCTCACAATTCTTGGCTTTTAATTCCAGTTCCCGACCCTTGTATTCATGAGAAATGTAATACGTTTTGCAGGGTTCGGATTTGGTGTCGCTCTTGCCAAAATCAACATTTCCATCCTTTAAAAAGGCCTGAACCATCAGGGTGTCTTGGTATTGCTCTGGAAGCGATTCAGAGAAAATCAATGGTTTGGAGCGCATGTCCTTGAGTACCCTGCAATTGGGCAAATAGCAGAAATCAAACCCTTCCTCGCCTGATTTTTTCTTCAAGAAAAAAACTAAAAAAATCAATCCTATGGATAGTCCAACCAAGTACCATCCCAATCGTTTCAAAAATGCCATCTATATTAAAAAATAAGAAAGTTAATATCGTTGTAGCTCATGCCGAACCAATCACCAACCGATTTGTTCGTTAAAATTCCGTGGTACATATAAAGTCCATTGCGCAAGCCTTTATCAAATCTAATTGAGTGTTCCAAACCACCTTCTTCCCCGATTTTTAATAAATATGGAGTGAAGATATTACTGATGGAAATGGAGGAAGTCCTTGGGTATCTAGAAGGAATATTTGGTACCCCGTAATGAATGACCCCGTATTTTTCAAAAGTGGGTTTTCTATGTGTAGTTACTTCGGAAGTTTCAAAACAACCTCCCATATCAATACTCACATCGATGATCACGGCCCCTTTCTTCATATTTTCCACCATGGATTTGGAAACAACAACGGGCGAACGGTCCTTTCCGCGTGTGGCGCCAATGGCCACATCGCAACGTTTTAGGGATTTCAATAAATTTTTGGGCTGTACTGTAGAGGTATATACGGTTTGCTTCAAATTGGCCTGCAATGTTCTCAGCTTACTGATGGAGTTATCAAAAACCTTTACGTTGGCACCAAGCCCAATCGCAGATCTGGCGGCAAATTCACCTACTGTCCCAGCTCCAATAATGACAACCTCTACGGGTGGAACACCACTAATATTTCCGAACATTAGGCCGTTGCCCGTATTAGGGTTTGACATCAATTCGGAAGCAATTAGGATTGAAGAAATACCAGCAATTTCACTAAGGGAGCGGACGGCCGGATAGTTTCCGTCTTCATCCCGTATGTATTCAAACGCTATGGCCGTTAATCTTCGTTTGGCCATGGTTTCAAAATATTCTTTGTTTTGGGTCTTAATTTGAAGCGCAGAAATAACAATGGTCTGCGGATTCAACATCTCAATCTCGGAAAGGGTGGGGGGCTCCACTTTTAGAATTATCGGACAGGAAAACACCTTTTTGGTATCCCTGGTAATTTCCGCCCCGGCATTGGTATAATCGATATCGGAAAAATTGGCTCCTTCGCCAGCCCCGGATTCCAACAACACCCGATGTCCGTTCGCAGTAATGGCATTTACGGCATCTGGTGTAAGGCAAACCCGCTTTTCTTGGTATTGGTTTTCTTTGGGTATCCCAATAAAAAGTTCGCCCTTTTGTTTGGTGACCTCCAAGGTTTCTTCTTGGGGAAGCAATTGTTGTTTGCTAAATGGGGAGGAAGCGTGGCTCATATGGAGTAAATCTATGCAAGATGCCGATTTGACATTTGAGCAAATTTACATTTTTTTTGAAACGCTCTTTTGACGCTGTTCCAATTTCTCACGTTCCTTGCGTAATTCTTCTTTCTCTTTTAAGATTTGAAGTTCGGTGTCCATAGCTTCAAGGTCGATGCCATGTACGTGTTTATCCACGAGTTTTACCCTGATAAAGTAAACAACAGGAACTATTACCATGGTAACAGCTATGACATAAAGAATTTCGTTTTCATCTATTCGTTCGCTATTGGTGTAGTTCAATACAGTATATAGTTGAAAACTGTACATAGCAATCGGAATCAATATGGCATGGTACCACCAATTTTTGGAGGTAACAAACCAAATAATCAGTAGAAGCAATGGGACTAACTTGTTCAAGTAGTAATAGAAAGCCAAACTGACATCATCATCAAAACCATTGTCCGTAAACTCAATACCTAAAAATGTCCATGACTTGGCACCGACCGGTAGATACTTGTACCCATAAAAAAGTAGGGGAGAAACAGCTATAAATAAAGCTACCAACCCTTCAATAACAAACTTTTTCCTGATTCTAGTTTTATCCTTCATTGTTGTAGATAACTAGAAAAATGAAAGATTATTGTAAAAAAAAATAATCCCTTCTCGAAAAAAGGGATTATTGGTACGCTTTGGAAAAAGATTACTAAAGTTTCTTTAGTTGATCTTTTCTGATGCTAGTAGTTTGGTCTTTGTCAATAGATACAGCGCTTGTTGAAACAGCGGTCATTGCCAAAAATGCAACAGCTAGCAATCCAAAAAAAACTTTTTTAGTGTTCATCGTAAAAGAGTTTTTGGTTAATAAATGAATTAATTCACATTGCAAATGTAGGAAAATATTTCAACCTACCATACGTTTTATCGATAAAATTGGTTTTTAAACGCAAAAAATCAACGTTTTATCGAAAAAGACTTGCTCTGTGCAATAATTTGTTGGAAGATATACCAATACTATTTTAGGAAATATTTAACTCGATTGAACGTGTGCTTTCCTCGATAAAGTGCAGGAATACGCTTACGGCATCATTGGGAAGCAATGAAGGTATTTTTTCTGGCCACTCTATAAACAACCAAGCATCAGAGTTTAAATAATCTTCAAAACCCATGTCCAACGCCTCCATTTCATCATTGAGTCGATAAAAATCGAAATGATAGGCAAGGGGTGTGTCATTTGCATCGGAATATTCATTAACCAAACCAAAAGTGGGGCTGCTGGCGACATCCACCGCTCCAAGTACTTTTATCAAAGCTTTTACCAAAGTGGTCTTGCCCACACCCATTTCACCATATAGGCACACAACTTTGTTCGGTGCTTTTTCCAATAACTCTTTGGCTACATCGTGGATTTCATTCAATTGAAAAGTTCTCTTCACTTGAGTATTATTTAGGGTCCAAAACTACAAAAGGAACAATCATTTCTTCCAATGAAACACCGCCATGCTGATAGGTATTTCTGTAATAACTAACATAGTGGTTGTAATTGTTCGGGTAGGCAAAGAACAGGTCGTTCTTGGCAAAAATGAAACTACTGCTCAAATTAATGTTGGGCAAATGGATTTCCTGTGGATTCTTGGTAGCTAACACGTCCTTTTCCTGGTACGTGAGACTTCGTCCAGTTTTATAGCGAAGATTTAAACTGGTCTCACGATCACCTATGACCTTGGAGGGCTGATTTACATTAATGGTTCCGTGGTCCGTGGTTAAAATCAGTTTCATGCCCAATGTTTGGGCTTGCTGGATAATTTCCAACAGCGGGGAGTTTTTGAACCAGCTCAGGGTTAATGATCGATAAGCCTTATCATTCGATGCCAGTTCCTTCACCACTTCCATTTCGGTTTTGGAATGGGATAACATGTCCACAAAGTTGTAGACCACCACGGTTAGATCATTATTCTTTTGGGTCTTAAAGTTTTGGGCGAGTTGTTTCCCCTGTTTTAGATTGCTTATTTTGTGGTATTCCCATTTAAGGTCCAATCCCAATCTTTTAAGCTGTTCTCCCAAAAAATCGGATTCATGCAGATTTTTGCCGCCTTCGTCCGTATCGTTTTTCCACCAATCTGGATAACGCTTTTCCATTTCAGAGGGCATCAAACCGGAAAAAAGTGCATTACGAGCATACTGTGTTGCCGTTGGCAGAATACTGAAATAGGCGCATTCTTGTTTCTTCTTATAATGAACGGACAATGTTTTCTCAAAGGCCAACCATTGGTCATACCTTAAATTATCTATGACAACCATAAGAGTTTTGCTATCATCCAGCTCGGGCACTACTTTGTTTTTAAATAGAGTGTGGGACATTACGGGAGCTTCACCGTCCTTGAACCAATTCTTGTAGTTCTTATCTACAAACTTCCCGAACTGCGAATTTGCTTCCACCTTTTGGGATTCCAATATCTCGAACATTCCGGAATCTTCGATTTGTTCGAGTTCCAGTTCCCAATAAATCAATTTCTTATAGAGTTCGACCCATTCCTCTTGTGTGTTGATTATGGAAAGATCCATGGCTATTTTACGGAACTCCTGTTGGTAATTGGCCGTGGTCTTTTCTGAGACCAAACGGGAATTGTCCAAACTCTTTTTTAAGGAAAGTAAAATTTGATTGGGATTTACGGGCTTGATCAAGTAATCTGCTATTTTGGACCCAATGGCTTCGTCCATAATATACTCCTCTTCACTTTTGGTTATCATTACCACAGGAATGGAGCCATCATATTTTTTAATTTCGGTCAAGGTTTCCAGGCCGGACAGTCCGGGCATGTTCTCATCCAAAAAAACAATATCAAAAAAAGTGCTCGTTACTTCTTCGATGGCGTCCTGTCCACTTTGGCTGGTCACTACCTTGTAGCCTTTGCTTTCAAGAAATAATATATGGGGTTTTAATAGGTCTATTTCATCATCGACCCAAAGAATTGTTATCTTGTTCATATAGTGTTTATCTTTGTGGGAATTAAAACAAAAATCCTTGGTAAAAACCAATAAACTTAATGTTTTCAACGACCCAATTTACGGTTTTATTGGAACTCCAAACGAACTAATTTTTAGTCTGATATCACATCCTTACTTTCAAAGGTTGAGACGGATATCCCAAATGGGGCTTTCATATTTGGTGTATCCAGGTGCGCATCATACACGATTCCATCACGCATTGGGTAGCATGCATTTAATGACTAAGGCCATTCAGGTTTTAAAATTAAAAAATGTAGAGATAACCGAAGTAGAAGAAGAAGGATTATTGTGTGCTATTTTGCTTCATGATATTGGTCATGGCCCATTTTCCCATGCTTTGGAAGGCTTTGTGGCCAAAGAAATTAGCCATGAGCAGATTTCCTTGAAATTTATGATGGAATTGAACGAAGAGTTCAACGGACAGTTGGATACTGCCATCGCCATCTTCAAAGGTGATTACCCAAAAACATTTTTAAATCAATTGGTCTCCAGTCAATTGGATATGGACCGTTTAGATTACTTAAAACGAGACAGTTTTTACTCTGGTGTTACCGAGGGCAACATAAATTCAGAAAGGTTGATTTCCATGTTGAATGTTGTGGAAGGCAATCTAGTTGTAGAAGAGAAGGCCATTTATGCGGTAGAAAAGTTTTTAATGGCCCGCAGGTTTATGTACTGGCAGGTGTATCTGCACAAAACAGGCTTGGTGGCGGAGCAATTATTGGTTCGTGTAATGCAACGAGCAAGATTTCTACTCAGTAATGGAGAACCGCTTGCCGCAAGTGAATCCTTATTGTTTTTTTTGAAGAACAATGGAACTTTGACCTTTACTGCCGACGTTTTAAAAACCTTTGCCAAACTTGATGATATCGATATTTTGGGCGCTCTGAAGAATTGGCAGTTCCATGATGATTTTGTGCTTTCCAAACTTTGTGAAATGTTATTGAACAGGCGTCTTTTGCATATTAAAGTAAAAAAGCGGCCTATAACTCAAGAAAAATTAAATGAAAAGTTGGAATGGATCATCAAAAAGCATGATCTTTCCGTTGAAGAAGCATCCAATTTCGTATTTAATGGAGAAATATCCAACAAAGCATACAGTAAGGACGAGGCTATTCAAATATTAAAAAAGAACGGTAAAATTTCAGATGTACTTAAAGAATCGGACCAGCTAAGCCTAAAAGCGTTGGCCGAAACTGTGACCAAATATTACAGCTGTTATCCAAAGAAAGCCGTTTAACAAATTTTGTTACTTTTGCACCAATGAAATTTACAGCTACCCAAATTGCCGGAATCTTAGAAGGGGAAGTTGAGGGAAATCCTCAAATCGCTGTCCATAAATTGTCCAAGATCGAAGAAGGTGAAAAAGGTTCACTGACCTTTTTGGCCAATCCAAAATACACCTCTTACATTTATTCCACCAAAGCATCCATCACTATTGTGAACAAGGATTTTGTACCGGAGCAATCCGTTTCCACAACACTTATTAAAGTGGAAGACGCGTACAAATCCTTCTCCAAATTATTGGAATATTACAATCAGGTAAAAAACAATAAGATAGGAGTGGAAAACCCTTGCCATATATCCGAAACTGCTAAATATGGTGAAGGATTTTACCTGGGAGCGTTCGCTTATTTAGGGGATAATGTAAAAATAGGGGACAATGTAAAAATATATCCTAACGCATACATTGGCGATAATGTGAGCATTGGCAACAACGTTATTGTTTTTGCCGGAGCAAAAATATACTCGGAAACCATTATCGGAAACAATTGTGTAATCCATGGCGGAGCGATTATTGGGGCGGACGGATTTGGTTTTACCCCAAACTCCAACGGCGAATACAGTAAAGTGCCCCAGACAGGGAACGTAATCATAGAAGACAATGTGGATGTTGGTGCGGGCACTACGATTGACCGTGCCACATTGGGTTCCACCATATTGAGAAAGGGCGTAAAACTGGACAACCAGATACAGATTGCACATAACGTTGAAATTGGAGAACACACTGCCATTGCAGCCCAGACAGGGGTGGCAGGTTCCACCAAAATAGGAAAAAACTGTTTAATAGGAGGTCAGGTAGGAATCGTTGGGCACATCACCATAGGTGATAGGGTCCGAATCCAAGCCCAATCCGGAATCGGAAGAAACGTAAAAGATGATGAAGCTCTCCAAGGGTCGCCAGCACTCAACTATGGAGACTTCAATAAATCATATGTACACTTTAAGAATTTGCCAAAATTGGCAAGTCAAATCTCTAACATAGAAAAAAGAGTTGAAGGTGAGCAAACCAAGCAATAAACAACGCACCATTGGCAAAAAAGTAACGCTACAAGGTGTAGGACTGCATACAGGCGAAAATGTAACCATGAGCTTTTTACCTGCGGACGAAAACCACGGTTTTGCATTCCAAAGAATTGATTTGGAAGGAGAACCCATTATTGAAGCCGATGCCAATTATGTGGTGAACACCCAAAGAGGCACCAATCTAGAAAAGAACGGTGTTAAAATTCATACCTCCGAACATGTGCTTGCTGCACTAGTGGGTCTGGATATCGACAATGTCCTAATTGAGCTCGATGCCCCGGAACCACCAATTATGGATGGTTCCTCCAAGTTTTTTGTGAAAGCGTTGGAGGAAGCCGGTATAGTTGAACAAGAGGAAGAAAGGGAAGAATACATTGTAAAGGATGTGATTTCCTACAAAGATGAAGCCACGGGCAGTGAAATCACCATTATTCCTTCTGATGAGTATCAGATCACTACCATGGTAGATTTTGGGACCAAGGTTTTGGGCACTCAGAATGCCACTTTGGAAAAAATGTCTGATTTTAAGGAAGAAATAGCCGATTCTCGTACGTTCAGTTTTCTTCATGAATTAGAAATGTTGTTGGAGAACGGCCTGATTAAAGGTGGTGACCTGAATAACGCCATTGTTTATGTAGACAAAGAAATTTCGGAGTCTACCATGAAGAAATTGGAGAAAGCTTTCGGCAAAGAGAAACTTTCCGTAAAACCCAATGGTATCTTGGATAACTTGACCCTGCATCATCCCAATGAAGCGGCAAGACATAAATTATTGGATGTAATCGGGGATTTGGCCTTGGCTGGAACCCGCATTCGTGGAAAAGTCATTGCGAACAAACCAGGTCATTTTGTAAACACACAATTTGCAAAGAAGCTTTCTAAAATCATCAAAATCGAAAAAAGAAACAAAGTCCCGAGCTATGATCTAAATCAAGAACCGTTGATGGATGTCAACGAGATCATGGCGAGGTTGCCACACCGCCCTCCATTTTTATTGGTAGATAAAATTTTGGAACTCTCCGACTCACATGTAGTAGGGGTCAAAAATGTTACGATGAACGAACCTTTCTTCGTAGGTCATTTTCCCGGAGCACCCGTTATGCCAGGCGTCTTACAGGTTGAAGCTATGGCTCAAACTGGAGGAATTCTTGTGTTGAGCACGGTTCCCGACCCAGAGAACTACCTTACCTTTTTTATGAAGATTGATAAGGTGAAATTTAAACAACAAGTAGTTCCCGGGGATACGCTTATATTCAAATGCGATTTGATTTCGCCTATTAGAAGAGGAATCTGTCATATGCAAGCATATGCATACGCCAATGGAAAATTGGTGTCCGAAGCTGAATTGATGGCACAGATCGTAAAAACAAAAAATACAGATTCGTAAATGAACCAACCCCTAGCATACGTACACCCAGGAGCCAAAATCGCCAAAAATGTGGTGATAGAGCCCTTTACCACGATACACAATAATGTAACGATAGGTGAAGGAACTTGGATTGGTTCCAACGTAACCATCATGGAAGGAGCGCGAATTGGAAAAAACTGTAGTATTTTCCCTGGAGCCGTAATTTCCGCAATGCCTCAAGACCTTAAATATCAAGGTGAGGAGACAACAGTTGTAATTGGTGACAATACAACGATTAGAGAATGTGCCACGATCAATAAAGGTACTTCCGACCGTATGAAAACAGTGATCGGAAATAATTGTTTGATTATGGCCTATTGCCATGTCGCACACGATTGTTTTGTGGGCGATGGCTGTATCTTCAGTAATAACTCTACTTTGGCAGGACATGTAACCATTGGTCAGAATGTGGTTTTGGCAGGAATGGTAGCCGTGCACCAATTTGTGTCTATTGGAAACCACGCTTTTGTAACAGGTGGTTCTTTGGTGCGTAAAGATGTGCCTCCTTACGTAAAAGCGGCAAGGGAACCCCTATCTTATGTAGGTATCAATTCCATTGGATTACGAAGAAGAGGTTTCGAGTCCGACAAAATTCGTGAAATCCAAAACATTTATAGACTGCTCTATCAACAAAATTATAACAATTCCCAAGCGGCATCCATTATTGAAGCTGAAATGGAGGCGACTCCAGAGCGAGATGAGATTCTTCAATTTATAAGAGATTCGCAACGTGGAATTATGAAAGGTTATTTCAGTTCAAATTAAATTTATGGCAAGTACTTCTGATATAAGAAAGGGATTGTGCATCAAGTACAATCATGATATCTACAAGATTGTAGAATTTCTTCATGTAAAACCTGGCAAAGGACCCGCATTTGTCCGAACCAAATTGAAAAGTGTTACCACTGGAAAGGTGATTGACAATACGTTTTCCGCAGGACACAAAATTGAAGATGTCCGTGTAGAAACACGTAGTTATCAATTTTTGTACAGTGAAGGTGAGACCTATCACTTCATGAATACGGACGACTACACTCAGATTGCTTTGCAAAGGGATGCTCTTGATGCATACGATTTGCTAAAAGAAAGCGAAGTCGTTACAATCATTTTCAACGCGGAGGACAACATGCCGCTTTCTGTTGAAATGCCAGCAAGTGTTGTTTTGGAAGTGACTCATACGGAGCCCGGTGTTAAAGGGAACACGGCGACCAATGCTACCAAGCCGGCTACCGTTGAAACAGGGGCCAGTGTTAATGTGCCTCTTTTCATCAACGAAGGTGACAAGATCAAAATTGACACAGAAAAAGGAGCTTACCTGGAACGTGCGAAAGAATAGCCTAAATGAAATTCGCTAAAACGCATACTTTAAAGGAAATTTCGGAAATCATTGCCTGCGATTTTGTAGGAGATGAAAATTTTCCTGTACTCGGTATGAATGAAATCCACGTGGTGGAAGAAGGGGATATCGTATTTGTGGATCATCCCAAATATTATGATAAGGCGCTTCAGTCCAAAGCCACCGTGGTGCTCATCAACAAAGAGGTGGAGTGTCCTGATGGTAAGGCATTATTGGTTTCGGATGACCCATTTAGGGATTTCAACAAACTTACGCGTCATTTTAAACCCTTCGAAACTGCAGTTGCATCAATAGCTAAATCCGCGGAGATAGGAGAGGGAACCGTAATCCAGCCCAATGTATTTATCGGCAACCATGTAAAAATTGGCAAAAACTGCGTAATCCATCCCAACGTAACAATTTACGATAGATGTATTCTTGGCGACAACGTAACCATTCACGCAGGAACTGTGTTGGGCGCCGATGCGTTCTACTACAAAAACAGACCCGAAGGCTTCGATAAACTGCTTTCCGGAGGAAATGTCGTTATCGAGAATAACGTAGATATTGGTGCTGGATGTACCATTGACCGTGGAGTAACAGCTTCAACAACAATTAAAGAAGGCTCCAAACTGGATAACCAAATCCAAGTTGGGCATGATACGATCATAGGCAAAAAATGCTTGATTGCATCCCATGTTGGCATCGCCGGATGTTGCATTATTGAAGATGAAGTGACACTTTGGGGACAAGTTGGTATCACAAGCGGTGCGACCATTGGTAAAAAAGCAGTCATCTTGGCACAATCAGGTATTTCCAAATCCCTTGAAGGAGGCAAAACCTATTTTGGGTATCCGGCAGAGGAAGCACGCGAAAAACTCAAACAGATAGCATACATTAAAAAGATTCCCGAAATCTTGAAAAAACTGAAAAAGATTTAAGAAATCAATAGATAAAAACTTTAGTAAACCATATTTTTGTATCTCTACATTAAGTTAAATATATGAGCGTCTTAGTAAACAAGGATTCAAACATAATTGTACAAGGATTTACCGGTAGTGAAGGAACATTCCACGCCGAACAAATGATTGAATACGGAACCAACGTGGTTGGTGGTGTGACCCCAGGAAAAGGAGGACAGGAACATTTGGGAAAACCAGTTTTTAATACAGTGGAAGATGCTGTAAAAGAAGTTGGTGCCGATACCACAATTATTTTTGTTCCGCCCGCATTTGCTGCGGACGCCATTATGGAAGCTGCCGATGCTGGAATAAAAGTAATCATCACGATTACCGAAGGTATTCCCGTAGCGGATATGGTTAAGGCCAACGATTACATCAAGAACAAGAACTGTACATTGATCGGTCCAAACTGTCCAGGTGTAATTACCCCTGGTGAAGCAAAAGTTGGTATCATGCCAGGATTTGTCTTCAAAA
Organism: Flagellimonas abyssi; assembly: GCF_019457905.1. GTDB lineage: Bacteria > Bacteroidota > Bacteroidia > Flavobacteriales > Flavobacteriaceae > Flagellimonas > Flagellimonas abyssi. The sequence goes on along the minus strand of NZ_JAHZSV010000001.1, from coordinate 239,054 downwards.
AAGGAAAAGTGGGAATCGTTTCAAAATCAGGAACGTTGACCTATGAAGCTGCTGATCAAGTAGTTCGTCAAGGATTGGGAATCACAACTGCCATTGGAATTGGTGGTGACCCAATTATCGGAACTACTACAAAACAAGCCGTTGAGCTATTGATCAATGACCCAGAAACCGAATGTGTTGTCATGATCGGTGAAATCGGTGGTCAATTGGAAGCTGAAGCCGCTAGATGGTACAAAGAGAGTGGAAGCAAAAAACCGATTGTTGGATTTATTGCTGGTGAAACCGCCCCTGCCGGACGTACCATGGGGCATGCTGGCGCCATTGTTGGTGGTAGCGATGATACTGCCCAGGCCAAGAAAAGAATCATGAAAGAATGTGGTATCCACGTTGTTGATTCTCCTGCCGAAATCGGCGTAAAAGTGAAAGAAGTGGTTGGGTAACCAACCGTTAAAACCATACTAAATCCCGTTTTATGCGGGATTTTTTTTCGTCTAAACATAAAACAACAACTATATTTGGTTATTAACCATTCAAACACAATCATTGTATGAAACTTTTGGAAGGGAAAAATGTAATTATAACAGGAGCTAGTAGAGGAATTGGTAGAGGTATTGCCGAAGTATTTGCAAAACACGGAGCAAATGTGGCCTTTACCTACAGTTCTAGCGAAGCTCCAGCTTTGGAATTGGAAAAAGAACTGTCCGAAATGGGCGTAAAGGCCAAGGCCTATAAAAGTAATGCCGCCAGTTTTGAAGAATCCGAAGCACTAGTTGCCAAGGTTTTGGAGGATTTTGATGGGAAAATCGACGTACTGATTAATAACGCAGGTATCACCAAGGACAATTTGTTGATGCGTATGGGCGAAGCAGATTTTGATACCGTAATTGAAATTAACTTGAAATCAGTGTTTAATATGACTAAAGCGGTGCAACGTACTATGTTGAAGCAGCGCAAAGGTTCCATTATTAATATGAGCAGTGTGGTAGGTGTAAAAGGAAATGCTGGACAAACCAATTATGCAGCCTCTAAAGCCGGTATGATTGGTTTTACCAAGTCCGTGGCCTTGGAACTAGGTTCCAGAAATATCCGTTGCAACGCCATTGCTCCCGGTTTCATCGAAACTGAAATGACCAAGAAATTGGACGAAAAAACAGTTCAAGGTTGGAGAGAAGGTATTCCGTTGAAACGAGGTGGAAGCCCAGAAGATGTTGCCAATGCATGTGTATTCTTAGCATCGGACCTATCCGACTACGTAACAGGACAGGTATTGAATGTTGATGGTGGAATGTTAACATAAATGAATGGAGTTGAGCACGGTACTTCTTATTATTTTAGCAGTTGCTGCCGCGCTTATACTTGTCTATTTTCAATACTTCTATAAAAACCCAAGAAAGGGTTCACTTAAAATAATATTGGCCGCATTAAGGTTTATCACCTTGTTTTGCGGCCTTTTACTTTTAATAAACCCAAAGTTTGTCAGTAAGGATTATTTTGTTGAAAAAGCCAATTTGATTCTGTTAGTGGATAATTCCACTTCTATGCAAGATGCTTTGTCCCAGACTGATATTTCCCAAGCTATCCAACAAATTAGTCAGAATGATGCTATAAACGAAAGATTCAACATCCATCAATACGGGTTTGGCAATACCATTTCTGCTAGCGATTCTATTCAATTTGATCAGAGCAATACCGATATTTCCAATGCACTCAATACCTTAAACGAAGTATTTGTCAACGGAAACAATGCCATTGTATTGTTTTCCGATGGCAATCAGACCTTGGGAAGAGATTACGAGTACATCAATCTGAATCAAAATTTAATCGTAAACTCAGTTGTCGTTGGGGATACAACTCAGTATGAAGACCTTTCCGTAGGACTCATCAATGTGAATAAATATGCCTTTTTACGAAACAGCTTTCCCATTGAATCCACCATTCGTTATCAAGGGAGTCGACCAGTCTCCAGTACCGTCACCATTTCCATTAATGGGAGCAGGGTGCATCAAAAACTCATAAACTTTAGTGCTACCAAGAATAGTCAAACCTTGAATACCTTGGTGGAGGCGCAAAGTGTGGGCATCAAAACCATCAAAATTGAAGTGGTCACACTTGAAAATGAGCGCAATACAGCCAACAACTCCAAAGAAACCGCCATTGAAGTTATTAATGAAAAAACCAATGTGGCCATTATTTCCGATATGCTGCATCCAGATATCGGTGCATTAAAAAAGTCTATTGAATCCAACGAACAACGCTCCGTAAAGCTTTTAAAACCTAACGTCGGTCAATCAGAACTAGAGGATGTGGGATTGATTATCTTGTATCAGCCCAACCGAAATTTTAGAAGTATTTACGAGTTTATCAATAATTCAGGTGCCAACCATTTTACCATCACTGGAAGCAAAACGGATTGGAACTTTTTAAATCAAATCCAAAAGAGCTTTACTGTCTCAGGTAGTCGACAGCCAGAGGATATTTTACCAGTCTTAAACAACGCCTTCGGGTTATTTGGTCTTGGCAATTTTGCTGTTGACGGATTTCCACCCTTAAAGGGAACCTTGGCAGATATTCAGTTGAACAAAGAAAGTGAAACATTGATGTTCCAACAGTTGCAGGGCATCAACCTTGAAAAGCCTTTATTTTCAATTTTGACCGAATCCAACACAAAGGAAGCCGTTCTTTTTGGAGAGGATATTTGGCGTTGGCGGGCCCAAGTGTACCGAAATGAGCAAAGCTTTGACATTTTTGATGAATTTATCGGGAATTTGATGGTGTATCTGGGCTCCAGCAAGCAACGGAACCGTTTGGAACTGGATTACGAATTGATTTTTGATAATGCAAGTATGGCCAAAATCAGGGCTTCTTATTTTGATGAAAGTTACCAGTTTGATAGCAATGCCAGTATTTCCATGACCATTAAAGGAAAAGAAAATGGTTTTTCACGAATATCCCCAATGCTCTTAAGAGGCTCTTTTTATGAAGTGGACCTGAGTGATCTGGGAGCAGGGGAATATGAATTTACTGTAACTGTTCAGGATGAAAATTTGAGCCGCTCGGGAACTTTTAAAATATTGGATTTTAACCCAGAAAAGCAACTTGTTTCCTCAAACTATAAAAAAATGGAACGTTTAGCCTTCAAAAATAGGGGGCAAATATATTATTTGGATAAACTGGAAGAACTACAGACCAATCTGTCATTATCACAACAATTTTTACCTGTTCAAAAAAGCAGGGATAATGTTGTATCTTTAATAGATTTCCGTATTTTACTCGGACTCATCATCCTTTCGCTTGCAGCGGAATGGTTTATCAGAAAATATAACGGATTAATTTAAATCAAACTAAACATGGATAAATTACCAAAGATTGCGTTGCCGGCTTTGGCAGCGATTATTTTTTTAATCATTTTTGCATCTAGGTCAACGGTGACCATTGGTTCCGGTGAAGCTGGGGTTTTGTACAAATATTTCGGTGGAGGGGTTGTTACCGACGAACCACCTTTGGGAGAAGGCTTTCATCTTGTAGCACCGTGGAACAAAGTCTTTGTTTACGAAGTACGGCAGCAAGAACAACTCGAAAAAATGAACGTACTCTCATCCAATGGTCTGGACATTAAATTGGAGGCATCCGTGTGGTTCCAGCCCAAATATGAGCAACTCGGAAAGTTACATCAGGAAAAAAGTGAACAGTACATAGAGCGCGTTCTACTTCCTGCCATCAGGTCTGCCGCACGTAGCGTTGTTGGGCGTTATACTCCCGAACAATTATACTCCAGTAAACGTGATGCAATCCAACAAGAGATTTTTGAGGAGACCCAGAAAATTGTGGAAGACCAGTATATTCAACTCAATGAGGTACTGGTGAGAGATGTTACCTTACCGCCAACCATCAAGGATGCCATTGAGCGAAAATTGAAGCAGGAACAGGAGTCATTGGAATATGAATTTAGATTGGTGACTGCAGAAAAGGAAGCTGAAAAAGTTAGAATCGAAGCACAGGGTAAGGCCGATGCCAACCGTATTTTGAGTGCATCTTTAACAGATAAGATATTGCAGGACAAAGGTATAGATGCAACCTTAAAATTAGCGGAATCTCCGAATGCTAAAATTGTTGTGGTTGGTTCCGGCGATGACGGATTGCCATTAATTTTGGGAAATAACTAAATTCTTCTTTTTTGATATAAAAATATATCCTATTTTTGAAGCATAATGAGAAATAGAAACACACATCATCATTTTTATACTTGCCCTCAAGCGAGATAGAAATGTATTGTTGTTTTTAAAATATATTCTAACCCGTTTGAGAAATCAAACGGGTTTATTTTTTGTACCCATTTGATTTTTCGGACAAAACGATAAAAAAATGACAAAAATTAGAATTGCAGTCCAAAAAAGTGGCCGATTGAACGAGGATTCCCTCGCTATTTTAAAAGATTGTGGTATTTCCATCGATAATGGAAAGGATCAGTTAAAGGCTACCTCAAGAAATTTTCCTTTGGAAGTTTTTTATTTACGAAATGGCGACATCCCTCAATATTTAAGGGATGGGGTAGTTGACATTGCCATTATTGGGGAAAATGTTTTGATTGAAAAAGGAAAAGACATTTCCATCGCGGAGCGTCTTAATTTTTCTAAATGTCGCGTGTCCTTGGCCGTACCCAAGGGTGTAACCTACAATTCAGTCAAAGATTTTGAAGGTAAAAAAATTGCCACTTCGTACCCGAACACCGTAAGGGAGTATTTGGAATCCAAAGGTGTAACGGCAGATTTGCACATCATCAACGGTTCGGTGGAAATCGCACCAAATATTGGCTTGGCCTATGGAATTTGTGATATTGTTTCCAGTGGCAGCACGCTCTTCAAAAACAATTTAAAGGAAGTGGAAGTGATGTTGAAAAGTGAGGCCGTATTGGCGGTATCGCCCACCATTTCCCAAGAGCGCAAGGAACTGCTGAAAAAAATCCAATTCAGGATCAAATCGGTATTGCAGGCGCGGAACAACAAGTATGTTTTGATGAATGCCCCGAACGATAAGTTGGAAGAGATTATTTCCATTCTTCCCGGAATGCGCAGCCCCACCGTTTTGCCATTAGCGGAGGAAGGATGGAGCTCCGTGCACACCGTAATCAATCGGGAGACTTTTTGGGAGGTTATCGATGAGCTGAAAGCAGCTGGTGCAGAAGGTATTTTGGTGTGTCCTATTGAAAAAATGGTATTGTAATGCAACGTATCAACTATCCACAGCCCACGGAGTGGGAAGAAATCTTAAAGCGTCCTACCCACACCGTTTCCGATATTGAGGAAATTGTCAACAGTATTTTTAAGGAGGTACAGGCCGAGGGCGATACCCTCATCAAAAAATATACAGCCCAGTTTGATAAAGTGAGTTTGGAATCACTTTTAGTGAACGATGATGAGATTGATAACGCCAGTAATTCTGTTTCTGATGCGTTGAAACAAGCCATTACGCTGGCCAAATCCAACATTGAAAAATTCCATGCGGCACAGAAAACTTCAAAAGTAGAAGTGGAAACCATGCCTGGTGTGGAGTGCTGGCAAGAAAAACGCCCCATCCAGAAAGTGGGATTGTACATTCCTGGAGGAACAGCGCCACTCTTTTCTACAATTTTAATGTTGGCTATTCCAGCCAAACTTGCTGGGTGTGAAGAAATTGTGCTCTGTAGCCCACCTGATAAAAATGGGGAAATCAATCCAGCGATTTTATATACGGCCCAATTGTGCGGTGTAACACAAATATTTAAAGTAGGTGGCATTCAAGCCATTGCAGGGATGACCTTTGGAACGGAGAGCATTCCGAAAGTGTACAAAATCTTTGGTCCTGGGAATCAATATGTGACTGTCGCAAAACAACTGGCCACTCAATACAATGTGTCTATCGATATGCCCGCAGGCCCAAGTGAATTGTTGGTGGTTGCTGACGATTCTGCCAATGCCGCTTTTGTTGCTTCGGATTTGTTGAGTCAGGCCGAGCACGGGGTCGACAGTCAAGTTATTTTGGTCTCCACTTCGGAAAAGTTGGTTAAGGCCGTTGAAAAGGAAATTGAAAATCAGATACAACTCCTGCCCAGAGAAGAAATCGCCCGTAAATCTATCGGTAACAGCAAGCTCATTCTAGCCAAAAATGACCAAGAAGCTTTGGATTTGATTAACGAATATGGTCCTGAACACTTTATTGTTTGTGTGGAAAATGAGGGCTTTTATCTCGAGAACATTCAGAATGCGGGTTCGGTCTTTATTGGAAACTATACGCCAGAAAGTGCAGGGGATTATGCTTCGGGCACCAATCATACCTTGCCCACAAATGGCTACGCCAAGCAATATAGCGGTGTGAATCTGGATAGTTTTATGAAGAGCATGACCTTTCAGAAAATATCCGAAAAAGGCATCAAAGGTATCGGAACTGCCATTGAACTGATGGCTGAAGCGGAAGGATTGCAGGCACATAAAAATGCGGTAACCCTTAGATTAAAAAGTTTAAAATAATGGAAGGGTTTGATTTAAATAAATTGGTGAGGGAATCGGTTCTTAAGCTACAACCGTACTCTTCCGCACGTGATGAATATGTCTCGGATGGTTCGGAGATGATATTTTTGGATGCCAACGAAAATCCCTTCGATAATGGCGTCAACCGCTACCCAGACCCTTACCAGCGAAGTTTAAAATCGTTGTTGGCGGAGCAGAAAGGAGTGTCAGAAAATCAAATTTTACTCGGGAATGGGAGCGACGAGGTCTTGGATTTGATCTACAGGGCGTTTTGTGAACCGAATCAGGATAATATTATCACGCTGCCACCAACTTACGGAATGTACAAGGTGCTGGCAGGCATCAATGCAGTTAAAAACAAGGAGGTTCTGTTAACCAATGATTTCGAACCCAATGTGGATGAAATTTTAATGGCGGTGAATATCAAAACCAAGTTGTTATTCATTTGTTCGCCAAATAATCCTACGGGCAACGCTTTCAAAGAAGAAGCCATCGAAAAATTGCTGAAATACTTTCAGGGCTTGGTGGTGATTGACGAAGCCTATATCGATTTTTCAAAGGATGAAAGTTGGTTGTCGAAATTGGATAACTATCCCAATTTGATTGTGACCCAAACGCTGTCCAAAGCCTATGGACTGGCTGGTATCCGATTGGGCATATGCTATGCATCAGAAGAAATTATCGGTGTTTTGAACAAAATCAAACCACCCTACAATGTCAACCAATTGACGCAGCAACGTGCCTTACAACGGGTGTTGAACCAAGACTTGGTCAATAGAGAGGTGCAACAGATTCTTGATGAAAGAGATGAATTGATCAATGCTTTGAACGGTTTGGAATTTGTAAGGGAATTATATCCAACCGACGCCAATTTTGTATTGGCCAAAGTTGACGATGCCAACAAACGCTACCAACAATTATTGGATAAACAAGTGGTGGTGCGTAACCGAAGCACGCAGCCGCTCTGTGAGAATACGTTGCGATTTACCGTAGGCACACCAGAGGAGAACAAAAAATTGATAGCCATTTTAAAAGAATTGAACTAATGGGCAAAAAAGTATTGTTTATTGATCGTGATGGAACCATCATCAAGGAAACTGTAGATGAGCAGATAGATGCTTTTGAAAAAATGGTTTTTTACCCTAAGGTATTTACTTATTTGGGCAAAATTGCCAAAGAGTTGGACTATGAACTGGTGATGATCACCAATCAAGATGGCCTTGGGACCGACATTTTTCCTGAGAATACGTTTTGGCCCGTACATAATTTCATCATCAAAGCTTTTGAGAACGAAGGTGTAAATTTCGATAATGTTTTTATTGACAGGACCTTTCCAAAAGACAACGCCAATACCCGAAAACCAGGTACGGGTATGTTGACCTCCTATTTTTCCGATGAATATGATTTAGCCAATTCATTTGTGATCGGTGACCGTTTGACAGATGTTGAATTGGCCAAAAATCTGGGTGCCAAAGGAATCTTTATCAATGATGAAACACATTTGGGCACAGGGGAAATTACAGTAAAACGTGAAGAATTGGATGAGTACATCGCCTTGGAAAGCAACGATTGGGAGAAAATTTATGAATTTCTAAAATTGGAAAATCGTGTTGCGGAAATAACCCGAAAAACTAACGAGACCGATATCTATATCAAAATTAACCTTGACGGCACAGGAAAAAGTGACATCAATACAGGTCTGGCGTTTTTTGACCATATGTTGGACCAGCTAGCTAGGCACGGACAAATGGATTTGGAAATCAGAGTAGATGGCGATTTAGAGGTGGATGAACACCACACCATTGAAGATACCGCTATTGCCTTGGGCGAGCTGTTTTCCAAAGCTTTGGGCAATAAGTTGGGCATTGAACGCTATGGTTTTGCCTTGCCCATGGACGATTGTCTTGCACAAGTTGCCATTGATTTTGGAGGACGGAATTGGTTGGTCTGGGATACCGAATTCAAACGTGAAAAAGTGGGTGATATGCCAACGGAAATGTTCATGCACTTTTTTAAATCGTTTACCGATGGCGCCAAAGCCAATTTGAACATCAAGGCCGAAGGAACCAACGAACACCATAAAATCGAGGCCATATTCAAAGCTTTTGCCAAGTCCATTAAAATGGCGGTAAAACGGGATGCTGAAAAAATGGTGCTGCCCTCTACCAAGGGTATGCTATAAAAAACTGTCATTTCGAAGGAGCTTGCGACTGATAAATCTAGATTTCACGCTTTGCTCGAAATGACAAAAGATTAAAGAATACATGAAGATTGTAATAATCGATTACGGAGCAGGAAATATTCAAAGTATCATGTTTGCCATACAACGCTTAGGTTACGAAGCTGTTTTGAGCCATGATGCAGAAGAAATCCGAAATGCCGATAAAGTAATTTTTCCTGGAGTTGGGGAAGCAAGTTCGGCCATGTCAAAGTTGAGGGCGACTGGACTGGATCAGGTGATTCCGACTTTGAAACAACCCGTCTTGGGCATCTGTTTGGGTATGCAGCTGATGTGCCACTCATCAGAAGAGGGGAACACGGAAGGCTTGGGTATTTTTGATTTGGATGTAGTCAAATTTTCCAATAAGGTCAAAGTCCCTCAAATTGGATGGAACCAGATTTCGGATTTAAAAAGTGAGCTGTTCAAAAATATTCCTGAGAAAGCCTATATCTATTTGGTGCACAGTTTTTATGCTCCGATTGGCTCTGAAACTATTGCCAAATCCGAATACGATGTGGAATATAGTGCAGCTCTGCAGAAAGAAAATTTTTATGGGACACAGTTCCATCCCGAAAAAAGCAGCGATATAGGTAGTGAAATATTGAACAATTTTCTAAATATTACCTGACATGGAGTTCCATATTTTGAAGGACAAGGAGAAATTGGATATCCCAAGAATCCATAAAGAGGTAACCTCCACATACTGGGGAAAGGAAAGAACCTGGGACGAAACCTTGATGACCATTGAAAAAAGTATCTGCTTTGGAATGTTCAATAAGAACGGTGAGCAGGTTGCTTACGCCAGAATGATGACAGACGGTTTGGTTTTTTCCTATATTATGGATGTTGTCGTCTTTGATCCCAACAAGGGCAAAGGACTTGGAAAAAAATTGGTGCAATATATTTTGGACCAACCTGATGTGAAGAAAGTCAACACCGTAGCACTAAAAACATTGGATGCCCATAGTTTTTATGAAAACCTGGGCTTTAAAAAAGTGGGAGATTCAAAAATGTGGATGTCCATAGAACGAGTAAAATATGATTAGAAAATGAGATTGATTCCAGCCATAGACATTATCGATGGAAAATGCGTACGTCTGTCTAAAGGTGATTACAGCACCAAAAAAGTCTATAATGAAAATCCGCTGGAAGTGGCCAAGGAGTTTGAGGCACACGGTATCCAGTACCTACATTTGGTAGATTTGGACGGGGCCAAATCCAAACATATTGTCAACTACAAAGTATTGGAGACCATTGCCTTAAAAACTAGTTTGCAAATTGACTTTGGCGGTGGATTAAAATCAGGAGACGACCTGCATGTTGCCTTTGAAAGCGGAGCACATCAAATTACCGGTGGAAGCATTGCAGTAAAAGACAGGGAAACTTTTTTGAGCTGGGTGTCAACATACGGGGCTAGAAAAATCATTCTAGGTGCCGATGCCAACAACGAGAAAGTGGCGGTTTCGGGCTGGCAAGAAGAGTCGGATTTGGAGCTGATTCCCTTCGTTCAGCAGTATCAATCCGAAGGTATCGAATATGTGATTTGCACGGATATAAGCAAGGATGGCATGCTGCAAGGGCCTGCGTTCGACTTGTATCAAAAAATGTTGGCCCAAACCAAAAAAGGCTTACATTTAATTGCCAGTGGTGGGGTGTCCACCTTTGACGAACTCCCCAAACTTGCAGAAATTGGTTGTGAGGGCACAATCATAGGCAAAGCCATTTATGAAGGCAAGATCAGTTTAAAACAGTTGGAACAATATATTCTTAAAAATGGATAAAGAAAGAGAACTCCAGGAAGAATTGGTATGGAACGCAGGCTATCGAATGAACGAGAGTCTTCGCATGATCAAAATCTGTTTAGATCAATTGTCTGAGGAACAACTTTGGGGAAAACCGAATGAATCGAGCAATAGTATTGCCAATCTTATTCTTCACCTGTGCGGAAACATCACCCAATATGGGATTGCATCCATTCAAAATTTGGAGGATGAACGCATAAGGGATGAAGAATTTTCCACAGATTCAGGCTATTCCAAAGCAGAGCTTGTCAAAAAACTGGAAAACACCATCTCGGACGCCAAAAGAGCGTTCTACGATGCCCCGCTCAATGAATTATTGCGTAAACGAAACGTTCAAGGGTTTAATTTTTCCGGAGTGGGCAACATTATCCATGTTACGGAACATTTGTCATACCACACAGGGCAAATAGCATTATGGACCAAAATTTTACAAAATAAAGACCTTGGTTTTTACGGTGGGGTCAACCTGAATGCAAAAAACGAAAGCTAGCATTCCAATACAGCCTATGAACTGGATACTATTGATAATTGCAGGACTCTTTGAAGTTGCATTTGCAGCCTGTCTTGGAAAGGCCAAGGAAACAACCGGGACGGAAATGACGTATTGGTACATAGGATTTGTAGTTTGCCTTACAATCAGCATGTTTTTGTTGGTCAAAGCAACACAAGAATTACCAATAGGTACAGCATATGCGGTTTGGACCGGTATCGGTGCAGTGGGGACCGTACTGTTTGGAATTTTTGTTTTTAAAGAGCCCGCAACATTTTGGAGATTATTTTTTATAACCACCTTGATTGCTTCGATTATTGGTTTAAAAGTAGTCTCACATTAGTTCAATCAAATAAAAATAAATGCTTACAAAAAGAATCATACCCTGTCTCGATATTAAAAACGGACGCACCGTAAAAGGAATCAACTTTGTTGATCTACGTGATGCAGGAGACCCTGTGGAACTAGCATCCATTTATGCCAAAGAAGGTGCCGATGAATTGGTTTTTTTGGACATTTCAGCGACCGAAGAAAAACGAAAAACTTTAGCGGAACTGGTGTATCACGTAGCGGAGACCATCAATATACCCTTTACCGTGGGCGGCGGGATTTCGTCCGTGGAAGATGTGGATATTCTCCTCAAAAACGGGGCCGATAAGGTTTCCATCAACTCATCCGCGGTAAAAAAACCGGAATTGATCAATGAATTGGTCGGCAAATTCGGTTCACAATGTATCGTTGTTGCCATTGATGCCAAACAAATAGACGGACAATGGAAAGTCCATCTGGTAGGAGGGAAGGTACCTACGGAACTGAATCTTTTTGATTGGGCTAAAGAAGTGGAAGAACGTGGTGCTGGTGAAATTTTGTTTACTTCGATGGACCACGATGGCACCAAAAATGGCTTTGCCAACCAAGCTTTGGCAAAATTGTCCGGATTGGTTAACATTCCAGTGATTGCATCAGGTGGTGCGGGAAACATATCACATTTCACGGATACTTTTAAAGATGGAAAAGCGGATGCTGCCTTGGCTGCCAGCGTTTTTCATTTTAAGGAAATCGAAATCAATACACTCAAAAAAGAATTAAAGGAAGAAGGAATTCCTGTAAGAATATAACAATGCAAATAGACTTCAATAAAAATTCAGACGGACTTGTACCAGCTATTGTTCAAGATGCAACCACCAAAAATGTGTTGATGTTGGGCTACATGAACCAAGAAGCGTTTGAAAAAACCCGAGAAACCCAAAAAGTCACTTTTTTCAGCCGTTCCAAACAGCGTTTATGGACCAAAGGTGAGGAAAGTGGCAATTTCTTAAACCTTGTGGATATGCAAGTGGATTGTGATAACGACACCCTTTTGGTTAAAGTGAATCCAGTTGGCCCTACTTGCCACGAGGGCACCGACACCTGCTGGGCAGAAGAAAATATTCAAGGGTACGGTTTCTTGTCAACGCTGGAAAACATCATCGAATCCAGAAAAAATGACCAAGAGAATCCGGATAGTTATGTGGCTTCCCTGTTCCGAAAGGGCATTAACAAAATAGCCCAGAAAGTAGGGGAAGAGGCTGTGGAAACTGTGATAGAGGCCAAAGATGACAACGAGGAGCTTTTCTTGAACGAAAGCGCCGACCTGTTGTTCCATTATTTGATTTTGCTGAAGGCAAAAAATTATAGTCTCAAGGATGTGGTCAAAGTTCTGGAAAAGAGACATTGACCACATGAGGTGGTGTTCAATCCTTTTTTATAATACTGGAGGAGCCAGAAAGCTCACTTTCCTGTATCGTCGCATCTCCCTTGTAGTTTAATACACTGGCACCTGAAGCTTTTATGGAAATACTTTCATTTACAGAAAGAAAGGCCGTGCTCGCCCCATACAAGTTTATGTCCAGATTGGAAATATTAAGGTCGTAATCCAACAAGTCACTGCTTCCTGAAATTTCCGCATCCAAGAATGAGACACTACCAAAAAGATCAACGGAAGAGGCTCCTTCGAGATTCATTTGTAATCGATCAGCGAGCAATTCCCCCTTAAAATCAGAGGCCCCAGAGACTGTAATATGTCCATCCTGTACTTCCCATTGATTTTCCAAAATCAATCTGCTCGCACCATCAATATTGAACTTGGAAAGATTTTTGGTGGTGATGTATGCGTTCATCACAGCCTTACCACTTACCGAAGTGCGATCTTTTAATCGGATAATCAATTCGTCACCATCTTTTTCTACGACAATTTTTTCGTGCAGATTGTTGTTGGCCGAAATACGGATTTCTTCTTCAGATTCGGAAAAATGCACATAAACATGGAATGCATCAGAAATCCTGAGTCCATTATAATCATTTATGTCATACTTGATAGAGGTCACTTCGCCTTCGGCATATATCTTCTCGTAATCACAGGAAGAAAAAAGGGTCAATAGTACGGAAAGCAGTGTAAAACTGATTCGTTTTTTCATTTGTTTTGATTTTTGATTGATGTAATACTGTACGCAAGAAATGCTAAACGTTGAAAAATGGAATAGGCACCCATTGAAATGGAATGACAGCCCATCCGCTATTTTCATACAAGGCAAATACTTGCTCATTTTTTGTGTAGACCCGTAGTGTTTTTATAGGATGGTGAAGACGGTTGCTGTAATTTTCCATTAGTTCAACTGCTTTTTGTAACGGTTACGCCCCATATTGAACACTCCTAATTTCACCCCAATGCCACCTGAAAAACCATTGAGACGGTCCACTGGGCTTTGTGCCAACTCTATTTTGCTGGACATTCTATATCGGAAACCAGCCTCCAATTGCACGAATCTGGAAATATTGAACAATACATTCATTCCTGGCTCAAGCACAAATACAGCGTCTATATCGTCATCATTAAGATCAACGTTCTCATCGTTCACCACGGCATTATGATCTACGTAGCCCACACCGCCACCACCAATCAATATTGGAAAGGATAGACTTACCCTTTTCTTGCCAAACAATATAGGTTCCAAATGCAGTCCTCCGTACACAGCCACAATATCATCGTTGTTGTTTGTTCTAGGATTAAAGATGTTCTGCTGGGAGTATAGCACGTTGCCCATAAAACCCACTTCAAACTGTCTGTTGGCCACATAGGCCACTTTTAGTCCTCCGATGTAGGTATCCTCTCCCTCAATTTCTCCAAAGTAGGTGGATAGCCCCAAGTAGACCCCGTGCACCACATTCTTTCGGTCATTGAAGGTAATATATTGGTCGTCATCGTTTTGGGCAAACCCCATAGTGCCCATTAGCAAAAAAAGTAAGAAAATCGTAGTTTTCTGATTGTTCATTTTTATTGGATTTTTGATTGATTTTGTTTTAAAGACAACCCATTTGATGAAGGGTTGCATTTTTTTGATTTTTTTTTTAATCGTTTATGGTCACAATTCCTTTTTCGCCTTGTATGGAAATCTTTCCTTTCCGCTCCTTGCCATAAGTGGCATTGATTTTTCGGAGCCTACGGCCCTTGTCCAACATTTCTGAACTGACGTTCTCAAATGATTTGGGCAGTCGGACCACACCTTGTTCCAATGTTGCCGTGAAGTCGTGGGGGAAATGATTGACGGTTAGTGTGATATCCGCCGATTCTTGTTGTATGGATATATCAGCAGATGGATTTATAATGTTGTACACTTGAAAATCGGCAATTTTCATGGTAAGGTCTACATCACCTGCCAATCGTTCCACTTTGAACGTGGTGAAATTCAAGTTTCCAAATAGGGACGCTACTTCGTTTATGGAGATATTGTCCTTGTTGGAATATATCTCCAACGAATTAACTAAATGGACATGTATTTCCGAGCCATCGCTTTTCAATCGCAGATTTTTTGAGTTTTCCATGTTCAATTCCCCGATTTTCAAGTCAAGATCTGCATAGTTTAAATCCTTGGCGCGGACTTTTCCATATTTCAAAACGATATCCGCCTTGTTCAGATTCTCCCCAATCCAAAGGTCGCCATGCTCGATCAAGGTGTTTAGGCTGCCTGTCCAGTTTTCAATGATCACATCCCCAAAACGATTGGTGACCTTAAGTCCAGCTTTTTTGGGAAGATGGATCTCATAATCTATTTGTACGTGGCTACGGTCAAAGTCAATGGGATTGGCACGATTCAACAGATCGGCAAGCCACCCCGTATTTTTATTGCTGATTTCAGAAACAATGGAAATATAGCTGTTGCTCGCTTTGATTTTTGGGCTGATACGTCCCAACAAGTCTTCTGCATTTTCTTTTTTACGATGGTTCACGGTAACCTCAATATTCACTTGGACTTTGTTCTGATCCCATCCCTTAAGCGTTACAGTACCATATTTGTTCTCTATTTGAAACGCCCCCGAGTTGGTGAACGGAAAGCTTTCCTCTATGGTTTTATGAACCTTTTCCTGTGCTACGGCACAATCCACTGATACCAGCAACAAGGCTATCCATAGGACCATTCTATAACGTGTATGCGTGATCATCTTCATCTTGTTTTTTAGATTCGTTTAACTGGTGCAACAAATTCTCAATGAGTTCAATGCGTTTTTTGTAATTGCTCACTATGGCTTCCAGTACTAGCTCATTGTCAAGGTTTTTTTGCATCTCTTTCTTAAGAACTTCGTATTCTGCATCGAGTTCATCCATGAAGGATAGGAATTCGGCCTTGTTTTCTTCGGAAAGAGCCTGATTGTTCTTTACCAATTCCACT
The DNA here is from genome assembly GCF_019457905.1 of Flagellimonas abyssi. GTDB lineage: Bacteria > Bacteroidota > Bacteroidia > Flavobacteriales > Flavobacteriaceae > Flagellimonas > Flagellimonas abyssi. The sequence continues at coordinate 223,332 of NZ_JAHZSV010000001.1, read as the reverse complement.
TGGTAGGAGACCAGGTCTTTGTAATACATGTCTATTTCCATCAGTTCTTTGGAGGCGTATTGTGTTTTTTCAGCATTGTTGCTCAATACTGAAAGTCCAAAAAACAAAGCGAGACCCAGCAATAATAGTACGGAGGCCGCCACACGAAATAGTGGCCTTTTCCAGAGCGGGATTACCTTGGGCTTTTCTTGGCCCAGTTCCTCTGAAATCTTCGCCCACATTTTGTCCTTGTCCGCCCTACGTTCGTTGAACTGGGCTGCATGGTCCCTAATATGTTTTTCAAAATTGTCCATTACATTGCATTGATGATTTCCAATAATTTTTTCTTTGCCCTGTGGTATTGTGATTTTGAAGTACTGGTGGAAATACCCAAGATTTCTGCAATCTCCACATGGTCATATCCCTCAATAAGGTACAGATTGATGATTTCCCTATAACCGTCCGGTAACCGTGAAATCCCTTTTTTCACCTTGTCCAAATCTGTCGCCTCAGCTTCAACAGGCTCTTCATCCGTCAGATGAAACTCATGTGCATCCATCGGCACTACAGGGATACGCTTGGCCTTTAAATAGTTAATACATTTATTGATGACAATTCGCTTCAGCCATGCTCCAAAACTGCTCTCGTACTTGAAGCTGTCCAAGTTTTTAAAGGCATCCACAAAACTATCCTGTACAATATCCTCTGCATCTTCCGCATTGCCCAAAAATCGGAATCCCACATTGTACATGGCATCCACATAGCGGGAATACAGCTCGTATTGTGAGTTGCTATGGCCGGCTTTGCATTGCTCCACTATGGCCTTGTGCGTAAAACGGATTTCGGTCTCCAAAGGTTTTAGGTTGATGCCTTATCTGTAGCTAAAGACAACCGCAAAAGTAAAGGGTTGCACTATGAAGAAAAAAAACTTATAAAAAATGTATCTATTATAAATATGGACGTAAAGTTTCCGTAAAAAAGCCAATGCATGCAACCCTTCATTTTTTGACCTGTCTATGATGGTGAAAATTTCAAGTACAAACATCAAAACATCACAAAAATGAACAGTAAATCACAGTTGGACCCGGTAATCAAATGTAACGTTTGGTTGCTGTGGTTTTTCTTTTTGGGCTGTATCCTGGCCATAGGCCAGACCAGCCACACCATCAGCGGTACCATTACCGACAAAAGCAATGGGGAAACTCTTTTCGGAGCCTCTGTATTCTTGAATGGTACCACCGTTGGCGGTGTTACCAATGAATATGGATTTTATTCCGTTACAGCTCCGGAAGGGGAATATGTGTTGAGCATTTCCTATATGGGGTATAATGAGGTAAATATTGAGGTTAATTTGGATCGTGACATCGTGCAAGATGTGGAAATATCCGAATTCTCGACAGAATTGGATGAAGTGGTCGTTATGGCAGATGAACCAGAACGGGCCATATTGCGCAAACCCGAAATGAGCGTGGTAAAGATGAACATGGGCACCGTGAAACAAATGCCCGTGGTTTTGGGGGAGTTGGACGTATTGAAATCCCTTCAAATGCTGCCCGGGGTCACCAATAATGGAGAAGGAACGGGAGGATTCCATGTAAGGGGCGGCGCACAGGACCAAAATCTTGTACTGCTGGATGAAGCCATTATTTACAATACTTCGCACATGTTCGGATTCTTCTCTGTATTCAATGCGGATGCCATCAAAGATGTAAAACTCTACAAAGGGGGTATTCCAGCAAGCTTTGGGGGAAGGGTTTCCTCGGTGTTGGACATTCGACAAAAGGATGGGAACAGTAAAAACTTTGAACTGAACGGGGGCATTGGCGTCCTATCAAGCAGGCTGACGGCCGAAGGACCCGTTTTTGGGGATAAGGGCTCCTTTTTGATTGCCGGTCGGCGTTCCTATGTGGATCTGTTGCTCAAGGCCGCAGGAGAAAATAACAGTGTCAGCTTTTACGACCTGAACCTAAAGACTAATTACAGCATCAATCGTAACAATAAACTTTTCTTAAGTGGTTATTTTGGACGGGATGCCTTTAAACTGGGCAATAGTTTTGACAGTAGTTATGGCAATGCCACGGGCAACCTACGTTGGAACCATATTTTTAGTGATCGCTTGTTTTCCAATCTTTCGGCAATTTTAAGTCGATATGACTACGACCTGGAGTTTGCACAGGATGAATTTGATTGGGTGTCCTCCATCACCAACTACAATCTTAAATATGACTTTAAGTATTATTTGAGCAATGACTTCAAATTGGATTTTGGCATCAACGGTATTTATTATGATTTCAATCCAGGGGAAGTGAACCCCACTGCCGAGACATCACCCGTCAATCCATTAAAGTTAGACCAGAAAAAAGCGCTGGAAAGCGGATTTTATTTGAGCGCAGAGCAAAAACTGGGCCCTAAACTTACCGCACAATATGGCTTGCGATACAGTGCTTTCTCTAGATTTGGTGGGCAACCCATCAACACCTACGCAAACAATCAGCCCGTAGTGTACAATCCGGAACTGGGCATTTATGAAAGGGGAACGGTAACGGGCGAAACCAATTTTGAAAAAAGGGATGTCATTGAATCCTTCGGGAATTTTGAACCCCGGGTTTCCTTGGCATACCTGTTAAACGAGGATTCATCCTTAAAAGCAGGTTTTTCACGCACCGCCCAGTACATTCATCTACTGTCCAATACATCCTCTGTCACCCCTTTGGATGTCTGGACGCCCAGTGGCCCCTTTATCAAACCACAATTGGCCAACCAGTATGCGCTGGGATACTTTCGCAATTTTAAGGACAAGACCTATTCGCTGGAAGTGGAGACCTACTATAAAACTGTGGATAACAGAATCGATTATATAGATGGTTCCGAGCTAGTTGGTCAAAACACCATTGAAACTGAAATTTTGAATGGCAAAATGCGAGCCTACGGGTTGGAACTGTTGCTTCGGAAGAACGAGGGCGACTTTACGGGTTGGATTGCATACACCCTCTCAAAATCAGAGCAACAAACCTTGGGAGGAACAGCCGGAGGACCCGGTATCAACAATGGAGATTGGTACAGTGCCTCTTTTGATAGGACGCATGACATATCCATATCGGGAGCCTACCAATTGGACGACCAATGGAGTTTTGGAACCAATCTGGTTTTTCAAACAGGGAGACCGGTGACCTATCCCAATGGGCAATATGTGTACGAGGATTTGTCCATAGCAAGCTACGCCCCAAGAAATTCAGACCGTTTGCCAAGCTACCATCGGATGGATGTTTCTGTCAATTACAAACCAAGAAAATATCAAAATAAACGTTTCAAGGGCGAATGGGTGTTCAGCATCTATAATCTCTACAACAGAAAAAATGCCGCTTCGATTTCCTTCGGTCAAAATATGGAGACCGGGGCCAACGAAGCTACGCGAACAGCGATTTTTGGCATTGTGCCCTCATTGACCTACAACTTTAAATTTTAAATCATGAAAACATTGAAGAAAATTATATTGGTGGTTATTGTGATCATATTTGCCTCATGTTCGGACGTGGTGGATGTGGAGGTCCAAGAAGGCCCAAAACGATTGGTGGTGGAAGCATCTCTGGACTGGGAAAAGGGCTCCGAAGGAAATGTACAGACCATCCGATTGAGAGAATCCACCCCATTTTTTAGCACAAATACCAACATGGAAGTAACAGGTGCCTCAGTTGTTGTAACCAATGAAGGCAGCGGGGCAAGCTATAATTTTGAGGACCAGGGCAACGGCGAATACCTGACCACAAATTTTGAGCCCGTTTTGGAACAGAAATACATGCTTAGAATCGAATATAATGGTGAGATATATACTGCAACGGAGACTATGACCGCCGTGACGGACATCACCAGTGTTTTTCAGGGGCGTAAAGAAGGGTTTGATGATGAACTACTGGAAGTACACGTGGTGTTTACCGACCCGGAGGTAGAAGGGAACAATTATCTTTTCAAATTTCAGCGGGAAGGTGATCTGTTACCTGATTTGGAAACAGCCAAAGATGAATTTTTAAATGGCAACGAGATTGATTGGTGGTATGAAATCGACGAGGACGATGATACTGAAATAGAGCCTTTTAAACCTGGTGATGTAGTGGACATAGAAATGTATGGGATCTCCAAGGCCTATTACGATTACATCAAGATACTCATTTCCCAACTGGGTGGTGTAGGTCTTTTTGAGTCCACGCCAGTGGACGTGAAAGGCAACTGTGTCAATACCACAAATCCTGAAAACTATGCCTTTGGGTACTTCAGGTTAACACAGGTGGTCAAAACCAGCTACACCTTTGTGGAAGACTAGTTTTAGATTGGTTGGATTTTAGGCGTCGGGCTTCTTGGTTCGGCGCTTTTTTTGGTTCATCGCGTTAAGTTTTTTCTAAACGTTTAGTCGTTACAGCGAAATACCGTAAATTTATGTAATGGCTATGAACACAAGAAAAGGGTTTCGTTTTACCAATTACGAAGCCCCGGACCAAACTCCGTTCGAAAAACTCTTTGAGATTTTTCAGGAACTGATTACACACACTTCGGGCGATGTGGAGGAGGCGCTGGATTGGCTCCGTGAATTGGATAAGGAATACGAGCTTACCGACGACGATTACACTATCGATGATTTTATAGAAGACCTTAAGGCCAAGGGATACATCCGTGAGGAATTTGATATGGATGATCCACAGGGCGGCGAAGGCGAAGAAGGGGATGAAACGGGCAAAGGCGGAAGCCTTTCCGTCACCGCCAAGTTGGAGCGAATGCTGCGCCAACGGGCCTTGGACCAAATCTTTGGAAAAATCAAACGAAGTGGCTCCGGAAACCACAAAACAGGAAAATCAGGTAAAGGTGATGAGCATACCGGTGAGTTCCGTGAATACCGCTTTGGGGATTCCTTGGAGCACATCAGTATGACTGAAAGCCTCAAGAACGCCCAAGTAAACCGTGGATTGGACAACTTCACTTTGAGTGAAGAGGATTTGGTGGTCGAAGATACCCAGCACAAAGCCCAGATGAGCACGGTGCTGATGATTGACATCAGCCATAGTATGATTTTGTACGGCGAGGATAGAATCACACCGGCAAAAAAAGTGGCAATGGCCCTTGCTGAACTTATTACGACCCGTTACCCAAAGGATACGCTGGATATTTTGGTGTTCGGAAACGATGCTTGGCCCATTCCCATCAAAGATTTACCCTATTTAAGAGTAGGTCCATACCACACCAATACAGTGGCCGGATTGCAACTTGCGATGGATATGCTCCGTAGAAAACGGAACACGAACAAACAGATTTTTATGATTACCGATGGAAAACCATCTTGTTTGCGACTTCCGAACGGAGATTATTACAAGAACAGCGTAGGTTTGGACGAATATATCGTTGAAAAATGCTACGCCATGGCCCAACAGGCCCGGAAACTTCATATCCCCATAACCACTTTTATGATTGCAGAGGACCCCTACCTGATGCAGTTTGTGCGTGAATTTACCAAAGCAAACAAGGGAAAAGCCTTTTATACAGGACTAAAAGGTTTGGGTGAAATGATTTTTGAAGATTACGAACAAAACAGAAAAAGAAGAATTAAAGGATAACACAACATATGAATTTGGATCATACCAACATTACAACGCTAGGTGAATTAAAATCAGCGGGATATACAAACAGAAGCATTAAGGACGAACTTCGGGAGAACCTTTTGGAGAAAATATCCAAAGGCGAACAAGTTTTCGAAGGCGTTTGGGGTTATGAAAACTCGGTAATTCCAGAACTGGAAAGAGCCATTCTTTCCCGTCACAATATTAATTTATTGGGCTTGCGCGGGCAGGCAAAGACCCGTTTGGCCCGTTTAATGGTGCAACTGCTTGATGAATGGATGCCCATTGTGGAGGGCTCTGAAATCCACGATGACCCTTTGGAACCTATTTCAAGATATGCCACGGAATTGATCAAGGAAAAAGGGGATGATACCCCTGTAAGTTGGATACACCGGAACGAGCGTTTCTATGAAAAATTGGCCACACCCGATGTTACCGTAGCGGATTTGATTGGAGATGTGGACCCCATAAAAGCGGCCAACCTCAAACTGTCCTACGCGGATGATCGTGTCATTCATTTTGGAATGATACCGAGGGCCAACCGTTGTATTTTTGTGATCAACGAACTTCCCGACCTTCAAGCAAGGATTCAAGTGGCGTTGTTTAATATACTGCAAGAAGGTGATATACAAATTCGGGGTTTTAAACTTCGTTTGCATTTGGATATTCAATTTGTGTTTACTGCCAACCCTGAAGATTACACCAATAGGGGAAGCATTGTTACTCCTTTGAAAGATAGGATAGGTTCCCAGATTTTGACGCACTATCCAGAGAGTATTGAGATTGCGAAGAAAATAACAAAGCAGGAAGCGAAGCTGGACAAACGTCAGTCCGATTTTGTGTATGTACCCGAAATTGCAATGGATTTATTGGAACAAATCAGTTTTGAGGCCAGAAACAGCGAATATGTGGATGCCAAAAGTGGTGTAAGTGCACGTATGAGCATCACGGCATTCGAAAACCTTTTGAGTACCGCCGAACGTAGGGCCATTGTTGCCGGTGACAAGAAAACCAATGTTCGCTTGAGTGATTTTATGGGGGTTGTCCCTTCCATCACGGGTAAAATTGAGTTGGTGTACGAAGGAGAACAGGAGGGAGCTGGTTCCGTAGCCGAGAATTTGATTGAAGATGCCGCAAAATCATTATTTCCGAGTTATTTCCCGAAAATTGATAAGCTTCAGCGCAAGGAAGAGGAAACCGAATATGATGAATTGATCAGTTGGTTCTTTGACGGAGAGGGCTTCGACCTTTTGGACGATGAAAAAGAGGACGAATATAAATCCAAGCTGGACTCCATCGGTCCACTGAACCATCTTTTAAAGGAATATCAACCGGACACCCCAAAAGAGGATTCATATTTCTTGAAAGAGCTGTTGCTATGGGGATTGGTAGCCCATAAAAAGCTGAGCAAACATCGATTTCAGCAAGGGTACCAGTTCAAAGACCTGTATGGCAACTATATCCGAGGACTATAAACTATTGCCAAATATTTAGGTTGTCGTTGTAGTTTTCAAAGTTGTAGACACCGATGTAGCGCTTTCTCAACCAAAAGGTGTAGAGCGTTAGAATTGGCAAAACACTATAAAGGACCACAGAAAGGGTTGCCATAGGTTTAAAAGTGACAGGAATCACGTGTTCGCCATAGGTTTCCATTGAATTCAACACCGTGATAGAGTCATAAATTTTAAAGATATACACGATCATAATGGCGTAAAGAACATACTCAATGTTTCGCATTTTGGGATCTGGCAGTTCATCTTCAGTAATTTTGAACCAAACTACATATAAGTATAAAAAATGCACAGAGCTCAAGATGGGAAATATATAGTTATCTGGTTTTAAAAAGTAAAACTGATTCGTATAAACTCCGTAAAAGCTTAATACAATCAAAGTCAACAGCACCGCTATACTGGCAAGTATGTTTCGTTTCCAGGTAATTATCTTTGACAACGTATTCATATCTATCTCGGATTTGCGACTTAATTTGATATAAAGAACGGGCGTTTTACCCTGCTATTTCAAAGAAATCGACAAGCTGCAAACATTGTTGGATAATACGAAAAATCCGACGTGAAAACCCAAAAAATAGATGCTAAAAAGTATTTCTCTACTTAATCAAAAAGATTAGAAGACAAATAGCGGTCACCACGATCGCATACAATGGATACGATAGTACCGCTTTCCAAAGTTTCGGCCAAACGCAGGGCTACAGCCGCCGCTCCGCCACTGCTCATACCAGAAAAAATACCTTCTTCTTTGGCCAATCGCTTCGCCATTTCGGTAGCATCGTGTTCGCTAACCTCCATTACGGCATCCACTTTGTCCGGATTAAAGATTTTGGGCAGATATTCTTTTGGCCATTTTCGTATGCCCGGAATCTTGGAATCGTCGGTAGGCTGTACGCCCACAATTTGAACATTGGGATTTTGCTCCTTTAAATAAGTGGAAGTTCCCATTATGGTGCCCGTAGTGCCCATACTGGACACAAAATGGGTGATTTCCCCATCTGTATCTCTCCAAATCTCAGGGCCTGTGGTTTTGTAGTGTGCCTTCCAGTTGTCATCATTCGAAAACTGGTTCAACATTTGGAAACCTTCTTCCCTGACTTTGGCTTCGGCATAGTCCCTGGCCCCCTCGATTCCAACATCGGCAGGGGTCAAAGTAACTTTTGCTCCATAGGCCCGCATGGTTTGGACACGTTCCTTGGTAGAATTTTCGGGCATCACCAATTCAATATCAAGGCCAAAAAGACCTGCTATCATGGCCAAGCCAATACCTGTGTTACCGCTCGTGGCCTCGATTAATTTGGTTTTCTTGGTAAAATCGCCGCGCTCTAACCCACTTTTTATCATATTGTATGCTGGGCGGTCCTTAACGCTACCGCCAGGGTTATTTCCTTCCAGCTTAAACAGGATTTTTACATTTGGATTGGTATTCAATACGTTGGATTCCACCATTGGGGTGTTTCCGATAAGATCTAGTATGCTGTTAGACATTTGGGGTTGTCTTTATTTTAATTTCTGGTTTATGATAAACGGTGGAGTTGGGAGGCACAGACGAAGTTATCCAAGCGTTCCCGCCAATTACGGAATTGGCACCTACAACGGTATCGCCTCCTAAAATAGTGGCATTGGCGTAAATGGTCACATTGTTTTCTATGGTGGGATGCCGCTTTGTTTTCTGCAAGTTCTTGGCCACATACAGGGCACCTAAGGTCACCCCTTGATAAATTTTCACGTTGTCATGGATTACAGCAGTTTCGCCGATAACTACACCGGTGGCATGATCTATAAAAAAAGACTTGCCAATTTTTGCCCCTGGGTTAATATCCACACCGGTCTGTCTATGCGCATATTCGGTCATCATTCTAGGAATCAATGGAACACCTTCTTCATAAAGCTCGTGCGCCAATCTATAAATGGCTATGGCATAAAAGCCGGGGTAGGCCATATAAATTTCCTGCATGGAAAGGGATGCCGGATCACAATTCAATATGGCCTCTGCGTCTAAATTTAGATTCTCCAGAATCTGTGGCAGATGGGCCACATAATTGCCCCAAAGTTCTTCATTGGGCTTCTCCAAATCCCAACAAGCCATATCCATTAGCTGATTGAATTTATTCTCCAACAGCTCCAAGTTTACGGCAACTGGGGTGTTGGCATCAAATAGGGTATAAAAAAGAGTATCGGTAAAGTCCTCCGTTTCCTGCTTCAATCTAAAGTCAAGATAGGGCAGTTTTTTGTGCCTGTTGAGTTCGGCTATGATTTTTTCCTTGTCCATGCTGCGCTATATTGTCTTAAAATTATAGAAATCCTTACCATGCGAAGATATAAAAGGCTAACTTTAGTTTAAAAATAACATATTATCGATATATGGCGTCCAATGTAACGATATCCAAAGGAGTTTTTGATTTTCTGAAGGAGCTAAAAAACAACAACAACCGGGATTGGTTTGAAGCAAATAAAACTGATTTCAAAAAACATCAGTCCGAGGTAAAGTCATTTCTAGAAGCTGTAAAGACAAACTTAAACCACCACGATGATATTGAAAAAATGAAGCTGTTCCGGATTTACAGAGATATACGGTTTTCTAAGGACAAAACACCCTACAAAAGTCATTTTGCAGGGTCTTTTTCCCGACTGGGGGCACATTTACGGGGCGGTTATTATATTCACTTAAAACCAGGAGAGTCCTTATTGGCTACGGGATTCTGGGACCCGAACAAGGAAGACCTGTTTCGTATTCGAAAAGAACTGGAAATGGATGCAGACGACTTCCGTAAAGTCATCAACCAAAAAGAATTGAAAGAAACTTGGGGTGAATTGCGTGGTGATGAATTAAAAACGGCACCCAAAGGTTTTGACAAGGAACACCCAGATATTGACTTGATTCGAAAAAAACAGTTTGTATTTGTTCGGAATCTTACAGATGAAGAAGTGCTGTCCCCTTCTTTTTTGGGTGAAGTGGACAAATCCTTTAAGTCCATTCGTCCTTATTTTGATTTGATGAGCGATATCCTCACCACCAACCTGAACGGGGAATCAATTTTGGAATAGTGCTTCTTCTTCCTCTAAAAGTTGAATTTGGTCTTTGAGGCGTTCCACTACCATATTCATCATGCGCTTGTTGAGAGCCGAAGAGTTGGTAATATAGTCGCGGTACTCTTCTACAGTGAATTGACCGATAATCATTCCTTTTAAAGAGTTTCTGAATTTGATGTCCTTTTGGATGGCCCTTTCTATATACTCCATCTTTTTCTCCAGAGAAAGTTCGTAAAAAGCTCCCTTGTGCTTGTTTGCATAGTTTTTGAAAGCCTCTACCAACAAATCATTTTGGAGTTTGATTACAGGACGTAAGGTTTTGTTTTGAAAATGCTCATCAAAACCCATTTGGCTGTTAAAATGTGATGATTGAATGGTGGGACGAATGTCCAATCTACGGTCGGATTGTGAGTCCATGGTTGTGATTTTTACTAAAATTACAGAATGATGCATTGCACATTTTTAATTATGGTAATAGTTGTCAACTAGGTTATGAACAACTTGAAGCCTCAAAAACAAAGGGGTATTAGAATAATTTGGAAATCCAGTAAAAGATTAAACATAGGAGGCAAACTGAAAATTCAAAGAGAACCCAATATCTAAACAGTTTAGGCAATTTAGAAGGTATGTGAAAATGTATCATGACTAAATATACCGAAAAAACAGAGAAAATGTATTAAATCGTTGTACGAACCAAAAGCCTTATTTTTATATCAAATTGAATTCAAAATGAAATTCGGAAAAGTAGACCGCCCAGAACATATAGATTTCACCATACCACCCGACCATCCGGATACTGCGGTAGTCCTGAAAAAGAACAAAACGGGTGCTAACACCGAGGTGTACGTGGGTTGTGCCAAGTGGAACCGGCAAGATCTGAAGAATTTTTATCCGAGGGGTACCAAAGACGAATTGGAATACTACTCATCTCAATTTAACTGTATTGAGCTCAATGCCACCTTTTATCGGATTTTCCCTGCAGAACAGTACGAAAAGTGGCGTGACAAAACCCCTGAAGGCTTTAAGTTTTTTCCAAAAATGACCAACGAAGTAAGCCATCTTCGTCGCATGAACGACAAAGTTTATGAAATCGCCGATAGATATTTGGAGGTAACTTCTTTGCTCGGGGAAAAACTGGGCACCATCTTTTTACAAATGCACAATAACTTTGGACCAAAAAACTGGGATAGGGTAGTGCGCTTTGTGGAATATTGGCCGAAGGAATTCCCCTTGGCCATGGAGTTTCGGCACACCGATTGGTTCAATGATGACAAGGTGGCGCAGGAGCTTTATCACTTACTTGAAGAGAACAATATTGCCAACGTTTTGGTAGACACCGCTGGCAGGAGGGACCTTATGCACATGCGATTGACCACGAATGAAGCCTTTATTAGATATGTTGGAGCGAACCATAAATCGGATTATCCCCGTTTAGATGATTGGATAGAGCGTTTAAATTCATGGAAATCCATGGGGTTGGAGCATATTCACTTTTTTGTGCATCAAAACCTTGAACTTGAGTCTCCTTTGTTATCCGCTTATTTTATTGAGCAACTAAATGCCAAAATGAATTGTAATTTGCATATACCCAAGACTACTTTACCTGCCCAAAAAGGTTTATTCGATTAAAATGGCACAAATTGATCAAGTTTAAAATCTGGGGCATTTAAAATTGTTTACTCAATATTTGCTCTCCATGAAATATTTCAAATTCGTAATTCGCATAAATTAAAGGTTTTATCAAGAAAATCTTCAAAGGATTCCGCTAACTTTGTACTTGAATTATAAAAGTTTCAATTATGCGATTTCATTCACGAAAATGGGTAAAGCCAGAAGATTTGAATGCCAATGGAACTCTTTTTGGCGGCAAGGTCCTAGCTTGGATAGACGAGGAGGCTGCATTGTACAGCATTATACAGCTTGAAAACAAAAAAATCGTAACCAAATATATGTCCGAAATCAATTTTATGAGCACGGCCCACGAAGGGGACATCATAGAAATTGGTATTGAAGTAATAAAATTCGGGGTCACCTCAATTTCGCTCAACTGTGAAGTTAGAAACAAGATGACCCACGAAAGTATTGTTACCGTAGACAACATTATTATGGTGAATCTAGATGAGAACGGTAATCCCAAGGCTCACGGTAAAACGAAAATAGAATACGTTAAGGACCGACTTGCCAAAAAAGAAAAAGAAGAGCAAAAAGCCACTTCTTAGTTCATTGTTTTGGCGACCGCTTGAACTTCATCCAATACCCTTAATAGATTTTCGCCCCATAATTTGGCAATTTCTTCTTCGGTATAGCCTCTTTTTACGAGTTCCAAGGTTACGTTGAAGGTTTCGGATGCATCCGACCATCCTTCAATACCGCCTCCGCCATCAAAATCGGAGCTAATGCCCACATGGTCGATACCTATCAATTTCACCATATAGTCGATATGGTCCACAAAATCCGATACGTTCACCGCAGGTGGCACGTTGGGGTCGGTTTCGGCCAATTCTTCGCCGATATTTCTGATTTTTCCGTAATTGGCAAAGAACTCTTCGCGCTGTTCATCGGTCAACGAACCAAATTGGGAGCGCTCGTACCAAGCAAGACCCAAGGAATCTGCCACTTTTTTGTACACCTCCGACATGTAGGCGGAACGTGCTTCATGCTTCTCGGTATTCAAGTAAGAACTAAAAGCTACGGTTTGTACAACACCTCCGTTTTCCTTCATCAACATTAATTGCTCATCGTCAAGATTACGGCTATGGCCACAAAGTGCTCTTGCCGATGAGTGCGATGCGATTATCGGAGCTTTGGTAAGCTCGATCATTTGTTTCATCGCTTCTTTTGATGGGTGGGAAACATCGATCATCATTCCAACACGGTTCATTTCTGCAACCGCTTCTTTGCCAAGGTCGCTCAATCCGTTATGAAGCCAAACACTGTCTTGCTCCCCTGTATTGGAATCGCTCAATTGGCTATGGCCATTGTGTGCCAAGGACATATATCGGGCACCACGCTTTTGGTATTCTTCAATTTTAGAAAGGTCTTCGCCAATTGGGTAGGCATTTTCAACACCGATCATGGCCACTTTTTTGCCTGCGGCCACAATTCTTCTAACATCTTCAGAGGTCAGGGCCAACTCAATCTCGTCAGGAGCTATTTCCTCACAAAGTTTGTGGATAGCCTCGAATTTTGAGATTGCATTTTCAGATGCTTTGGCATAACCCTCCGTTGTTAAGGTATCTTGACCTGTGTACACTACTAACCATGCTACATCGAGACCTCCCTCTTTCATTTTGGGTATGTTTACTTGGGTATCCAAATTCTGAGTGTAGTTGATACTGTCCGTAAAATTTTGAACGTTGATATCATCGTGCGTATCAATCGTAATTACGGAATCGTGGATTCTCTGTGCTTTTTCTACCAAGGTTTCTTCTTTGGTTTCGGTTTTTTTCTCCCCGCAAGATATGAGCAGGGTAATACTAAGGAATAAATAAAAATATTTCATGGTTGGTTTTTTACACATACAAATAACGCAATTTGACAACAATATCCGAATGCTACGGAACAATAAATTGTAATCCCTCAGTTTAATCGACATTTTTAATGTGATTAATAACCATTAACGCAAAAAATTGGGAACACGCGAATTGTTAACGTATCTGGAAAAGCTTGAAATAGGTTTGAGTTCTTTTTCTTATGAAGAATTGGGAGTAGTTGAGGCTGGAGAACTTAAAAAGACTTTTGAAATGTTCAAGTTTGGACTTGAAAGCAAAGTTTTTGGGATTTCCGAAATGAAGCAGCTCGAAGACCTATACAAAAATGTAGGCATCCAAGGCCCTGATAGCAAATCGTTTACTGCCCCAAATGATAGTGAAATTTTGATGCTTTTAAAGTCTTTGGAGGATACAAATCTTTCTGAACCACAAAAAAGTATTGTGGAAGAGATTAAAAAAAGGATACAGAACATACAAGAGAAGCCTCAGGATCAGAATAAAAACACAGAACGTATGTCTACCGATTTTGAATTTATTGAGAAGAGCCTTCAAGCTGGTTTTTCTTCCCAAAAGATTGATCTCCAACCTGTTTTGGAGGATTGCATGGGGCAAATTGAACTGTTGGAAGAGTTGGTGCGCATGTTCAAACAAAACATTTTTGAGTTTGTCGGAAGTGCCAAAGTCAATCTAATAAACGAAAATTATACAGAGCTCGAGCTTTCCTGTCAAAAAATAATGCCTTCGTTGCGTATGATGAAGACATCAGGGCTTTTGGAAGTGACCCAACAAATTTCAAGGTTGTGCAAAACGGATAGGGATAAAAAGCACCTTGACTTTTTGTACGATCAATTTCTCCAGGAATATCCACGCATTCAAGAGCAAATAGATTTTGAAATGGAAATATTCCGCGCAATCTAATACACAGTCAAGATGGAAAACAACCAACTGCCCGAATACCTCCAAAGCATATTTTATCCGTTGTTCCAGCATACGGAAGACTTGGAGTGCCAATTAATGTTATTGGATGAAATGTTGAAGGTAGGGGATAGGAAAGAGATTCCCTTCCTTTCTGAATTGGAATCCCATCACAATCCGAAAATCAGTAACAAGGCTTTTGCCGTTAAAAACGAACTGCAGTCAAAATTGGGCGTGTTGTCCGATGCGGAACGACGAAGATTGCCCATGAACCTTTGTTTTATTTATGACGAGTTCAATATTAGGCCGAGCAAAATAGACAACGAACTTGATTTTGAAGTTGAACTCGACATTTTAAATATGAAATAAAAATATTTCACTCCATAATTTGATATGTTCACCACAATTTGTGAAAGTAACATAATGTTATGTATGAAACTGCGTTATACCTAAAAAACCCCCGAACCAAAACCAAAGATTACCATGTTATACGATACCTACGGAGAAGAGTACTTAGCCTTTTTACAAGAACTAAACGAAATTTTGACGGTAAACGAACTTGCCGAACTTGATTACCTATAGTTAGCCAACAACCCAAAACTTGTTACCATGAAAAACCCTAACAAAGAAAACGCCGCTTACTTGAATTTTATTCAAGATTTGAAAGACATGCTCACCGACTTTGATATTAGTCTTTTGAGCAAGCAATGATGTTTAAGTGTATATCATGGAAAAGGGGATGTTGTAAAAAAACGTCCCCTTTTCTATTTATTGACTGTCTTGACTTATCCAAGATAGGACTTCAAAATTTTACTTTTTGATGTATGTCTTAATTTTCTGATTGCCTTCTCCCGAATCTGACGTACACGTTCCCTGGTCAAATCGAAAGTGCTTCCAATTTCCTCCAAGGTCATGGATGGTTGGTCACCTATACCGTAATACAGGCGTACCACATCGGCTTCTCTTGGCGATAATGTATCCAAAGCCCTGTTTATTTCTGTGTTCAGAGACTGATGCATCAGCCCTTTGTCAGGTTTTGGAGAGTCCCCGGCATTAAGAACATCGTATAGATTGGAAGTTTCACCTTCCTTTAATGGCGCATCCATAGATACATGTCTACCTGTATTTTTTAATGACTGCTTTACCTCGGAAACCGTCATGTCCAATTCTTTGGCAATCTCCTCTGGGGACGGCGGACGCTCATGGGCTTGCTCTAGATAGGAAAATGTCTTTTTTATTTTATTTATTGACCCAATTTTGTTCAATGGCAAACGTACCACACGGGACTGCTCCGCCAAAGCTTGCAGAATGGACTGGCGAATCCACCAAACAGCATAGGAAATAAATTTAAACCCACGGGTTTCATCAAAACGCTTGGCTGCTTTTACCAATCCAACATTTCCTTCATTGATCAAATCTGGGAGCTTCAACCCTTGGTTCTGGTACTGTTTTGCAACGGATACCACAAACCTTAGGTTTGCATTGGTCAATTTTTCCAAAGCAGCTTGGTCTCCGGCCCTGATCTTCTGTGCTAGCTCAACTTCTTCCTGCGCGGTGATCAAATCGATTTTACTGATATCCTGCAAGTATTTGTCAAGTGATTTGGATTCCCGGTTCGTGACCTGTTTGATGATTTTTAGCTGCCTCATTCTTGTATCTGGTTTACTAGTGTTATAAACTATCATTATACATTATAATATGCATTTTTCCAAGTCCTAAATGTTATTGTTATCAAAATGTTATGAGCAGATAAGCTATTCACAAAAAAAGGAGTGATATTTTAATTGTTAATACAATTTTGATAGAAAAGCCAAGAAGGATTGGTCTCAAGCGCAAAAAACCCCTAATTTTGTAGGGTTTTTTATTTAACAATCCATAACGCATTCCCTTTGGAGGTAAACAAAAAAGTCAAGAAGAAAACATTATACGGTTATCAGGAAGAAGACCTGAACAAAATTTTCACCCAACTGGACGAGCTTCCGGAGGGTACCAACATTTTGTACCAACTACCAACCGGAGGCGGAAAAACAGTGGTGTTTTCTGAAATCACCCGCAGGTTTATTGAGCAGACCGGAAAAAAGGTAATGGTACTCACACACCGGATAGAACTTAGCAAACAAACTTCCAAAATGCTCAAGGGATTTGGAGTAGCCAACAAAGTCATCAACAGTGAAGTTAAAGAGCTTTATGATCAAGACGATTATATGTGCTTTGTTGCCATGGTGGAAACCTTGAACAACCGTTTACAGGAAGAAAAAGTCAAAATCAACAATATTGGCTTGGTCATTATCGATGAAGCCCACTACAATTCCTTTAGGAAACTCTTTAAATATTTTGATAAGTCCACCATTTTGGGCGTAACGGCAACCCCGTTGAGTTCCAACATTAAACTCCCGATGAAGGACAATTACAAGCATTTGATCATTGGGGAGTCCATACAATCGTTGATCGATAAAAATTTCTTGGCCAAGGCCAATCTTTACAATTACGATGTCAGCCTACGTACCCTAAAACTGGGCATCAATGGGGACTATACCGTAAAATCTTCCGATGAATTCTACAGTGCCCACAGTATGCTCGGCAAACTGCTCACAGCATACGAAGAAATAGCCAAGGGTACAAAAACATTGATTTTTAACAACGGGATCAACACTTCCCTATACGTTTACGAGACCTTTAAAAAGGCAGGCTATAACGTTAGGCACTTGGACAATAAAAACACGGCCACGGAGCGAAAGGATATCCTCGAGTGGTTTGCAGAAACACCGGATGCTATCCTGACATCTGTGAGTATTCTTACCACAGGTTTTGATGAACCTACGGTTGAGAGCATTATTTTGAACAGGGCCACAAGGTCACTTACCCTGTATTTCCAAATGATCGGTAGAGGTTCTAGGGTTCTTCCGAACAAGAATGAGTTCAACGTAATCGATATGGGTAACAATATTGCACGTTTTGGCCCTTGGGATGCACCGGTGGATTGGCAGGAAATTTTTCTTTTTCCTGACTTTTATTTGGAGAACATTAAAAATGATGAGGAAATCGAGCGTGATTTTGTTTATGAGATGCCAGATGAGCTTCGTGCCAAATTCAGTAACTCGAACAACATCACCTTTGATGTAAAAGAAGAATATAAAAAGATTTTCGCGCAGGGCAAAAAATCAAAATTGGTCCTTGAAAAAAGTATTGAGCAGCACGCCCAAATATGCGTGGAAAACAGTGAGGATGTATTCGATGCCCGAATTTTGGCCAAAGAGCTCAAAGATGAAATCCAGTACCGAGTAAAGCAGTATTCCTACTGCATCATGAACAACACAAAAAACTACAAAGAGTGGCTGGAGGAGGATTATGAACGTAAATTGCGTTCGAGTATTTCCAAAATGTTTGCGGCCAAAATGTAAATCTAGATTATTGGATTCTCACTTAGTACTTTTACCCTTTACCCATGTACCTGTAATTTAGTATGTCAAAAAAACTCCTTGTCATTGGGTCTGTATGGCCAGAGCCGACCACTACTGCTGCCGGCTGTCGTATGCAACAATTGTTGGGAGCATTTTTAAGATTTGGTTACAACATCACCTTTGCGAGCACGGCAAGCAGAACAGAGTATAGTCTGGATTTAGAAAAAATCGGAGTCACCGAAGTCACCATTCAACTCAACCATTCCAGTTTTGATGATTTTATTAAAAAACTTTTGCCCAACATTGTCATTTTTGACCGCTTTATGGTTGAAGAGCAATTTGGATGGCGAGTCGCTGAATTTGCCCCAAAAGCGTTACGCATCCTGAATACAGAAGATCTACATGCCTTACGAAAGGCTAGGGAAGAAGCTTATAGAAAACAAAGACCCTTTGTGACCGATGATTGGAAAAACCACCCAATGACCTTACGGGAAACAGCCAGTATCTATCGTTGTGACCTTAGCTTAATAATTTCCACTTATGAAATGGAAATTTTACAAAAAGAACTTCATATTCCATCGGAGTTGCTCATGCATTTACCTTTTATGGTTGATGTTTCGACCATATCCAAAGAAAAGTTTATCCCTTTTGATGATAGAAAAGGCTTCATAAGCATTGGTAACGGCAAGCATGCACCAAATGTCGATGCCATTAAAGTTCTAAAGCAAGAGATATGGCCTAGCATACGAAAAGAATTACCTGATGCTGAAATTCACATTTATGGTGCATACTTACCACAACAAGTAAGTCAAATGCACCATCCTAAATCAGGGTTTTATGTGAAAGGATGGACCGAAAATGTGGATATCGTACTCAATAGCGCAAAAGTACTGTTGGCACCCTTGCAGTTTGGAGCCGGCATAAAGGGGAAACTAATAGATGCCATGCGAACAGGAACACCCAGCGTAACTACCACGGTAGGAGCGGAAGGTATGCACAAAGACCTTCCCTGGAACGGCGCAATCACAAATAACTGGAAAGCGTTCGCCCAAATTTCCGTGAAACTTCACCAAAGCAAAGATTTGTGGGAGACAGCTCAAGAGCAAGGGCTTGAACTTCTTCAAACTATTTATAGCAGAGCATTTTTACAAGACCTACTGGAAGAGCGTGTAAACCAAATACGCAGCGTGTTGGAAACTCACCGTGAACAAAATTTCATTGGAAAGTTGCTGCAACATCAAACCATGATGAGCACTAAGTACATGGCGAAATGGATTGAGGCAAAGAATAAAGGTTGTACCTAAACTGGTATTTGCTGACTTAGACAGTGTAAAGTTCCGAATCCCCATATTAAATCAATGGCATTTATTGGGATTACTTCTCTACCCTTGAATACCTCTGACAAGATATTCAAAGCTTCACGATCACGACTATCATTAAAGGTTGGCACCAAAACAGCTTTGTTCAAAATCAAGAAATTGGCATAACTTGCTGGTAATTCCAAACCATCGAATTCCAAGCGATGGGGCATTGGCAGCTTTATAATCCTAGGTGATTTTCCATTTTCCAACCTCGCCTGCTTCAAACGCTTTAAATTTTCTTGTAGCGGAACATAATTGGCTGCTTTTGGGTCATTTTCAACCACGGTGACAATAGTTTCTTCATTTACAAATCGAGCTAAATCATCAATGTGTCCGTGCGTATCATCACCTTTGATACCATCTTTCAACCATATGGTATGGGTAACACCAAAATACTCCTTAAAAATGGCCTCATAATCTTCTTTGGTAAAGCCTTTGTTTCTAACCTGAACCTTAGGGTCCAAAAGGCATTCTTCGGTAGTGATCAATGTGCCCTTACCATTCACATCGATGGCTCCGCCTTCCAAAACAATGGACTTGCCTTTATAGACTGCCTTTTCAACAGGAATATTTAGAAAATCCGAGACCTTTTTGGGCACGTGTTTATCCAGCTTATAATTGGTATATTTTGCCCAACCATTAAAGTTAAAGTTGATCGCTTTCCGTTTCTTTCCATTTTTGACGATTATGGGGCCGGAGTCCCTCATCCAACTCCGGTTGGTCTTGTGCACGATAAAGGAAACTTTCTCCATGTTAACGTGTGCCGTGCACAACATAACATCCACTTTATCCTGAAGCTTTTTTGATGACACCACAAGAATCACCTTTTCAAATTGCGAAACTTTTTTGATGAATTCCACAAAGGCCCATTGAATGGCTCCGTATTTACCTGGCCAATCGTTACCATTATGTGGGAAACAAAGCAAAATGCCCTCTTGCTTTTCCCATTCTGCGGGAAATACCCAATTTTCCTTCTTCATATTAGTCGATGGCACGTTTGGTAATGGATCCGTACATATCGATACGCCTGTCCCTGAGGAACGGCCAATTTTGCCTTACATTTTCCTGAAGATCCAAATCTACTTCGGCCATTAATATTTCTTCCTGATCATTGGATGCTTGCGCCAAGATCTCTCCTTGGGGGCCACAAATAAAGGAGGATCCCCAAAATTCGATACCATTAGTGTCCGGAAGATATTTTTCAAGCCCGATTCGGTTGGCGGCGGCCACATAGACCCCATTTGCAACGGCATGTCCTTTCATTACATTCATCCAAGCACCGTGCTGCTTTTCACCAAATTCCTCTTTTTCCTGGGGATGCCAACCAATGGCAGTAGGGTAGAAGAGTACTTCCGCTCCTTGTAAAGCCGTTAATCTTGCCGCTTCCGGATACCACTGGTCCCAACAGATCAAGGTGCCGATATTTCCTTTTTTGGTCGGAATGTTCTTGAACCCGAGATCTCCTGGGGTGAAATAGAATTTTTCATAGAAATGTGGATCGTCTGGAATGTGCATTTTGCGATATAGTCCGGCCTCTGTTCCATCCGTATCGATTATGTAGGCACTGTTATGGTACACTCCGGCCATTCGTTTTTCAAAAAACGGAACTATTATGACCACACCGAGTTCTTTTGCCAACGCACTGAACGCCTTGAAAGAAGTGCCATAAAGTGGTTCCGCTAACGCAAAGTTCTCCGTGTCCTCGCTCTGGCAAAAATAATGGCTGCTGTACAGCTCGGGCAACAAAATGACCTCAGCTCCTTTACTCGCTGCCTTTTTTACCCACTCGGTACATTTGACCAAATTGTTCTCCGGAGTATTGTTCAGGTTTAATTGTATTACTGATATGATGTACTTTTTTTTTGCCATACTCTTCTGAAAAATTCTATTATGTTCTAGTAAAGATACTTGTAATGTTATAAAAGTGGGTCATTTTTTATCGTACGGAATATAATTTTCCCACTCCCAGGGTGTGTAAGTATCCATCAAAATAACCTCTAGTAATTCCTTGAAGATACTGTTCCCGTTCTCAAAATTGGTCATAATCATTATTCCTTTTCCGGTTTCTGGAAATAAAACGGAATGGTGTACAAATCCGCTTCCATGACCTTCCTTAAAAACTGCTTTGCCATATGGTGTTTCAAAATAGCCCCAACCCAATCCATAGCCTAGGTTGATATCGTCATATTTATCCGTGATTTTGCCTTCACCCTCATAAAATTGTTTTTCTGTTCTGATACGAATATGTGGGGTGAAAATTTCTTCGTAGGATTCCTTACTGATCAATTCTTGGTTGAACACAGCGGTAAGAAATTTGGTGTAATCTTCGGCAGTCGTCTCCAGAGTACCTCCGCCCCGGGGTTCATTGTCCTTATCCTTTTTAAGTGCTTTCGCATTTTCATCGTGGCCCAATGCAAAATCCTTGTCAAATCTGGTTTTCCACTCGTAGGCGGAATTTTTCATGCCCAGAGGCTCAAATATATTTTCCTGGGCCAACTGCTCCAGACCTTTGCCGGTCAATTTTTCCAGTACTACTTGTAAATAAATGAAGCCTTCACCACTATAACCAAACTTGGTACCCGGTTCCCAATGCGTTCGTAATTTATAATCCTCTTCGAACCATCGGTAATTTTTAAAACCTGTGGTGTGGGCCAGACACATTCTAGCGGTTATTTTGGTGTAGAGCGAATCTTCCTTTAAGCTAGAAAAATCATCGTGCCAACTTGTTTGGGGTTCGTATTCATATAGTTTTTGTGGCAAGTAAGATTCAAGTGGCGTATCCAAATCGATAACACCCTGCTCCACCAATTTCATCACCAAAACACCAAATACCGCTTTGCTAAAGGAGGCCCCATAAATGTTGGTGGAATCGGTCAATGGAATACGGTTTGGATAATCTTTATAACCAAAAACTTTTTGATAGACGGGTTGGTTATCGTTAAAAACTGATATGGCAATACCATATATTTTGGCACCATCCATCAATTGGTGGATTTTGGCGGTTACAGAGTCCTTGGTTATCACAGAACCGTCCAAACGTTCAATGGTTTCTTGCTTTTGAACAGTACAACTGCCCAGTAGCGTCATACCTATCAAAGCCATCAAAACAAATGTTCTGCTTTTCTTCAATCTGATAAATGGAATGGAGAACGGATAATAACATTTATTTTTTTGCACTACATAAACGATGTTGAACAGCATTATTCCAATACAAATCGGTACCACTGAAATGAAAATGAAAAAGCCCCACTTTTCAATAGTCAGTAAGCTTATAAAAGACAAAATCGCAAGTATCAATACGGTAATTTGAAAATTAATGACCTTGATGCCATGTTCATTGTACACAGGGTTATCTTCCCGCTTGTGGATCCACAAAAAAAGTGGAATCAACACATTTAATAGTGGTAAGATCAACCCGGCCAAAGGTGTTGCATGCATCAAGAGTAACCATTTCTTTTTTACGGTTTCTTCTTTTGGATCATCCAAAGCAACAAGTTCATCCACTTCAATATCCAGGGCAATGGCCAAAAGTTTGATGGTATTTAGATGTGGGGAGACCTCTTCCTTTTCTATTCGTTGGATGGTTCGGACGGTTACATTGGTTCTGTCTGCTAGTTCTTCTTGCGAGTAACCTTTAATTTTTCTTTGATATTTTAATCGTTCCCCGATTGATGAATTGTTCATGATATATGATTTTTAGTTCGGGAACAAAGTTATCGGAGCGTACAGGACAGCGCCACGACATTTAGATGTCACCTTAGTGTCATACCCTATAAAACTGTACCTCTTGAGCATTATTTTGAATACAGTTGAGTTTTGTAGATGAATTACCTGAAAGAATAAAATTACCCAACAAATGATTTATTAAAGCATTTTAAGCAAAAAAAACTCCATCTAAGCGAATAGATGAAGTTTCCCATTTTCTTTTTCAATTTTTTTATACAGTTCTTTTAGAACATAAATCCAAGACCTGCGGACCATACGGAGTTATGTACGTCTACATCCTCGATCATCTCGGAAAAACCATAAGAATATCTTCCTTGAATAAAGAATCCTGATGGGAATTTATATTCTACACCAGCTGTTCCCTGAAAATCAAAGCTGTTTATGGAATCCGAATCAAAATCACCAGAATCCTCTCCTGGATTAAAATCAAGTTCTTCGTTCACTTTAAAACCGAACTGTGGTCCACCGTGAATGTTAAGTCCATCTGCTATATAAAACTTTAAAAGCACAGGAACTTGTATATAGTCTACCTGAAATTGCGCATCTGGGGTATCCGGTTCATCGGTAATATCAAAACCTTGTGCAGAGTAAAAAACCTCTGGCTGCAACGACACATGGTCGGATAAAGGAGCTTCGGCCAAAAGACCCAAGTAAAAGGATGTCCTTGAATCGGGGCTGTCAAAATCGTCACCGGCCACGGTTGCAAAATTGGCACCACCACGCACTCCTAGTTGTACATTGTTCGTATTCTGGGCAAAAGTGGTAAATCCTATAAACAGGACACCTAATAAAATCAAATTCTTTTTCATGATATAAATATTTTGGGGTTTCTAATCCATCACGAAAGTAGAATGCGAGTTGTTTTTGAATTAATTCATACCAAGAAATTATTGACGCTAAAGGTCAGGCAACTAATTTTTAACTCAAGAAATGCGGCATAAATACAACAGGAGCTTGCACAATGGGGTCAGGTCTAGGTTTTTCAGGGAAAATCTAGCTACTGCACAATGCTGTTCAGTTTTTGTACCTGCGCATCAAAAGCTTTTAGGGTGGTGGCCAATACCCCAATTTGTTCCTGTGCTTCTTTCCATTCCTTCTGTTCGATGGCCTCGCGCACGCCTGGAAGTGTTTTTACCCCATACCCTGTGTAAAATCCAGGGGCATAAATCTGGTGCTTGAACCAATCTCTACGGGGCAGACCCTTATCCTGCAGCAATACCTGCTCCAAGCCCATCAACTTTTCGTTCAGTTGCGCCTTTTTGGCGCTGGACAAAGCAAGTACATCGGCCTTGGAAAAGGTCTCGATACTTTTTTTTAGTTCGGCCACCACATTTTGGATGGGGGAGAAGTCCAAATAGGGCACTTCTTCCTTCATTTTTGCGGGTGCTACGGGTTTTTTGGGGTCCATGGTCAGTTGGTAGGCATCTGATGCGACCAGTTTGTTGTGTTTTTCCACCTCGGCACGCATATCCTCCAAGGTTTTCATCACCTCGCCCAAATAGCCTTCGATGGTACTGTGCCACTGGGTAAGTTCAAACGGTAAAACCTCGGCATTTGCCAAACGCAAAGAGATACGTCCTGCGGTATTTGCCAAGGCAACACCGTATTGGAACCCAGGATCTTTAAAACGGGTGTAGTGGGAGTAAGTATCGTAAATGGTGTGGTATTCACCACCAGAACCTTCACCACCGTAGCCCAAGTTCAACGAGGCGATACCGGTATGTTGGATAAACGGCGTATAGTCCGAACCGGAACCCAAGGCGGACAGCTTAAACGAGTTGTCGCCTCCACGCATTACATTGGCCGCTTTGCGACGCTCCGCAACGGAAACCCCTTTTTGTGGGTCGGTCACCGCATTTGCCACTTGGCTTACCATAGCCTCCAACGAGTGGGAACCTCCAGCACCCAAATAACCGCGGCTGTTGCCATCGGTATTGATGTAGGCCACGGCCTTTTCTTTCAATTCGGGAATATGTTCCTCCACCCATTCGGTGGACCCGATCAGTCCAGGTTCTTCGGCATCCCAGGCACAGTACACCAAGGTACGTTTTGGTTTTTTGCCTTCTTTGGCCAATTGGGCCACCACGCGGGCCTCTTCCATTAAAGCGACCATACCACTGATGGGGTCGCTGGCACCGTGTACCCAAGCATCGTGGTGGTTTCCACGAATCACCCACTCGTCAGGGAATTCATTTCCTTCCCAAGTGGCGATTAAGTTGTGGGCCGGTTTCAATTGCCAGTCAAACTCCAATTTTAAGTGCACTTTGGCCGGTCCAGGGCCAATATGATAGGTAATTGGCAATCCACCTCTCCAGTTGGATGGTGCAACAGGGCCTTCCAAAGCGGCCAACAACGGCTGTGCATCTTCGTAGGAAATGGGCAACACAGGAATCTTCGTGATTGTTGGTGCATCTTCACGGTCCAAACGCTTGGCATCCTTAGTCGCGGCATAGCCGGGAGTCAACACATCGCCAGGATATAACGGCATGTCCATTACGGAACCACGCTGCACACCGGTTTTGTTCTTGTACGGTCCTTTTGGGTATACATCGCCTTGGTAATAGCCATCATCCATAGGGTCGGAGTAGATAATACAACCAATGGCGCCCTTTTCGGCCGCCAATTTTGGTTTAATGCCTCGCCAAGAACCTTGGTACTTCGCAATCACTATTTTTCCTTTTACATCGATGCCCAATTTTTCGAGCTCTTCGTAGTCGCTTGGGATTCCGTAGTTCACGAACACCAAATTGGCCTCTACATCGCCATCGGTAGAGAACGCATTGTAGCTGGGCAACAATTTATCACCTTGGGCGGTGTACGGGTCGCCCTCAACAGGAACGGCCTCCAATTTGGCAGCGTATTGGGTTGGGCCTGTTAATTCCAGTACCCTTACTTTTGGATAGGGAAAAAGCACGTGGTAGGTGTCTATCTTGGTTTTGTAGCCCCAAGATTTGAACTGTTTTTCCATCCATTTTACGTTCTTTTCGCCATATTCGGTACCTACCCAGTGGGGTTCGGCGGCCATGAGCTTCATCCATTCGTCCAAATTTTCGGCGGAAAGTTGTTTTTCGTATTCGGCTTCGAGTTTGGCCTGTTCCTGCGAAGCTTTTTCACTGAACCCAATAATTTTGTCCTGGGCAGAGACACTGACTACTCCTAAAAGTAGAAGTAGGGGAAGTAATTTATTTTTCATTGTTTTGAATTAGCTCCCTAAATTTAAGGGTTTGATTAAAGTAAATGAAAGAAAAAGAGATGAACCTGTATCGAATTTTCAAAGAATTTACATTTTCTTTGAAAGGAAACCTCAAAAATAAATATCATGAACCCAAAAGTTGATTTCTTTTTTGAAAAGCCATCCCAATGGCAAAATGCATTCAGGGAATTGCGAAGAATTGCGCTCGACACGGGTTTGACCGAAGAGCTTAAATGGGGCAAGCCCTGCTATACCTTGAATAGCAACAATATTTTTTTGATGCATGGTTTTAAGGAATATTGCGCTTTGCTTTTTCATAAAGGAGTCTTGTTGAAGGATACAGAACATATTTTGGTGCAGCAGACCGAGAATGTGCAATCAGCACGCCAGATTAGGTTTACTGATGTTGAAGAAATTATAAAACAAGAAAAAATTCTAAAGGCTTATATCTATGAAGCTATTGAGGTGGAAAAAGCAGGTTTGGAAGTAAAACTAAAAAAGACCTCCGAGTTTAATATGCCCGAAGAGCTTCAGAAAAAAATGGATTCGGATACAGAGTTTAAATCAGCATTTAAGGCATTGACGCCGGGTCGACAACGCGGGTATATGCTCCATATTTCCCAAGCCAAACAATCCAAGACCAGAATAGCCAGAATTGAAAAATCCATTCCCAAAATTTTTGAGGGTAAAGGGTATAACGAACAGTAGTTTTAAAATAAATCCTTATAGCAATGCGTAGAATTGTTCCCAACATCCATTCCAATGACCTAGAAGCAAGCAAATTGTTTTATATGGATTTTCTAGGGATGGAATTGGTGATGGATATTGGATGGGTCATAACATTTGCCTCCAAAGAAAATCCAACGGCACAAATCAATATCTTTAAGGATGACAAGTCCATAGTTGACGAATCCTTTATATCCATTGAGGTGCCCAACGTGGATAAATTGTACGAGCAGGCCCAGGAAAATGAATTCGGTATAGTTTACGAATTAAGGAACGAAAGTTGGGGCGTACGCCGATTCTTTGTAAAAGACCCCAATGGGGCCACAATTAATCTTTTGACACACTTATGAATCCCAAAATTGACTCGTATTTGCAGGAAGGATGCGGTAGATGTTCGCTGGTCGGCACACCGGATTGTAAGGTGCATACTTGGCAAGAGGAACTCAAATATCTCAGACAGCTTGTTTTGAGCTGTGGATTAACGGAGGAATTAAAATGGAGCGTGCCCTGTTACACCCATAATAGCCATGTGATAGTAATGATGGCGGCCTTTAAAGAAAATGCAACCCTTAGTTTTTTCAAGGGAGCACTCTTAAAGGATGAAAATGGAATTTTGAAAAAACCGGGGAAAAATTCTCAAGCGGGCAGGGTAATCCGGTTTACCAATATTGAAGAGATAATTGCATTGGAGGATGTGTTGAAAACATACATTTTTGAAGCACTGGAAATTGATGAACAGGGCAAAAAAGTAGCCTATAAAAGTATTGGGGATTATAAGGTGCCGAAAGAATTCCAAGAACGTTTGGATGCCGATGCAGATTTGAAAGAAGCATTCCAAGCATTGACACCCGGAAGGCAAAAAGGTTATTTGCTCTATTTTTCCGGGGCCAAACAATCCAAGACCCGTGACTCCCGTGTAGAAAAGTATATACCGAAAATAATGAAAGGTCTCGGTTTTCATGACTGAAAAGCAACAAACAATTAACCCATAACCAACCCAACCATGACGCAACGCAGAAAATTTTTAAAACAAGGCACGGCAGCCATGATGTCGCTCCCGTTTATTTCTTTTGACCCCCAAAAAGATTGGTCCATCGAACCCCTAAAAGTCAATGCCCCCAAAGATGAAGCGTATTGGGGAATGGTACGCAAGCAATTTCCCCTAAAAGAAGGCCAGACCTACTTCAACAACGGCACCATGGGGCCAACACCGGGATATGTGTTGGACAAAATGTTCGACCATATGATGCATTGGAACGTGGAAGCTGCCACCGTAGATTATAAAAATGGCTCCGGCCCCGAATTGTTGACAGGTTATTTTCCGTATGAAGAGCTTCGCACCAAATTGGGCAAAATCATCAATTGCAATTTTAAGGAAATCTCCCTGACCCAAAATGCCACTTTTGGCATGAACTACGTAGGGATGGGCCTTAATTTACAAAAAGGTGACGAACTTCTCAATACCAACCAAGAGCATGGTGGTGGTTTTGGGGCTTGGCAATTGTTGGCCAAACGAAAAGGCTGTGTATACAAACAGGCCACCATGCCCGAACCTGCCAATGACCCACAGGAAATTGTGGATGCCATTTTTAAAGAGGTTACGCCAAATACCAAGGTGATAGCCGTACCTCACATAATTTCAGGATTTGGAACGGTAATGCCCGTTAAGGAAATCTGTGCCGAGGCAAAAAAGCGTGGCATTTTTACCGTTTTGGATGGTGCTCAATGCGTGGGGCAGATACCCGTGGATGTAAAGGACATTGGCTGTGATGCGTATTACTCCAGTTTGCACAAATGGTTGTTGGCACCTTCAGGAAGTGGATTGTTGTACATTAATAAAGATGTGGTAGGGGATATCTGGACCACCATTGCCAGCTATAATTGGGACAATCAAGATGATCATGGTTTCCGTTTGATGCAAAACGGAACAGGTAATGCAGGACTAATGGCCGGGTATGATGCCGCTGTGGATTTCTTCAATACCGTAGGTCATGATGTGTGGTTGGACCGTGTGAAGGAACTCGGCAAATACCTGCGTGACGGTCTCAAGGAAATGGACCATGTTACATTCTATTCGTCCACTAATGAGGATATGGCGGCGGGAATCACCACCTACGGGGTTATAGGCATGAGTGGCCCTGACCTGCAAAAATATATGTGGGACAAGGAACGTTTACAGCCCCGTTCGGTAGGCAACGAAATGATACGGCATTCCGTTCATATTTATAATTCCAAAGAAGAAATAGATAGGGCTTTGATTCTTATTAAAGAACTGGCTTAGCAACTAACAGGTTAAGAATTTTGACATTTTGTAAATTGAGGCTTCCATCTCAATTGTATAATGTTTCACATGTGCTACCGATATGATTTTCAGTATTACAATTTTAACGTGTAATCATCCTATTAAGACGGATTAGCTGTTTTTCGTTTATTGTACCGGACAACAAAAATGACTATCAACGCTATCAATCCAACAGGGATAGCAATTATGATTCCAATACCAATGATGGTTCCTAAGGAGTAGCCCAAGGAGTAGGTTGAAGAAGTGAGGGTGTCATTGTTGGTAAATATAAGGTACCCGATGTTTTGATCCAATTTGACCATATCGTTGTAATAGGTGTCAAATCCCGAAACAGGAACATGGTCATTTTGATGTTTATAGTAATAGTCCAAATCAATGATTTTTTCCTTAGCATTATACTTGGAATTAAAATCATAATAAAAATAATCTGAATTAATAGTCACATTTTCAGGTTTAACCCTTATGGCCTCAGCTAATTTAACTTTAATATGTTCCTTTCGAACGAAAGGATAGGTAAGTGCATATGGTGTTAATCGTTGCAACTGGGTTGGCATACTCAAATTGGAGATTAATCCGTTGGGAAAGATGGATAAATTCATAGTGTTTGTCTTTTCTACGGATGGGCTCCAAATGGAGTCCAAATGATAACGCTCCAACAACAAGAATTCATTTTTGATGGTATCATCTTCAATGGTTGGTGGAGCCAAAGATGAAACTCTTCCATAATTATCAGTGTAATAAGACATCAGCTCCTGTTGAATAAGATCTTTACTGTTATTTCGAAATACGGAACGCATAAAATCTGCTTCACCTTCGTAATAATGCGTACGAACCTCTAGTTCAGCACCCAAACCATCTTTTTCCAAGGTGAAGGTGCTAAATGTTTCTATCATATTACTTCGAAAATCCGTTATGGTATCCAAGTCTGACATATTTTGGTCTAGCACCAAACCATATCTATAATCTGGAGTATAAGTATTGGCGTATGTGCCACCTTGGTCGGTAAGTGTTGGGTCGTACCATAAAGTTGAACCATTTTCGTCCACCACTTTTACAATACAATGATCAAATATTTTGGATGATGGCGTAAGATTTGATAATTCCTGTTTTAGGGAAGTATTTACCAATGTAGGGTGGGCCTCAATACCCATTTGGTTGAGCATGGTGGCGAAAAGAACACTTTTGTCCTTACAGTCACCGAAACGCTGTTCCATGACCTTGTTCGGAGGATTAGGTTTATATCCCCCTATACCCGAAGAAATGGAGAGGTATCTTACCTCATTTTGAACAAATGATAAAGCAGATTTGATGCGTTCCCCTTCCGTTTTATTGTTGGTCTCAATTTCAGAAATGGCTTGTTGAAGTTCTTGGCTCAAAGGTTCTTGAAACGTAAAAATATTTTTACCCCAATCGATGACTTGATCCCAAGAATCATATTCGGTAACCAAAACAGTTTCATTTTGGATATACCAAGACGGTGTTTGTTCCTCCATTAGTATTGCGGGAACATTTTTTTGAAACCATTTATAATGGTTTATGCCCCCTCTTTTCTTAAGGTCAGCCACCAAATCCGAATTGAGCATTTTATAATGCAATGGGTTTTTGGAAAAAACATGTGCTGAAATACGGTCTATAGGTTGGGTAGAATTCAAAACAAAACTAGTGGAGAACTTATTCTTTTGAATAGGGTTAAACCCCTTCACACTATAACTATAAATAACAATATCTCCAATTCTCACATCTGGAATATTCACAAAAGCAGAAATGGAACCATCATAAATATAACTTTCAGCATTGGTTTCACGTCGGGCGGTTTGAATATCCTGTTGATTTAATCTATTAATCCTTTTCCCATTTCTGATTACATCGATATGATGGAACCTTAATTCTTGGTAGCTGGGGTCGTAATCTGCAACAACACTGGAGATAGTTTGGATACCACTATACTCTACTGCCTTTGCTACATTTTTAATGTAAGCTTCCTCACGGTCAACATGTACTTGTTCGGTATACAATAGTACATGAGTACCTCCATAAAGGCTATTTTCAGGCGCTACTGCATTAGGGTTGTATTCTTCTTTAATTATCCAAGAAGGCTCTTTGGTAATTGAAACTTGACAGTAGGATAGATAAAAAGATAAAAATAGTATGATCAGGGCAATTGGCTTGTACATTTGGCTAGTTTGGTAATGGTTATGTTGCCCTAAAATAGCAAACAAATCCAATTAGTCAGAAATTTCTTGGCTCAAATAGTCCATAACCAAATATTTCACTCTTAAGTTTTTATAAATTCCTTAACTAATTTTTGGCATGCTTGTCAAAGAACAACTTTTGATAAATAGGTATATTTGAGTAAATTAACCAACCCTATGAAATACTCAATAAGAATGGCCCTCGCGGGCATGCTGTTGCTGTCTTGTCAACAGGAAAAAAAGCAAGAAGAAGAACCGTCCAAAATTGCGTTTACAGGAATCACGGAGTCCATAAAACCGGGCGACAATTTTTTCGACCATGTGAACAAAACATGGTACGATACAATCCAAATTGCCGATGATCAGGTCGGTGTAGGCTCCTATAGTTTCTTGAACATACCACAGCGCCAATTGCTGCAGAATATTTTGGAAGAAGTTTCATCCTCCGAGCATGAAAAAGGCACCGTGGAACAAAAAGTGGGGGATTTCTTTGCATCAGGGATGGATACGGCTACCCTTAACCAACGTGGATATGAACCCATAAAGCCTATTTTGGAAGAAATCGATGCCATTTCCAACAAAAATGAGTTGGTCGATTTTGTCACTGAACAAGTTTCCAAAGGAAATAACTCCATTATGGGACTACGTGTGGCACCTGATAACAAAAACAGTCAGATCAATATTTTACATGCCGGACAATCTGGTTTGGGGCTGCCGGACAGGGATTATTATTTTAAGACAGATGAATCAACAGTTGGCATTCAGGAAGCCTACAAAACCTATTTGGCAACCTTGTTCGATTTAACGGATATTGAAGATGGTACCGAAAAGGCAGAAACGGTGTACGATATAGAAAAACAACTGGCGGAATCGCATAAGACCCGTATCGAAAGAAGAGACCCACAGACCAACTATCATAAATTGGCGGTTTCTTCTATTACTGCATCAAACCCTAATATTGATTGGGCATCTATGCTTGCAAAATTGGAGTTAGAGGCAGATTCCATCAATGTGAGACAGCCCGCTTATTATGATAAGTTGGACAATTTGCTTGGAAGCCTTTCTGTGAATGATTGGAAAACCTACCTAAAGGCGCATACCTTGGACAATTACTCCAGATTTTTGAGCGTCCCTTTTGAAGATGCCCTGTTTGAATACAACAAAATTTTGTTGGGGCAGTCCGAACAACAATCAAGGGCACAGATCATGGCCCAACAGGTAGATAGGAATCTAGGCTTTGCCTTGGGACAATTGTACGTGAAACGATATTTTGATGAAGCCGCGAAGCAACGGGTATTGGATTTGGTAAATAATCTTCAAAAAGCCTTTGAAAACAGAATGTCCGAACTGGACTGGATGAGCGATAGCACCAAAACAAAGGCCAAGGAAAAATTGTATGCCATCACCAAAAAAATTGGATATCCAGATGTTTGGAGGGAATATGATGTTGAAATTGCAAGAGACCAATACTTTGAAAATGTGGTAGCCCTACAGGAAAATAATTACGAGTATAACGTCCAATACCTTAACAAGCCACCGAATAAAGATGCTTGGGGCACAACGCCATCAACTGTAACCGCGTATTACAATGCTTCTTTAAATGAGATTGTTTTCCCTGCTGGGATTCTACAGTTCCCTTATTTTGACATGGCCGCTGATGATGCGGTAAATTATGGAGGTATCGGAATGGTGATCGGTCACGAACTTACTCATGCGTTCGATGATAATGGTTCGCAATACGATGGCGAAGGAAACCTGAAAAACTGGTGGACCAAATCAGATTTGGAAAAATTTAAAGGCAAAACCCAACAATTGATAGATAGATATAGCTCGTTTACAGTGTTGGACACCGTTCACTTGAAAGGTGCGATGACCATTGGTGAGAACACGGCGGACAACGGGGGAATTGCAATCGCTTACGATGCCTTTAAAATGACGGAACAAGGGCAAGATACCGTTAAAATTGGCGGATACACACCTGATCAGCGGTTTTTTTTGTCCATTGCCCGTATTTGGCGTGTAAAAGTACGTGATGAATTTATGAGGAACTATGTGAATACCAATTCTCACTCTCCGGCCATCTGGAGGGTAAATGGTCCGTTAATGAATTTTACTCCGTTCTATGAGGCTTTTGATGTAAAGGAGGGGGAAGAAAACTATAAACCAGAAGAGGAAAGAATAAAGATCTGGTAAGAAATCATATTTTGATTAAAACATTAAAGCGCACCATTGGGTGCGCTTTTTTATTCAGGTATAGTAAGCATCTAGATGGATACATCGGTATTTTATCTGAAAAATACGGTGTTTCGCAACTAACCATTCCATATTTCAAAGAAAAATCCTACTTTTAGAAAGCACATAAAGTTATAATCAAAATCAACCTTAACCCTGACCTGTCCACCATCACGAGAGTATTTCTACACGGCAATCTTGCCCTCGATTCAATTTGCATATTAGGTTAAGTAACCTTCCTTTATCATGAAACAAACTTTCTATTTACTATTGATGTTCATTTTTATGGTTTCCTGCTCAGAGGACGAAGGTCCTATAGACCCCGAAGGGCCGGAAGAGCCACAAGCAGTGGAACAGGGAGGACAATCCTTTAGTATTTTAAATAAAGAAATAACGGCCAAAACTGCTCACGGTGTGGGGAAGGAATACGTACCAGTATATGCCTTTATAAGCATTGAGACCGAC
This sequence comes from Flagellimonas abyssi, assembly GCF_019457905.1. GTDB lineage: Bacteria > Bacteroidota > Bacteroidia > Flavobacteriales > Flavobacteriaceae > Flagellimonas > Flagellimonas abyssi. The sequence goes on along the minus strand of NZ_JAHZSV010000001.1, from coordinate 189,205 downwards.
AATGGAGTCCAAGTACTCGACTTCGAAAAGTTAGATGTTCTTGTCCATGGAGATGGCTTTGTGACCGAAGAAGTTATGCTGGATCCGGGGAACTATAATTTAACTGAGTTTGTTCTAGTGGATTCCGATGATATAGTTGTAGCATTGGTACCTACAGCGACCTCGACCTTATCTCTGTTCTCGGGAACATCGTTGCCCTACAATTTTACGGTTCAGTCAGCGAATTCCGAAACCACAACCGTTGAAAATATTGGGGCGGATGGTTATTCATTTGTCGAATTTGGTTACGATGAAGCGGAACTGTCCTTCCCTGATTCCGAAGACTTTTTTACAATGACTGTTGATGATTCAGCGGTTCTTACCACCAAAACAATTGTTTTAAAATCATTGACCGGTTCAAAATATTCCATTGATTGGGGCGATGGAACCATTGAAGAGTATGTGTCTACCCTAAGTACAATTAATATTGAGAATGAGCTAGTTCATCAATACCAGGAGAACGGCATTTATGAAATAAAAGTAACTGGAGCTGTTGAGGTCATAGAATATTTAAGTTTTAACAACAGTGATCAAGGACAAAACTTTGAAAGCAATATCACATCCGCAGAAATCGATAAACTGATTTTGCTGAAAACATGCGAATTTTATGCAGGAGCACTGACATCATTGGACACTTCCAATAATATTGTGCTGGAAAAATTGAGTGTTGGTTATAATCAGATAACAAATTTGAATCTTTCGAATAATGTGAATTTAAAAACGCTTTGGGCGAGACATAACCGGTTGACTGAAATCGACGTCACTAAAAATATTGAGTTAGAGTATTTATCTATATACGGAAATCAAATTTCAATGCTTGATGTTTCCAATAATTCAAAGTTAAAAATACTAGAGGCAGAACAGAATAATTTAACCAGTGTGGATCTTACCAATAATCCAGTTCTGAAGCGAATTGATTTAAGTGATAATTCTATTTCAAATATTGATGTTTCCCAAAATTTAAAATTGCAGGAAATCAGTGTGGGGGCAAATAACCTTACAGAAATAGACCTTTCTGAAAATGTCATTTTGGAACGTATAGATTTATATGAAAATCAAATAAGTACGATAGACCTTTCTGCAAACCTAAACCTAAGGGCTTTATATATAGCCGATAATTTGTTGGACAATATAGATCTAAGCGCACTTAGTCGTTTTGAAAGATTGTCCATTCGCAACAATAATTTAACTGATTTGGATTTATCCAACAATCCCTTAGTGTCCCATCTTTACATAGGTGGCAACCAATTTATCGGTGAGAAATTGGATGAAATAATTTCAGGTGTTTATGATCATGTAATCCTAAATGCAACCAATAGTGGGTATATAGATTATCAATACAACCCAGGCACCGATTTGATTGATCAAACCACCATTGCTAAAATCAATGAATTAGCACTAGATTACGATTGGACATTCAACAACGATAATTTTTAAACGCAGTAGTAATTTGACAATAAAAAAGGCGCACCCATCTGTGCGCCTTTCATTTTTAAATTTAGGGTATTTTATTTTTTCATTCCTGGAACTCCTTCTGGTTTCTTCGTTTGCCAATGGAATGTCTCTGCTTCTTTTTTAACAGGAGCCACCTCATCTAACGTATCGGCATCGTATACCTTACCGTTTTTGATAACGTGGGTAATTGTGTTGGTATTTCGAATATCTTCCAACGGATTTTTATCCAAGATCAAAATATCCGCCAATTTACCTTCCTCGATACTACCCAAATCTCCGTCCAAACCAAGGGATTCTGCACCCAAAATAGTGGCAACTTTCAGTGCATCCATGCTTTTCATACCGCCACTGGCCACGGACCAGAGTTCCCAATGGTAACCCAACCCCTGTAACTGACCGTGGCTTCCAATGCCTCCGAGACCATCAGCTTCGACCAGATCTTTCATAAACTCGGCATGCTTTTGAAAAACATGTTCTTCGGGCATAAACCAAGCTCCTCTTCGTCTTGATTTTTGTGCCAATTCTTCATAGGGAGTAAAGTATTGTAGCTTTTTGTCATGGTACACGTCTTCGGTGGCATAATAATAGTTCTCCGCCCATGGTCCGCCGTAGGATACCAAAAGGGTAGGGGTGACCGCCATTTTGGATTCTGCAACGGATTGTACGACGTCATTATAAATTGGATAAATCGGGAACGAATGCTCATGTCCGGGATATCCATCTAACAATTGGGTCATGTTCAATTTAAAATCCAATCCACCTTCGGTAGTCGGCATCAATTTTAATTCTTTGGCCGCCATAATGATCCATTGGCGCATCTGTCGGTTCCCCACCAAATACATTTTTATGCTCTTGGTATCGTAGTACTCGCTGTATTGCTTTAGCACTTCCTTGGCATGTTCCAATGATTTTATTTTGTACGACCAATAGCCGACACCAGGCCCGGTGCTGTAGACCCGTGGTCCGTGCATCATCCCCGCATCAACCATATCGGAATAGGTCAATACATCGGTAGTGGCAGTTTGGGGATCTCTAGTGGTCGTAACCCCATACGCCAAGTTTGCTGAATAAATCCAAATCTGATTTTTATGGATGCCCCAGTTGGGCCACATGTGTGCGTGGGTGTCCACAAAGCCGGGGGTAACCGTCTTGCCCGTTGCATCAATCTCAACGGTACCGTTGGGAACATCTAGGGTGCCTGAGCTTCCGATGGCTTTTATTCTGTTGTTCTCGATAAGAATATCACCGTTCTCAATTACGGTGTCATCCTTCATTGTGATGATACGAGCTCCTTTTATCAGCACCGTACCCTCGGGAATATCTTTGGTATAACTAACCTTTACCTTGATTTCTTTAGCTTGATATCCTTTGTCTTCCTCTTTGTCCTCATCCTTTTCATCTTCTTCCTCATCATCTTCGCTCTCCTTTTTTAATTTTTCGGCTTCCTTTTTAGCAATTGCCACACTGTCAGCATATGCTTTGGCGGCCGGAAGATTATAAATAAAGTGACTGGCGCCCAAAGACCAATGCACATCTTTGCCATCACCGGACCATGCTGGGAATTCACCTCCCAACAGTGTCAATTTCATTGCAGGGAAGGCCGCTTTATCGGCATCTGCTACAGATACTTTTGGCGTTTTTCCGTATTTAGGAACAGTCACCGTGTAAATATCATTGTTGATTTTGGCCAAGGCCGTTGTGCCATCCGGAGAAATTTTGATTTCCGAAGGAGCAGATGATTTATCCTCTGGAGCTTGATTTTGTTCGGAGCCCGGTAAAATACTATGGCCTCCGTTTTCATCATGAAACCCAAAGGAAGAGGAACCGAAGGTAGTAATACCGCTAAGCGTAAGGTGTTCCTTTTGATCGGTGCCGTCCCATCGAATGGAAAGTAAATCTTTGTCCTTGTTCAAATAAATTCGGTCGTCCACTTTGGTGAAATGTGGGTTGGAACGACCTTCGGATTTATCTATCACCGTAATTTTTCCGCCTTCGGATGGAATCCATGCCAAATCTTCCTGCGCACCACTGGCACGAGGGCCAATTGCATCGCGATATACTTGCGCGGAACCCTTGGTAAATGCTATTCTATTGTTTTTGTAAGACCAAGCTGGATTGCTATAGATAGCCGACTCCTCCGTTAGTTTTTTAGAGCCTCCGCGTCCGTTTGCACTTACCTTGTACAAATAACCACCATCGGTTTCCCAAGAAGTGAAAACAATGCTCTCGCCATCTGGGGACCAAGCGGGTTGAGCTTCGGTAAAGTCGTTTTTTGTCAATCGTTTTGGTGTGCCATTGGGCAAATCCATCACATAAAGCCTGTTTAACGCCGTAAATGCAAGTTTGCTTCCATCGGGTGACGGAACCCCATCCCGGATTTGAGTCACAAAAGCCTCCTTGGTATCCTCAATGGGATATTTAAAGGATAATTGTGGGCCTAATTCAAGATTGACATCTACTTCAAAAGGTATCTCAACCGATGAATTCGAGTCGATATTTATACTGTATATTTTCCCTCCATAGCTTGCCACCAAGTTTTTGCTATCCGGAGTAAAGGCCATTCCAGGCAGTACGCCAAGTGGTGCAATGGATTCTTGCTCATCCCGTTGTACAGGATAGGCCAACCAACGCTCGTCACCATTTTCCAAATTGCGCAATACAAGTCCCGTCTCGGTCTCAAAACGGCTACCATATACCAACCATTTACCATTGGGCGAAAGCGTAGGGGTAAATGCGGAACCATATCGGGAGGTAACCAGGGAAACCCCACCATCCTCGGTATCGTACGTCCCTAATTGATATTGGGGTAATTGGGCGTTATAGTTCCATGCTCCCGTACGTCTCGAAAAATAAATGAGTTTTCCATCTGGCGAGAATTCTGGGTCAATGGCTTTCAGTTTTTCCGGTTCGGAGATAAGTTGTGCACCGCCTCCACCATCTTTGTGGTACATGTGCAGCTTGATGTTCCTGCGGCCCTTGGCACCAACAATATAGTCTCCATCCGGACTCCAGTCGGCCGAAAAGAAATTCTGATCACTGTCCTTGGTAATTTGTTTGGCTTCTTCTGACCCCAATTCCATGGTCCAGATATTATCGGACCCGCTTTTATCGGAAATAAAAACGATGGATTTTCCATCGGGGCTGAACCTCGGGTGGACATCATAGGCTATTCCTTCTGTAATCTGAGTTGCTTTGCCTCCTTGGATGGGAATGGTGTACAGGTCGCCCATCAAATCAAAAATGATGGTTTTGCCATCAGGGCTTACATCCAAAGAAATCCAAGTACCCTCTTTGGTGGTAAAAGAAATGGTTCTCTCCGGTTCAAGGGGCAGTTCTTCGGTTGCCTTTTTTGTGCTGTCCGCAACCTGCTCTTTATCCTGAGCAAAAGAAGAGGTACCCATAAAAACTATGGCACAGGCCAACAGATAGTAATTTTTTCTCATTGAGTTAGTTTATTGATGAATCAAGAGAACAAGGTATGAAAAAAAAGAAAGGATTTATTTATTTTAAAGCAGTTGTAGCATTTACCAAAGTAAACTGGATAAGCAGTTTGATAGAATTTTCCTTTGAGCTTTAATAACCGTTCAATAAATAACGGGTATATCCATAAATATCGTAAAACCTTTGATCTTGTCGTCCATATATCCATTTGGGAACGTATTTAAATGGACGATTCGACTAACACTAGATTACTCCATGATACAGCCTTCCAAAAAACGGCTTTTTCCTGTATTTCTATTTTTGATGCTTTCGCTTCAGACCTTTGGGCAAGAACGAGAAACATACGAGGGTCCGCTTAAAGTGGGGCCTTATTCGGGAAAAGCAGTTTATCAATTCGCTATTTCAGACCTCGATACCATTTTTGACGGTAATTTTCAATTACAACAATCCAATTTAGAGACCTTGGTGCAGAACGAGGACACATCCTTTCGTTTTTCGGGCAAGTTTGATAAAGGCGTTGCCAACGGACCATGGAAATTTGAATTTGGCGAATACAAGACCAATAGCCAGAGTCAGGTGGTGGGCTACGAATACCGGGTTTTGGTCAGTGGTGTGAAAGAAATAGGTGAGGGGAACCTAATAGATGGTAAACCCGATGGTGATTGGAACTACACCATTAACCAGATAAAGGACTCCGAGGTTGAAAAAATCATATTTAAAAGCACCATTTCTTTTGACAAAGGAGTACCGCGTCAAAATTTTCGGATAGAGAACGATAGCAGCGTGCTGGTGGGTCGATTTTTAAGGGACGGTCTTGCGCACGATGAATGGTCGTACTATGGAACAGAGGCCGTGGAGGATATCGAGGATTGGTTCTTCAAGGATGGATTACTGAGAACCATAAAAATAAAGTCCGATGGCAAATCACAGGATATAAACGTATTTACCAAGAGCGTTGCATCCTATAAAACCGTTCAGTTGAACGAGGGCTATATTGCTTTGCTTCAATCGCTTATCCATTTGCAAAGCAGGGAAAGTCAAATAGTACGTTTGTTGGACCAGAACATGGATTATTATCAAAAGGTGAACAATGTGCTAAACCATTTGGGAACCTCTGATTTTAAGCCCAACATGAAAGTCAGGGTACCTTACTTTCCATTGGATTCCCTTCAAAATAAAACCTTGGACAAAATTGTTTCGGAATATAAGGATGCCTCAAAAATGAGCTCCACAATATTGGAAAACAGCCATTTGAATATCGTAAAGCGTACGGACCCAGAAGCACTTTTTTACTACAATGCGGCCCAAAAAATAAACAACGACTTCTTGATTCCTTTATCCACATTGGTGGCACATAAGCAATTGGAAATTGTCCAGTACCAAGAGATTCCATTACTATTGGCAAGACTTTGGCCCAATGGCAAACCTAGCACGGAGATTTTGGTGGTCGCTGATGAAGAAGGTGGCACCAGTACGTTTAAGCTGCCAAGTTCTGAAGAGTTTGAATATGAAAGCAACGACCTGTTGGCGGTCGAGGCTTTGGCCACGTACGCAAAAATGAGTTTGGAATACATAAAGGGTTCTCTTGCATCACGGTTGACCAATGAGGAACAGCTTCAAATGTTGAATGGACTGGAAGAAGAACTTATTGAGCTGAACAATGATCTAGAGCAGAAATTGGATTCTGTTTCAGGACTTTCATCAGAATATACGAATGCATTAAAACAGCTAAAGCATTTGGCCGATAGCTCTTTGACCCATTATGCGGATATCAAAAACCCCCAGGAAAAACTGGAATATGGAAAAGGAGCAAAAGCATGTCTTGTGCAACTCAGCGAATTGGCAACAGGCATTAAAGAACTTCCAAATCGTATCGAAGTTGTGGAAAAGGAATATACCGATGCCGTCTGGAATCCTTTTATGGCCAATGTGATGGAAGAGGAGGTAAAAAAACGAATTGTATCGGCCTACAGGGATATACTTATTCCTTATTTCTTGAACACGGCAACAGAAGAATTAACATGTGACAATATAGGGACATTGAACGACCAGATGATGAACACTCACCAAAGTATATTGGATTTGAGAAATAGGGACACCCGCAAATTGGAGCGCAAACTTCGTCGTGAAAAACGGCCAACAGAGGTTTTGGCACTGATACTCGAACGATCAACCACCCAAAACCAATAAACATGAGAAATTGTAGAAATAGCTTTTTGGCGGTTGTTGTCCTATTATTCGGATGTGCGGTTTTTGCACAAGAGTCAGAACCCGAAGTGCTTCCGGAGACCTCACAGTACAAAGATCCAAAAACCAAGGTTTGGTTCAATACATACGGGAACATTCGTATTGGTAAACGCCTCTTTTGGGATGCCCAGACCCATTTTAGGTTTCAGGAAACAGAAAGCACCCCGTTTATGGGACAGATAGGTCAAATTTATAACCGACATGCCATTGGTTATATTTTCAACAAAAAGACCAATTTTAGATTGGGTGGGGTAGTGCGTATCAATTTTAATACCGATGAAGATTCCGAGGGTAAAAATGTGGTTCCTGAATGGCGTATCTGGCACCAATATCAGTTTGCCATGCCTTTTTATTCGGCCATGTTCTATCATCGAATTCGAATAGAGCACCGCTGGAGCAAAGGATTTACAGAGAATAGCGACTATATTTTCAGAAACCGTTGGCGATACATGTTCAGGGCAAAAATCCCTTTGAATAATAATAAACTCAGCCCCAAAACCATTTATGTGGCACCGGAAGCCGAGTTGATCATGCAGAGTGGCAAGGAGGTGGTTGCAAGCCCGATGGAAGACCTTCGCTTAACGACCACCATTGGATATATTGTTACCCCTAGACTCACATTCGCCGCTGGTGTTTTGTACAATCAAGGACAGGAAAGGTACAATGGAGGCTATTATCAACAAGGTTGGACATTGAGATTCCATATGTATTATTCCCCTGACTTTAGAAGAGTTAAAAAAAAGTTACCGGACGTCCATTTGACCGATTAATCACGTATGTAATAGTGAACCAAGCAATTAACGCATGAAATTAAAAAAATACGCTCCCTATATACTTTTAGCTTTTTTTGCCTTGGCAATGTTTTTCTTTGCATCCCGTTCGGTTCAACTTCAAAAAGACCTGGCACAGATCAAAGAAGAAAACAAGGTTATTTCGAAAAAGATAAACGCCTATGAGCAACTGAATAAAATTGATTCTTTGTTGCTCCAAGAAGATTATGATACCGCAATTTCATCATATCATGCTTCAATGAACTCCAGTAAAGAAAACAATATGGTGATTCCTTTGCGCATAGCATTGGCGGAAAAGTTAAAGCAAAACAAAATAGTTGTCAGCCCCATGCCCGACAACATAACTGCAAAACAGGATACCATCCAAGAATCGAACTGGGCCGAAGAGGAAGCCGTTAGAAAGTATGATTCCATTAACTTTTCCTTGGAAAAAGCCAAAGTACAATTGGCCCGTCTTAAAAAACAGTTGCAGCAAAAATCATTTGGGGAATATCTTACGTTCAAAAGCAACAAAGGCAATCAACTACACTATATCGGTCAGGTAAAAGATGGCAAGGCCCACGGTTTTGGCGTTGCGCTTTTAGAGACCGGAAGTAGGTACGAAGATGATTGGAAAAACAACCAGCGCCATGGCGAGGGTACCTTTTACTGGGCCGATGGCGAATATTACGTGGGAAGCTATGAAGATGACAAGCGTAATGGATATGGTACCTACTACTGGCCCAATGGAGAAAAGTACACCGGTGAGTGGAAAAACGACAAGCGAAACGGAGCTGGTAGGTTCTACGATGCCGAGGGCGATGTGGTCGCTGGAGGTGAGTGGGATGATGATAAATTGGTAGAGGTCAACGAAAAGTGATTTCTGGATTCAATCAATTATCATCAAAAAATAACCATTCTTACATAGATAACCTCATTCTATACATAATCATTGCTGTTTTGTTACAAGGTTGGAGTAATCACCTTTTTTTGTTAAATTGAGTTAAAATCAAAACTCTGGTTTACTGGATTAACTTAAAAATTGAGAACATGATTACGAGAAACCTCACAAAAATTTTCCGCTATTCTTTATCATTTACAGCAGCTGTGGGAATGCTGATTTTTTCCTCTTGCTCCAACGATGTTGGTATGGACGAAGATGTAAACTCCATTCAAGAGTCCGAACCTACGTTGATTACACTTGAAGCACGCACAGGAGATCCCATTATTTTGGATGATTTGACTACCACGGATATTTCGACCGCAAGGGCAACAGGTGCCGCGGGTACCGATAACGGACGTTTTAATATCAGCTTAAAGTTTTTATTGCCACCCACCGAACGACAGCAAGAAGTATTTGATCAAGCCGCTGCCCGATGGGAGCGAATCATTATAAAGGACGTTCCGTCCATAACAGGAACCATTCCATCGGCATTTACAGGTTTTCCTCCTGCTGTGGATGGAACCTTGGACGATATAGTAATAGAAGTGGCATTGGCACCCATCGATGGTCCCGGCGGTGTATTGGGGCAGGCTGGACCCAATTTTGTCCGCACAAGTGATTTCCTGCCTATTTCGGGCGTTATGTACTTTGATGTGGAGGACCTGGACTTTTTGGAAAGCTTGGACTTGTTCGAAGATGTGATTGTACACGAAATGGGGCACGTTTTGGGCATTGGAACACTTTGGAACACTGCTGATTTTGGATTTGACAGGACCTTGATGCTAGGTGGCGAGACCACCCCATATTTTGCAGGACATAAAGCGAACGTATTCTGGAATGCTGAAGGAGGAACAGGGGAACTGCCCATAGAAAGCCTTTATGGACCCGGAACGGCATTTGGCCATTGGCAAGAATCTACTTTGAACAACGAGCTTATGACCGGGTTCTTGAACTTGGGTGAAAATCCATTGAGCAGGATTACGGCCGGTTCCATGAAAGACCTGGGCTATGGGGCAGCTAGCGTAGGGGAGCAGTACGATCTGCCACGAGGAACACCGGGTGTTGATTTAAGCACCTTAGAGGAAGGCGATACCTCCGAAGGGCTCAACATTGCCTCCAAAGAAATTCTTTTAATGCCAGTAGGTTTTGTAAATACCGGCAAGAAATAAGCATAGCTTGTTTTAAAAAAACTAAGGTCCACATTGGTTTACATTGTGGGCCTTTTTTATGCAATTTCATCGTGTTTATGCAGAATTCTAGCACAAATTCAAGCAAACCTGGATAAAAACCGAATTTTTCCAAAGGTATGCGCCAACTCTTTCGTTGAACCATTTTATACCCTGTATATTTGCAACGTTTTGATTTTAAAACTATAAACAAAAATTATGAGTACAGTAAAAGAGAATGACACTGTAAAGGTGCACTACACAGGTAAATTGACCAACGGACAGGTTTTTGACAGTTCTTTGGAGCGCGAACCTATGGAAGTTGCATTAGGACAGGGTCAGCTTATACCAGGTTTTGAAAAAGGTCTTATTGATATGGCCGTTAACGAAAAGAAAACCATCACCATAGATAAGCAAGACGCCTATGGAGAGGTAAACGAGGCACTTTTTCAAAAAATCTCTAAAACACAATTGCCGGAAGACCTAAAACCAGAAGTGGGCATGGGCTTGGTTGGCTCCAATGCCCAAGGGCAAGAACAGCAGTTTAGAGTGGCCAAGGTAGAAGAAGAAGATATTATCATAGATGCCAACCACCCGTTGGCTGGCCAAGATTTGGTGTTCGACCTTGAAGTGGTTGAGATACTATAAAAACACGATTTTTATACTAGATTGGAAAAGCCACCCTTTGGGTGGTTTTTTTATGGGTTATTGTTTGGGGAATGTAGTTGATAATATTAAGATATCAATAATCAAATGGCCATGCCATTAATTTACAATTAATCAATTTTACGATTATACATATAAGTTTTATCTACTATCCCTATTTTAGAAGAAATATGGGATCGATATAAATATAGATCTCTAAACATAAGCCTCACCTATTATACTTTTTATACCTGAATGATACATCAACCATTAATCCAACATATTAATGACCAAGTAAAGGCAAGCCCGGAGGATTTGCTTTTGTTCACCTCAAAACTTAGGGAGGTGGCAGTAGCCAAAGGAAAGTTTGTATTGCGGCCGAATACCTATGTAAAGCATGAGTATTTTGTGGTGGAAGGATGTTTGAGTGCGTATTATTTGGACCAAAAAGGGAATAAGAATATTGTTCAGTTCGCCATAGAAAATTGGTGGCTTGGAGATTTTGATGCATTCTACAACGGAGTACCATCCAAATTGTACATTGAAGCCTTGGAAGATTCCACTTTATTGGCCATCAATCAAGATGACCTACAAATTCTATTTCAAGAAGCTCCCATTTTTGAACGCTATTTTAGGCTATTGGTCACCAGTGCTTTCATATCGCAACGTAAACGCATTCTATCGTCTTTGGGAAAAAGTGTTAAAGAACGTTATTTGGAATTCTGTGAGAGTTATCCAAATATTAATGGCCGCGTTCCCAACTACCAAATAGCCAATTATTTGGGAGTTTCCGCAGAAAGCCTTAGCCGTGCCCGTAAAAAACTACGTGAGTTAAAAAAAGCCTAATTGATTTAGGTCAATCATTTTAGGTTTTCCGCATTGTATCTTTCTGATAAATAAAATCAGATATATGCAACATTTACTTACACCATACAACAAGAACATTACCTTGAAGAACCGTGTCGTAATGGCACCTATGACCCGAAGCAGGGCGGCCAACGACGAAAAAAAGCCGACTGACGAACTCCATGGCCTGTATTATGAACAACGTGCTTCCGCAGGTTTGATCATCACCGAAGGGTCTCAGGTTTCGGAACGAGCTGTCGGATACATCAATACGCCTGGAATACATACCCAAGCCCAAGTGGAGGGCTGGAAAAAGGTGACCAAGCGCGTTCACGACAAAGGCGGTAAGATCTTTATCCAGTTATGGCACGTGGGTAGAATGTCCCACCCGATTTTCCATGATGGGGAACTGCCTCTGGCACCATCGGCGATAAATCCCAACGAGCAATCCTACACACCAGATGGCTTTAAAGATACCGTAACTCCGAAGGAAATCACCAAAGACGATATCAAAACTACGGTGGAAGACTTCAAGAATGCCGCCAAAAATGCTGTGGCAGCAGGATTTGATGGAGTAGAAATCCATTCTTCCAACGGTTATCTTTTCCATCAATTTTTTAACGGGACCTCCAACACAAGAACCGACGAATACGGAGGAAGCCACGAAAATAAAGCTCGTTTCTTTTTTGAAGTGTTGGATGCCGTGAAGGAAGTCATCCCAGAGGAAAAAATCGGGGCGCGGTTCAATCCTTCGCTCAACGGGGTATTTGGAATGACGATGGATGAGGATACCATTCCCACATTTGAATATATCATCAAAAAACTGAACGATTACAATTTGGCCTACATCCATCTGTCCGAACCATTTACCGATGTTTCCGATATACCCTACGCGGTAACGGAAATTGCCAAACATTTCAGGCCCCTGTACAATGGTACGCTAATGATCAACGGCGGGTTTGACCAAGATTCGGGTAACGAGGTCATTGCCTCGGGAAATGCTGATTTGGTAGCCTTTGGGAAACCATACATCTCCAATCCAGATTTGGTGGAGCGCCTTGAGAACGATATAGAACTGGCCGAATGGGACAAAGATACCTTTTATACCCCGGGCAAAGAAGGCTATACCGATTACCCCAAGGCAAGCGCCCAACAGGAAGCATAACTAATACTAGATTATAATAATTTTAAAAAGATAACACATGAAATTTACAAGAAAAGCTCAGGCCCAGTGGAAAGGGTCTGGCAAAGAAGGAAAAGGAACATTGAGCACAGCAAGTGGCGTATTGGACAAAACACCATACTCGTTCCACACGCGCTTCGAGGATGGAGAAAAAGGCACCAACCCGGAAGAGTTGGTGGGTGCGGCACACGCAGGTTGTTTTGCGATGCAGTTAAGTTTTTTATTGGGAGAGGACGGATTTACCCCAGAAAGTTTGGATATTGCAAGTACTGTAACTTTTGAAGACGGGGAGGTGACCTTGATCAATTTAGATTTGGAAGGCGACATTCCCGATATCGATGCCGAGCAATTTCAGCAAATTGCACATAAGGCAAAAGAGGTTTGTCCTATCTCCAAATTATTAAAAACGGATATTCAACTAAAGGTCTCCTTAAAAAAGTAACCTAAAATTTTAGTTGAAAAGAATAAAGGGCCAGCCATTATAGGTTGGCCTATTTTTTTGGTAAGGACCTGTCCAGAAGTGACATAAATATTTTGTTTAACAACTAAAAACACATCATGCCACACAAAGTTAAAATTCAAGAAATAGGTTTTATAACCCACAATGTACTACGAATCCAGACGCAGCGCCCTGCCGATTACAGTTTTGAGCCCGGTCAGGCTACCGAAGTTGCGTTGGATAAAGAAGGTTGGCGGGAAAAAAAGCGTCCGTTTACCTTTACGGGACTACCGGATGATGGCTTTTTACAGTTTACCATAAAGGTATATCCCAATCACGATGGTGTAACCGATATGTTGCAAACACTGGAACAAGGTGACCATTTATTACTGGACGATGCCTGGGGTGCCATTTCGTATCAAGGCCCTGGCGTATTTTTGGCCGGTGGGGCAGGGGTCACCCCATTTATTGCGATTTTTAGGCAGTTGGCCCAACAAAACCAGTTGGAAGGCAATAAGTTGCTATTTGCCAATCAGCGTGAAAGGGATATCATTATGCAGTCCGAATTTCATAGGTGGTTGGGCAAGGATTTTATCAATATTCTTTCTGATGAACACAGCAGTAAGTTTCCACATGGATTTATGGATACCGAATTCTTAAAAGAACATATTACCGATACCGATGCGAAGTTCTACCTATGCGGACCGCCACCGATGATGAAGTCGGTACAACAAGATTTGGCAAAGCTCGGTGTATCCAAGAACCAACTGGTTACCGAGGAATTATCGTAAAAAACACTTGGCAATTAAGAACAAAAAAAGCAAACCTAAAAGGTTGGCTTTTATATACTATGTGCCGCTCACTATAAATAGGCTTGTAAAACCTGATTGTGCGAACGTTTTCTCAGCATTCGGATGGCTTTTTCCCTGATTTGACGTACACGTTCCCGGGTAATATCAAACAGTTCCCCTATTTCGCCCAGACTTTTTGGGGCCCGTTGTCCCAGACCATAATACAAACGGATGACTTCGCTCTCGCGGTCGGGGAGGGTTTTTAACGCTTGGCTGATATCCGTGCTCAGGGAATCCTTGATCATTTTATCATCGGGGCTTGAGGTGTTCTTTGATGCCACGACATTGTAGAGGTTGGAGGATTCGCCCTCCTGAAAAGGCGCATCCATGGACAAGTGTTTCCCCGAATTTTTCATGGCCAGTTTCACTTTCGTGGAAGTGGTATCAAGCTCGTTGGCTATTTCAGCCGCGCTCGGAGGTCTTTGGTGCATTTGTTCCAAAGAGGAATACACTTTGTTTATTTTACTGATTTCCCCAATCTTATTTAGGGGCAACCGTACCATACGGGAGTTTTGTGAAATGGCCTGCAATATGGATTGTCTGATCCACCAAACCGCGTAGGAGATAAATTTAAACCCCCTGGTTTCATCAAAACGTTTGGCGGCTTTCACCAAACCAATATTCCCTTCATTGATCAAGTCGGAAAGCCGTAGGCCACTGCCTTGGTATTGTTTTGCGGTGGACACCACAAAACGCAGGTTGGCATTTACCAATTTATTGAGAGCAACTTGATCACCTTCGCGAATTCTTCTGGCCAATTCTACTTCTTCTTCTGCTGTTATCAAATCAATTTTGGAAATTTCTTGAAAATACTTTTCCAATGATTTGGCATCCCTGTTTGTAATTTGTTTGGTAATCTTTAATTGCCTCATATATCTATTTTAGTGTAACATTCTGTGTATATATAAGTTAACCTTTTTTTGCAGAAATCCTAGTAAAAATGAGATTTCTTTGAAAAAAGAATAGCAAAAAGTGCGTATCCACCTTGTTTTTTGTTAAAAATTTTATGATTTGGTCCGTATGGTGTAGAAAACACATACAATGGAACATGATTAAGGTTGTTCTGTACTCCTCTCGCGAAATGGGAGTTGAGTTTTGACAGTGCACAATATAAAACCCAAGCTAGGAGGAAAGTGGAGTGCATTTCAACTGGGTAAAAACCCCAGAATTTTTAAGGATTTCCTGTAATTATTTTTCGGAGATATGGGTTATCTTGTTGGTCTCCAAGTTATTGACTTCCTACAAGTTACTTCCCCCGTTATTTTTTCATCTTATTGGGCGCACAGTATTTCCCTTCATCATTAAAATGTTTTGCCTTTTAATGATGAAGGTCTGCCTAAAGGCATGAAACCATTTTCCCCCCAATTAAAAACAATACTAATTAAAAAAGAAACAATCATGAAAAACAATCACGGAAGACACAGCTTTTACGGAAAAAATCAGTTATGTACATTCAATTCATACGGGAAAGAATCCATCGGTAGGTTTGGGCGTATGTTTAGGGAAGTTTCACCTTTGTATGTCAACCCGGTAGAACTGGCGAAATTGGGAGCCCCGGGGGGACCTATGGATGCTACCAATGCTGAATTGACCTCTGATGTACCCTTGGGTATGATCTTTTTTGGTCAATTCGTAGATCACGATATTACTTTTGACACCCAAACCAATTTCAGCAGTATCAATAATCCAAGTGAAATTGAAAATACCCGTAGCGCTACGTTGGATTTGGACTGTATTTTTGGTGGAGGTCCAGAGGATGAACCTTTTTTGTACGATAAACCTGAGGGTAGGGGACTTTATCTATTGACAGGAAAAACCAACCAGAATCAAGGTCAGGCTGCCAATCTGGAAAAACATGACCTGCCTCGAACAGGCACCGAAACAGCCATTATCGGAGACCCAAGAAACGATGAAAACCGGGTGATTTCACAGTTCCAATTGGCCATGATCCGGTTTTACAATGCAAATTACGATGCCTTAAAGAATGCAGATCCCCATAAGGCAGCGGTGGAGATTTATGAAGAAGCGCGGCAACTTGTAACGTGGCACTATCAATGGGTTGTAGTGAACGAGTTTTTGCCCCTATTGTGCGGATCAAAATTGGTAAGTGAAATATTGGGCGCTGGTCGAAAGTTCTACAAGCCATGCCACAGTGCCTTCATTCCTGTGGAGTTTTCAGTGGCTGCCTATCGTTTTGGACATTCCATGATCAACCAAAAACTTAAGTTGAAGCCATCAGGCGATGTACACAGTATCTTTTCCAGTGAGTTCGGACGGGGCTTTGAAAAGATAAAGAACCAAAAACAAATAGTGGAGTGGGAGGCCTTGTTCGATTTTGACGGCAATTACCAACGTGCAGAAAAATTGGACACCCAGCTCGCGGCCATTTTGCTCAACCTCCCCTTTATCGATTCCACCAACCCCGCAGATAAATCGCTGGCGACTAGAAATTTGCGTAGGGGCCAAAGCTTTTTATTGCCTTCTGGGGAATCCGTAGCCGCTTGTACGGAACGCGACGAAGGCGAAATCAATGATGTAAAGAACCTAATTCGAAATGTATCGCAAGCATATAACATTAATCTGGACAATGGGACACCGCTCTGGTTTTACATTTTAGCCGAGGCAGAGGAGATTGGAAGGATTGACAATGGTGGCAGCAAACCTGGTGAAGGTTTAGGTCCTGTGGGTGGTACTATTGTGGCAGAAACTCTCATCGGCTTGTTGGAAATGGATGAAGAATCTTATTTGGGACATAATAGGGATTGGTCGCCCACTTTAGGGACAAACGGTGTGTTTACCATGAAAGATTTACTCACTATAGCGAATAAAGCGGTGGAATTGTAATGTAATTCAAAGTATCGTGCATGGGTGTAAGGGACCGGTAATTATAAGGGACAACCTAGAATCTATAAGGATTTCCTACGGTGGGTTTTCAACGGTAATAGCTATCTTTTTGATCTGCAAAAATCATTGACTTATCCTTCTACTTACTGCGCCGGTGAAATATCCTGTTACAGGTGTTACTCGTATTCTAAATACCAAAACATTTTACTGAATAAAAATAAATAATTCAAAAATAAAATTATGGCTGGCAAATTTAAATTCACATTTTTCCTTTTTGGTATGGTTTCCATGTTATCCTATTCTCAAGAGAAAGATAACCTGGTGGAACTCTTAACCGAGGTTAATTTGCAAATCGAAACTAAAGTTTTAACAGATTACTGCAACTGTAATGACAAGAAACAATTCATTGAGTCGTACCAACAAGTTGCCATTAAATTCAATAAAATAATAAATAAGCATATGGCTAATTTGTCTGAGTTAAAAACGAGAAACGCTTTAAATGAATTTGGTCGCATCAATAACCCGGATTTCGTTGCAAACAATCCTTCCTTAAAAAATGCTTTAAATGAATTAAAAAAATTCCAAAATCAAAATTGCGACAATAACAAAGCCTTTTGGCCCGCCGCAATAACAATTGCTGAAATTACTGGAATAGCCAGCTCAGTCATTGGTCTAATTAATGAAGGTAAAAAAAGAAGGGACGCACAGAGGGATAAACTAATTGCAATATTAGAGACTTTAAAGATTCCAAGCATTCAGAATTATAAATGCGAAAAGGAAAGTAAGCCAGATTAACTGGTAAAAGATAAGGTTCAGCCAATAAAAATAAATGGAGTGGATTTTAAGCACAATTGTTTTGCTCAACATGGATTTTCAAAACAGCTTCCTTTAGTTCCATGAGTACATGACAAACATTTTGGCGCTCAATTTCTGAAAAAATATCCGTTGAAAGATAATGAAACATATAAATGGCCTTATCCAACCATTGTGTAAGGGAAAGTAAATCTCCCTCGTGACATTCTTCAAAGTAAGAGAGTAGGGGGAGTAGGTTGTTTGGTTTTAAGCTCATTTTGGGATAAATCTATTTGTATTTATGGTGGAAACACTGGTCATAACTATATAAATATAAGTTTTATTTGTAAAAATAAAAATTATATTTATTGTTTTAACACATATAAATATAGTTTACAACAATATTAATATTATTTTAAACTATATTCGTTGAAATTCAGCGTTGCCTTAAACCTTGATTATTTCTAGCTTTAGACTATGTCTGAGCGAATAAACAGAATAAAAGAAGTGCTGGTTATCAAGGGAATGAGCCAAAAGGAGTTGGCGGTTAAACTTGACCGAAATCCTAATACAATTACTTCAATTTGCAATAATAAATCCCAGCCACATTTAAAAGATCTTAAAAAAATTGCTAAAATTCTTGATGTGGATATTAGAGAGTTATTAATATCGACAAAAGTATAATGGCTGTTTATAACACTTCTTCAGATTCTGCTAATACTGCAATTAGAGCTTTTCTCACAAAAGTTGGCGAACATTATTGGGGTAAAAGTTTCAATACGGGTTCTGGAAAATCAAAAAAGATTTTTGAGAAAATTAAGGATGAAGTTTTTGGAGGCAAATGTGCTTATTGCGGAAGTAAATCCAACAAACTTCAGATAGAACATCTGATAATGTTTAATAGAGCTCAATATGGATTACATCATCCGGGAAATGTTGTTCCTGCTTGTCAAGCATGTAATAAACGTAGAAGGGACGAATTCAGTAATTATTTAAATTGGGAAGATCATTTAGAGCAAATTTGCCGTGAAAAAGATGAATTGAACTCTTTTTTCGATAGAAAGAAAAAAATTCAAAATCATATGAGTAAGGGAGAATTTAAATACCCAGAACTAAACGAGGCCGAACAACATGCCATAAGGGTTATTGCAAGCTCACTATATGATAATATTAAAACAGAGAATGATAAAGCCTTAAAAATGTATCAGGAGTTAGACCGGGCTTTTGTCAAGAAATAACATTAATACTGTACTATAATTTACATTATGTAAAATAGAATAATTCAAAACCCTCCACACCATCCCCCAATCCCTTATTTCGGTAAAATCAATAACGGCACCTTTACCTTTCGGATAACCGTTTTTACGGGACTTGTTTTAAACAGCAACTGCTTACCGGATTTTTTGGACACACACAACAACTGTGTTTGGGTTCGGGATACATAATGTATCAATCCGTCCATCGCGTTGGTACCTTCGGGAAATTGGTACGAAACCGTTTTGTGCCAAGGATATATCCGTTTTTGCGATGGATCCTGCGAAATATCAAAATGTCGCACAGGTTTGTCGCTGTTACGGGTCAAATCCATAATCACTTCCAAATCCGATTCTTTGAGCTCGTTTCCAAAAAATCCAAGGTTAATGTTCTTGAACGTGTGAAATTTGTCATCCTCGCCCAATAACAGCACGTTGGTGCTCTGAGTTTGGTTGATCACAAAATCCGTAATGCTTTCCCCAAAAATGCCCAATTTGGGCCTGCGCTTGCCCAAAACCAAAATATCAGGTTTTTGTAGGGCCAAATAGTCCCGCACGCGATGCTTTACGCGGCCATACTTCACTTTGTAACTGATGGGCAATTGTTCCTCCGCTCCCATTTTGTTGATCAATGCCTCGATTTCGGTTTGTGTAGCTACGTATTTGGGATTGGCTTGCCGACTTGCTTTCGAAGGTTGCACATGAAACACTTCTACGGCTCCATCCATCTGTTTGGCCAGTTCCAAGGCACTGGTCAATACAAAGGCGGAATTTTTGGACATATCCAGCAATACCGCAATGCGGTATTTTTTCTGTGTAGGTTCCATAGGCGTTTATTTATTGTGGTCACTTCTAAAGTTAGCATCAAACTACCTATGGGTCAGTGATTTAACGTTTGTTTGGCAAAAAAATATCAATTTGTCAAAAATCAACGTCCACAATTAATGGTTTGTCATCCCTTTAAAACAAATGTTTGATTTTTTTGACCAAATCCATGGAAATCGAATAGGGTGCGTAACGCAGGGGTACATCCAGCCAAGTGCCTCTTTTGGCAACGGATTTATGGTGGGAGAACAGCCCAAACGTATGTTTTCCGTGGTATCCCCCTATCCCCGATGCCCCAACGCCGCCAAAGGGCAAATCCTTGTTGCTGATGTGCACCACCGTATCGTTAATGGCGCCCCCACCAAAGGAATAGCTGTTCATCAAACGTTTTTGAAACGTTTTGTTTTCCGAAAACACATAAAACGCCAACGATTTTGGGTACTTGGAAATATAGGTGTCCAGCTCGCTTTCCTCCGTATAACTGATAATGGGCAAGATGGGGCCAAATATTTCCCCTTGCATGATGGTACTGTCCAGTTCGGGTTCATCCACTAAAGTGGGCGCTATATATCGGTCTTTATCGGTAAAAGTGCCCCCAAACAGTACGGGCTGCCCTTGGAGCATCGCTTTAAGCTCCTCGTAGTGTTTGTCGGTAGCAATACGGGCAAAATCGCGGGAAGTTTCCATGTTTTCCCCATAAAAATCCGTGATATGCTGTTTTAGGTGCTTCACTAGTCCATCTTTCACGTTTTTGTGCACCAAAATGTAATCGGGAGCAATACAGGTCTGCCCGGCATTGATAAATTTCCCCCACGCAATGCGCTTGGCCGCCAATTTTATGGAGGCGGTATCATCCACAATACAGGGGTTTTTACCGCTCAGTTCCAAGGTTACGGGAGTCAAGTGTTTCGCAGCACTTTTATAGACGATCTTGCCCACTTTGGTGCTGCCCGTAAAAAAGATATATTCCCATTTTTCGGCCAGCAATTGTTGGGAGACCTCTACTCCACCCTCCACCACGGTCACATATTCGGGCGGAAACACTTTACGGATAATCCGGGCCAATATTTTGGAAGTATGTGTACTGAACTCGGACGGTTTTAGTATGGCGGTGTTCCCGGCTGCCAAGGCACCTATCAATGGGGAAATGGCCAGCATAAACGGATAGTTCCAAGGCGAAATAATGAGCACGTTGCCATAAGGTTCGGGCTGGATCCATTCCTTGGATGGAAAATTGGACCATGAAGCTGAAACCCGCTCGGGTTCGCTCCAGGATTCCACGTTTTTAATGGCATGCTTCAGTTCCGAAAGTGCAAATTGGGTCTCGGTGGCAAGACTCTCAAACTTTGGTTTTTTAAAATCGGCATACAGCGCATCACAAATCGCATCTTCCTGATCTATGATCTCTTGTTGCAGTTTTTTGAGATACTGTTTTCTAAAGCTGACATCCTTGGTTTTCTGTGTGGCAAAAAAGTCGTTCTGAGCAGCTACCAATTGCTTCACCATAAACTGATTGTTTCTTTAAATATAGGCAAACTTGGGAACAGCATCTTCCATAAAACAAAAAAGCATCGGGATTACCGATGCTTTTTCATTACGTTGCTTAGTGTGTTTAAAGGGAAATCTCTTCGGTAGCCCCGTTTGGATAAATAAGCGTGGCCACATCGTCGCATTCACCATTTCCAAAGTCCACGGTAACGGCCAATCCATTTTTGGAAACCACCATGGTTCCGGTGGTCATATGCTCACAAGCTGCGCTACCTTGAAGGTCTTCCAAAGTTTCAACGGCATAAACGTTTCCATCGGCTTCTACGTTCCAACTTCCGGAGATGGAAATCATGGTTCCCTCCAAGCTGTCACCAAAAGCAATGGTAAATGTTTTGGTACCGTTTTCGGAAATAACGGAGCCATCTTCCATTTCTATGGACATATCGCTGATAATGGAGAACGAAACCGAGGTTTGCTCTGTACTTGAGGAAATCTCAAATGTCCTGGTTCCATTTACTTTGATGTTCCCAACATAAAAATCTTGGTATGTGGCGGTAAAAGTAGTCATCTCGCTCCCTACTTCGTAGGTGGCAGTAACGGTTCCGTTTATGTTATCGGTACCATTGAGCACACAATTGTTGAAAGTTGCCACAAAACCTGTTTCGGTATATTCAGTGGAATAGCACTCACCTTCCTTGCCAACGGTGGCACTTTCGTCCGAATCCCCGCCAATTATTTCCGCTAGGGCCGTATCAACAGCTCCGGCAATATCGTCGGTATTCAAAATAGTCTGTAATTCTGCTTGTGAAAGGGTTTCTCCATCACCGGACATCCCATCTTCGCTACACGATTGAAAGCCAAGAAAGGCAATGGTCAAAAAGGCGATGCTTAAATTTCGTAGATTAAATTTCTTCATGTTATTTGGTTATAGATGTGTTGGTAGAACAACGAAACACGTTCATTTTTAGTGTGAAGGAGCTTCTTCAATTCGATGAAATGCAGAGCGGATTGAACCTATTTCCTTGAAATTGTCTTAATTTCATCGAGCTAAAACAATCCCATGGAAAAAATCAAATTACCTATCTTATTGATATTTATACTTGTATTGATGATGTCCTGCAGTGAGGATGGTGACAATGGTCAATCCGGATTTTCCAATGCAGAACTTGTAGGCACTTGGGTATTGGTAGAGGTTAATTTAAGTAGCGAAGTCGATGTGGATGGTGATGGCCAGGCATCTACTAATTTGATGGAAGAAGAGGATTGTGTGTCGGGGAGCCTAGTTTTTAATGCAGATACCACCTACCAGTTTGAGCAATCTAGTTTTACCATCAATTCCATCACCAATAACAGGTATTATGTGGATTGTACCGGAACCAATCTTGCTACAGGTGCCTGGGCAAGCGATGGTTCCAATGTAGCTTTTCAAGGAAGCAGTATATTGAACAGCAATTTTGAATTGATGGGAGGCCAGCTCATTTGGAACAAAGATGAAGAATTGCCAGGAGTGTCATCCTATATCTATGAAAAACAATAGTGTTGACTTGCCGCCCTAAGAAACACTAACCTTTTGCGTATGGCTAAGTTATCGGCTTTAAGAGATGAGATCAAAGAACATTTATTGCAGCAGATTCAAAATGGGGAATTACAAGAGGGCAAGACGATTAATTTGGCCGCTCTCTCCCGGGCAACGGGCATTAGTGTAACGCCCATTCGTGAAGCTTTGACCCAATTGGAGCAAGCCCAGGTGATACAAGCGGTGCCCAATCGTGGTTTTGTCATAGCCAAGCTTTCCAAACAAGAAGTCAAGAACTTAATTGAAATTGTGGCCCAATTGGAAGTGATGGCCTTGGAGAATTCAAAGTTTGAACCTGATGAAATGGATGCTTTGGCCAGAATGCAGTCCGAACTTGAAGCAACTACAACCATTCCAGAAGGATTACGGGCCAGATTCAATTTTCACAACCATTTGGTACAGCATTGCCCAAATAAAGTGCTCTTACAAATTTTAAAGGACCTGAAAGTTCGGCTTCATTTTTATGAACACGATTTTATTAAAGATCATGGATTCTTCAAAAAACTAAGTACACAGACGCGTTCCGTGGTAGATGCCATACAAGAGGATAATGTTCCAACCGCTGCATTGATATTACGGATGCACTGGATGTCCATTTTGGAACATATTGAAGCGCAAATCAATGTTAAAAATGGTTAATCTTCTGATTGTCATACTAAAATAATTCTAATTTCGTTTTTAGGTAAAATAATTCACCATGAATTACTTGAACAAAGAAATAGAATCACGCACAAAAAGGAAGAAATCCAAATCACTGGTGAAAAGACAGATTTCTTGTGGAACTTTCCAAGATTTTGAAACCTTAGATCTGGACAATCATAAAAGGGCATTTCCAAAAAACTAACCTCCCTCCTGCTCCTTTAGCTTACTTTTTACAAATTTATAGTCCGACAATGAGTTGGCATTGAACAACACTTGCTTATTTTTAGGCTGAACAAGTAAAATCCCAGCATCCATTAGAAATTGTTTTGGGCTTGGATAATCGGAATTCTTTAGAAAATCAAGAGCTTCCTTCAATCCTTTCGGTTCCCAAATACAGCACAGGGGTTCAGGATTGCCCGTATCGGGGTTTTTAAAGGCGGTTGCAGATTTTTCAGAGTTTCTTTTCCCTATCAATTGCTGTAACGACGGTAGGTCCATGAACGGTAAATCACAGGCAATCACCAACCATCCAACATTTGGGTGGGCGTCAAAAGCGCTCATTATACCATTAAAGGGACCGTTGTATTTATCTTGGTCCACAACGGTCTTAAAGCTTGTTGGAGTTTCTGGTAACTGTTCTTGTCGTATACTCAGAAAAACACTATCGCAGACCTTTTTTAACAGGAAGTACAAATATTCCCGCTGAGGAGTTCCATGATAATTTACAAGTCCCTTGTCCTTGCCCATTCTTGAACTTTTGCCGCCGGACAGCACCAGCCCAAATAATTGGGGCGCATGGTTTGCGGTTTTGGTGCTGTCTTCTGGATTCAAGATTTTGTTTTAACTATCATACCTGCGGTGGCGGTATCAGTGCAATTTCGTCATACGAATTGATTTTGTCACCATCCGATGCGTAATTTTGATTCACGGCAACGGTCACCTGCGGTATGGATTTGAGTTCTGGATACGTATTTTCCAAAAATTTTTTGAGTTCACCTACAGTATTGGGTATTTTTTTTCCGGACAAGCTTGCCGTGGGCACGGACAACGTTGGAGTTCCAATAATATCTTTGGTAGCCCCGAACAATAGTATAGTCATAATATCAACCTATTAGCGTTATTGTTTGTTTTGAATCTTGGTTAGATAGGCTGGTAGGTTATATTAAAAGGTGAAAATATTAAAAATTGCCCGAACGCCTGTCATTTTAACAAGCAGGAATTTCTTTTAACTTTTCTTTAATTTAATTCTGGCCGTCATACATACTTTTCCTTTAAATTCGGCGTTTTGCATGCAGAACCTTAACTTATATGAAAATGAAAAATATACTTCGATTTACTTTCCTTATATCCCTTGGACTTATTTTATTCTCTTGTGGAAATGCTGACGACGATGTGAGTTTTGACATTGATGACAGGGAGCTTGGTCTTGGAGAAGAGCCGGATGATTGCCTAGGTTTTGATGAAAATGAGATTCTATTGTCCATTCAGGATGAATATACCACCCAACCCGGTAAGGTCTCTGTTCTTTTTAGAGTGTCCGACCTTATGGGCAATCCTATTTCGGGTCTATCCGCTGACCAATTCTCGATTTATGAACAAGGTAGGAACGATGATTGTTTTAACTCCATATCATCATCGGAGTCCTTCGCACGGATTTCCCCTAATTCACAGGTGTTCAACAACAATACCCTCTTGGTATTGGATTTGAGCAACAGTGTTTTGGAAAGTAGTCTGGATGAATTAAAAGTAGCTACCACAAGTTTTATCAATAATGTAATGCCCGCGTCTGGTTCAGAATCCTTCAGAATGGCCATTTATTGGTTTGATGGAGAGGATGAACTTCACCTATTGAACCCATTGACGTTTTCTGTTGAAGAACTAATCGCTTCTGTGGACGGAATCACAACGGACATCAGCAGTGACCCATCAACAGATTTGTATGGTGCGGTAATCAAATCAACAAACATTGCCGAGGATTTACTGGATGAAAATTCTGATGTGATCAACGCTGCTTCCGTGGTATTATTCACCGATGGTACCGACCAAGCCTCTCGTTATAGGGAGTCCGACGCCCTTCGTGCCGTAGAGGAAGCGGATAGAAACATTTCTTTCTTCTCTATTGGACTTGGTGCCGAAATCGACACCGAAGTTTTAGAGCAAATCGGGAAAACAGCCAGTGTGTTCGCCAGCAACTCCGAAGAGTTGGAAAACACTTTTAACGATATATCCGAACGCGTAGAGGAACAAGCTGGAAGCTATTATCTGTTCGAATATTGTACACCAAAACGTGATGGTAGTGGCGAAAGCAACTTGGTTATTCAGCTTACCCACAATGGCTTACAGGGAGCTGTACAGACCAGATTCAGCGCTAAAGGCTTTACGGGAGGTTGCGAGTAAATCAGCTGACTTGCCTGAACAGCTAATTTTAGGATTATACGTATCTTGTTCAGCAATAAACTGAACATAACTATGATTAACCCTAGAAAAACGATTTACACCTTCATTTGCACCCTATTCTTAGGTTTTGCGAGTAGTCTTTATGCCCAACACATCAGTCCGTTAGAGGGACGGTGGGATTTGGAAACGGATTTTATGGGCAAGACCTCCCCTTCTTGGTTGGAAATTAGACACTCCGGAAACGCTACTTTATTGGGGCGTTTTGTGTTTGCTTTTGGTAGCGCACGACCCATTGCCGAAGTGGAAACCTATGGAGAAAACAAATTCACTTTTAGTATCCCCAATCAGTGGGAACCAAAAGGCAGCGATATGATTTTCCATGGTGAATTGGATGGTGAAGAATTGAAAGGTACAATGATCTACACCGATGGTTCCATCATCAATTGGACCGGAGTTAAGGCACCTGAACTGGCTTATACCGAAAATCCAAAATGGGGAAAAACTATTGAGGTGTTCAACGGAAAGGATCTTACGGGCTGGCATGTAGATGGCGAAAAGAACCAATGGGTGATAAAGGATGGTATTTTAACTAGTCCAGAATCAGGTTCCAATTTAATTACTGA
This sequence comes from Flagellimonas abyssi, assembly GCF_019457905.1. Taxonomy (GTDB): domain Bacteria; phylum Bacteroidota; class Bacteroidia; order Flavobacteriales; family Flavobacteriaceae; genus Flagellimonas; species Flagellimonas abyssi. The sequence goes on along the minus strand of NZ_JAHZSV010000001.1, from coordinate 162,740 downwards.
TGAAAAATTCCAAGACTTTAAACTACATGTAGAATTCCGTTACCCAGAAGGTAGCAATAGCGGGGTTTATTTGCGCGGTCGCTACGAAGTTCAAATTGTGGATAGTGAAGGTTTGGAACCTGCCGATATCTATTTGGGCGGTGTTTACGGCTTTTTGGAACCCAATCAGAATGCGTCCAAACCAGCAGGTGAATGGCAGACATACGATATTACCTTGATAGGACGAAGGGTAACGGTAACGCTTAACGGGAAAACCGTTATTTCCGATGCCACTATTCCCGGGATTACAGGAGGAGCTTTGGACAGTAAAGAAGGTGAGCCTGGCCCATTCATGATTCAGGGAGATCACGGACCTATTGAGTATAGAGCTTTTGAAGTGACCCCATTAAAGAATTAAGAATTCAGCATTCATATAAAAAAAGCCCGATTATAGCAATCGGGCTTTTCTTTTTTCTTAATCCAAGGGGATAAGTTCTATGTTTCGCCATTTTACGCGAATACCACCTCCATCATGGATCTGTAATGCGATGGCACCTTCGCCCTCTCCAATTTTTTCATCTTCCAGATGAACCATTTCAACTCCATTGAGCCAAGAAGTTACCTCGGGACCTTCCACACGGATTTTCATGGTGTTCCACTCCCCCATTTTTAGGGCTTTGTCTTTTTCTGGGTCGGGCTTTATCAACCAACCACGACCGTAAGATTCGTAGATTCCACCAGTATCTTTTCCTGGAGGGGCAACCTCTACTTGCCAACCGGTTACTTTGGTACCTTCAAAAGTGGAACGGATAAAAACACCACTGTTACCGTCTGCCTCTTGTTTAAACTCCAAGGTCAACTCAAAATCCTTGTAGAATTTGTCTGTGGACAAATAGCCATATTCACCCTTAGGACCGCTTTCGCAGATGAGCTCTCCATCTTCCACAAACCACTTTTCTTCTCCATGATTGATCCAACCATCGAGGTTTTCACCGTTAAAAAGAGTAATGGACTCTTGTGCAAAAGTCAATTGTGCTGCCAACAGGCATAATCCTACTAAAATCTGTTTCTTCATTTTTATGTGCTAAAAGGGTTATTTACTATTTCTAAAATCTATTTGCCGTTAATCAGGCCGTTTCCTGTATTCTGTTGTTCCAAAGGCTTGGAAAGGTCTATCAAAAATCCATTGACCACGGCATGGGTCAACTTTCCATCTTTCTTTAGAAAGAATGTCGGGTTTGCTCCCGGTTGCATGCTAAAACTTTTTAATTCAAATTTCTCATCTACCAATATCAACGGAAAGTGTACAAAAGTGCTTTTTTCCGGCTTCTCCGTTTTTACATAGGCCACACCATCCTGCAACAACTGCATGGGATTATCGATTCGTGCCACCTTGGCCACCTTAGGCTGAACAATGGTATAACCTTCCGCATCAAAGGTTTTGTAGGCGTAATAAGTTGATAAATCTCCTTGGTCGGCAACCGAACTTTTGTAATAGAACTCGTTGTGGTCTTTTAAATCTACCTCGTAGTTAATTATCCCCAAATCAATAATATAGTCATTGCCCAAAAGCTCATAGGTAACGTTCTCTATCTTCAAATCGAACAACATACGATTGTTGTGGGGAATTTTTTCGTAATCCTCAATGGGAATACCCTTGTACGATTGGTTGGCAATAGTGTACAAGGCCGAAAGAATGGAAACGTAGTTAAGCTTACGGATTTCTTGTTTCTCTGGGTCGCCGGGATAACCTCCGGATTCGATTAAAATAAGGCTAGTGCCCCATTTGGCAATGTTGTCACCGAAGGCACGTGGCTCAAAATCATCGCTGTATCTTCCAACTTGCCCCGGCGCATAATTTTGAATGATCTTATCCATAAAAACAATCACTTTCATGGCATTGGCCCTAACATCGTTGATGTCCTTCTCGTAATTATACGCTGTGGCGAGATAGGAAATAGTCGCCGGCTTATCGGTCCGTTCCGCATTGTAGTACTTGCTCTGATCATGAAGGTTAAAACCAAAATCGGCATCCAAACTATCTCGGAGACGCTTCAACGTTTGCCCTTCGGGCGACTGTAACCGCAGAGCATCCCGATTGATATCGATTCCCAAGGCATTTCTTCTCGTAAATACTTCGGCGCCATCTGGGTTGAGCATTGGTAAAAAGTGAAGTTTTAACTTGGATAGGATTGCTTCCTTCTCTTCCTTGAATTCAGGGGCATCCAAAAAATTAAGGATGTCAAAAATAGCTTGGGTGGCCGTGGGCTCGTCACCGTGCATTTGGGACCATAAAAATATATTGCTGTCCCCGGAACCAATGCTTACCAAGTGTAAATCCCGCCCTTGAATGGACTCTCCTACTTTTTGGACTTCAAATTTAGGGTTCGCCTTGAATTTTTCGATCAAGGGTTGAATGTCGGCGTGTTTTATCCTCCGTTTCCCGATGCTCGATTCTTTGTAATCATCATATGTTTCGTATAGCTTGGAGGTAAGTTCGTCCTGAGCCTGCACATTACAAACTAGAAGGAAGACAGCCGAAAGAAAAAGTTGCTTTATCATTATTTTTTTGTTGGAACAGGTTTAAAGTTAAATTTTTTAGTGGCATTTCGAACCTTTTCAACAAAATCCATTCCTGGATCTGTCTTTTCGGTACGATAACCATCATCAACTTCCAACCAAAGTGGATGTCCTTCAAAAAGCGTGTATTCTTGGTGACCGATTACATAATCAATGTCATATTTTGATGCTAAATAGTTCACCAGATAAATATTGGAGCGCAACTGTTTTTTGGTCAATGGCAATCCTTCTGTACCTCCAACATTCTCTATTCCTATGGCACAATGGTTCAATCCAATAGTGTGCCTTGCCATGGTGGTTTCCGGCATCAATCGGTAAATGGTCCCATCTTGGTCCACCAAAAAATGGGAGCTTACATTTAGTCCGCTCACGTTTACCAAATCGGGGCGCCAGTTGGGTAAGGTAGACCGGTTGAAAGCTTCGAACGATTTTTTTAAGGATGGAATAGCCGTCCAATGTAGCACTACCATTTTAGGCGTGATTTCCGGGGTGTCCTGCTTTAACTCGTACCTGTTCAACAAGTATTCTTTGGTCAGTTCCACGCGTTGTTCATCAAAAATAATGGGAATATCCACAATCTCCTTTTGGATGGAACATGCTCCCAAGGCCAAGGCCCATACAATTAAACTAGTCTTTTTCATTCGGAGTATTTATAGAATCAATGGGAACGGCGTAGCAAATGATCAGTTTTTTTCTGCCCCATTCCCTAGCTTTTTTTACATCTTTTCCCATGTAAATATCAATGCGGTTTCGCCAACGCCAATGCATTTTGTCCTTCACGTAAAAGGTATCTGGGAACGTATCAATTTTAACCATGGTATTGTGTGTAAATCCTTTTTTGATCAGGTCCCTGGATACTGCGATGACTTTCATGCCAGGTTTTAAGGTATCTCCCCAAGCCGCAACGGAAGGGTTGATACTATCCGTTTGCCAAAATACGGAGTTATAGGCAGAAGCCGTGACTTCATGTCCGTACCAATCATATTTTTTTTTGGGCTTTGTTTCATCTTCTTTTGATGAACATCCCGCCAGAATAATGATCAGTATGAAAACACAGTTTTTCAATGCAATAAATTTTCCAAGAGCATAATGTCCACATTGGTGTTGTTCCATCGATCGGACAACACATCGGGAACCGGCGTGAAGCCCAAGGTCAATGAACTAAGTACAATATCCAGGTCACCGTCATCATCAATGTCCGAAGCATCCATCAAAAACCAACGCGCCAAAGCGGGGTCTTCCAATATTTTTGTAGAAAACTCATACGCATCCGAGTCCTTGTTTTCCAAATACACGAAGGAGCGTTCTGGAAACTCCATATAATTGGGAAATGTACTGATCAGGGCAAAATCTATGTCACCGTCTTGGTCAAAATCCCTAGAAAGCACTCTTGTAGCGCCGTACATTGGGTAAAAATAGGACTCAGCGTACTCGTTGCCTCCCTTGTTAAGGTAGATTCGCATTCCATGGTAGGGTTTGTGAACATACGAAATATCCGCATTATCCCCTTGAACTGTTATGATATCGTCCAGTCCATCCCCATTATAATCTACTATTTCGAACCAACTTGTTCCGAACAAAGGACTAAACTCCAAAAGTTTTTTAGCTTCAAACACTAAATCTTCAGTCTGATGGAAAACCGTAATGCTCTCGTTACTTTGGGTCATTAAGGCTACAATATCGAGTTTGCCATCATTGTTCATGTCCTTTGCCACAGTACGTATGGCACCAGGGAGGTTGAGCAATACTTTTTTGTCATACCCTCCAGATTCGTTCTCGATCAAAAGTGACAACCGACCGGATTCATTGCCGAACTCGCTCACGACGATTTCATTTTTGCCGTCACCGTTCAAATCTTCCAATAAAGTATGGACGGGCCTATGAAAACTTTGATCCACAGCTAAGGTATCCGTTCCAATTTTGCGAAGTATTTTTCCTTTTTCCAATTCGGATGGACGGATGATTCCTACCTCACTGATAATTTCCATGGAATCTTTTTTACTGTACCAAGTTATAGGTGTCTTGCCTTGATAGATTTGTTCAGAGGCTTCTTGGTCAAAATTAAAAGACCCTAAAGTTCCGGTGAGATCTCCGTAGTGGACTTGGTTATTATCCTCAAGAAATTCCAAATAAGTGATCATACCACCATTTTGTTCATCAACGGCATATGGCTTGGCCACAAATTGGTTCAAGGTATCTGCCTTGGGTACATCTATCGCTTCCAAATGTTCGGGCGCATTGGATAGTACGTAGGTCTGAATCTGCACCCATTCTTCAAAGGTGAGTTTTGGTCTAAAGCCTGGTGCTCCAGCATTTGCACCTTCATTGATCCCTTCTACTTCCATACGCTCCAGCATGGCTGGAAGCACTGACTTTTTCCATATTTCTTTGGGCAGTTCGTCCAATTTAGGAGCTAAGTGGCAACTGGCGCAGTATTTTGTATAGAGCTCAGCCTCCGGGGATTTTGGTGTTTCTTTTTTACAGGAAGAAATAAAAATTAAAAGTAATAAAAGTAGTGGGGTAATACTTGGTCTGTTCGGCATTGGTCGGTTCTGTCTTAAAATTTAAGCGAGTTGGTTTATCTTTAGTTGGGTAATGGCACATAGGTGTTGTCGTTTTCCATCATGGGAAAGGTTTTATCGGCCCATGCTTTTTTTGCTTGTTCCAGTTTTTCCTTACTGGAAGAAACAAAATTCCAATAAATATAGCGTTCCTCTGGAAAAGGTTCGCCCCCGAACAACATTAAATGTGTATTTGGTTTTAGTTTTATGTTGCAGGTATCTTCTACTTTTGACACCAGAATATTTCCTTCGCCAACCGTTTCTCCGCAGGCTTCAATGCCGCCTTCGACGATACAAATACCAATTTCACCTTTTAGGTTACCGTTTACATTCAAGGAATACGCTTCCTTTGCCATTACTTCTACCATAAAAAGATTGGAATGCACGGGTACCGGGGATTTTTTTCCGTAACCTTCGCCCGCAACTAATTTAAATTCCGTACTGCCATCGGTCCATTTGGGAATGTCTTCGCCATCAATATGATGGAATTGAGGTTCCATGTCCTCCAATTCTTTTGGCAATGCTACCCAAATTTGATAACCATGCGCTGTAAACGTATTGCCGTTGCGCAAATCTTGTGGTGTTCTCTCGGTATGGGTGACCCCCTTCCCTGCCGTCATCCAGTTAACGGAACCGGGTTTAATACGTTGATGGGTCCCAAGGCTATCTTCGTGGTTGATCTCACCTTCCAACATAAATGTCAAAGTGGAAAGACCCATGTGCGGATGCTGGTCCACGTCCATATACTTTTCAGGTCCTAATTTTGTAGGCCCCATATGGTCGATAAAAATAAAAGGGCCGATCATACGCTTCTTGCGGAAAGGAATCAATCTTCCTACCAAAAAATCGCCAATATCCCTACTACGCTCTTCAATGATCAATCCAATGTTGGACATAGGTTAAATGTTTATATTTAGAAGCAGAAAGTTACAAATACATCCTATATCATGAAACTACTTAAACGTGTTTTGCTGCTCCTTGTCGTAATCATAGGGGTTGTCGTTTACCTAAATTATCCCAAATTGAACATTATCTCCGGTTATGCTGCAAAAAATGTGGCATCTGGTGTTTTCTTGGCGCATCGTTCCGCTGCCAGTATGAATCAATATGACAATAGTGCTCCCTTAATTGAAATAGCATCTACTGAGATTAATGAGAGTGAGCAATCCGCATCTTCAACCGTTTATGGGATGATGGAGCGTACCGCAGTTTATCGTGATGGTCTTGGAGCCGTTTTGATCAATGATGATTACGACCCCAAAGCGTTAACAATAAAACCTCAAAGAAACCAACCTGTCGACACCATTCCTTACCCGTATGGACAAGCGGCTCCATTGGATACCGTATTGGCTGATGTGGATATGGATCAAATCAACAAGGCCATCGCCATGGCCTTCGCCGAGCCTGAAACTCAAAAAACACGAACCTTTCTAATTCTGTACAAAGGACATTTGATCGCCGAAAAATATATTGATGGGTTCGATAAGGATACGCCTATTTTGGGATGGTCCATGACCAAAAGTGTGTTGGCCACTTGCTATGGAATTTTGGAACACCAAGGAAAGTTGGAAATGGATTGGCCCGCTCCCATTCCTGAATGGAAGGATGATGAGCGAAAGAACATTACCCTAGATCATTTACTCCGCATGCAAAGCGGATTAGCGTGGGACGAGGATTATACCGGAATATCGGATGTTACTCGAATGCTGTTTTTGGACAGTGATATGACCCAGGCCCAACGTGACAAAAAAGCGATAGCAAAACCAACGGAAATATGGAACTACTCTTCAGGGACCACAAATTTGCTTTCGGGAATACTAAAGCAGCAATTTAGGAGCCATCAAGAGTATTTGGACTTCCCCTACTCCGCTTTAATCGATAAAATAGGGATGTATTCCATGGTTATGGAAGCTGATATTGCAGGGAATTATGTGGGCTCCTCCTACGCATGGGCGAGTACACGGGATTGGGCACGTTTTGGACAATTGCACCTGGATAAGGGGAATTGGAACGGGAAACAACTGTTTGATGCTTCTTGGATTGATTACATTACAACTCCAACTGTAAATTCCAACGGTACTTACGGTGCTCATTTTTGGTTGAATGCAGAAGGGAAATATCCGGATGTGCCCAGGGATATGTTTTCTTGCAATGGTTTTGAAGGTCAACATGTGTTCATGATTCCCTCCAAAGACTTGGTGGTTGTGCGTACAGGTTTGGCCGAGGAACCGTATTTTGATGTGAACGGAGTACTGTCGAACATCGTAAAAGCGGTACCGTAAATCGATGAGATATATCAAAATACTTGAAAAACCACAGAATCAAGACACTTCACAACAATAATTTCGTTTACGGGAACTCTCGTAGTAGTTTTACTATGTAATAAAAAACGAAAGTAATTTTTTCATTTTCATATAGTGTTCTCGTAAAAGAGTCTTGACCATAATGGCAAGGCTCTTTTCTATTTGGGGCCATCCTTAATTAATCAAAACGCATCTCGATTGTGCTCGATGAAACAACTACAGTTCTTCATTTCTTGTCATTTCGAGCACAGTCGAGAAATCCATGTTCTCAAACCCAGAATCACATAAAATATAAAGATGACAACAGGTAAAGGATACTTCACAACAATAATTTCGTTTACAAGAACTCTCGTAGTAGTTTTACTATGTAATAAAAAGCGAAAGTAATTTTTTCATTTTCATATAGTGTTCTCGTAAAAGAGTCTTGACCATAACGGCAAGGCTCTTTTCTATTTGAGGCCATCCTGAATTGATTGTATCGCTGGACCCTGAGCGTAGTCGAAGGGTAGCACTAATTCAATTCAGTTTCTTCAGTCGCTGCTCTCCTTTAGAATGACAATGGGTAATTGTAAATTGTTTATTGCAGCTGTAAATTGACTTACGGAATCCACTTGTCCTTGCCAAAATCGGGTTTACGCTTTTCCAAAAATGCGTTTCTACCTTCTTTTGCTTCGTCCGTCATGTAGGCCAATCGTGTAGCTTCGCCTGCAAACACCTGTTGTCCGACCATGCCATCATCGGTAAGGTTCATGGCGAATTTCAGCATTTTTATGGATGTCGGTGATTTGGCCAAGACTTCCTGGGCCCACTGGTATGCAGTATCCTCCAATTCATCATGAGGGATGACAGCGTTTACCATACCCATTTCATACGCTTCTTGTGCAGAATAATTACGTCCTAGAAAGAAAATCTCGCGGGCCTTTTTCTGACCTACCATTTTGGCGAGATATGCGGAGCCGTAGCCGCCATCAAAACTGGTAACGTCGGCATCAGTTTGTTTAAAAATAGCGTGTTCCTTGCTGGCAAGGGTCATATCGCACACCACATGTAGGCTGTGCCCTCCCCCAACGGCCCATCCGGGCACTACGGCAATTACCACCTTGGGCATAAAACGAATCAAACGCTGCACCTCTAAAATATTCAATCGATGGTAACCATCATCGCCCACGTAGCCTTTATGTCCACGGGCCTTTTGGTCGCCCCCGCTACAGAAGGCCCACTTACCGTCCTTGGACGATGGTCCTTCACCGGAAAGCAGCACCACTCCAATGGAGGTGTCTTCTTGCGCATCATAAAAAGCTTTATACAGCTCGCTGGTGGTCTTGGGTCGGAACGCATTCCTTATATCCGGACGGTTAAAGGCAATACGTGCCACGCCATTACATTTTTTATAGGTAATATCTTCGAATTCCATGGCGGTCTGCCAGTTGGGTGATTCCATAGTTGTAGCTTTTATTGAAATACAAATAACGGAATTTCTGGATTATTGTCGTTTTGAATTGTTCCTTCCGACACCACTAAAAGAATAATAATTTGATTAAATTAATGATTGACAACAGGTTAATGCGTGCTAAACCTTGGAGGTAGTTTTATTTTTTTCAACTTTCATATTAATCTATGAAAATCACCACTAACCTGTTTATAGACAATTGATACTGTAACAATAGTTCAACAATGCCATCTTTGAAAGTGAACACTAACCGATTTATCATGAGATTGACAATCCTACTATTTTTAATATTCCTTCAAACCAATTCAATAGTTTCTCAGACCTCTCTTGATGAAATTGACCTTGATAATGGAAAATTCAAAGTGGGTTTTCAGCATTATACTTCCTATGATAGTACAAGAACTTATAGTAGAGTTTTTGACTATACCAATAAAAAAATTGAAAGACCGATTCTGGTAAGTATATGGTATCCCACTGAACAGAATGTGGATGATGCGGAACCGTTGACGGTCTTGGATTATCTTGAAATTTTAAAAGAGGAAGAAGAATGGGAGCATCTGCCCAATGATCAAATATTGAATTGGTTTTATTACCAAAATACGCCTGCTAATCAAAGACTCCTTACGGAAAAAACGACGGCTTATGCCAACGTGGAATTTGTAAAAGGAAAATTTCCAACAGTCATTTACAGACCCAGTTTCCAAGCATCTTCCATCGAGAACTTTGCTCTCTGTGAATATTTGGCAAGCCACGGCTTTGTGGTCATATCAAGTCCAAGTAGAGGAACGGAAACCCGTTGGTTCAGCAGCAATAATGCCAAGGAAATTGAAACACAGGCCAGGGATACGGAGTTTTTAATCAAGGAGGCTGGGAAACTTTCTTTTGTAGATTATGAAAAGATAGCCCTAATGGGCTTCAGCTTTGGGGGGTTATCAAATATCATAGTGCAAAATCGTAACGACAATATAAAAGCAATTGTTAGCCTTGACGGTACAGAAAGATATCAATATGAATCGCTAGAACAATCCCCATTTTTTGATGCTGAAAAAATAGACGTTCCATATGCCCATATGGCCCAGAAGGAAATCCCCGAAACAGTTTTAAAGGAAGATAAGGTTGATTCCGAACTCAATACTGTGTTTCAATTATACGATAGCATAGTAAACAGCAAGGTTCATCGATTAAGGTTTCATAACTTAACCCATAGCTACTTTAGCACATTGGGGATCCTTTTTGCAGATAGGGACAAAAGACAAGATAAAAGCGATTCTGAAATTATGGAATCTTACAAATGGGCTGCGATGTACACATTGAATTTTTTGGAAGCTACTTTGAATAAGGATAAAAAAGCATTGGGGTTTATGGAAAATAGCCCAGAAAACAATGGAGTTGGAAAAAAATTGATCACTCAGAAAATCAAACAACCACAAAAACAAGTGTTCGCGTTTCAAGATTTTAATCAGTTGGCATTAAATCAAAATTATGAGAACTTGGTACAACTCTATGATTCAATTGCAGAGAAGCATCCTTCGTTAGAAATTCCAGAGGGCAATCTAAACGTTCTAGGGTTACAACTTGTTTTTAATCCAGAAACATCTTTACAAGGAATAAACGTATTTTTATTGGCAACAAAACTTTATCCAAATTCTTCAAACCTTTATGATAGTTTGGCAGAAGGATATTTATTTATGGGCGATAAAGCAAAGGCTGTCGAGAATTTTGAAAAATCCTTAAAATTAAATCCTCAAAGTCAAAATGCCCTCCATCGATTACAACAACTGAAAAAATAAATTAATCTGAAAGTATATGGCAAGCGATTGGCTCAATATGTGGAACACCAAGTTTGGACAAACGGAATATGCCTACGGTACAGAGCCTAATAACTATTTAAAGGATAAACTTCAGCACATTCCCGCGGGCTCCATTCTTTTTGCCGCCGAGGGAGAAGGCAGAAATGCTGTGTACGCCGCACAATTGGGCTGGAAGGTGTCCGCTTTTGATATCAGCGAGGCAGGTCAACAAAAAGCCTTGAAATTAGCGGAGGATAAAAAGGTTTCCATAGATTATAAATTGGGCGATTTACCAGATTTAGGTTTTAAGGAGGAGGAATTCGATGCGCTGGCGTTGGTCTATGCCCACTTCCCTCCCACCATTCGCCCTGAATATCTTAGAATGTTGAGCAGTTACTTAAAGAAGGGCGGGCACCTAATTTTTGAGGCATTTAGTAAAGACCATCTCGCTTACAAGCAGCAAAATCCTAGCGTGGGAGGACCAAACAATGTGGATTACCTGTTTTCCTTGGAAGAGCTGGAAACCAGTTTTACTGATTTCGAAATTCTGGAACTCAAAAAAACAACGGTAGCGCTCAATGAGGGCGAAGGCCATATCGGTACCGGGTCGGTAATTCGTTTTTTCGGTAAAAAGCAATAGCTAAGCTATACGGTTTCGTGTATGCTGAATATCTGTCATATCCTTATTGGCCCTGCGAACCACGTTTGGGGCAGTTTTTTTATGCCCAAACGGCATTTTTGTTTTTCTCACGGGCATGGACTACCTTTCCCAAACCCAAAAACTAGAAACACCTACCATGAACGTACGGCTTACCCAAGAACAAAAGATCAAAGTGCTCAACTCCGCGGACATATATGCGATCATGCAACAGGTTTTGCTGCGCGAGAACAAGATACGCCGCAACCAAGAGCATTTTTGGGTGGTGGGCCTCAACCACAACAACAAAATATTGTTCGTGGAGCTCATTGGCCTGGGGGCCAGCAACCGGGTGAACGCCGACCCGCCCGATGTGTTTAGGATGGCGATCTACAAACTGGCCAGCAAGCTGATCTTGGTGCACAACCACCCCAGCGGCACGCACGAGGTTACCGATGCCGATATTACCTTTACCGACCATATGCTAAAAGTGGGCAAACTGATAAAAGTGGAAGTGCTGGACCATTTGGTGATCACCGAAACGAATTATACCAGTTTTGCCGACCAAGGCGTGATGGACGAACTACAAAAAAGCGGCCTGTTTGAAATCATGGGCCCCGAAAAGCAGGAACTGGAACAGTTTAAAATTGATACCGAGAAAAGCGGGCAGAAAAAGAAAAGGCAATCAGTATTGCAAAAAAGATGAAGGCCGATGGCTTAGATGCCGAAACTATTAAAAAGTATACCGGGTTGAGCTTGAAGGATATTGGGGGGATAAGGACCTAAAAATAAGTTAACCTTAAAATAGTCGCCTGTTTAATTTGATTCTAATTTCACTCCTATTTTGCCCGCTAAGCGTATTGCATGAACATGATTCGGGTCTTTCTCAATAATAAATTGAACCAATTTTCTAGCCTCATTTATTTTTTTAATATGAACATAAATCCAAGCAAGTTTCGTTCGGTCATCTAAGTTGTTATCATCTTGAACTATATAATCGTTAAGAATTGTTATTAATCTTCGAGATAGAGCTTTTTTTTCATCTTCTTTGGAATCTAAACTTCCATTACTTAATAATTGATTTAGTCTAGTCGCACAAGCACTTATTGCTGCTCCAGATACATTGTCAATTGCACACATTTCAATTAATGAATGAATTTCACCAAAGAAATCTTTTTGCTTTGCATAAAGTTTAGATAATCTTTTCCAAACTGGTATTAACTTATTATAATCTTGCTCATTCTGAATGAATTGCTGACATGCGCCAATTGCACCATTTTTATTGTTGACCTCTTCCAATAAGGTAGCATAGATAAGCCAGGAAGTATAATGTTTTCTACATATATATTCTAAAACAGGTTTATAAAATGAAAGCTTATGGTTCTTACCAGTTCCGATATTCTGAGCAATTTGTCTAAAGAACTTCTCAAATCTTAATGTTACACCTTCATCAACATCAACTACCTTACCTACTCCGAACATCATTAAAATTTCTCTATCCTCCATTATTTTTTGCTTTAAAGGGGATACAGCTAACTTATTATGACCAAAAAGATATGCTGAAAGTGGTAATGAAATGAATTTGGAATTATCTTTAGTGGATGAATAAATATCTATGAACGAAAATTTATGTAATTCGTCAATTGCAGATTCTACATCCATTTTTGTATCTGAAGTAGTAGATAAAACTGCTTCTAAGGCAATTTTTGGAATAGTTGACCTCCAACTACTTAAAGTAAGAAACACTTTTTTGGCTGCATAGGACAACATTGTATATGTCCTCTCGAATAAAGCTGTTAATAACTCATCTTGAGAGGCTACAATTCGATTAATATTACCTGCCTTTCCTTCTATTGAGACAACCCCCAATAAAATTTTAGCAACATAAGGATGTCCTAATGACTCCTCATATAACATATCAACGTATTTTTTTGTAATAAGATTTGTAATACCTAATTCATCACTTACTGAATCAACCAGTTCATTAAACTCATTTTCTTCCATTCCAGAAACTGTAATTGGATAATCTGCTCTAAATTCACTAATTCTGGAAGTAATTAATATTTTATTCGGAGTACGAATGTATGTATCTAACCATACAAACATTTCAGTTGGGTTTTTAACAGTTTCAAAATTGTCAAAAACCGCTAATAAAGGAGAAATCCCTTCTTGGTAATCACTAAGGTGTTTTTCAATAAATTTTCTCGAATTAAACCCTTTAGTTTTTAAAAGGCTTTCATCAATCAATTTAACAAATTCTTTTGCAACATCTTCAATATCCAATACTTGTGGTTGAACAGATTTTGCTCCAGACTCCAATAAATCAATATCTCTAGAACTAAACCAAATTATTGTTTGAAACCTATCTAATGAGCATAGTCCTTCTAAAACCCTAAGTGCCATACTAGTTTTCCCAATACCACCTCTCCCAAGAAGAGTAACCATTGGATGTCTTTCATTAACTAGAATCTTTTTCAATTCGTTCTCTAGCGATGGTCTATGAATATAGATTGAATCAACTTTTGGAAGATTTGTGAAACAATTATCAATGACAGACAATTTTCTTTTTCCTTCAGTTTCACTCACTGGTAAATCACCAGGTGGCATCAAATATTTTGAATTGTCTTTACTGTCTCTGCTCCCAGTGGAATAAGAAAGTACTTCATAACGTTTATTGCTAAACCCGCCATTAGGAAAATAAAAATCTGAGAGATCTTTATCTGACTTAATAAGTTCTACAAAAACTGGCCTGTTCAAATATATATATACCCCATTTTCTAAATTTTGGGATTTACCAACATTAGATTTTAAAAAATTAAAGCTTGGGCTATTTTCGGAGATTGGTTTTACATTATACTTTCCAGACAAATTTTGCGATAAATATGCCCATTCAAAATCAAAAATTGAAAAATTACCGCTTATCAATTCCAGAGACTTTTCTAAATACGGGCAAATTTGAGAACTCACTCCACTTCTTAAAGCTCCATGCCCCCTAGTTTTATTCCTTAATTGAGAAAACATAGAAAACCAATTAATTAAATTAGTTTTTGATGGAATTTCATTGACGGCAACCCCAATGATTTTTAAACATTCATTTAACGATGAGATTGAGTCGTGTTGCCAAGTTCCAGCCTTAACTTTTTGCGTTATTTCCTTTTGGGGGTTTCTTAATTGTATATTTAAATGATGTGAAGTTGGGCCTGAAACAATTTCCAAAATCGCTTTACCCCAATCTCCGATTCCATCCGCCCTTACTAAATGGTATGCTTGTGAATATTTGTGTTTTTTTGAATCTTCTTCAACTCCTGCTAACATTGAAGCGCATATTAATTTGGTCAGAAGTTCACCTGTATATAGTAATGCTAAAAAATAAGCGGAATCAGAATCTTCCTTTTCAATTAAGTTTTTAGCCCAAACTTGTTTTAATATTTTATTACGCTTCTGATACATCTATCAAAAATTATTTGATAGAAATTTAACAAGAATTCAATTACCTAATATGAGCTACATAAAAAAACTATTAAGTTTTATTCAACAATATTATTAAATAGTAAAATTGATTTTAAAAATAAAGTAAAAATATCACCCTTCCAAGAAGCTCTTCTCCCATTTCAGGCTTCAATCCATAATCCTGTAGGCTGCCCACAGGGTTTTTAAAGCTCAGTTGGGTGGTTTGGGCATCAATTTCTTGTAGTACCAGTTTTAAGGGGATATCGTTTATGGCCAAAGGGTCGTTCGCCATAATTTCCGCAATGTATTTGGGGTGGAAAAAGAGCAATTGCCGCAAGTGCGGTATGTACACGCCATGCTTCGCCACAATGGCCTGGGTGTCTATCTCGTGGAGGAGCAAAAAGCCATGGTCTACAATGCGTTTTTTCAGGGCGCCGTACAATTGCCCAAAGGGCAGCGGCAGGGTATGGTGGATCACATGGGCTTTCATCTGGGATCCATTAGGCCATGGCGGCACGGGCAAAGCCCACCGTTTCGCGATAGGTTTTGGGCGAAATGTCCGCATTGTTCTTAAAAAAGCGGCTAAAATAGTGCTCATCGTCATACCCAAGGTCGTAGGCAATCTCCTTTACCGTTTTGTTGGTGAGGTACAGCTCGCGCTTGGCCTCAATAATGATCCGTTCGCTGATCAGGTGGGTCATCGTCTTGTTAAAATGGTTTTTGGTCATCTTGGCGAGGGCCTTGGGGCTGATGTTCAGCAAATCGGCATACTCCCCCGCGGAGTGCTTGGATTTGTAGTGGGTCTCTATCAGGTTTTTGAGCTTTTGGAGGATAAACGGTTCCTTCTCGTCCGGGGTGCCCTCCAAGGCTTCGGGCTGTTGCTTGGCCTTGGCACGGGAGGCTGTGATCAAAAATATTTTAAGGTAGGAGACCAACAGCTCGTACTGCGCCAGCTCCGATTTTTGCACTTCGGTGTACATCTGCTCCAGAACCAACTCAAACTGTTGGGACATGCTCTCCGTAACGCAAAGCGTGGGCGGACTGTAAATATTGTTGAAGAGCACCCCGTTGCAGGCCACCTGTTCGTGGTGCTTGTGGATGCAGAAAAAATCGGGGTGAAACTGCAACACCACACCCTCCAACGGTTCTTCCTCAGTTAGGGCAAAAGGCTGATAGGGCGTTACGGCAATTAGGGTGTTTGGCGTAAACGCGTACTCCGAAAAGTCCACTTGGGCGGTGCCCCTCCCCTTTTTTATCCAGATCAAGGAATAATGGTTCAACCGGTGCGTATCGCAAAACTGGCAGCCATCCTCAAATTCGGAGAGTTTAAAGGCCAGGTTTCCGGTCTGTTCGTCGATGAGCGTGTTGGTGTTGTAAATATCCATATTTGTTCAGTTTTCAGTAGGCAGTTGTCAGTATTCAGTTGGCAGTTCTCAGTTTTCTAAAACTTGATGTCTTACGTCTTACGTCGGATGTCCTATGTCCTATGTCCTATGTCTGATATCTGACGTCTGAAATTAAAGTCTTCTCTCCGTTTCGGCTATCGGCAGGTCGTTGATGCTGGCGTAGCGTTTCTGCATAAGCCCGTGCTCGTTGAACTCCCAATTCTCGTTTCCATACGCGCGAATCCACGCTCCTTCGCCATTCTGGTATTCGTATTCAAAACGAACTGCAATCTTATTGTCGGTAAAGGCCCATAGTTCCTTTCTTAATTTGTAATTTTTTTCTTTTTGCCACTTTTTCGTCAAAAAGGAAACCACGGCTTCGCGCCCGTTGATAAACTGCGAACGGTTGCGCCATTCGGTGTCCACGGTATACGCTTTGCTTACCTTTTCGGGGTCTTGGCTGTTCCAGGCATCTTCGGCCAGTTGTACTTTTTCCTTGGCGGTCGCCTCCGTAAAGGGAGGCAACGGATATTTTTTCTCTAGTTCCATAATGGTGATTTTTATAATTGAAAAAAGGGCGGGACCTATGGCGGGGCCGCGCCCTATCAGCTAATTAAAACTACTTGCTGTTTTTGACCGCGGGCCAATTGGCGTGTGCCGCCGTTTTCAGCTCCGTAGTGCGTTGTCCCCAATCTTCGTAGGTGTTGAAAGGCTCCCCGTTGAAGGGCCCGTTGAAGAAGAGGTACAATTTGCCATCGATCACCGTATAGGTTTCCGGGTTGATGGGAAACTTGGTCGATTTTGCCCCTACGCCCCAAGCACAGTAGCCATCAAACTGAGGCAAATAATTGTTGGGAGATTTTTTAAAGGCATCCTGATTCGCCTTGTTGGCAAAGTAATAGGTGGCACCGTGATGCTTCACAGCATAACTATTGCTTCCGTGTTGTGCTTTTCCCGAAAAATAGGAAACCACATCGTACCCGCCCACGGCCAGACCGTTATCGTCCACCGGAGGGGTTTGTGCCTGCACGCTGATAGCGGCAAACAACACAATTCCAAAAAGAAATAAATTTCCAAACGTTTTCATTTGTTTTGATTTTAAGATTATTGATTGCTTATACCGTAGCCACTTCCACCACTGGAAAGTCAATATCGGTGTTGGCGGTATTGTTGAAATAATTGGTCAAGATGTTCAAGGCTACGTGTGCAACGATCTCGCCCACGGCACCGTCGGTATAGCCAGCGACTTTTACAGCTTCCACATCTTCCGAGGAAACACGACCGTTTTTGCTGATCAAGGTTTTCGCAAACTGAAGCGCAGCGGCCACTTTGGGGTCAGCGTTGATGCCTTCTCTTGCCGCTTGAAGCGTGTCGGTATCGATGCCCACCAATTTTTCACCGATAAAGGAGTGGGCGGAAAGGCAATAATTACAGGCGTTGGACTCTGCAACGGACAAGGCCAACAATTCGCCCAATTTTCCGCCCAAAGATCCTTTGCCCAGAGCATCGCTCAAGTTGAGGTAGCCCTCCAAAACGGCCGGGGAGTTCCCCATGGTTTTCATCATGTTGGGAACCATTCCCAATTTGGCTTGGATGCCGTCGAATAATTCTTTTGATCTTCCAGTGGCTACTTTTGGATCTAATGCTTGTAAACGTGTCATAACTTTCTATTTTTTTAATGAATAAATGGTTTGTCATTATTGACATTACAAAGGTGCGATGGTGCGTGTTCGGATAAAATGGACAGATGCCGCAACTCCTTGGATAATTTTCCCCATTGCGAAATACCTGACTGATTATCAACAAAAAAAGAAGGGCCGAACCTATGGTTCGACCCCTCATCACTCCACTGCAACATCACGCTCACTGACGTTTATTTGATTGGATGCATTTTCAATTCTTTCACCAATTCATCGGTAGTGAACACCCGGCTGGAAATCATTTTATAGTTGGTCTGGGCAGCTTGGTTGCCATCCAATCCAGGTAATATGGCAGAAGCGGTAGCGTCGCCGACCACGGCAACCTCAAAACCGTTCTCCACCAGTTCCCTCATGTGCGATTCGGCACACAGGTTACCGGACATTCCGGCCAAGATTACTTTGTCCACCCCTTGTTTGCGCAACTGCAGGGCCAAATCGTTGGACTCGGAACCGAACACTTTGTGCGGGCTGGTCACCACTACCCTATCCTTGTTGATGTACTTTTTGTAGCGGGGCAACCAATCGGCACCGGAACCTTCAAACCCTATTACGTTCAATTGGTCCCCACGATCGAACATGCTGATGTTGTGCATCAACTTTTCAAGGGTTCCCTCAAACTTCCACACGTGGTCGTGTTCGTAGTAGTAGTGGGGAGAAATGAACACTGGGATGTTGTACTGTTCACCCAACTTAAAAATGGTCTCCAAATTTTCGATGGTGTTGTTCTCTTGGACACTTTGTCCCACGGCACCCCAAGCCACTCCATCAGGGCTAAGAAAATCGTTTTGTGGATCGGTGATCACAATGGCGGTGGTTTCGTCAATAATAAAACCTGGTTCTGGCAATTGGGCATGCACGCCCGTAACGGTAATCAAGAACAGGGTCACTGTTCGCATCAAATTTTTCATGATATTCTTTTTAACTGATTAAACTTAAATTTTGATGGAACAAAGTTGCGGCAGTACCAAATGGAAAAAAATGGACGAACTACGCTACTGTATGGACAATTTTCTTTTTGCAGGGTAAAATAAAATCCGTTGGTTCAAAACGGCCATTCCTCAATTCAAAAGGGGCATTCGTCAATTGAGTACGTAGAATTATTGCATATTGTGTAGTTTGGTAAAAAAATAAGAGTATGACTACGCTTGAAACGATAAACGCCTTACAGATTTTTTGTTTAGTGGTATTGGGATTCATCATTTTTATGGTAGGTTGGCTCCTTGGCGCCGAGTTCACCAGAAAATACAGGTGTTAAAACAATACCTCAGTTTTTAAAACGTTCCTACACACTCCAAACCTACTTAAACCTACTTAGCCATTTTTTGGAGAGACCCTAACATTCAAAGCATTCTAGCCTATATAGGAGATGGGCAGTACATTATACGAATAGATCGTTTGCGCAACGGCGAAATCCGTTACCTCTGCTGGAACAAGCGCAACGGTATATTGACCAAGCCCAACCTAATTCTTGGAAATGGGGAAGTAAGGGAGTCTGCCGAGGGAGAGACCACGGAATACGTGTTTACGCACGAGGAAAGTACGTTTTCGGTGGAGCACATTCATCCCAAAAAAAGTGGGATGCCCAATTATTATTTTGTTGAGGTCACCGATAAGGACCAAAAAAAAAGTACTTGGAAAATGGAGCAACTGCCCATCCCCAAGTACCTTGAATCGTTATTTTAAAAAAGGGGCTATCCCTTGTAAGTGACCCTATAAATGGCGTTGCCCTCATCGTCGGAGATGAGCAGGGAACCATCTTGCAGGAACAGCAAATCCACTGGCCTACCAAATGCCTCTTGCGATTCTTCGTCCAGCCAGCCATCTATAAAAGGTTCGTAGCTTACGGCCTCGCCGTTTTCCAGTTTTACCATGCTTACCCTGTACCCCACTTTTTTGGAGCGATTCCAAGAACCATGCTCCGCCAAAAATGCCTGTCCGGTATATTGCTCCGGGAACATAGGGCCTTGCCCAAACTTAACGCCCAAAGCTGCTACGTGTGCCTGTAATGTCTGTACTGGTGGCACAAAATCTGAACAGGGACGTTGATCCCCGTATTCGGGATCCTTCACGGTTCCGCCATGGCAGAACGGATATCCGAAGTGCTGGCCTACCTCTGTAAGTTTATTCAGTTCTCCGGGGGGAAGGTCGTCGCCCATCATATCCCTATTATTATCGGTAAACCAAAGTTCCTTGGTTTCTGGATGCCAAGTGAATCCTACGGTGTTTCGTACCCCATTGGCCACGATTTCACGGTTACTGCCATCCAAATCCATTCGGGTGATGGAGGCATAACGCTTGTCCACAGTGGCACTATCACAAATATTACAGGGTGCCCCAACAGGTACGTAGAGTTTGTCATCAGGTCCAAAGGCAATGTATTTCCAGCCGTGGTGGAACTCGGTCGGGTAATCGTCGTAGACCAGTTCTGGCTCCTTTGGGTCTTCCAACTGCGACTCAATATCCGAATACTTGAACATTTTGCTCACCGCGGCAACGTAGAGGGCTCCATCCTTGAACGCAACTCCGTTTGGCTGCTCCAAATCGGATGCAATGGTATAGGTTTTGTCCACCCTATAATCACCATCCGTATCTTTAAGCGCATATACCTTTCCTTCGTTACGGGTACCCACGAAAAGGGTGCCATCGGCCCCCATGGCCATGGAACGGGCACCTTCAATATTTTCCGCATATACATCTATGCTAAAACCATCGGGCAGGTTTAGGCGGTCCAATGGCAAATCTGTGGTGGTTTCGGTATTTTCCGCTACTTCTTCTTCGGTTGATTCTTCTTGGTTTTTCTTATTGTCCTTACAGGCCGCAAAAGCCGTCAAGAGCATCAACATAAATATTGACCGTTGGGTCAAAGTGTACATTTTCATTTTACTAGTTTAGATGTTTTAGTTTCTGAATCAATAAAGCTATGACAAAATGATGGAAAGTGGAAAGATATCGCGAGCCAATGGCAGAAAGCCCAACAAGATTTTGATGGTCTCCCCTACCTATTCTTTCTTTTTATACTCGGAAAGATTGCCCTGGTACCAAATATTGGTCCGTTGGCTACTGGAGACCGTGAGTCGGGCATTTCCGTTGGGATATAGCTGGGCGATAACCTGATAACTCTCGGAATCTTCGGTAATGTTGAAACGCATGGTTTTCCCCGAATCCTTTTTATTGGGAGAAAATGAAAGGTCTTTGGGTATGCCCTCAAACATTATTCCGGTCTTGTTCTGATTGTAATATCCACCCATACGGCGCTCCCCGAAGAAAGGTAAATCTGCCTTAACGCTGTCGCCCACCATACGTAAATAACCACCTGACCCGCTAATATCTATACGGCTAGCGGTACTGCCAAAGGGCAAAAGCCCAGCATTGGCAATGCTGTTCAATCCTTGGCTGGCCATGGGTTGGGCCCAATTGGCAGCGATTTCAAATTGCTGATCGGCAATCATTTTATCCAAAGCGGCGATTGCTTCGGGGGATGCTTGGTCTTTGCTAGATGCACAGGCTACAGACACTAAAAGCAAAAGATAAGCCCCAAATTTTATAATAGATTTCATTTGGTTTAAAATTAATTCGACTTAAAATACGAAAAAGCCAAACCAATTCCGAGACAAATAACGGAGTCTTAACGTTTAAAGCGCTCAAAAATGGCCAAGGTCTTTTTGGTGTTGATGAAATAAACCCCAGTCAACAATATGGCCGCCGCTAGAATAGATTGAAGGGTAATCTGTTCGTCCAAAAAATACCAGCCCAACAATAGGGCCACAATGGGGTTTACATAGGTAGATGTAGCCACTTTTTCCGGGGAAACGGTCTTGAGCAGATAGTTGAACGAGGTGAACGCCAAGATACTTCCAAAAAAGATGAGCAACAGCATCGAAATCTGTACATCGCTGCTCCAAGCCAATGGTGACGACCATTCTTCTCCAAACCCAAGGCTCATCAAACTTAAAATAAGGCCTGCAAAGAACATTTGATAGCCCGTGTTTACAAAGTAATTGGTAGGCAGGTCGGCTTTCGCCACAAAAAGGCTTGCATAGGCCCAGCATAGCATGCAAAAGAAAATCATTGCCATTCCCACGATGGACTCTTCTTGGGCTATAATCTGTTTTTGACTTACCAGCAAGTAAATGCCCACGATTCCCAAAACCACTCCCACTACGGACATAGGCTGTATTTTTTTTCCTTGGAGTATGCGCATCATCAACAGGATGATCAGTGGTTGGGAAGAAATTTCGAGGGCCGCGAAGCCTGTGTCCACATACCGCAATGCCCAAACCACCAATCCATTGCCAACACTAAGGAAAAGGATGCCTGCCAATACAGAGTTTATAAGCTGTTTTTTGGTGATTCGAAGGGAGATGCCCATGATCTTGGCCAAGATAAAAATACAGAGTCCTGCCACAGTGAACCTACAGCTCGCCAGCATGAACGGTTCAAGCTCCATAACAGCGATCTTGTTCAATAAATAGGTTGAACCCCATATAAAATAGATGGCGAAAAATGCCAGGATGACAAGTACAGAGTTTGAAGATTTTGCCATAACAGGACAATTTTAATGTCCTGCAATATTACGCATGAATATTCGGTGAAAAGGGATTTGTTGAAATTTTAAAGTAAAAAAGAGGCTACAAAGGTTTTTTAAGGTCGAATAGATACGCTGCAAACTCGCTTTCCAATTTTTTAAAACGTGCCAGATGGGATTCAATCTCATGGGTATCCGTTTCCGGCAGGTCTATCTGTTGATTTCTTATTTTGGACAACAACCTGTTTTGATGCTTCCTAAACTCTTGAATATGCCTGTTGAGCTCGTAAAACTTTTCGAACCGCTGTGGGCATTTGGGCTCATAGGTATAGGAATTCAACTTTTCCGATAGTCTTTGCACCATACGTTCGTTTCTTTCCACTCTTACAAGAAGTTCCTGCTTATGTTCAATGGTATTTGGGGATATATGTTGCATGACTTACAAGGTTTTAATGGTGTAATGTGTTGTCCACTATTAAGTTAAAACAATTCTTGCAATACTGTAACGGCTTAACTCACATTTAATAGTTTATTTAACATCTGGCCATAAAAAAAGCCCGGATAAAACCGGGCTTTATACTTTACAAAAAGGAGAAGAGGTTTAATTTTCTGTCTGCTCTTTGGCTTCCTCTTTAAGTTCGTCGCTGGCAATAATGGCCAACTCTACACGTCGGTTGGCAGCTTTACCTGCAGCTGTTTCGTTGCTTTCTATAGGTTGTTCCTCGCCATACCATTTAGTGGTAAAACGTCCGCTGGAAATACCTTTGGACACCAAATAACTGGTTACGGATTGTGCTCTACGCTGAGAAAGGCTCATGTTGTAGTCTGCAGCTCCATCTGAATCGGTATGACCTTCGACCAAGATGTTGGTTTTTGGGTATTCCTTAAAGATTCCTGCCAATTTATCCAATGTATTGGCGGAAGCACCTTTGATATCGGATTTGTTGGTATCGAAATACACACCGTTCTCTCCGCTAAAGGTAACGTTGATACCCTCACCTACCCTTTGCACTTCGGCACCTGGGATTTCTTGCTCGATTTTTTCGGCCTGTCTGTCCATACGGTTACCAATGTAACCACCGGCAGCACCACCTACCACAGCACCGATAATAGCACCCAGCGCGGTGTTTCCTTTACCAACGTTGTTACCGATGACACCACCGATAACGGCACCACCACCGGCGCCGATAGCAGCACCTTTTTGGGTGTTGTTGGCATTTTTGACAGCATCACAGCTAATAATCATGGTCAACGCTAAAAAAGCAGTTGCACCTTTCAATAGAATATTTTTCATGAAATTATTTTTTTGAGAATTCGTAAACAATGGTCACACTCTGACCGTCAACAGAAACATTGGAGTTAAGGGTCATGGACTGTTCGGACAAACTGACAATGTTCAAACGGTATCCGTAACCGCCAGAGATATCCTTTCGGTTCTCGTCAATAAACTTGAACTGTAATTGACTCTGGTAATTTTGTTCCGGCTCAACAACGGACCATCTAAAAAATCGGTCGCCTCCTTGACAGAGCGAACTTGGAGCTATAGTGTAGCGTCCAGTACTGTTATTGTCCCTAAAAAACCACTCACTATCCTCAAAGCAGATATCCTCTGCATCGTTGAAGATGGTGGATTTAAAGTTTCCGGAAGCGTTTTGGTAGTAAACATTGTCCAAATTCCAAGTTCCGCTGAACAAGTCTCGCTGTGTTCTAGCGCTTTTGGAAACCGAACATGATGAGAGCAAAAGTCCCACCACTGTAATCAATAAGAGTGATCGTTTCATCATAGGTAATTAAGTTAATGTTTAAGAATATACGTTTGGGGACGTATTATAGTTGTTAAATTATGAAAAAAATGGCTAATCCACTTGCTTTAAATGGGATAAAGACCATATTAATATTGATACAGTTCAATTAATTCCGATTCGAACCGACTCTTGGGCAAATAGTTTGTTTCAAGGGATTTTGCAAAGGGAACCGGCGTTTCCAAACTGCCCACCCTCTTGACAGGAGCGTCCAAATATTCAAAACAATTCTCCATGACCATGGCCGAAATATCGCTGGCAATACCTCCGAACAAAGTATCTTCTTGCAATATGATCAATTTGCCCGTTTTTTTGACCGAGTTGTATATAGATTCAGCATCCAGTGGTTGAAGCGTTCTTAAATCCAGTACATCGGCATCAATTTTTGGGTGTCTCTCCAATACTTCCAAAGCCCAGTGAACACCTGCACCGTAGGTTACCACAGATATGGAACTTCCTTCCTTCAATAAGTTGGCCTTGCCAAAAGGCAATGTGTAATAATCGGTCGGAACATCACCTTTTACACTTCGGTATAGCCCCTTGTGTTCAAAAAAGAGGACGGGATTAGGGTCGTTTATGGCCGTGTTCAATAATCCCTTTGCATCATCGGGGAAGGCAGGGTACACGACTTTTAGACCTGGGGTCTTGGTGAACCACGCCTCATTGGTCTGGGAATGGAAAGGTCCCGCCCCTACACCGCCGCCACAGGGCATACGTATTACTACATCGGCTTTCTCATTCCAACGATAATGCACTTTGGCCAAATAATTGACAATTGGATTGAACCCGGAACTCACAAAATCAGCGAACTGCATTTCAACGACTGCTTTCATACCGTTGATGGACAGTCCCATGGCCGTGGAGACTATCGATGATTCGCAAATAGGCGTATTCCGAACCCGGCTCTTACCAAATTTGGGCACAAAACCTTCGGTAATTTTAAAGACCCCGCCATAATCTGCTACATCTTGACCCATGATGATGAGTTCGTTGTGACGATACATGGATTGTTCCAAACCTTGGGAGATGGCATCTACAAAACGAATATGCTCTTTGGAATCTGATTTTGGTTCAATATGATGATAATCAAAATCATGATACACCTCTTTTAATTCTTTACTTTCAAATGACTCCACTTCGTTCTCATCAAAAGCCAACTGTAAATTTGTATTGATTTCCTCAGTGATTTCTTTTTTGAGGTTCTCAATGTAGTCTTGAGTCAATACTCCTTCCGCCACCAAAAAGTCTTCATAATTGGAAATCGGGTCTTTTTTGCCCCATTCCTTCATTAACTTTTCCGGAACATATTTGGTTCCGCTTGCTTCTTCGTGCCCTCGCATCCGAAAAGTCTTGAACTCGAGCAACACGGGTCTTGGACGCTTGCGTATGGCCCTGCACAATTCATCCACTTTGGTGTACACTTCCAAAATATTGTTGCCATCAATTATTCGGGACTCCATGCCGTAGCCTTTGGCACGGTCCGCCAAATGTTCACATTTATATTGTTCATTGGTTGGTGTGGATAGCCCATACCCGTTATTTTCTATGCAGAACAATACCGGAAGGTTCCATACCGAAGCTACGTTCAAAGCTTCATGAAAATCCCCTTCACTAGTGGCTCCTTCACCAGTAAACACAGCTGTTACACGTTTTTTTCGGCGCAACATATCCGCCAAGGCGATTCCGTCAGCCACCCCTAATTGCGGGCCTAGATGCGAAATCATACCTATTATTTTATATTCTTGGGTCCCAAAGTGAAAACTACGGTCCCTTCCTTGGGTAAACCCACTCTGTTTTCCTTGCCACTGGGCAAAAAGACGGTTCAATGGGATGTTCCTGGAAGTAAAAACTCCAAGATTTCTATGCATAGGGAGAATGTACTCACTTTCCTTGAGTGCGTGGGTCACTCCAACGGAAATGGCTTCTTGCCCCATTCCACTAAACCACTTGGAAATTTTGCCCTGTCGCAGAAGAATCAGCATTTTTTCCTCTATCATCCTTGGCTTTAACATGCCTTTGTACAACTCCAGCAACTTTTCGCGTTCCAAGCTGCCAACATGATACCTCATATCGTAAAAATTCTGTTGGCTAAAAGTAGTAAAAAGCCCTTCAAAACGCTTTAAAATTCAAAAACCTTCAGCTTATTTCCTTATTTTTGGTTTTATATCAAAGATGATACTATGAGTGCGATTCCAAGTGTGGACCTGAACGACTTTGTTTCGGGCGACCCAAAACGAAAAGAAAAATTTGTCAATGAAATAGGTGCCGCTTTTGAAGATATTGGCTTTGTGGCGCTGAGCGGACATTTTTTATCCGATAAATTGGTGAACCACCTTTACAGCGAGATAAAAAAATTCTTCAACCTTCCACAAGAGGTGAAAGATAAATACGAAATTGAAGGTATTGGCGGTCAGCGTGGATATACTTCCTTTGGAAAGGAACATGCCAAAGGAAAAAAAGAAGGCGACCTGAAGGAGTTCTGGCATTTTGGGCAGTATGTGGAAGACAATCCGGAATTGGAAGCCGAATACCCCGACAATGTTACCGTGGCAGAACTTCCCGATTTTAACCGAGTGGGAAAAGAAACCTACAAAATGCTGGAAAAAACAGCAAAATATGTGTTGCGTGCATTGGCTTTGCACCTAGATCTTGAGGAGGATTATTTTGATGACTACATCAAAAATGGGAATTCCATTTTAAGGCCCATCCACTATCCGCCCATTACCGAAGAGCCAAAAAACGCGGTGAGAGCTGCCGCACACGGCGATATCAACCTGATCACATTGCTCATGGGCGCACACGGCAAGGGACTTCAAGTAAAAGACCATGAAGGCAATTGGGTGGATGCCATTGCCCAACCGGACCAGTTGATGATAAATGTGGGCGATATGCTATCGCGTTTGTCCAACAACAAATTAAAATCCACTATTCACCAAGTAGTGAACCCACCAAAAGAACTTTGGGGCACATCACGTTATTCCATTCCGTTTTTTATGCACCCAGTGAGCGATATGCCGCTGAACTGTCTGGAAAATTGTATCGACGATGAAAATCCAAAGGCATTTGAGGATATTACCGCGGGCGAATACCTGCACGAAAGACTTATTGAGCTAGGACTCGTAAAAAAATAAAGATGGACCTGCAAGACCAACTAAAGAATCTATTTCCCGACCACGAACCGGAAGACGAACCGGACAATGATAAAAACGAACCCGCATACTGGCTACAAGATGACCCCATTATCTGTAAATATGAGAAGCGGAAGGGAAAACCAGTAACCATTCTTGAGGGTTACAATGGCGCCGATAGTGATTTTAAAAAACTGACCAAAGACTTGAAAACTCTCTTGGGAGTTGGCGGCAGTTTTAAGAACGAAGCGATCATTATTCAGGGGGATTATCGCGATAAAATTATGGACTTCCTAAAGGAAAGTGGATTTTCCGTAAAGCGTGTTGGCGGATAATATAAAAATTTAACAAAAAATCGATTCAGATTTTAATTGATGTTAAAAACTTGATCTTAAGAACAATGTTTTGTGAAAAAATTTTTGTGTTCTTGCTTTAAACCTTACTTTTATTCTTCCTAACCAACGAAAACTGAGCTGAAAATGAAATCACTGTTGCACATAACCAACGGAGACAGTTTCACGTCCAGATTACAGTCCTTACAATTAAAAGGAGACGTAATTACATGGAGAGAAATGCTTTGCGAAGGCAAAACCCTCTCCACGGTGGGAAGCGAATCTTTCTGGAAAACAAGGTTCGAGTTCCTGAACAAGAATTACAAAGTCTCCAAATCTTGGTTCATAGAAAAAACCCTGAAAGAGTACAGGTCCCTTTGTAATCACAAGCAACAGGACCAGATTGTTCTGTGGTTTGAATATGACCTATTCTGCCAAATTAATATGTTGGCCGTATTGAGCTGGTTAAAGACCCATAGAAGACATGCCGAAATTTATTTGGTATGTAGTGGAAAAGTTGAAGGCTCCAACAAGTTGTATGGACTAAATGAGCTCAACGACGAAAAACTACTCGAACTATACGATAATAAAAAACTCCTTTCACAGGACGATATTGAATACGCAGATTACATTTGGCAATTGTATTGCAGTGATAATCCCATCCGCTTGGAAAATCAGATTGCCAATAACGATTTCCAATTCGAATACCTTTCTGATGCACTTAAAACCCATTTAAAGCGCTACCCTACCATTAAAAATGGTCTTAACGACCTAGAGAACCATATTTTGGAAGTGGCCAAAGAAGAAAAGCCCAATTCCAGAAATGAATTAATGGGTAAGCTATTGGCCAACCAAGGATTTTATGGTTTTGGGGACACGCAATACGACAGAATGATTTCCTCGTTAAAACCTTTGTTCAGTTCTTTTGACCCTGTCAAATTGACCAAAAAAGGATTGCATGTTTTAAAACAAGAGGCTAATTATTATTCACAAATACGTGATAATCAAATATATTTAGGGGGTTCTTTAAAGTATAACTTCTTATACAATACCGACACCGAACGAATCCTGAAATTGTAATAGATGAAAGCTTCATTGAGCAGTTCAGAGCTTATTCTGAATGCTGATGGGAGCATTTACCATCTCAACCTTCTTCCAGAGGATATTGCCGACATCATTATCACCGTAGGTGACCCTGAGCGTGTATCCGAGGTTTCAAAACATTTTGATTCCATCGAAATAAAGAAAGGAAAGCGTGAGTTTATTACTCATACAGGCATGTATGTGAATAAACGAATAACCGTCATTTCAACAGGCATCGGAACGGACAATATCGACATTGTTTTTAATGAATTGGACGCCCTCGTAAACATTGACTTTGCTTCCCGCAAGGTTAAAAAAGAAAAAAAACAGCTTAGTTTTATACGGATTGGTACATCCGGTTCCATACAAACGGATATTCCCGTTGATTCATTTTTGATGAGCAGCTCCGCAATAGGTTTTGACAACTTGCTTCATTTTTATGAGCATGGACACGTCAAGAACCATGAACTCGAATCCGCCCTTACATCTTATTTGTATTGGGCAGACCACAATATACATCCCTACGTTGTCGATTTTGACGAGTCATTAGCTAAAATTTTTGAATCAAATCGTATACGATATGGTGCAACAGTAACAAATTCAGGTTTTTATGGGCCACAAGGAAGAACGTTGAGATTAGCGCCATCCATTCAGGATTTTAACGACAAGTTGGCCCGGTTCTCTCATCAAAATACAAGGATAACAAATCTGGAAATGGAAACGGCAGGTATTTATGGCCTTGCCAAACTTCTTGGACATCGAGCGATTTCGCTCAATGCGATATTGGCTAATAGGGCCACCGGGGAGTTTTCCGAACAGGGGCATAAAACGGTTGAAGAACTCATTAAGTACACTTTAAACGCTATCGCAAATAGTGACCTTATATAATTTTAAGGCTACATTTTTTGATGGATACCGAACGGAATCATAAATTTAAGATCACAAAGAAAAGAGCACTATGAAAACGGTAAAGATAATTGGTGTCCCAGAACATTTTAACCTTCCTTGGCATTTGGCCATGGAAGACGGTGCTTTTGAAGACAGAGGCATTCAATTGGAATGGACCGATGTTCCCGAAGGAACCGGGAAAATGACACAAATGCTGCAGGATGAAGAGGCCGATATGGGCATCATTCTTACCGAGGGCATTATCAAAAGCATATCACAGGGCAATCCCAGTAAAATTGTTCAGGGATTCATTTCTTCTCCACTGCTTTGGGGCATTCATGTTGACGCAAAAAGTAACCGCAAAACTATTGCAGATTTAAAGGACGATAAAGTAGCTATCAGCCGAATGGGGAGTGGTAGCCATCTTATGGCCTATATCAATGCTCAAAACCAAGGCTGGAATACCGAAAATCTCGAATTTGAGATCATCAACAATTTGGATGGCGCCATAGAAAGTCTCACTAGCGGTTCGGATGCCTATTTTATGTGGGAACATTTCACAACCAAGCCTTTGGTGGACAACGGAACCTTTAAACGTGTTGGCGACTGCCCTACTCCGTGGCCTTGTTTTGTGATTGCTGCTACGGATGCATTTATTCAGCATAACGAAGGTTTGCTCAAACACGTTTTGGAAGTTATCAATACCTATACCTCAGAGTTCAAACAAATTCCAAGCATTGATAGAACCTTGTCTAATAGATATGAGCAAAAACTGGAGGACATAAAAGCATGGTTATCCAAAACAACTTGGGGGCAGGAACAACTTTCCTCAGCAACCGTGAACGAGGTCCAATCTAGATTGCACGACCTTAGTTTGATTGAGGAAATCAAGGAAGCTTCGCATTTTCTCTGGAAATAGCTTTTCAAAAAGAAAGATGTCAGGTCGAGCGCAATCGAGACCAATCAACTCAGTTATTATTTCACCAAAACACCTCTCGACTGCGCTCGAGGTGACACATTTTACCAATCAATAGGCTCTTTGCCCATACGGTTCAATAAATCATTTGTTTTACTAAAGTGCTGATTGCCAAACCACAGACCTCTATTGGCACTCAAGGGTGAAGGATGCCCAGAAGTAAGAATATGGTGCTTGGTTTTATCGATCAAAGATGATTTCTTCTTCGCGAATCCGCCCCAAAGCAGAAAAACCACACCTTCCAATTCGTTGGATACTGTTTGGATTACCGCATCGGTAAACTGCTCCCACCCTTTTTTCTGATGGCTTCCCGCCTGATGCGCACGAACCGTCAGCGTCGCGTTCAACAAGAGTACACCTTGGTCGGCCCAACGCTCAAGATTACCGCTTTTAGGATAAGGCCTTTCAACATCCGTTTTAATTTCCTTAAAAATATTGACCAAGGATGGTGGGTGTGGAATCCCATCTTTTACGGAAAAGCACAATCCGTTGGCCTGATTCGGGCCGTGATAAGGGTCTTGTCCAATAATCACCACTTTGGTCTCTTGAAAAGGGCAATGGTCAAACGCCGAAAAAATATCCGCTCCTTTGGGGTAACAGGTATGCTGTTGATATTCCTGCTTCACAAAAGCGGCCAATTGTTGGAAATAGGGTTTTTCAAATTCATTGTTCAACTGTGCTTTCCAGCTTGGCTCAATGGTTACTTCCATGCGTCGATTTTACTTCTTTTTGGTCAGTTTGTAGATTAAATACCCGATGCCCACAATAAAATGAAGCAGAACAATCCCTGCGATTATGTAGATTATGGTATTGTCGTTCCTCATTTTAACTCAATTGTATGGTATTCATCAAACATGAATCAAAAGTAAACAAAGTGGAGTGTTTTTACTAAACGGGTGGCACTCAAAAGACACTTCAAAATCCTATATTTGCCTTGCTATTTGAGAAAGATGCGAAACATTCACCCCAAAACACTTCAAGACCTAGAGTTTCCAACCGTATTGACGCAGATTGCTGCTCGATGCAATACGGAGCTGGGAAAGGAAAAGGCATTGTCCATTGAACCATACCGCCACAAAGATGAGTTGATGGATGTTTTGGGACAGACTTCGGAATATTTGGCTTCGTTTTCCAACGATAACCGTATTCCCAATCACGGTTTCGACCACATCAATAGTGAACTGGGACTGCTCAAAATTGACAACAGCACTTTGGAAATTAGCGGTTTTCGCAAAATTGGCGGCATTTGTAAGACTGTTGCCATTCACCATAAATTCTTCAAAAAGTTTAAGGAGTATTATCCCTTACTTTTTAATAAAGTGGATGCTTTGGAGCTACATCCTGAAATTCCCGATGCCATTGATGATGTTATCGATAAGTTTGGGGAAATCAAGGATTCCGCGTCGGATGAACTTCGGTACATCAGGAGTCAAATCAATGAGGTGCGCAGCAAGATAAACCAGAGCTTTAGTGCTGCATTGGGGCGTTATCAATCGTCCGATTTTTTGGATGAAATCCGCGAATCCGTGGTTGAAAACCGTCGGGTTTTGGCCGTTAAGGCCATGCATCGTAAGAAAGTGAAGGGTACCGTGATGGGCACTTCCAAGACTGGAAGTATCGTATACATTGTGCCAGAAGCTACGCTGGCCTACACCAGGGAGTTGAGCAATCTGGAATTTGACGAGAAAGAAGAGGTACAACGTATCCTAAACAAGTTGACGGACAAAATCCGCCCTTACCTGGAATTGCTAAAAGACTATCAATCCTATCTTTCAGAAACCGATATTACGGCAGCAAAAGCACGCTATGCCAACGATATGAACGGCATATTGCCAGAAATCAATGATGAGCGTGAGATGTTTCTCCGAGATGCCTTTCACCCCCTGCTCTATTTATCCAACAAGCGAAAGAACGAAAAGACGTGGCCACAGACCATAAAACTGCATAAGGAAAACCGGATAATTGTGATTTCGGGACCCAATGCAGGGGGTAAAAGTATTACCCTAAAAACAATTGGACTGCTTCAAGTGATGCTTCAAAGTGGTTTGTTGATTCCCGTGCACGAGCGTAGTTCCGTTTGCTTTTTTGATAAGATTTTGACGGATATTGGGGACAATCAATCCATTGAAAATCATTTAAGTACGTATAGTTATCGGTTAAAGAACATGAACCACTTCCTTAAAAAGTGCAACGACAAAACATTGTTCTTAATTGATGAGTTTGGAACGGGAAGTGACCCCGAATTGGGCGGCGCCCTGGCCGAAGCTTTCTTGGAAGTGTTCTACGAGCGTGAGGCTTATGGAGTCATCACAACGCACTATGCCAATTTAAAGGCGCTGGCCAACGAATTGCCACATGCCACCAACGCGAACATGCTGTTCAATTCCAAAACGCTGGAACCTACCTTTCAATTGGTTTTGGGGGAAGCGGGAAGTTCCTTTACGTTTGAGGTCGCCCAAAAGAACGGCATCCCCTACTCCTTGATCAATAAGGCCAAGAAAAAGATTGAACGTGGAAAGGTCCGTTTTGACGCCACGATTGCCAAGCTGCAAAAAGAGCGCAGCAAAATGGTGGAGACCGGCTCCAAACTTAAAGAAGAAGAAAATAAGGCCCGTGAGGAAAATGAACGTTTGGAACAACTGAATTCCAAGATCAAATCCAAACTGGAGAGCTACCAAGAGATGTACGACCACAACCAGCGTATGATTCAATTGGGCAACAAGGTGAATACCGCTGCGGAAAAATACTTCATGGACAAGAAAAAGCGTCCTTTGATCTCCGAGATGCTCCGTATTGTGGAAACCGAGAACAGCAAGCGCAAAAAGACCACCGCCAAAAAGGCCAAGGCCAAACAGGAAGAAAAGAAACAAGTGGCCCAAGAGCTGGAGCAGAAAATCAAGAAGGTACGGGTCGAGAAAAAAATCCAAAAGAAAAAGGAAATCCAGGCCGAAAAGAACAAACCCAGGCCTGTTTTTAAGATTGGTGACCGTGTCCGTTTGATGGATGGTAAGGCCGTGGGCAGCATCGATACGCTGGAAAAAGGCAAAGCGGTGGTCAACTACGGGATGTTCACCACCAATGTGAGTGTGGACCAGTTGGAATTGGTGGAGGCAAAAAAGTAATCCGATTGTCATTTCGAAATAAGGAGGGCACCGACGATTGAGAAATCTCTTTGCAATCTTCAGATTTCTCACATTCGTTCGAAATGACACGCTGCCATCATTTTTAGTGTTGACAACTCCTCATAAGTCAACCACTTAACCTATTGTTTGTCAGGGTTTTTTCAGCGAACTTCGTTATCGGTTGATATAAATCATTGAAACGAAGCATCTTTATAACATTAGCGTTGATTTATGACAAAAGACAAATTTCAAAAAGAAGAATTAGATAAAATTGTCGTTTCCTTTATCAAACTGACAAAATTTGTAATTCTAGTTTTTGAAAATAATACATCTGGAACTAAGGAAAATATTAGAAGAAATTTTATAGCAAAGTCTAATTCTTTATTAAATAGTATTTCAATACTTATCTCCGCAAATCAAGAAGGCGAAGCAATGGCATTATATAGAATGTTGATTGAAAGATATTTTTATTTAGAATATTTAGAAAAGAAGGACAAATATCAAGAATTTAAAGATTGGTCATATATCAAGACATACGAGTCTAGAAATAACGCTAGAAGTAATTCAGAATTCAATGATTCTACCACGAAGAAATATCTAAAAGATAGCCCTGAACAAGTAAAAAAATATCAAAAACTAAAATTGGAAAAAATTGATTGGGTTGAACCAAAATTAGAAGATTTCGCTAAAGAATTAAATTTAACATTCTTATATAAGTTGGGATATGATTTGGGCTCTTCCTTTATTCATCCAAGAGCAGATGAAGGTTATTGGGATGCGTTAAGGTTAGTAAGCAAAAATCCAACACCAGAATTTAGAAAATTAAATATCTTGAAAAATTCAATATTAATAGCCAATTCAATATTGATGTATTCTTGTAATTATTCAGAACATAATTTTGGAAAATATTTGAATTTATATTGCAATGTAATTTTTGGATTCTTGAATGAAGGACAAAATCTTCCTAACCTTGAAGATATTGAGAAAATATTTTTTGCAAGTCAAATGAAAGATTTAGAAGCATAAACTACAGCTAACAGTGCTTAAGGGAGCCAATATGCGATTTTCAGAGGAAAATAATAATTTATAACTCCGAACAACAAAACAACAAGTTGACCACTCCACGTGCTAAATTCCGCACACTTTTGTTAATCACGGCCAATAACGCCATCCCCATTTTACACATATCACAAAATCCCTCCGAGCGTTCAGTTCATTTTTTCCTATCTTGTTTAGCAATTAGAAACTAAACATCGTATAACGAAAAAATGAAAAAAACAACCAATTCCCAAAGCAGAAGAAATTTTGTGAAAAACACCGCGCTGGCGTCCAGCATTTTTATTGTGCCCCGGCATGTGCTGGGCGGTCCGGGCTTTTTGGCCCCCAGCGACCGTTTGAACATCGCTGCCATTGGTGCAGGTGGCAAAGGAGCCAGCGATATTGCCAACGCCTCCGTAAATGGGCGTGAAAATGTAGTGGCCCTTTGTGATGTCGATTTTTCCGGATCGGCCAAGAGGTCGGTAGAGCGTTTTCCCAAGGCAAAGCTCTTTAGCGATTATCGTGAAATGCTCGATACCATGAAGGATATCGATGCGGTTACCATCAGTACGCCCGACCACGTTCACGGTCCGGCTGCAGCTTATGCCATGCAGCGCGGCAAGCACGTGTATGTACAAAAACCGATGACGCACAACATCCGCGAGGCACGTATGCTCACCCAAATGGCCCGTGATAAAAAAATAGTGACCCAAATGGGGAACCAAGGAGCGTCCAACCCGTTATTGGGCATGGTGCAAAAATGGGTGGATTCCGGAGCACTGGGCAGAATCACAAAAGTTGAAATTTGGACCAACCGTCCTGTTTGGCCACAAGGTAATGCCATGCCAGAACCGGACCCCTCCAGCAAACCGAACGATTTGAACTGGGACCTATGGTTAGGCCCAGCACCCATGAAACCGTATACGCCAAACCTGCATCCGTTCAACTGGAGAGGTTGGTGGGACTACGGAACAGGGGCTTTGGGCGATGTAGGATGCCACTTGATCGACATTCCTTACCGAACCCTGAAACTTAAATATCCAACAGCGGCCGAATGTAGCGTAGGAACCGTATTCTCCCAAATGTGGAACCCTGATTACCATCCAGAAGGTTGTCCACCATCATCATTTATTACACTGAACTACGAAGCTACCGACAAGACCGGGGCTCCGTTGACCATGACTTGGAGCGATGGCGGAATTCGACCTTCGCACCCAGAGATTATACCTGCGGATAGCGATATCGGAGGGCCAGGAAGTCAAAACGGGGTGTTGATCCATGGAGAGCATGGGGTAATTTCTACGAACATCAACGATAGTTCGCCACTGACTCCAAAATTGTACATGAGCAATGGTGTTACCGAATTTGGACCAGAGGTAGAGGAAATGCCAGAGCCTGAATACGGTCACCAACGTAAATGGGTGGATGCCTGTAAAGCCGGGTTCGGAAGTACCGAACACCTAGACCTTACGTCTTCCTTTGACTATGCCGGACCTATGACGGAAACCGTACTCATGGGCAACTTGGCGATACGCAGTTATATGTTGCGCAAGGAAAATGCCGAGGGCAATATGGAATTTTATGGCCGTAAAAAATTGCTTTGGGACGGCGACAACATGGAAATCACCAATTTTGATGATGCCAACCAGTTTGTTACCCGTACCTACCGTGAAGGCTGGGAAATGCTAGATGTATAAACCAAATACACAATTAGCAAAAAGGCCGCCAACACGCGGCCTTTTTTAGTTTATCACCCCAAAGGTCAAGTCATCCAGAAAGTTGAATAATAGATTATTTTGAATTGGCCCAAAAATCCCTGAACTTATAGGAGCTCACTTTTTATAGTTAAAACATCAAATAGCTTGTTACATGAATCAGTTTTTGAATGAATGGGGCGAAGCAGCTTACACTTCTTTAGGCTTTTTTTGGATGGCATTATGGGCATTTGCATTGGGTTATTTAATAAGCTCCATGATCCAAGTCTTTGTCACAGAAAAAAGAATGCAGAACATGATGGGCGACAAAGGAAGGAAAAGCGTACTGCTGGGAACCTTTTTTGGGTTTATCAGCAGTTCTTGTAGTTTTTCTGCGCTCGCCACCTCCAAATCATTGTTTAAAAAGGGAGCAAGCTTTGTTTCTTCCATTGCGTTTTTACTGGCATCCACCAATTTGGTCATCGAACTGGGAATTATCATATCCATCTTTTTGGGGTGGCAGTTCGTAGTCGGTGAATATGTCGGCGGGATATTGTTGATCTTGTGCAGTTGGCTCCTGATACGCATCATCAATCCAAAAAAAATGATCGAGAACGCGCGAAAACGACTCGATGAATCCAGTGAAGACCATGCGGATAAAAAATCCTTGTCTGA
This sequence comes from Flagellimonas abyssi, assembly GCF_019457905.1. GTDB lineage: Bacteria > Bacteroidota > Bacteroidia > Flavobacteriales > Flavobacteriaceae > Flagellimonas > Flagellimonas abyssi. The sequence goes on along the minus strand of NZ_JAHZSV010000001.1, from coordinate 125,642 downwards.
AAAAATCAAATCACATGAAAATTGGGCCAAAGTGGGCAAACAATATGGCATGGAGTGGAAAATGGTCTGGAAAGATGTCACCGTAGGTTTCACCATCGCAGGAATTGTTGCCGCTTTTGTTCCCGATTCCTTTTTTCAAACACTTTTTATCAATACAGGCCAGGGTCAACAATCCTTTGGTTTTTTCACACTATTGGAACATGTAATCGTTGGTCCCGTTGCTGCGTTTTTAACGTTTATCGGGTCCATGGGAAATATCCCGCTCGCCGCGCTGCTGTATGGCAAAGGGGTTAGTTTTGCAGGTGTCATGGCCTTTATTTTTAGCGATTTGGTCGTTTTTCCTGTATTGCGTATCAATGCAAAATATTACGGATGGAAAATGTCGCTCTTTATCCTGTTCCTACTGTTTACGTCCTTGATTGCCGCGTCCCTGATACTACACTATGGCTTTGATATTTTCAATTTGATTCCACAAGGCAAGGATAAAAGTATTACGGATCAACAACACTTTGCTATTGATTATACTTTTTTCTTGAATTTGGCCTTTGTGGTGCTGTCTGGATTGATGGTCTACTTTGGCTTCTTTAAATGGAAAAGTGTGAAACACCATAAGGAAATGGCGCCAAAAAGTCCGTTGATGGAAAAAACATTGAAATGGATAGCGATGGTTTGCTATGTATGGTTGGCCGTTGGGATTGTTTTGAAGTTTACCGTTTAATGTCGGAAAGAAACCATCTTCTTATCTTTATCAACCAAAGACAAAATTCAACCTCATGAAACCAACCCGACCTATCATCTTATTTGCTCTGATGCTGATTTTATCTTCTTGCGCATTAAAGCCAATTTCCAGTGAACACGCCCTATTGAGAATGGAGAAAGAGGATATTTCTTCGGAAAGCTTGGGCAAAGGAAAAGTTTTGATTTACAATGATGCAAATATTCTTCACACGGGTGACAACACCGCTAGACTCAACATCGTACTAGATGATAAAAATCTAGGGCAATTAAAAGCCAAGGACTTTGTCATCGTAAAACTCGAAAATGGCAATCATGTTTTTAATATCAGGCATCTTGACGTGGTAAATATGCGGAGTACTCATAAAGTTGTTATAACAGACACGGTAAAAATAATAAGGGTGAAACCTACGATCACTTCAAACAAACTTGAAATAACCAACGAATTTCCAAATAATTGGGATAAGTATGGTTTTATGTCAACCAACAACTAATACGAACAGTTCCAAAACCAAAATGGATTCCGCACCTGGTGCTCAATGAGAAAAAGCAATGTTAGGGTCATTTAGATAAGGAGAACGAAACGATGATTGAGAAATCTAGACTTCTCACACTCCCTCCTGTCGGTTCTAAATGACAAAAAAGACCTGCCTCATGGATTCCCGCCTTCGCGGGAATAAAAAACAGCCGGCATCAAATGGTTGAACCCCACTTGAGCGGCCGACTGTCAGCACTATTTAATTACAGCTAATTGGTGATAGTGTAATCTGAAGAATAAAATTATTGGTGACTTCAAAACATTTTTGACTGCTCAGATATCCGTAAGACCGTGGACTGCCCAATGCTCTCCAAACAAAAGCATCCTGAAACTGGAATTCCACTTCCACATCGTGCGCTCCGTCAGGTGGGCTTTTTACGGAACGTTGTCCATTGTTTACCGTATGGTAGCCGCCAATAACCGTATTGTTTGTACCAGCGGTCTTATAAACAAACCTGTAACGAACATCAAAAATTGAATTGTTGTCTACATCGACACTGGCATGGTCATACCTAAATGTTTGGCAACTTTCCACCCGATAATCTGTGGTGTACCCCATTTTGGCCAACGTATTGTCCTTTAAGTATCGGATAGTATAGGCAATGGGCACTCCTGGATTTTCTCTACTATACACTGCATTCTCTCCTGTAATTACACTGTTCAAGGAACCATAGCCCGATTCAATATCCGCTAAATTGATGGCTTCGGAGGCTGCTTCCGCATTTCCGCCAATGGTAACCACTGTTATGTTGGACGTTTTCAAGATTTCATCGTAGTCAGAGTTCACCGTTCCTACACCGCTCACACCACCGGCATATTCCAACACTGCATCCAACTCAATGGACGTATTGGTATTGGTAGTTTCCATACGCACCATAATGATACGCCCGTACGAAACGGAACTTACATAGGCTGGAGGCGTATCGGAATCCATGGCAGAAGCAACATCGGCTTGGGTTACCGAGTTGTCAAAAACACTGCCCGGAGAGCTTGGGGTGTCCATAGTTACAGTATAGAAAACTTGTTTAAACACTACCCCGGCGTATCGCTTCTCCGTTGAGCTTTCATAATCAAATTGGGAAGCCAATGATCCCGTGGCCCATTCCACATTCAGGCCAACATCCAAACTAAATTGTTTGGAAGAGTATGAAGTAGATGCTTGATAGGAAGAATTGGAAGCGTTCACATAACCCTCTTGGTACGCATTGGCGTTCCACCACTCCAAGGCATCATCAATACTTGACTGTACCGATGAGTTTGTGGGATTATCCACCACAATATTCCCTTGTGATCCAATACCGGGTAGATCCAGCCGTAGAGTAACTGGTGCCCGACCTAATGTCAAAGGATCTGGAGCGCCATCCAACATGCCTTGGTTTCCAACGACCAAAGCTCCAGGGAATACAATGCCATTGGTCGGACGCAAAATGGCCACATCATCAAAATTGGACTCCAAATTGTAGTCCTGTGTCCTACATTCAAAGCTCTCTCCCAAGGTAGGCCCCGTGTTTGTTGTATTATCATTGGTTACGGTACGTTCCGTGGCACCTCCTCCCGTATCCTGAACATTCAAAAGTTCATCGGAACTATACGATAGATTTTCAACGTATGCATTGATGGCCTCGAGGTCATCATTTTCCTCACCGCCATTTTCACCACCGTTTTCGCCGCCGTTTTCACCCCCATTGTCAATAGGAGGGTCTGTACCTTCATCCTTGCTGCACGAAACAGCAATGCATAATGCCATGGACCATATCAACAGTGTCCATAAGCTGATTTTTTTAAGAATTGATTTCATAACTATTTGGTTTTATGGGTTCAACGCTGTCGAAATTAGACCTCAAACCGCCACCAACCTATTTATGGACATGGACAAAGTATGGACAACCAAGGAAACAAAGTGAGTTGGAGAGCATGGACAGTAATAGTACCGAAGATTTTCAAATAGAATACAATCAATTGATTTTTAAGCAATTAATTGTATTTCATATTTGTACGATTTATTCTATACCATGGACAATGAATGGACAAAATGGTCCTGACACTGCAATTGGACAGTTACAGCGCTCTGGATTATTTACTACTTTAGAAAGTATAAAAGCCATAACCTCGTGAAACACAGTATCATTATTTTAAGTTTATTTTCCTGTTTTTGCCTATCCATCAACGCACAAGGCCGGGAAAAAGAATTGGATAGTTTGATCAATCATGCCGAGCAACTTCCAGAAAGCATTGAAAAAGCCCAAGTACTTTCCAGGATACACGAAAGGATGATGTTCTCGGACCCTGATCTGGCCCGGGACTATGCCCAACAAGCATTTGACCTTTCAAAAAAACTGGACTACAAAAAAGGGGTTGGCAACGGGTATCTTCAATTCGGAAATTATTTTTCCAACCGTACAGAGAATGACTCTGCTACTTATTATTATAATCTCGCTTTGACCAAGTTCAAGGAAATAGAGTCCATCAGAGGGCAAATTTTCGCCAACCATTCCTTGGCCGGAATTGAACGAGAAAAAGGAAACTACGATAAGGCCATTGAAATTACCCAAAGAAACATTGGTCTATATAATGATAAGAACCGGGATACTACAGATTTAAAGGAATTCAACTTGATCGGAGCAGAATATGAGGTTTTGGGGAGTGTCTACATGGACAAGGGCAATTATACCTTGGCACTAAATGAAACCTTGAATGCGCTACGTTTTTTTGAAGAGGTGGGAGACCAGGTACGAAAGGGCGATGCCCTATTGCAATTAGGACAGATTGAATACAAACTTGGAAATTTTGACGCATCCCTTACCTATGAAGAGGAGGCATTTGCCATTTATCGGGATGAAGGCGATAAGGTTTACCAATCCTACGCGGCAAACTATTCCGGGCTGGCCGCAGAAGCGCTCGGAAATATGCAAAAAGCAGAGGAATACCAAAGAACTTCCATGGCCTTGGCAAAAGAAATGGGCGTAAAATCTGCACTGTCCACTGCCTTGCGGGATTTGGGTCGGATCTATGCTAAAAAAGGACAGTTAAATGATGCGAGGGCATTGCTCAAAGCGTCGTATCAGGAGGCTGAGGGCACTGGAATAAAATTGGACATGGCCTCCACACTCAAAGAGTTGGCAAAAGTTGATTATAAAGCCAAAGAGTTTACTGAAGCGCTTAATAAAATGAACCGCGTAATTGAGATGGCCGAAGGTATTGGTGCGGCATCCATTCTAGGAGAATCTTACAAGGAACGTAGCGAGATCAATGAAAGCTTGGGCAAATACACCAATGCCATGACGGACCTAAAAACGTACCAAATTATCAACGATAGTATTTTCAACAGTAAAAAGTCCCAACAAATCGAAGAACTAAAAACCATTTATGAAACCGAGAAAAAAGAAGCTGAAATTGCCCTGCAAGAAGAGGAAATCAACACCTTGAACGCAAAAGCCAAAGTGGACAAACTCACCAAAGGACTTTATGCCGGGGGCATGGCCTCTGCCCTGGCCCTCTCCGGATTATTGGTATTCGGTTACCGACAAAGAATAAAGAAAAATAAAGTTGAACGCGAGAAGCAAGAGGAGATATACAAGCAGGAAATAGCCCACAAGAAAAAGGAACTCACCAGTCAGACCCTGCATTTAGTGCAAAAGAACACCTTTATCCAAGAGTTGATGGAGAACTTGGAGAACATTAAAAATTCCCCGGAAAAGTTTAAAATGGAGTTTAGGCGTATGGTAATGCTGCTCAAAAAAGAAAATGCCTCCGATAAGGATTGGGAAGTCTTCAAAACGTACTTTTCCGAGGTCCATAACGACTTTGACCAAAAACTCAAAACAATTTACCCCGACATCTCCGAAAAGGAAATCCGCTTGGCCGCCTTCCTGCGCATGAACCTGACTACTAAGGAAATAGCAGCAACTTTAAATGTACTTCCGGATAGCATCCTCAAGTCCAAGTACAGATTAAAAAAGAAGTTGGGATTGGAAAAGGATACCGATTTGTCCACTTTCCTAAATACGTTATAAAGTCATTTGTTCATTCTAGTTGTTGCTATCTAAAAGTACCTGCAAAACCATTGCACTGAGCTTTTGTTTTTCAAAGATATTTCAACGAACTTGGAAGCTAATAAAATCGACCACTTGAAAACAACCAACTTTATCCTGCCCCTCCTCTTCTTATGTTTGATGAGCTGTCAAACCGAAAAGAAAGAGAACGCCACAGAAACCCCGACCAAAACCGAAAATTTCACTTCCAACGATTATCAAGATTTAGTAGCCTTATTTAAGGAATGGCGAACGTTCGAAAATCCTCCGATATTGGACGGAGCTCCGGATTATACTGCCGAAACCTTCGAAAAGCGTTGGCCAACATTCAAAGAACTGCAATCCAAACTACAGGCCATCGACACCACCAATTGGTCCGTGGAAAACCAAGTGGATTGGATGATCGTTTGGGCCGAAATGAACGGCTACGACTTCAACCAGCGCGTTTTACAACCTTGGGTTCGCGATCCTGCTTTTTACAAAGTGGTCTGGACTGCCAAAAGCGATGTGCCCGCCCACGAAGGACCCACCAACCATGGCACCACGGAACTCTGGTCCTATAATTTTCCTTTATCCACAGAGGAACGTTCCAGACTTCTGTCCGATTTAAAAGTGATTGCCCCTTTCTATACCCAAGCCAAGCAAAACTTGACAGGGAACGCTCGTGAGTTATGGGTCACAGGAATCCGTGACATCAAAAACCAGAGCGAAGTGCTTACCGAGTTAAAAGAAAACGATGCCGTTACCAACGATACCGAATTGGTTGCCGTAATCGACGAGGCCATTGCCTCCACCAACGACCTTGTTAGTTGGTTGGAGACCGAATCCGAGTCAAAAACCGGTCCATCGGGCATTGGCAAGGACAATTACACCTGGTATCTACAAAATGTACACTTGGTGCCGTTGACTTGGGAAGACGAAGTCATGATCCTAAAACGGGAACTCGCCCGTGCATGGACCTCCTTAAAATTGGTGGAACACAACAACAGGAACCTGCCGGAACTGGTGGATGCAGATTCTCCAGAGGCTTATGATAAAATGGCCGATGCATCCGCTAAAAGCCTGATGAACTTTTTGGAGCAACAGGACATTGTTACCGTAAAACCGTATTTCGACCCTGCCCTACGCGAGCATTTGGGCGAATTTGTCCCCAAGGCAAAACGGAATTTCTTCGCTATCGGGGAGCATTATGATGCCCGGCCCCTCTACTCCCATTTTTACCATTGGTTTGAGCTGGCGCGCATGGATTTGGAGCCCCATAAAAGTGAAATACGGAAAGGTCCGTTATTGTACAATATTTGGGATTCCCGGAACGAAGGTACCGCCACGGCCGTGGAAGAAATGTTTATGCAGGCCGGTCTGTACAACGATAGCCCAAGAACCAAAGAAATCGTATACATAATGATCGCGCAGCGTGCGGCCAGAGGTTTGGGCTCATTGTACGCCCACGCCAACGAAATGACCATGGAAGAGGCCGGAGGCATCCACAGTGAATACACCCCGCGTGGTTGGATGAAGACCGAAAAGGAACTGCTCATTTTTGAGCAACACCTCTATTTGCGCCAACCGGGGTATGGATCTAGCTATATTACCGGTAAATATTTATTGGAAGCCGCCTTGGCCGATTATGCCCGACAAAAAGAGCTACAGGGCGAGCCCTTTGCCCCAAAGGACTTTTTTGATACGCTGAACAGCATTGGCAACATCCCGATTTCGTTGGGACATTGGCAAATGACGGGCTCCAAGGAGCATTTAAAGATAATTACAGAGTAAACGCAGCATAAAACAAAAGGAAAGAGGGCCGTAAAAGGCCCTCCCCCCTTAACCTTTCACCTTTTACCCTTCACCCTTTACCCATCACCCCCCTCACCAATAATCCACTCAATACACTCCCACAGCCCTTTTACGCTGAAGAGTGCATCCTTTTCTTCCTCATCAATAGGTTCGGTGGAGTGATACACGGCAATATCGTGCAGCAGTTTTAGGGATTGTACCAAATCGGGGCCATCCAAGGCATCGGCGTAGTCCAGCAATTGGATTTGTGCCGGGCTGAGCATTTGGGAAATTTTGGGAACGCTTTGCGCATTGGCGCTACTGCAATATGGGCAGCTTTTTTGACCATCTTGTGTTGACATAAGTAAGTAGGTTATTAATGAAACAAAAAGGGAAGGTCACCGTCAACACATTCCAAGCAATGCTCAGATAGGTCTCGGGACTTACACCCGTATGCCTTCCCAGTTTTTTCTGTTTAAACCGATTTTGAAATTTTCGCATTGCGAGATTATTAAAATGTGTTGACGAAGCAAATATACATTTTAAAATTATTGGTTAATAAATCTTGAAAAGTTTTGATTTTAACCTATTGGTTTTGAGGGAAATTTCGGTGAAATTAGAAAGCTAATAGTCGAAAGCAGCACTAATATTCCCATTTGGGGGTATAGAGATGTATTTTGTTTTTATATAAACGAGTTGCCATTAATTATGGAAAAACCAGAAAATCCAAACAAAAAACTTGAATTAGTAATTAAAGATTCAGATTTGCCTTCACTTTCCAAAGATTTTGCCGAAGTAGCTATCGATGGAATAATGGATGAAGGAGTATTACAGGATTTACCATTAGTTGGAGGAATAGTTGGAGCCGTGAAATTTGGTAACTCAATCAACAAATACCTATCTGCAAAAAAAATCTATAAATTTCTATTTGAACTTCATACAATTCCCCAGGAACAGAGGATAAAAAAGATTGACGAAATAAACAATTCTAGAAAATATCAAAGTAGTGTTGGAGAAATGATATTTGAACTTTTAGAGAAAATTGAGAGTGATGGAAAACCTGAAATACTCGGAAAATTATTCAAAGCGGTTATTGAGGAAAAAATAGATTATGAAACATATTTAAGACTTGCTCATATTGTCAAAAGATTATTCTATTATGATTTGGTTTGGCTAAAAAATAATTCTGAAGGTCTAAGAGTGAACGGAAGAATAAATGATGAATTATATACTAGCGGACTTATTACGCAGGATTTGGTTAACATCTACGAAAAAGCCAAGGAAATGAACAAAGACAGAAAACCGGATGTAAATGACCGAAGTTTGACTTATTTAGGAGATATGTTGATAAGTATCGGAATGAAATAACTACACACAACAATGCTATAAGTAATTGCTTGTCTTCTCCCCTAAACCAAATTCCCTACGTTTAAAAAACTAGACACGTATAGCCGAGGCCGCTACATACAATTATTATGAAAGACTCGATTTCATATTTTGAAAAGATAAATAAAGGAAGTGCTTTAATAGATCTTGGTTATAGAGATTATATTGCTGCTCGTGTATTACTTAATAAACATTTATTAGTTCAAGGATTAACACTTGCTAGTACCTCAGTTGAAAAATATCTTAAAGCAATAATTGTTTTAAATCTCAAAAAAAAAGAGCACTATCATTATCATTTAGACAGATTTGAATCACTCAAAAAACTATTAAGTAAATTAAATAATGATGTGACCGAAGAATTTGATTCTATTTTCTTGGACATACTTCAAAATGCTTTTAGAATAAGATATTATGATAAAATTAATAGACCAATTTTTATGGGATTCTATATAAATCAGTTTATTGGGGAATTAGATTTCACAGTTGACTTTATGGAAAAATATATCTATAGTTCTCAAAATGGTGGGTTTTCAATGACGAAATATTTTCAAGCAATTGAAAACAATGACACTCACCTTTATGAGAATAATTATATTCTTAAGAATGAAAATAAAAAAGAATTCATGGAAAGATCTGATATTGGATTTTCAATTTACATAAATACAGGACCTAAATTTCATAGAGAGAATGTCGTAAAAGGCGGTATTACAAAAAATAAATATGATGGCGAAATATCAAAGTTCACTGATTTCAGTGAAACTATATTTTCAAATAATAGAAGATAACATTGGCAATAATCCATTACCCCTCCTCCCCTAAACTAAAATTCCCTGCTACCGCAAGATTGTATCTTGTGTCCCACTTGGTTTACACCGTTCATTGTCATTTCGACATGAGGAGCACTGCGACGATTGAGAAATCTCTTTTGCTTCTTCAGATTTCTCACACTCCCTTCGGTCGGTTCGAAATGACAACGATTTTATTCCATTTAGGGAGGGTTACAACCAATGGCCATAATCCATCGTCCCCTACCTCCTTAAACTAAATTCCCTATTTTTAAGAAAATAAATAACCAAAGGTCGAAATCATAGCCCAGACCGTTGTAAACAATTATGAAAAAAATTATCATTCTTATTTTTCTAACTCAAATAGCTTATGGCCAAGACAGCTCTAATAACTCATTTGTTGGAAAGTGGGAAGTAGTTGAATCCTTCTCCAAAGGTCCTGACCAAGCGGTTTCAGATGAATATGAGCTCTCTCAAATATTCCTTGGCGGCTCAATTGATTTCAATTCTAATGGTAACTTCAAAATAGACTTAAAAAGCGAAGGTGAGTTTGCCAAAGATTTAATCGAAATGACAATGGGCACAAAATGGAGATACAGTAAAGATTTGGACTGGATTATGGTGGGTACAGAAGAGGATGACTATACTATTATCGGATTTCAACACTTTATTAAGGACAAAAAGTCTTATCTGAAAATACCTGAATCAGGAATTGTACTCCAAGTGAAAAAAATAAAATAACTGTTTACAACACTGACCACAATTCATTGTTTCCCTCCTCCCCTAAACTAAATTCCCTACTTTTAAGAAAAGAAGCATAATGAAAATTGAACATATTGCTATTTGGACTTCAGATCTAGAAAAAATGAGAGATTTTTATCTGCGCTTTTTCGAATTGGAAGCCAACGAAAAATATTACAATCCAAAGAAAAAGTTCAGTTCCTATTTCCTCTCCTTTAAAAAAGGCGCACGCATCGAATTAATGCACAGGCCCGATATTTCAGAATTCATGGATAACAGGGACGCCCAACTTGGCCTCACCCATTTTGCCATATCCGTGGGTTCAAAAGAAAAAGTGGATGCCCTTACCGAAACCATCCGCAAAAATGGATTTAAGGTCATCGGAGAACCCAGAACCACTGGCGATGGCTATTACGAAAGTGTTATTGCCGACCCAGAGGGCAATTGGATTGAAATAACGGAGTAACTGGTTTTCGAAAACCCAAACAATTACAGATAACAGCTACCCACAGCAACAATATATATGAAAGAGGGACTCATTACATCAATATCCCAATACATTACCTTAAGTTCCGAAGAAGCCCGTTCAATAGAAACGTTTTGGACGGAGAAAACCCTTAAGAAAGGAGATTATCTGTTGCGAAATGGGCAAACTTGCCGCACCGATAATTTTGTGGTGAACGGTGCTTTAAAGGCTTTTTACATCAACCCCGAAACGGGAAAGGAAGAGATCCTATATTTTGCGATTGAAAATTGGTGGGCAACGGATATTGAAAGTTTTCAAAAACAAAAACCTTCCATCTACAACATTCAAGCCATTGAGGACACCACTTTGCTACAAATCAGCCACGGTTCTTTTCAGGAAATGCTAAGTCAGCTACCAAAATTGGAACGCTTTTTTAGAATCATCCTCGAAAATTATCTGGGAAGTTTGCAGAAAAGAATCATCTTGAATAAAACCCTCGACGCTGAAAAACGCTATTTGGATTTTATGGAGAACTATCCCAAAATCGCCGAAAAAGTTCCCAACTATCTTATTGCTTCGTATTTGGGCATTTCTGCTGAATTTTTAAGCAGAATTCGAAAAAAAATCGATGCATCTTGAACTAGGTCAATTTTTTTCATTTTCCGGATTCGGAATTTTGTCTCGTAATCAAAAATTTATGAATTATGAACAAAGTATTGATCATCAACGCAAGTGTGCGAAAGGAAAGATCGCACAGTAGAAAGCTGACACAACTTTTCGAAAAAAATTGGCAAAAGAAACACCCGAACGATGTTTTTACATACCGAGAAGTAGGACTGGAAGAAATACCGCCAATAAATGAAAAATGGATTTCGAGTGCATTCATCAAACCCAGTGAAAGAACAAAAGAAAACCAGTCAGGTGTTGCCCTTAGCGATGCATTGGTAAAAGAGTTCAAAGCTCATGATGTTTATGTTTTGGGAACACCCATGTACAATTGGTCCATTCCAAGCGGACTAAAGGCTTACATTGACCAACTTATGCGTATCAACGAAACTTGGAAATTTCGTTCAGGTAAACCCGACGGAAATTATGTGGGTATGCTTGAAAACAAGAAAATGTTCATACTATCAAGTCGTGGTGACACAGGTTATGGAGAAAACGAAAAAAATGGACATATGAATTTCCAAACAACCTATTTAAAGTTCGTTTTTGGAATTATGGGCATAAAAGACATTTCGATAATCTCCTTGGACAACGAAGAGTTTGGTGGGGAACTATTTGAGAACTCAAAGAGAGAAATTTACCAAAAGATGGAACAGATTTAAAACTGTTACGGAAAAAGAGATAATTGATTTTGCTCCACTTAACCTAAACTTAATTCCCTAATTTTATGAAAATTAAGATTTCCTCCCATGGCATTTGTGTTGGCCCGTTAGCCTTTGATGGCAAAGCTGCGTATCTTTGTGGAAAAGAAATTGGCTTTCCACTTCTTAGGGAATGACTGCATTATGGAAAACAAAAAAATAATCTTGTTCGATGGCGTTTGCAACTTGTGCAACAGTTCTGTCCAGTTTGTGATCAAACGGGACAAAAAGGATGTGTTTCGTTATGCCGCATTGCAAAGTGAAATCGGTCAAGAATTGGTGAACCAACGTCAAATAGACACCAGTAAGGTGGATTCCATTATCCTAATTGAACCGGGTGTGGCCTACTACACCAAATCGGATGCCGCCTTGGAAATTGCCCAAGACCTCGGTGGATTATGGAAGCTGACCGCAATTTTTACATGGATACCCACTTCCATCAGAAACAGCATTTACGATTTTGTGGCCCGAAATCGCTACAAATGGTTCGGAAAACAAGAGGCTTGTATGATTCCTACGCCCGAATTAAAGGCCAAGTTTTTGGACTGACTCATCTAAACCCGACTTTCCCTAAGTCAATCGGCCCATTCACACCATTGCTGGTTTTAATTGGAATATGTGAATCATAGGTTTGGGTAAACAATTAAATATCCGACTCTTATGAAAAATACAGTTGTCCTATTTTTATTGGCTCCCTTGTTTTTATTGGCCAACTCAACTAAAACCCCTTCCAAGATCAAGGAAGTAACTGTTTACCTGAATGGAGCCCAGATTACCCGAACAGCTTCTTGTACGCTCCATGAGGGTTCCAACGAAGTAATATTTACTGGACTGTCCCATAAAATTGATGAAAGTAGCATTCAAATCTCTGGCCTGGGTCACGTTTCCATTTTATCCATTGCTTACGACATCAATTACCTCGAAAAATCCGCAAGCAATCCTAAAATCAAAGAATGGGAAGACCGCATAGAGGCATTGGAGTATGAAATCTCACTGCTAAAAAATACTATCGCTGGTCTCGAAGAAGAAGAAAAGGTGATTACCTCCAATCGAATCGTAAACGGAGACAGCCAAGTATTGGATTTGGAGCGTATGAAACAAATTGGTGCCTACTATCGTGAGCGAATTACGAAAATCAAAAATGAAATATTCAAGACCAACCTGAATATCAATAAATTCAATCTTGAAATCAATGATTTACGGCAACAACTGGCCGAAGCCAATAATGGTAGCCAAACTCCACAGGGAGAAATCACCATCACTTTTGATGCACCTATTACCACAACTTTGAATGCTACGCTATCCTACTTGGTCAAAGACGCGGGATGGGTACCCAATTACGATATTAAATCCTCTGGTTTGAATGCTCCTATTTCTCTGGCATATAAAGGCAACGTATACCAAAATACGGGTCAGGATTGGAAGAACGTCAAAATTTCCCTCTCCACGGGAAACCCTCAATATAATATCAGCAAACCTACTATTGAGGCACATTATTTGAATTTTGTAAGTGCTTATAACAAAAGAAATGCTGCAACTACAAGCAAAAAGGGATATGCTTTTAACCCCTACGTTAAAAAAGTTACAGGAACTGTGACGGACGAATCCGGTGCACCCCTACCCGGTGTCAATATTGTAGTCCAGGGAACCTCTATGGGAACCACTTCGGATTTTGATGGAAATTATACGTTGGAGGTACCTTCCGGGAAAGAATTGACCTATTCCTACATTGGGATGCATACGCAAGAATTGCCCATCTACTCTTCCATTATAAATGTTCGTATGGAAGAAGATGCACAAAGTTTGGATGAAGTTGTCGTAACCGGATACGGCACGGCAGCAGTCGGTTCGGTTTCTCCTGAAAGAGCCTTAAGCGGTCGTGCAGCAGGAATTTCCATTAGAGGTGCGTCATCTATTGATAGTACACCAGAACCCTTATATATTATTGATGGAGTTCCTATTGATAATTTTACCGAAGGTGATTTGGACGAGAACGAAATCCAGGACGTTGAGGTCTTAAAAGGTACTAATGCCTCCTCCATATATGGAAACCGGGGTGCAAATGGCGTTGTTGTGATAACAACCAAAAAAAGCCAAATGCAGGAAGGAGCAACCAAAACAGAATTCGCCATAAAAAAGCCGTACACTATTTTGGCAAATGGGGATATAACCGCCATTGAGGTGAATACATTTAAAATGCCGGCCACTTATGAATACTTTGCCGCACCCGTTCTAAATGATAATGTTTATCTCACCGCAAGTTTCAAGGATTGGGAACAACATCAACTTTTACCGGGAGAAGCCAATATCTACTTTGAGGGAACCTATGCTGGTAAAACGGTAATAGACCCATATACCACTAAAAAAGAAATGATTCTATCCTTGGGCATTGAGCACAATATTTCCGTAACAAGGCAACAGGACCGAAATTTTAAAAGCAAACCCTTTGTTGGAAGCAATCGAATAGTGAATCGTACATATGTTTTGGAAGTTAAGAACAATAAAAATACCCCCATCAGTCTGAAGCTAATGGACCGAATACCAAAATCCCAGAACAAAGAGATTAAAGTGGATGATGTTAGTACCAACAATGCCAAGTACGACGAAAGCAAAGGCTTGTTAACGTGGAACATGATACTCGGGCCCAAATCCGTCCAGAAAGAAATCTTCTCCTTTCAAGTTAAATTCCCAAAAGGAAGATATATCTCGCTCTAAAACAAAAAAAGACCTCCTTAAAAGAGGTCTTTTTTTACAATTCTTAAATCTATTCTATTGTTCCTTTTGATAATTATCGTCCCAATTCCTCACTTTCGGCTCGCCCAATTTACCTACTGATTTTGCCACAACCATGGATACGGTCGCATCTCCGGAAACATTTACCACGGTACGGCACATATCCAAAGGTCTGTCCACTGCAAAAATCAAAGCAAGTCCAGCTTCTGGAATACCCGCTTGTGCCAATACGATCACCAACATTACCATTCCCGCACCGGGAACCGCAGCACTACCAATAGATGCCAGCGTAGCCGTTACAATAATTCCAAGTTGTGCGGAAAGGCTCAGGTCCATACCAAATGCCTGTGCGATAAAAACAGCGGCAACAGCTTGGTACAAACTGGTTCCGTCCATATTAATGGTAGCGCCTATGGGCAGTACAAAACTGGTAACCTCCTCCTCTACTCCCAAATGCTCCTCGACCCTTTCCATGGTCACGGGCAAGGTCGCCGCACTGGAACTCGTAGAAAATGCCAATAATTGTGCAGGAGACATTCCTCTCATAAAAAAAGCAGGGCTTCTTTTTGTAAAAATCCAAGCAATCAAGAGGTAAACACATAATATTAAGGCCAGACCAAGCACCACACAGAAGGAATACCAAGCCAATGCCTTGAACAAGTCAAAACTTGGCGATTCCACTACAAGTGCAGCCAATAGGGCAAATACACCGTATGGTGCGGCCAACATAATAATATCTATCAATTTGAGGATGACCTCATTAAAGCCATCAAAGAATTTTTTGACCGGTTCTGCGGTTTTTTCGGGAATCAAAATCAAACCTATTCCAAAGAAAATAGCGAAGAAAATGACCTGAAGCATGTTACCGTTATCGCTCGCAGCCTTGAATATGTTGCTTGGCACCAAATCTTCCAAAGCCTGCAAAGGTCCCGCTTCCTTCTGTTTGTCAGCGGCAGTCTTTATATTATCCGCATCGCCTTTATAGTTTTCGACCAATTCATTTCGGGTATCTTCGGTAATGGAACTTCCTGGTTTGATCGTATTTACTACCAATAAACCTATCGTAACCGCAATAACCGTGGTAATAATATAAATGCCAATGGTCCTACCCCCCATTTTGGATAGCTTGGAGATATCCTTTAAATCTGAAACCCCTTTGATCAATGAAGCCAGAATCAAGGGCACTGCAATTAATTTTAAGGAGTTGATGAAAATATTTCCGAACGGCTTTACCCAATCTGATACAATCTTTGGGCCCCATTCAAATTGAACCATCAATAGCGCAAACAAAACACCTGCTGCCATTCCAATTAGGATCTGCCAGTGTAATTCCAGTTTCTTCATAAAGAGTTAAGTTAGGGACGGAAAGATACTTTATTGAATGGAAACGTCCTAACCTCTACCTAGATTTTGTTGGTCCGGGCCAAAAGTGAATAATCTGCCAGTACCAGTGCGGCCATGGCCTCCACGATGGGAACTGCTCTTGGGACAACACATGGATCGTGCCTTCCCTTGCCTTGAGTGGTCACTTTTTCACCCTCTTTGTTGATGGTTTCATATGATTGTAGTACGGTCGCCACCGGTTTAAAGGCAACATTGAAATAAATATCCATACCATTGCTGATACCGCCTTGCACACCACCACTTCGATTGGTTTTGGTGGTTCCGTCCGTATTGAATGCATCGTTGTGCTCACTGCCCTTCATGGTTACCCCGGCAAAGCCGCTTCCATATTCAAAGCCTTTTACAGCGTTTATGGACAACATGGCTTCACCCAAGCGCGCATGCAACTTGTCAAAAACAGGTTCGCCAAGACCAATTGGTACATTTTGAATAACGCAAGTGATAACGCCACCAATGGTATCTCCCTCTTTTTTAATGGATTTGATATAGTCTTCCATTTTTTGCGCCATCTCGGTATCGGGACAACGAACGGCATTGGACTCAATCTTGGAAAAATCCAATTCTTTGTAGGGTTTGTCCAATTTCATTCCCCCAACCTGAGAAACAAAGGCGTTTATCTTGATTTCGCTCAAAAATTGTTTAGCTATGGCTCCGGCCACTACCCTACTGGCCGTTTCACGAGCCGAGCTTCTTCCACCACCACGGTAGTCACGAAAACCATATTTTTGATCATACACGTAATCTGCATGCGATGGACGGTACGAGTCTTTGATATGCGAATAATCTTTCGACTTTTGATTGGTATTGTGAATGGCAAAACCTATCGGCGTACCAGTGGTCTTACCCTCGAATATTCCAGAGTAAATTTCAACGGTATCGGGCTCTTTTCTTTGGGTTACAATGGCGGATTGTCCCGGTTTTCTACGATTCAATTCTTCTTGAATCTTATCCAAATCCAACACAATCCCGGCAGGACACCCATCAATGATGCCACCCAAAGCTTTTCCGTGAGATTCACCAAAAGTGGTGAGCTTAAAAAGTTGTCCAAAAGAATTTCCAGCCATTCGGTATAAAAATTATATCGCCATCAAAGGTAGATGTTACAAAGCTAATTCAAAAACAGGGGTTTGACTTAATGTTATTGTAACATAATTCATCTTATGGTGATATTATTTTAACAATATGCTCATGAATTAATGATTTGGATTTGATTTTTATTTTATTCCTACCGTTTTATTTTGTAATAAATCCTATACCATTGAAAAAAAGGAAGATAGAATTGGCCGTAATCTCGGATGTCCATCTGGGAACCTATGGTTGCCACGCAGAAGAACTCATCACATACCTCAATAGTATTCAGCCCAAGAAGCTGATTTTGAACGGGGATATTATTGATATATGGCAGTTTAGCAAACGATATTTCCCTCCTTCCCATCTTAAGGTCCTGAGAAAGATAATAGGTATGGCCTCAAAAGGTGTAGAAGTTTACTATATTACTGGTAATCATGATGAAATGCTCCGTAAGTTCAGTAATACTTCAATGGGAAATTTTAAGGTGATGGATAAACTGGTACTTAATCTGGACGGTAAAAAAGCGTGGATATTCCATGGTGATGTGTTCGACGTTTCCATTCAAAATGCAAAATGGCTGGCAAAGTTGGGCGGCTATGGCTACGACCTTCTTATTTTGATCAACAGCTTCCTAAATTGGTGCCTGGCCAAAATGGGCCGTGAAAAATATTCCTTGTCCAAAAAAATCAAAAACAGCGTAAAGGGTGCCGTCAAATATATCAACAACTTTGAAAAAACCGCTGCAGATCTTGCCATAGAAAATGAGTATGATTATGTGGTATGCGGACATATCCATCAACCCAAAAAAGAAGTGTACGAGAACAAATATGGCAGTTGCACCTATCTCAATTCCGGGGATTGGGTAGAAAATTTAACCGCCCTGGAATACTCCTTCAAACGATGGAAGATTTACCATTACAACCATGATAGGCTTTCCCCGTTTTTTATGGACGAGGATCTAAAGGAAATGGATATGAACGACTTAATCGCTTCCATTACCGACAAGGAAGTGAACATGTATGATGTAACGGAAGAACACTTAAGCGAAACCGAAGAAGAGAATATCGAGAACGACTTCTTAGACGATAAGGGCCTGTCTCAAGATTGAAACCGGGTGTTGCGCCTCCCTTTTCGTCCCATCTTTTATTTGATGCCTACAACTGGTTCCGTTTGCCGCAATCAACGTATCCTCTGAACTCTTCTTCACTGCAGGGAACAGTTTTAACCCACCCACCTGCATACTAACCTCATAGTGTTCCTTCTCGTACCCGAACGAACCTGCCATACCACAACAACCGGAGGGTATAATGGTTACCGTATAGTTCTTGGGCAGATTTAAGATGTCAAAAGTTACTTTTTGATTGCTCAATGCCTTTTGATGACAATGCCCGTGTATTTTAATGGTCTTTTTCTCTTCGGTAAAACTACTAGCGGAGATATGGCCTTTAATTATCTCGCCAGCTAAAAACTCCTCGATCAAAAATGATTGTAAGGACAACTTTTGCAACTGTGCCTTATCATCGTGAAGACGCTGGTACTCATCCCTGAAAGATAAAATGGCCGATGGCTCCAATCCAACAATAGGGGTTCCTGAACTTAAAATATCCTTTAGGTTCTCCATGTTCTTGGCCACCAATTTCTTGGCCTGTTTCAGAAAACCTTTGGATAGATAGGTCCTGCCACTTTCCCCATAGAACAGTTCTACTTCATACCCCAATCGGCATAACAATTCAATGGCATCCTTACCCACCTGAATGTCCAAATACCTGACGAATTCATCAATATAAAGAACAACAGGTCGTTTGGAAACTCCCTTTTGCTTCGCAAGGTTATCTTTAAGATGCTCTTCAAAATTGAAACGTCCCACCTTCGGCAAACTACGCTCAGGGGCCACTCCGACCGCTTTTTTTAACATACCTCCCACGGTTTTGGACTCGTACATCCAATTGGTGATACCGGCCACTTTGCTACCCATAGCATTGAGCTGTGTATTATGAGCAAACAATTTACTTCGCAAGCTGTATCCGTTCGCCTCCTGATAATTATATAGGAATTCAGCTTTTAAAGCGGATACGTCCACATTACTGGGACATTCACTGGCACAGGCCTTGCAGCTCAAACACAGGTCGAATGCCGATTTTAGTTCTTGGTGGTCAAATCGATTGGTTTTATCGGAATTGGTCAAGAATTCGCGCAAGGCATTGGCTCGGGCACGAGTTGTGTCTTTTTCATCTTTAGTGGCTTGGTAGCTCGGGCACATGCCTCCGTTCATGTGGTGGCTTTTTCTACAGTCCCCACTACCGTTACATTTTTCAGCAGCTTTTAATATGCCTTCGCTGTCCGAAAAATCCATAACGGTTTCAACATCCGGCTCCTTTCTATCGATTTCATAGCGAAGCGACTCATCCATGGGATAGGCTTCCACTATTTTTCCTGGATTTAGAATCAAGTTGGGGTCAAAAAAGGCTTTTACCCTTTTCAGCAGCTCATAATTCGCCTCTCCGATCATTAATGGGATAAATTCTGCACGAACGATACCATCTCCATGTTCCCCGCTAAAGCTGCCGTTGTACTTCTTCGTCAACTTGGCCACATCGGTGGTAATGCTTCGAAAAAGCACTACATCTTCCGATTTCTTAAGATTCAATATGGGCCTTAAATGAAGCTCACCTGCACCGGCGTGGGCGTAGTAAACTGCATCTTGGTTATATCCTTTCATAATTTGGGAGAACTCCGCAATAAAGTCCTTTAAATCTTCCAGGGCTACAGCGGTATCTTCGATACAGGCCACTGCCTTTTTATCGCCGACCATGTTGCCTAAAAGACCAAGGCCGGCTTTTCTCAATTCAATAGCTTTGTTGATGTCCTCACCATACAAAATTGGATTGGCATAGCTTAACCCTGATACTTCAATGGTCTTGAGGAGTGATTCAAGTTGTCTTTCCAGGTTTTTTTTGGAATTTGCTTTCACCTCCAACATCAAAATTCCGGCAGGATCTCCCTCTACAAAAAAACGGTTGGCCAGCTGGGCACGGTTATTTTTGGTGCAATCCAAAATCACCTTATCCATCATCTCGCACAAATGCAGGCTATGCTGCATTACTGGAGCAACATCGGTCAAGCAATCTTCCAAAGTTTTGTAGTGCGTGGCAACCATTGCCGCGAAGGGTGGCGGTAAATCATCCAACTGTAGCGTTATTTCCGTAGTAAAAGCCAATGTGCCCTCACTACCGGACAACAGCTTGCACAAGTTAAAATCCGCTTCATTTTCTCCAAAAATGGAGTTGTTGAGCAGCTCATCCACCGCATAGCCCGTGTTTCGCCTGTGAATACTTGGCTTTGGAAATTCTTCATGAATCTTATTCTGTGTTTCCGGGTCCGAAAGCTCTTCGTACAGTTTCCTATAAATGGTAGCTTCCAAGGAACTGCCTTCTTTTTTCTTTTCAAACTCCTCTTTGGAAATATCGGAGAAGAATGCATCACTGCCATCGGACAGCACACATTGCATGGACAATACTTTATCCCGGGTCACACCATATTGTATGGATGTGGTTCCCGATGAATTGTTCCCGACCATACCCCCTATCATGCATCTATTGGAGGTAGAGGTATTGGGTCCAAAAAAGAGACCGAATGGTTTTAAATACTGATTGAGCTCATCGCGGACCACCCCAGGCTGAACGGTAACCTGTTTTTTATCCTTGTCCAAACTGATGATCTTGGTAAAATGTCGGCTAACATCCACCACAATACCTTCGCCCACACATTGTCCGGCCAAAGAAGTTCCCGCAGTACGAGGTATAAGACCTACCTTATTTTTGGTTGCGAAAGCAAGCAAAGTTTTAAGGTCATCAGTGTTTTTTGGATATGCAACGGCTGTTGGCAACTTACGATATACCGAAGCATCCGTAGCGTAGATTGCCTTACTCAAATCATCGAACAACAACTCACCTTTCAGATGTTCAGAAAGGTCTTTTAACAAATTTTTATTCAATTTGGAATACTTTTTGGGAACTAAAACGGTTTTTCAAACGTAAATCTAACACAAAACTATCTCTAATTTTTAACTTAAAAGAGAAACTCATGAAGATTACCACATTATTTGCCGCTGTTATGTTATTTACAACAGCTAGCGTAAGCGCTCAAAGTATTTCCGAACATGCCTTGGGGCTACGATTGGGAGACAGCGATGGCTTTGGGGCCGAAATTTCGTACCAAAATGCCCTTGGAGCCAATAACAGGTTAGAAGTTGACCTTGGCTGGAGGGACAGCCGCCATTTTGATGCTTTTAAACTTGCCGGACTTTACCAATGGGTATTTCCTTTAGACGGCAATTTTAACTGGTACGTTGGTGCCGGTGGTGGATTGGGAAGCGTTGACTTTGAAGATCCCATTTTTGACGACGATGAAGGACTATTCATTTTCGGGGCCGGTGATATTGGTATTGAATACAATTTCAATATCCCTTTACTGTTATCATTGGACTTTAGACCGGAAGTCGGGCTTGTAGGCTATGATGGCTTCGATAATGATTTTGATTTTGACATTGCGCTAGGTATTAGATACCAATTCTAGTAGAGCACATATATGTAAAAACCCTTGGCCAATAAAAGTCAAGGGTTTTTTTATGCCATAAACATTGAATACCTTAGCAACTTAAACATTCTGAAATGAAAAGACTTTTAGCAATAACCTTGGGAGTTTTGTTTTTATCATCATGTAATTCAGACCCTAAAGGATACACATTGAGCGGAACCATTACCGGAGAGCCCGAAAATGGAACAAAAATATTTTTGAAGACCACAGATTCCATCAATCAATTGATTGATATTGATACTACTACGGTAGAGAATGGACTGTTTAGTTTCAGCGGAAATCAGTCCGGTCCTAAAATGCACTACCTATTTGTGGATAAAGTTCGAGGAAACGTACCTGTAATTCTGGAAAACGGTACCATAGAAGTAGAGTTTCCGAAAGATAGCATTGAGTATGCTAAACTAAAGGGTACAGAACAAAATGAATTGTTCATGGACTTTTTAGAAGAATCACGAAAACTGTCCGAACGTGCAAGATCTATGCAAAACGATATGCGAGTGGCAGCCCAGCAACAAGATACGGCCACGGTGACTGCATTGCGTGAGGAGTTTATCGAGTTCCAAGAAGATGCGAAAAACTTTAATATCGATTTTGCGAAAAATAATCCAAATGCTTTTGTTTCCGTATTGGTTATTGGCAACCTTTTAGCCACAAAAGCAGTACCTGTTGATGAAATCAAATCAATGTTTGAGGGTCTTAGCCCTGAAATGAAGCAAACAGAGCCAGCGAAGAAAATTGCGGAACAGCTTGAAAATTTAAAGTCGACCGAAATCGGTGCAGTTGCCCCAGATTTCTCGGCCCCTACCCCATCTGGCGATGTTTTGGCGCTCAGTGATGTGACCAGTAAGGCTAAACTTACCTTGGTGGATTTTTGGGCCGGTTGGTGCAGACCTTGTCGTGCTGAAAATCCGAACATTGTATCGGTTTACAAAAAATACCACGATAAAGGTTTTGATGTATTGGGCGTTTCTTTGGACAACAAAGAAGACCTTTGGAAAAATGCCATTGCTTCAGATGGGTTGGAGTGGAACCATATTTCCAATCTACAACGTTTCCAAGACCCGATTGCTCGCCTGTACAATATCAACGCTATACCTGCAGCATTCTTATTGGATGAGAACGGTGTTATCGTAGCTCGGGATTTAAGAGGACCTGCTCTGGAAGAAAAAGTAGCCGAAATACTTGGAAAGAGCTAAACAGTAAAATATATTTTAATGAAAGAAGGTCTTGATGGTTTCAAGGCCTTTTTTTATTACGCTATATCTTGCCCATTTTATCCAACACAAAAAGAACGATTATAGGAATGGCGAGCAAAATCACAATCAAAGTATCCGTTACAAACAACCCTGGCATAAACAATAGTGTGGTAGCGTACCCGCCAATGGCACCGCCAAAGTGAGCCGTATGACCGATATTGCCCATTCTACTCTTCATGCCCCAAATGGAATACAATAAATAGGCTATACCCAATACGTAGGCAGGTAACGGAATCGGGATAAACATAATACCTAATTGCATATCCGGATTCAACAATATCGCGGCATAGAGAACGCCCATTACTGCCCCACTGGCGCCCACAGCGCTGTAATATGGCTCATCTTTATGAAAAACAAGGGCCAAGAGACTTCCTGCTATCAAACTCACCAAATAAATAATCAAAAATTTTATGGAACCGAACCAACTTATCACCACAGGAGCGAAAAAGTATAGGGTAAACATGTTCAAAAACAAATGCGAAATATCAACATGTAAAAAACCAGAAGTCAACATTCGTTCCTTTTGCCCCGCTTGTATGGCACTGA
This sequence comes from Flagellimonas abyssi, assembly GCF_019457905.1. Taxonomy (GTDB): domain Bacteria; phylum Bacteroidota; class Bacteroidia; order Flavobacteriales; family Flavobacteriaceae; genus Flagellimonas; species Flagellimonas abyssi. Next base: position 102,214 of record NZ_JAHZSV010000001.1, on the reverse strand, counting down.
TACTGAATTTATATCTATCAAAAAATATGTTATTGTTGAATCCGCGAAGGGAAACCAGAACATTGGCGGCCATAATAGCAATGGTAGCGATATGTAAATTGAGCATGTAAATAAAGGTTTGGGTTCAAATATAGCTATATTTGCAGACAAGAATAGTCTATGCAGCTGGTAGTTTATATCCTTGTTTATCCATTGCTCTGGTTGATTTCCAGACTTCCCTTTAAAGTCATTTATTTTATTTCGGATGGTGTTTATGTGCTTTTGTACCATATCATCGGATACCGTAAAAAAGTAGTACGGAATAACTTGGCCCTCGTTTTTCCCGAAAAAACCAAGGAAGAGCGATTATTGATAGAAAAAAAATTCTTCAGGCACATGTGCGACATCTTTTTAGAGATGATGAAGACCATGGGCATGAGCAAAAAAGAAATCCAAGAAAGGTTTACCGTAACCAACATGGAAATGCTCAATGGACTGGAAAAAAAAGGCATCAATACCATGCTGATGCTCCCCCACTATGCCAGTTGGGAATGGGTGTTGTCCTTAAACCTTCAAATTATATCCAAAGGATACGGTATATATCAAAAAGTGGAAAATAAATATTTTGATAAGTTAGTAAGGGACATCCGCGGTAAATACAATACTGAACTAATCTCCACAAGGGAGTCCAGAAAAATCCTGGAGGCGGCCAAAGAAAGCAAAGAGTTGTTGATGGTGGGCATTATAAGTGACCAATCGCCCATGGTAAGCAGGGCCAAATATTGGACCGATTTTATGGGGATAGTGGTTCCGGCCCATGTCGGGGGCGAGGAAATTTGTAAAAACAACGACATAATCCCCGTGTACCTCAAGGTAAAGAAACTACGGAGGGGCTATTACCAAGGCACCTTTAAAATACTTACCGAAAACCCAACCGAAGTTCCTGACTACGGAATTACGGATGCCTTTTTGCGGGAAACGGAAAAATCCATCAGGGAAGCTCCCGAATATTATTTTTGGACGCACAAACGCTGGAAACACAAGGATAAAGTTCCAAAAGAGTTTCAACAAGAACCAGCAGAAGCAAGTAACGCTTAAAGTCCCGCTACTTCTTTGATTTCACGTATGATTCTATCCGCCAAATCATCGGCTTTTTTCTGAGATTTAGCCTCGGTGTATATTCGAATAATGGGCTCTGTATTAGATTTTCTCAGGTGCACCCAGTTTTCAGGGAAATCAATCTTCACTCCATCAATTGTGGACACTTCTTCATCTTTATATTTGTTGTGCATAGCTTCCAAAAGGGCATCAACATCCAAATCAGGGGTGAGCTCGATTTTCTTTTTGCTCATAAAGTAGCTTGGGTAGCTGGCACGTAGCTCGGCAACCGTTCCTCCACGCTCCGCCATCAACATTAAGAACAAGGCCGTTCCGACCAATGCATCACGTCCATAATGACTTTCTGGATAAATGATTCCACCGTTACCCTCACCGCCGATTATGGCATTGTTTGCCTTCATTTTGGTGACAACATTCACCTCTCCAACCGCTGCAGCTTCATAAGTTCCACCGTGTTTTTCGGTAACATCTCGCAATGCTCTTGAAGATGATAGATTGGAGACTGTATTTCCCTTGGTTTTGGACAGGACATAATCGGCACAGGCCACCAAAGTATATTCTTCACCGAACATTTCACCCTTATTGCTAATGAATGCCAAGCGGTCCACATCGGGGTCGACCACAATACCAAAATCAGCCTTCTCCTCCACAACTTTTTTACAGATGTCGCCCAAATGCTCCTTTAAAGGTTCCGGATTGTGTGGAAAATGTCCCGTTGGGTCACAGTAGAGTTTTACGACTTCCACCCCCAATTCTTCAAGCAATTTGGGAATGGCAATGCCCCCTGTGGAGTTTACCCCATCAACAACCACTTTAAACCCAGCTTTTTTAATGGTTTCGGCATCCACCAAGGGCAATTCCAAGACTTCATCAATGTGGATATCGATATAGGAATCATTTGTAATGATCTCACCTAGGTCATCTACTTCGGCAAACTCAAAATCCTCTTTCTCGGCCAAGGCCAAAATCTTGGCACCTTGCTCCGCATCCAAAAACTCACCTTTTTCATTCAGCAATTTAAGTGCATTCCACTGCTTAGGGTTGTGACTGGCGGTCAGAATGATACCGCCATCTGCTTTTTCCAAAGGAACCGCTATTTCTACGGTCGGTGTGGTGGACAATCCTAAATCAATCACATCGATTCCAAGACCAACCAAGGTAGAGACCACCAAGTTTTGGATCATCTCTCCAGATAATCTAGCGTCACGTCCAATCACGACTTTCAAATTATCCGTGCCGGAATATGATTTTAACCATGTACCATAAGCCGCTGCAAATTTAACCGCATCAACAGGTGTTAAGTTGTCATTAGTTTGGCCTCCAATAGTGCCTCGTATTCCAGAAATTGATTTGATCAGTGTCATAATTGTTAAAAAAGTTTTTGCAAATATAACTGGGCTTGGTCGATTCCATGTTTTGAATTTGTAAATTTCGACAGAAAAGGACTTTGCCCCGATGAACTTCTTAGCTCACATTTATCTATCTTTTGGTGATGAGGAAATCACTTTGGGCAATTTCTTTGCCGACCATATACGCGGTAACAAATACAAGCATTTGCCCGATAGAATACAAAAAGGCATTCTTCTCCACAGAGAAATTGACACATTTACCGATGCACACCCCACGGCAAGACAAAGCAGCAAACGCCTACACAAAAACTACAGTCATTATAGCCGTGTGATCGTAGATATTTATTACGATCATTTTTTGGCCAAAAATTGGACCGATTATTCAGATGTGCCTTTGGATGAATATGTAGAAAACTTCTATGATCTTTTAGAGGATAATTACGATATTCTCCCCATTGCCACCAAACGGATGATGCCCTATATGATGGCCGATAATTGGCTGCTCAACTACGCCAATCTAGCGGGAATCGACCGTGTTCTCAACGGCATGAACCGAAGAACAAAAAATAGGTCCAGAATGAATTTTGCCATTTTGGACCTCGAAGAACACTATACAGAATTTGAAAACGAGTTCACATCGTTTTTTGAAGAATTGATGACTTTTTCCAACCAAAAATTTATTTCCCTATGCGAAGACTGATACTCTTACTGCCCTTCCTTATCTTATTGATCAATTGTAAGCAACAGCCTGCAGAACCTACGGGGCTGGTCGCTGAAAAGGCCATGGTCGTCTCTGCCCGAAAAGAAGCGTCACAACTTGCGGTCGACATTATGAAAAAGGGCGGAAATGCCTTTGATGCCATGGTCGCAACAGAATTGACATTGGTTATTGCCTACCCTTTTGCAGGAAGTGTTGGCGGCGGCGGATTTATGGTCTATCGAAAAAGCAACGGCGAGGTCGGCGGAATCGATTATCGCGAAAAAGCACCACTTGCCGCCCATAAGGACATGTATTTGGACTCATTGGGCAATGTGATCCCAGGTTTAAGCACTTCGGGCGGAACAGCTGTGGGAGTTCCCGGGACTGTTGCCGGGGTATTGGAAGTACACAAAAAGTTCGGAAAACTACCATTAAAAGAAATCATTGAACCTATTATCGCACTTGCCAATAAAGGAGTCGTAGTTACCAAGAAGCAGGCGGACAGATTGAAGGGAACTCGGGAGCGATTTATCGAGGCCAATGGTGACAGCACCAAATTCGCAGGGCCATTTGCCGCGGGTGACACCATAAAATATCCAAACTACGCCAAAACGCTCCAAAAAATAATGGAAGAAGGGCGTGATGGTTTCTATAAAGGCGAAGTGGCAGAAAAACTAGCTTCGTTTGTGCAGGAAAAAGGAGGTCTGATCACCACAGAAGATCTTGAAAAATACGAAGCCGTTTGGAGAGACCCCATTGTTTTTAGTTATAAGGATATTAAGGTGATTTCCATGAGTCCACCCAGTAGCGGTGGAGTTACCATCAATCAAATATTTAAAATGATGGAGCCCTATAATGTGTCCAAATTTGGACACAATTCCGCAAAAACCATTCAATTGTTCACCGAAGCATCCCGAAGAGCCTACGCTGATAGAAACTTCTTCTTGGGAGATCCCGATTTTGTGGAGATACCGTACAATGTACTTTTGAGTGATGATTACCTGCAAGATAGAATGGGTAATTTCTCATTTGACAAGGCCACCTTGTCATCGGAGGTAAGCCATGGCGAAGTGGAAGTTATCGAAAGCGACCAGACCACGCATTTTTCCATAGTGGATGGTGAAGGCAATGCCGTTTCTGTAACATCTACCTTAAATGGCGGTTATGGCTCCAAGTTGTTCTGCGAAGAGTTGGGCATTTTTTTGAATAATGAAATGGACGATTTTAGTGCCAAACCCGGAGTCCCGAACATGTTTGGGCTTATCGGTGCCGAGGCAAATAGCATTGAACCTGAAAAACGCATGTTGAGCAGCATGACGCCTACAATTGTTGAAAAAGACGGTAAACTTTACATGGTCGTAGGAACCCCCGGAGGTTCTACCATTATCACGGCCGTAGCACAGACCATCTTAAACGTGTATGAGTTCAATTTGAGCATGCAAGAAGCCGTTAATGCCCCTCGTTTCCATCACCAATGGTTGCCCGATATGGTAATTTTTGAACCAGAAGGATTCTCCGAAGAGCTGATTGAACAACTAAAAACCAAAGGTTACATCATCAACGAAGAACGTACGCCCATCATCGGAAAAGTAGATGCTATCCGTGTGCTTCCCAATGGTAAACTTGAAGGAGGAGCGGACAAACGTGGGGATGATACCGCAGTTGGTTATTAACAATTGCACAATGAAATTTGACGTAGTCGTTCTCACGGACCACCGTTACGTGGCCCCAGAGAAAAAAACACCGTACATTGAAAATGTGCTCCAAGAAGACCGACTGGTTCTGGAAGCGCTGCAAAGTCAAGGGTTAAAAACAGTAAGAAAAGCTTGGGACGACCCTGATTTTGACTGGTCGACGACCAAATACGCTCTGTTCCGAACTACTTGGGACTATTTTGACCGGTATGCCGAGTTTTCAAATTGGTTGGATAGAGCATCGCAACAAACAAAGTTTATCAACCCTAAAAAGCTAATTTATTGGAACATAGACAAACATTATTTAAAGGATTTGTTAATTGCCGGCGTTAATATTCCAAGAACGGTATTTATTGAACAAGGTGCTACCCCTACCCTTGCCGAGACCATAAAAATTTCAAAATCGGAACATGGTTTTACTTCAAGCGAGTATATACTAAAACCCTGCGTATCCGGCGCTGCAAGACATACCTATAAAATAGATGATAGTAAGGTTGGGGACCACGAAGCAATCTTTAAGCAATTGGTATGTGAAGAGGCCATGATGCTCCAAGAATTTCAACATCACATTGTATCCGAAGGAGAAATTTCCATGATGGTTTTTAACGGAGCGTTTACCCATGCAGTTTTAAAAATTGCCAAACCAGGGGATTTTAGGGTTCAGGATGATTTTGGCGGCACCGTACATCCCTATTCCCCAAGCGCGGAGCAAATCGAATTTGCCAAAAGTGTGGTACAAACCGCTCCTGAACTCCCTGTCTATGCCAGAGTCGATATTTTTAAGGACAATAATGGCAAATGGGCACTGGCCGAACTTGAAATTTTTGAACCTGAACTATGGTTCCGCCTCAACCCCGTAGCAGCAAATGTTCTGGCAAAAGGAATCAGGGAAACCATCGCCTTCGATTGAAACCAACTGGGATTGATATATATTTTTATCTTTAAATAAACTTTTAGAAATGAAAAACCTAGCCGTTATTCTATTGAGCATTTCCCTCGGGTGTTCCGCCCAGCAAAGCACCACGGGAGAGTTGGTGGCCAACGAAGATGCCTTTTTTGACTATGTGGATAAGAATGCAAAAATTGAAGTACTCGCTGAAGGATTTATATGGGCCGAAGGTCCTGTCTGGGTAAAAAAGGATGGGTTTCTTCTTTTTTCCGATGTTCCTCAAAACACCATTTTTAAATGGAACGAAGCTGAAGGCATTTCTGAATTCTTAAAACCATCCGGGTATACCGGTATCCTACCCTATAGTCGTGAGCCCGGGAGCAACGGGTTGATCATCAATAATCAAGGTGAGCTAGTGGCCAGTGAACATGGAGACCGTAGGATTTCCAAAATGCCATTGACCAAAGGCGGTAAAGTTACGATTGCCGATACTTGGCGGGGCAAACGGTTCCACAGTCCAAATGATATCGTACAGACCTCGACGGGCATTTATTATTTTACCGATCCCCCGTACGGTTTGCCAGAGCAACAAGATTCCCCTTTCCGTGAAATAGATGCATTCGGTGTTTATAAAATAGATAACGATGGAAATGTGGAGATGGTAGTTTCCGATCTGAAAAGACCAAATGGCGTGGCACTTTCATTGGATGAAGATATACTTTATGTCAACCAATCAGATTCCGATGAGCCCTACATTATGGCCTACGATATAAAAAGTGACGGCACATTGGATAATGGCCGAATCTTTTTTGACGCTTCTGAATTGCAAAAAGAGGGGCTAATAGGTTCTCTGGATGGACTTAAAATTGCCATGGACGGAACTATATTTTCGACCGGACCTAGTGGTGTTTTGGTCATCACGCCGCAAGGAAAGCTGTTGGGACGCATAGCAACCGGACAACGAACCGCCAATTGTGCATGGGGCGATGATGGCTCGGTCCTTTATATGACCGCCCATAACTATCTGATGAGAATTCAGACCAAAACAAAGGGGGTTGGTTTTTAGAAAGTAATTCTAATTTCCTGCAATTTGCTTTTTCAGCTCCTCCATTGATTCCTGAAGCTGTCTGAGCAAGCCTGTTTCCGTGGTGGCATCCACATTAAAGGTCAATTTACTGCTTACTTCCCAAATTTCTTGGATTTGAAAGGGTTTGATTTCGTAGGGCGGGTAAGTTTCATTCAAAGAGACCAATGTGATGTCATTGGAATTGGGCTTACGTTCAATCTTTTTTACCATCACCGAATCCTGCAGCACCACCACATACATTTTATTCGGACTCACATGGTCTATATGCTCGATTGCTCTTGCCAAAACCCAGTCATTGGGCCTTAAATTCGGCAACATACTGTCCCCTTCCACCTGAAAACCACGATAAGTGGCATTTCTAAACTCTGGAATGGGCATATCAAAAGCGGGCAACTGCCTATACCAGCTTGTATCGGAAATATTCTGTGGATACCCGGCCGCGGCTTTGGCATTTACCATTACCATGTTATCGTTGTCCGAATTATCAACTGTTACCACCTTTGGAATAACACTGGTTTTGGAGGTATCCAAGTGTTTCTGATCACTTTCACCGAACAACCAAAGTGGGTTAATCTTAAACTGTTTTAAAAGCTCGCTCACCACTTTGCCCGAAAGTTTGGTTCTCCCCCGCTCTATATCCGCTGTCGTGTTTTTAACACCAAGCAAATCGGCAAATTCAGTCTGTGTAAAACCAAGCTCCCTCCGTAGATCGGTAAATCGTTTTAAAGTTATTTCATTTTCCATCATCAGGTTGATAATGTCGTGACGAGCGTAGTCGAGATATAAAGCAGTATGTTAATTCTGGAATATGCTCATTCAGACAATCCATGCTCAAATATAGCTATTTTGGAATATTTCCAAAAATTTTTATGGAATATTTCCATATATTGGATTATTTCCATATTTTTGGTTGGAATATTTCCAAGTTATGAATTTTGAACGGATACGAGAAAAACTAAATATATTGGCAGACGCTGCAAAGTACGATGTCTCTTGTGCGAGCAGCGGAAGTGACCGTTCCAATAAAAATAACGGATTGGGCAATGCTTCCAAAATGGGAATTTGCCACACCTACACGGCAGATGGTCGATGCGTATCACTATTAAAGATTCTTTTGACCAATCACTGCATTTTTGATTGTGCCTATTGTGTTACCCGTAAATCGAACGATGTCCCAAGAGCTGCCTTTAAGGTGCAAGAAGTAGTGGACCTGACCATCAATTTTTACCGAAGAAATTATATCGAGGGACTTTTTCTGAGCTCGGGAATATTCAAAAGTCCCGACCATACCATGGAACGTTTGGTAGCGGTGGCCAAAAAACTGCGGGAAGAGGAAAATTTTAATGGGTACATCCATTTAAAATCAATCCCCGGCGCTAGCGACGAATTAATGTACCAGGCAGGGCTCTATGCCGACAGACTTTCGGTAAACATTGAAGTGCCGACCGTTTCAGGATTAAAATTATTGGCCCCGGACAAAAAGCATGAAGACTTTACCAAACCGATGGAAAAGGTGAAAAATGAAATCGTACGATATACAACTGAACGAAAAATCATCAAAAGCACTCCCAAGTATGCCCCTGCGGGCCAAAGCACCCAAATGATTGTGGGTGCTTCCGGAGAATCGGATAAGGATATTATGTATTCTGCATCCTATTACTATAAAACCTACAATATGAAGCGTGTGTATTATTCCGGATATGTGCCCGTGACTCACGATTCCCGGTTACCCGCCATTGGCTCCAAAGTCCCCATGTTGCGAGAGAACAGGTTGTACCAAACCGATTGGCTGCTGCGTTTTTATGGTTTTTCTGTTGGAGAGCTTTTGAATACCCAACATCCCAATTTGGATATGGACGTGGACCCTAAACTCTCATGGGCTTTGCGAAACTTACATCATTTTCCAGTGGATGTGAACTCGGCCGATAAGCATCTATTGGCCCGAATTCCAGGGATTGGGATGCAATCGGTATATAAAATTATAAAAGCAAGAAAATTTCGAAAATTGAACTGGGACCATCTGAAAAAAATCGGTGTGGCCCTCAACCGTGCCCAATATTTTATGGTTTGTGATTCCCGACTTTGGGAACGTCGTGATATGGACGCGGAGAAAATAAAAGGCATGATCCTGCAAACTTCCTCTGGGAAATTTCGGAATCAGTACAGTACACAATTGTCATTGTTCAATTAGGAATTGGCAATTGATGAGTAAGTCATTTCGACCGAAGGGGAGAAATCTAGATTTCTCAGTTGTAAACTCCTTCGAAATGACATAAAAGAAACTAAAAAGCAAACATGATGAATGCTTCAACAACCTTAGTTTATGACGGAAGTTTTAATGGATTTCTGACCGCCGTCTTCGTCGCCTTTGATGAAAAAATCAACGTGGCAGACATTCAAAAGAACAATCAATCCCAAAACGGATTGTTCTCAGAAACGGAAACAGTTTTTACAAACGTGGAGAAAGCGAAACGTGTATGGAACGGAATCCGTAACAAAAGCCACAATGCCATCTCCAATGTGTATTTTGCTTTTTTGAGCGAAGCCGAAGGTGTAGAAATGATGCTCTACAACTATATTCAAAAATTGATGCGCACCAAAAATGGGAAGTATTTGGACTATTCGGACAGTACGGTGCTGCATATTGCCCAATTAGCTAAAAAAGTGGGGCGCGAAAAGCACCGTATGGAAGCCTTTGTACGGTTTCAATTGACCAAGGATGAAATTTATTTTGCCAATATCGAACCTGATTTTGATGTTTTACCCTTGATTTCCAAACATTTTCGTGACCGTTACGCAGACCAAAAATGGTTAATTTATGATGTGAGGCGTAAATATGGCATCTACTATGATTTGGACCATGTGGAGATGGTATCCTTGAACCTGAAAGATATCCATCATAATAAAACGGTAAAAAGTGATGCCTTCACCAACGAGGAATACGAATACCAAACGCTGTGGAACGATTATTTTAAAAGCACTAACATTGCTTCACGGATTAATCCAAAATTGCACAAACAGCATGTACCAAAAAGGTATTGGAAGTATTTGAGCGAGAAGAAGGTTACAGCTTAATGATTTGATAGTTTGAGCAGCAACTCGAAAAATGGATTCTTCCATTATCTCCAAACTTGAATTTAGCCCTTAAGAATCGATTGAGGCCAAAGATACCTGCAACTATCTTGTTTTTTCAATTTTCATGCCTCCATTCTGGATTTTTGATCCAAAAGAATTTTTTATTGCTTCAAACATATCTTGAGCATACAGGTGTATCTTAAATTATCTAGGTTTATATTAAATAATGTCCTGCAATCACGAATGGTATTCAAGATTTACTAATTCTTGGTCAATTATTTAGTTTTTGCATCTCATAACCCCTAGTAGCTTTTCTACCAAGTTGCAACATTACTTATAAACATTTGTGATACAGGCGAAAAGATCATAATTATGTTAGAGTTACTTATAAAAAAGATTCAGGGGTTAAGTTCACAAAATGTAGAGCTTTTGCATGATGCGTATTTTAATCGTCTCAGAGCAAAAAACTATGAAAGGTTGGATAGGGACGGACACGTTTATTTAGATTATACGGGTGGAAGTTTGTACGCGAGCTCCCAATTAAATGAACATATGGAGTTATTGGCTTCAAATACCTTTGGAAACCCCCACTCCTCCAATCCAACTTCAGAATTATCCACCAACTTGGTGGAAGAGGCAAGGGATGCAATCATTTCATTTTTTAAGGCCCATGACTATTACTGTGTTTTTACACCAAATGCCTCCGGTGCACTGAAAATTGTGGGAGAATGTTATCCATTTGAAAATGATGGACATTTTTTATTGCTAGCCGACAATCATAACTCAGTTAACGGTATAAGGGAATATTGTAAAAATGCTGGCGGTGTCAACGAATATGTGCCAATGAACAGAATCGACCTAGGCGTTTCCAGAGATAAGCTATTTAATAGTCTGAAAAATTCCTCAAGAACATCAAAACTATTTGCTTATCCCGCACAATCGAACGTATCGGGCATCAAACATGATCTTCAATGGATTTCCACAGCCCAAAGTTATGGCTGGGATGTTTTATTGGATGCAGCGGCCTTTGCGCCTACCTCTCCTTTAGATTTGACGAAACACTCCCCTAACTTTGTTGCTGTCTCATTTTATAAAATGTTTGGTTATCCTACGGGATTGGGTTGCTTATTAATAAAAAAATCTTCATTCGGAAAACTGCAGAAAAAATGGTTTGCAGGAGGAACTGTTAATTTAGCTTCTGCAATGACCCCACATCACTTTTTGATGGACAATCATGAACGATTTGAAGATGGCACACTCAACTATTTGGACATTCCTGCATTAAAAATTGGATTGGACTATTTGAAATCGATAGGGATGAAACGGCTTAATGAACGGGTGGGCTCATTAATGGAGTACATTTTTTACAGATTGAAGGATTTAACACATAGCAATGGAGCACCTCAGTTGGAAATATTTGGGCATCCCAAAAGATTGAATACCGGGGGCACCATGAGTATGTGTTTTAAAAATCCCGATGGGTCGAAAATTGATTTTCACCAAATTGAGGAAATGGCCAACGATAGAAACATTTCCCTTCGTTCAGGTTGTTTTTGTAATCCGGGATTAGATGAAACCATCAATTGTATGAACACCAATGAAATAGATCAATATTTTAAAAGTCGTGTATCCGGAAATTATTTGGATATGATTGATTTTTTACAAGTAATGCGAGGTTCGATAAGAATTTCGGTGGGTATCGCCACCAACCGTGACGATTTGGATGCTTTTGTATCGTTGGTTCGTGGTTTGAAGGACAAAACTATTTCTAAAGAAATTTTAAAAGCATCTTGAGAAACGCTAAAAGCAATGCCTTTTTATCATTGATAGAAAGGCATTGTTTATTGTTTAGGCAGACATCCTGACCAAACATCTTGCTTATGCTTACCTACTCTTCTCCCCCACAAAATGGTCATTCTTGGTCTTGAACAGTACATTAAAACTGGTCAAACTACCATAAATGCGGGTAATATATTGCTGTAGGTCCACCTTTTCTTGATCATCAAGGTTTTTACTGCTATTTATTTTTTGTTCCATCACGCGGATACGGTCCCGCACCATCACAATTTTATGGAAAAAGGTCTCAATGGGCATTTCCTTGTTGGCCGTGCCATCATCGGGTTCCAAAACCAGTTTACCACCCTTCCATTTGTCAGCCATGGCTACTTTTTCGTGGGTATCGCTCCATTTTTCAAGAATCTTCACCAAGGATTGTTCCACATCAAAAAAGCTCACACTGTCCACTTCGGCCTCTACGCCTTCAATCACTTCGAATTCAGCATCCAAATCAATGGTTTCCAATCCATTTTCCAAAAAAGTGACCCAATAATGTTTGGACGATACGTTGGTGACCACCCCTTTGCCATATTCCGGATGGTCTATTCTAGAGCCTATGCCTAATATTTTCATAATTGTATTTGTTTTCTGTTCTCAAATTTAGATTTTTTGGTTGTAAGCCCTAACTTCGTTGTCGGTTTTTTAAACCAGTATTCATGGAACCACGAAAAATAAGAGCAAAGCTCGGGGAGTTGGCTTCAACTTCCATCAGTGGTAACGACATCAGTTCTTCTTGTCTTTACGTATCCGCTTTGGCCGTTTTGCACGCAGGCCAATATGCATGGATTTCCTTGTTGATCGTTGGTGTTGTTCTCTTTTTATTTCGGAAAATTTACGGCGAAGTAGTCGGGGCACTACCTATGAACGGAGGGGCCTACAACGCCCTGTTGAACACCACCAGCAAGGGAATGGCATCTTTGGCTGCGTCCTTGACCTTATTATCGTATATGGCCACCGCGGTAATCTCCGCCAATGAGGCCATGGCTTATTTAAAGAACATTGTGCCACAACTGCCCGTGATTTTGGCCACCATAGGCCTATTGGCCTTATTTATGGGACTGGTTATCATCGGTATTGGCGAATCTTCCAAAGTGGCCATTGCCATTTTTATTTTCCATTTGGCTTCTTTGGTTTTATTATCCTCATTCGCGGGCATCTATCTTTTCGAACATGGCTTGGATGTATTTGCCGACAACAACGCACTGCCCGTAAAGCACGGTGCGTTGCCCATGGCTCTGTTCTTTGGGTTTTCTGCGGCCATGTTGGGCATAAGCGGGTTCGAAAGCTCTGCTAACTTTGTTGAAGAGCAGAAAAAAGGCGTGTTTCCCAAAACCTTGCGCAATATGTGGGTGGTGGTCACCATTTTTAATCCCTTGATTGCCTTTTTGGCGCTGGCCGTTCTACCTATTTCAGATATAGAGTCCAATAGTGAAGCATTGCTATCCATAATGGGCAACCAAGTAAGTGGTTCTTGGTTATCCTTCTTGGTTTCTGTGGATGCCGTACTGGTTTTGAGCGGGGCCGTACTTACCTCTTTTGTGGGCGTGTCCGGTCTGGTGGAGCGTATCACTTTGGATAGAATCCTGCCCCCATTTTTATTAAAGCGTAACAAGAACGGAAGCACCTACCGGATTGCCATCGTGTTTTTTATGCTTTGTGTTTCCATTCTATTGATTACCGAAGGTGACTTGGAAGCTTTGGCCGGTGTATATACCATAGCCTTTTTGTCCGTAATGGCACTTTTTGGTATTGGTAATATTTTGCTTAAAGTAAGGCGAAAAAACCTGCCACGACCTGAACGCTCTGGTTGGTTGTCCTTGCTTGTTGCCATTGCTGCGGTTATTACGGCTTTAGTGGGAAATATTCTTTTGAACCCTGACTATTTGGTTGTGTTTATGGAATATTTTGTTCCGACCATAGCCCTGGTTTTGGTAATGCTCAATAGGACGGCCCTGTTAAAATTGTTATTACGTTTGATTCGGTATTTTCTTGACCCCATCAACCGGTTTTTGGTAAAATCCTATCGAGGTATCAATCGGGTAATCGACCACATCAACGACCAAGAGTTTGTCTATTTTACCAAGAAAGATGATGTGGCCGCTCTCAACAAAGTGCTGCTGTATATCCGAAACAACGAGCATACCCGCAAATTAAAAATCGTATCTATTTTTCCGGAAGGAGAACAGGCCACCGACAGCTTTATATCTGATTTAAAAGTACTGGATAGGGAATATCCCGAAATTAAAATCGAATACATTCAATTGAAAGGAGAATTTACACCCAAAAAAATAAAAGAACTCTCCGAAAAATGGAATATCCCCATCAATTTTATGTTTATTGGAAGCCCCAGCGATAAATTCCCATACCCTTTGCAGGAGCTCGGAGGCGTCCGCCTCATCATTTGATGGAAAGCATGGTACTTTAAACATCTTTCGTTAACAAAAACGAAACCAAAAGGCTACTTCCTTTTTAAATCCCAAATCGCTACATTTGAGGTTTGCTATGATTTATGATCAATTACGAAGAACATATTGAGGTTAAGGGCGCAAGGGTCCATAATCTTAAAAATATAGATGTTACAATTCCACGAGAAAAGCTTGTGGTCATTACCGGACTTTCGGGCAGTGGTAAATCCTCTTTGGCCTTTGATACCATTTATGCCGAAGGCCAACGCAGGTACATCGAAACCTTCTCGGCCTACGCCAGACAATTTTTGGGCGGTTTGGAACGACCCGATGTGGATAAAATAGATGGTCTTTCACCTGTAATCGCCATAGAACAGAAGACCACTTCAAAATCCCCTCGATCTACCGTGGGCACCATTACGGAGGTTTACGACTTTTTAAGATTGCTGTTCGCTCGTGCTGGCGACGCCTACAGTTATAATACGGGCGAAAAAATGGTGAGCTACAGCGATGAGCAGATCAAAGATTTGATCATTGAATCGTACAAGGACAAGAAGATCAATGTGCTTGCCCCCGTAATTAAGTCACGTAAGGGACATTACCGTGAATTGTTCGAGCAAATTGCCAAGCAAGGGTTTGTAAAAGTTCGGGTAGATGGTGAGATTACCGACATCACCAAAGGGATGAAGGTAGACCGATACAAAACCCACGATATTGAGATTGTAATCGATCGTTTGAAGGTCGTCGATAGCGAAGATTTCCATAAACGCTTGAGCGAAACCATCAATACGGCCATGTACAGTGGGGACAATGTTCTGATGATTTTGGAAGAGGGCGAAACCGTTCCCCGGTATTTCAGCAGGGATTTAATGTGTCCATCATCGGGCATCTCCTATCCTACTCCTGAGCCAAACACGTTTTCCTTCAACTCTCCGAAAGGAATGTGTCCGGAATGTAGTGGATTGGGCCACGTGTACCAGGTTAACGAGAATAAAATCATTCCCAACAAAAAAATATCCATTAAATCTGGTGGACTTGCCCCCTTGGGCGAATACAAAAAATCTTGGGCCTTCAAACAACTGGAAACCATTGCGCAGCGCTATAATTTTGATTTGACGGATGCCATTGAAAAGATTCCGGAAGAAGCCATGAACGTTATTTTGAACGGCGGCAAAGAAAGTTTTGAGGTCGATTCCAAAAGTCTGGGCGTAAAAAGACAGTATAGAATTGATTACGAAGGCATTTCCAACTTCATCAAAACCCAGTACGAAGAAGCCAACTCCACTTCCATAAAAAGATGGGCCAAAGATTACATGGATAAAGTGGAGTGTCCTGCTTGCGAAGGCTCACGATTGCGAAAAGAGTCCCTCTATTTTAAGATAGACGGTAAGAACATTGCCGAACTGGCCCGAATGGATATTGCCGAGCTTGCTGCTTTCTTCATGCATTTGGAAGGTTCGTTGGAAGGCAATCAGAAAAAGATTGCCGAAGAAATCATAAAAGAGATCAAAGCCCGTGTCGGGTTTTTGTTGGATGTGGGGCTGGACTATCTATCATTGAACCGAAGCTCCAAATCATTGTCAGGTGGTGAAGCGCAACGTATTCGACTGGCTACACAGATTGGTTCTCAATTGGTAGGTGTCCTCTATATCTTAGACGAACCTAGTATTGGCTTACACCAACGCGACAACGAACGTTTGATTCATTCCTTGGAAGCACTGCGAGATATTGGAAATTCCGTAATTGTGGTAGAACACGACCGTGATATGATCGAGTGCGCGGACCATGTGATAGATATCGGCCCCAAGGCGGGCAAGCACGGTGGCAAGATTATTTCCGAAGGAAGTCCCAAGGATTTGGTGAACCAACAAACCTTGACCGCAAAATACATCACAGGGGAACTGGAAATCCCCGTCCCGAAAGAGAGGCGAAAGGGAACGGGTAAAAAAATTACGCTCTCTGGCTGTACCGGTAACAATCTTAAAAACGTGACGGTGGATTTTCCTTTGGGAAAATTAATCGGTGTCACAGGTGTTTCGGGTAGTGGCAAATCCACTTTAGTGAATGAGACCCTCTACCCTATTATGAACGCCCATTACTTTAACGGCGTTAAGAAACCAATGCCCTATAAAAAGATAAAGGGACTGGAGCATATTGACAAGGTAATCGACATCAACCAATCCCCGATTGGCCGAACGCCACGTTCAAATCCAGCCACCTATACTGGCGTTTTTAGTGAAATACGTTCCTTGTTCTCCAAAACTACCGAAGCTACCATTCGTGGTTATAAACCCGGTCGTTTTAGCTTTAATGTGGCAGGGGGACGATGCGAAACTTGCCAAGGTGGCGGCCTTAAAGTCATTGAAATGAACTTTTTGCCCGATGTGTACGTGGAATGTGAAACCTGTAATGGTAAAAGGTTCAACAGGGAAACCTTGGAAATCCGTTACAAGGGCAAATCGATTGCCGATGTTTTGGAAATGACCATCAACGAAGCTGTGGATTTCTTTGAGAATATTCCAAAAATTCATCGTAAACTTAAAACAATAAAAGATGTAGGTTTGGGTTATATATCATTAGGGCAACAATCCACCACCCTCTCTGGTGGAGAGGCCCAACGGGTGAAATTGGCAACAGAACTCTCCAAAAGAGATACCGGAAACACCTTTTACATCCTCGACGAACCAACAACAGGCTTGCATTTTGAAGACATTAGAGTACTTATGGACGTACTCGACCGTTTAGTGGACAAGGGCAATACCATTTTGGTCATAGAACACAATATGGATGTCATTAAAATGATGGACTACATCATCGATATTGGTTACGAAGGTGGACGAGGCGGCGGAAAAGTTGTTGCTACAGGAACTCCCGAAGAAGTGGCCAAGGACAAGAAAAGTTACACCGCCAAATTTTTAAAGAAAGAATTGGAAAACACAAAACAAAAAATTGCACGAGCAGTTTAAATAAAAGTTATGCATATGCGAAGAGAACAACATTCCAAGGGATGGAATGAGATAAAGACAAACGACTCATGGGCCATATTCAAAATTATGGGCGAGTTTGTCAATGGATTTGAAAAAATGAGCAGAATAGGCCCCTGTGTCTCCATTTTTGGGTCGGCAAGGGTACGTGAAGGACATGATTATTATGATTTAGCGGTAAAAATATCCCAAAAAATCGCCGAGGCGGGTTATGGGGTAATCACCGGTGGAGGTCCCGGAATTATGGAAGCTGGTAACAAAGGTGCCAGCTTAGCAGGTGGAACTTCCGTTGGGCTGAACATTGACTTACCATTTGAACAGCATGACAATCCCTACATTGATGATGATAAGAGCCTTGACTTTGATTACTTTTTTGTACGGAAAGTGATGTTTGTGAAGTATTCGCAAGGTTTTGTCGTAATGCCGGGAGGGTTCGGCACATTGGATGAATTCTTTGAAGCACTAACTCTTATCCAAACCCACAAAATACATACATTCCCTATTATACTTGTTGGTACCGAATTTTGGAAGGGGCTTTTGGATTGGATCAAAAATACGTTGGTCGAAGCCGGTAACATTAGTCCAAAAGACCTAGATTTGATCAAATTAGTAGACACAGAAGATGAGGTTGTTGAAATTATAGACGCTTTCTACAAAGGCAGAACATTGAGTCCAAATTTTTAAGCCTACTACATTGATTATCCATCGAGCTTTACTTAGCGTTTCGCTGCTTATCATTATGGTGTGCCCCAAACTTTGGTCGCAACACCAAAATGAGATTGTGGCCATACTTGATGGACCCACCAATCAAATTCGTATACGACAACACTTCACCTATGTGAATCAGTCCCAAAAGGGGCTCTCCACGTTGTATTTCAACGACTGGAACCATGCGTACTCCAACAAAAACACGGCACTGGCAAAGAGATTTGGTGAAGAATTCAATAGGAGCTTGCATTTGGCAAAGGACAGGGAACGCGGAAAAACCACTATAAAATCTATTGTTGACAGCAATTATGCAGGTTTGGATTGGAAACGCCGCGGCAATACGGATATCATTGCCGTCAACCTAAATGAAATCCTTAAACCCGGAGAGTCTGTTAAGCTATTTTTTACCTACACCATTAAATTGCCGGATGCCAAGTTTACTGGATATGGGCATACGGGCAACGGGTATAATTTAAAGGATTGGTACCTTACCCCTGCAGTTTTTACAAATGGAGACTGGGAACTTTACGATAATATGAACCTGGACGATCTCTATACCGATATCACCGACACACGAATTAACTTCACTTTTCCGAACCTGCTATATGTTGCCTCTAATTATCGTATGTCCGTTGTTTCCAATTTCCCCGGGGGCAAACACGTACAGCTATTTGGTGACCAAAGAAAGAGTTGTGAAATTATCCTGACCATAGATGAAAGGTTCACCAAGCACATCACCGGCCACCTTAATATCACCACCGATATCGAATCCAATAAATATGAAGAAATAGCCCAGGGCATATCCATAAACAATATTTCACAGTTTCTTTATGAGAACCTTGGGGAATACCCCCATGATAATCTTTTGGTAAGCGAATATGACTACAACAGGTCACCGCTGTACGGAATCAGCCAACTTCCATCTTTTATAAGGCCTTACGAGGAGCGATTCCAGTTTGAAATGAAATTTTTAAAAACGGCCATTCGAAATTATCTGAAGGAATCCTTATATCTAAATCCAAGGAAAGAACGATGGGTGAACGATGCCATTGGATATTATCTTATGATAAAATTTGTGGAGGAACATTACCCCAATCAAAAACTGATTGGAAAACTGTCCAGAATCTGGGGGCTTAAGAACTTTCATCTCGCCCAAATGGATTTTAACGAACAATACTCTTTGTTCAGCATGTTGCCCGCACGAAAAAACATCGATCAAGCACTGACCACCTCCAACGATTCATTGATCAAGTTCAACGAAAAAATCGCCAATGGCTATAAAGCTGGGCTTGGGATGTCATATTTGTCTGCATACTTGGGCAAAAAAGAGATTGATAGCACAGTGCTGGACTTTTATAAAAATTACAAACAGAAGCAACAGGTTAGTGCTACTGACTTTAGGACAACCATTGAAAAATATGCTGACAAAGATGTTGATTGGTTTTTTGATGAATATGTATCCACGGACAAGAAAATAGATTTCAAAATCAAAAAGATCCAAAAGTCTGAGGACTCTATCACCTTCACGCTAAAAAACAAGAGGGGCACCAATGTTCCCATATCTGTTTTTGGGTTGGAAAATGATACAGTGGTATCGCAGTATTGGTTTTCGGATATTGATAGTACAAAAACCTTTACCATACCTAGAAAAAGTGAGGATAGACTGGTACTTAATTACGACCAAAAAATTCCGGAATTCAATCAACGTGATAACTGGAAGACCTTGAACGGGTGGCTGTCCAGCAATAAAAAATTGAAGTTTCAATTCTTTAAGGATACCGAAGACCCTTATTATAATCAGGTTTTTTATGTACCCATTGCAAACTTCAACCTTTATGATGGTATTACACCTGGATTACGATTGTACAACAAAACCTTTTTAGAGCGTCAATTCCAGTATGACATCTCCCCTACTTATTCATTTCTAGAAAAAACAATGGTAGGGAAAGTTGGTTTTAGATATAGAAAATACCACAAGAAAACCGGGCTTTACGTCACCAATTATTCGTTTTCTGCTTCAACGTCGCACTTTCAGGAAAACTCTCGATTTACCACAATTACGCCAGCGGTGAGTTTTGGGTGGCGTCCGAACGACTTGCGTTCCAATCGCAGACAAAACCTTCTTTTTAGGTATCGCAGTGTTTACAGGAGCATAGATGAGAGCCTTGTTGGCGAGTTGGATACCGACCCAGACTATGGCGTCTTGAACGCTCGATATACCGATGTGGACAACAACATCCTTAACTACTCCCTTTGGTCCATAGATGCTCAACATTCAAGCGAATTCACAAAGCTTGCTTTTGAATTCGAATACAGAAAGCTTTTTCAGAGCAACCGCCAGTTTAATCTACGTTTCTATGCAGGTAAATTTTTAAGGAACGACACAGAGTCCAATTTTTTCAGTTTTGCATTGGACAGACCAACGGATTATATGTTCGACCTTGCTTATCTGGGTCGGTCAGAAGATTCCGGCATATACAGCCAACAAGTTATTATTGCCGAGGGAGGCTTTAAATCAAAGTTGGAAAACCCTTTTGCAAACGATTGGATCGCCACAACAAACGCCAGCACCAATATTTGGCGATGGGTCGAGGCGTATGGTGACTTAGGGTTCCTAAGGAACAAAGGCGACAACCCTCGTTTTGTTTACGATTCCGGTATCCGCTTAAATTTAGTGACGGATTATTTTGAACTCTACTTTCCAGTATACTCCAACCGGGGGTGGGAAATAGCTCAGGACAACTATGGAGAGCGTATTCGTTTTATAGTTACCATTAGTCCTAGAACCTTAACAGGTTTGTTTACACGAAAGTGGTTTTGATTGTCAAATCAATAATTCAACACACAATAAATCACCTATAATTAATATAAATTAATTTTTATTGCGTTTATTTTGATAAATTCTCATTTTATTAACAAGATTTGATGTTGCTATTTTGATGTATTTTTAATAGTTTTGCATAAATCTTCAAATTTCCATGAAACCTAAACCTAGCACAAGTAACGACATCTCTTTTGACGATTTCAAATCTCAAATTCTTCAAGATTACGAGACTGCCGTTATGAGTAGGGAATGTAGTCTATTGGGACGTCGCGAAGTACTTTCGGGAAAAGCCAAGTTTGGAATATTCGGAGACGGCAAAGAGCTCCCCCAACTTGCAATGGCAAGAGCATTCCAGGATGGTGATTTTAGAAGCGGTTATTATCGTGACCAAACTTTTATGATGGCTTTGGGCTACTTAAGCCCCAAAGCATTTTTTCATGGGCTTTATGCCACAACGGATCTGGAGAAGGAACCTATGAGTGCCGGAAGGCAAATGGGCGGGCATTTTGTGACCCATAGCCTAAATGAAGATGGAACATGGAAAAACCTGACCGAACAAAAGAACAGTAGCGCGGATATTTCCTGTACTGCAGGCCAAATGCCTCGTTTGCTCGGTTTGGCCCAAGCTTCAAAAATATATCGCCATGTTGAAGGTATCGACCAGACCAATTTCTCCAAAAACGGAAATGAAGTAGCTTGGGGAACCATTGGTAATGCAAGTACCAGCGAAGGTCATTTTTTTGAAACCCTGAATGCAGCTGGGGTAATGCAGGTGCCCATGGTAATAAGCATTTGGGATGATGAATACGGAATCTCCGTACCCTCCGAGTTCCATACCACCAAAGGTGACATTTCCGAAGCTTTGAGTGGATTACAGCGTGATGAAGAACATGATGGCTTTGAAATCTTAAAAGTCAAGGGATGGGATTATACCGCCTTGATACATGCTTTTGAAAACGCTTCGGACATTGCCCGCGAAGGTCATGTACCTGTGTTGGTCCATGTAACGGAATTGACCCAGCCCCAAGGTCACTCTACCTCTGGGTCGCACGAAAGGTATAAATCCTCCGAACGTTTGGAATGGGAACGAAAAAATGATTGCAACAAACGCTTTAGGGAATGGATCATTGAGAATGGTATAAGTACCGAAGATGAACTCAAAAAGGTGGAGCGCGACATAAAGCACAAAGTACGTTCCGCTAAAAAAGAAGCTTGGTCCGAGTTTTTGAAGCCACAATTGACCGCAAAAAAGGAATTGGTGCAACTATTAGAAAAAGTAGCCGCACAAAGCCCAAATAGAGCCTTCATCAATAAATTAAAGAATGATTTAATCGCAGTAGAGGAGCCATTAAGAAAAGACTTGGCATCGAAGGCGAGACAAGCACTACGTTACCTTTTGGGAGAATCTACCACGGAAAAAAAACAGCTTCAGCAGTGGATAGATGGCTTCTTGATAGAAAACCAACCCCATTACAGTTCGCATCTTTACAATGAGCTGGGCAACAAAGCCACAAAAATAGAGTCTGTAGCACCTTCTTATCCTGAAAAAACCGAGGAAGTCGACGGAAGAATCATTTTGAGGGACAATTTTGACGCTCTTTTCTCCAAGTATCCTGAGGCACTTATTTTTGGTGAGGACACTGGAAATATTGGCGATGTAAACCAAGGACTGGAAGGCCTTCAAAAGAAGTATGGCGAACTAAGGATTGCCGATACTGGAATTCGTGAAACATCTATAATAGGCCAAGGAATCGGTATGGCACTCCGTGGATTACGGCCCATAGCCGAAATACAGTATCTGGATTATATCCTTTACGCAATTCAAACTTTGAGCGATGATTTGGCCACTTTGATGTACCGGACCGTGGGTAAGCAAAAAGCCCCGCTCATCGTCCGTACACGAGGGCACCGCTTGGAAGGAATCTGGCACTCCGGGTCCCCTATGGGAGGATTGGTGCATTTATTAAGAGGAATGTACATTTTAGTACCAAGGAATATGACCCAGGCAGCGGGATTCTACAATACACTTATGAAAAGTGACGAGCCAGCTTTGGTCATAGAAAGCCTTAACGGGTATCGCCTAAAAGAGCAAAAACCTGCCAATTTAGGAGAGTTCTGCACACCAATTGGCAAGGTGGAAACCCTTAAAGAAGGAACGGATATTACACTCTTATCATACGGTTCCACACTTCGTATTGTGGAAAAAGTAGCAAACGATTTATTGGAAGTAGGCATTGATGCCGAGGTTATCGATGCACAATCACTTCTTCCTTTTGATTTAGACCATGACGTAGTAAAAAGTCTTCAGAAAACCAATCGCTTTTTGGTGATTGATGAAGATGTTCCAGGTGGGTGTTCGGCATATTTGATGCAAGAAGTGGTCGAAAAGCAAGGTGGTTACAAATATTTGGACAGTGCACCACAAACGTTATCGGCCAAGGAACATAGGCCAGCTTATGCTTCTGATGGGGATTATTTTTCCAAACCCAATGCCGAGGATATTTTTGAGAAAGTGTACCAAATTATGCATGAATCCAACCCTAAATCGTATCCGTCTTTGCGTTAGTATTTCCTTATACGTCAATTCAAAAGCACTTTTCGTCAATTAATGTTACGTTTTTTAAAACATAATCTTTAATTTCACGGGGAATAATTTTACCCCTCGAATGAAAAACAATACTCTGATCCACCTTGGTCTCGCATTGCTTAGAATTGTACCATCTGCATTTATGCTGACCCATGGTTATCCAAAACTTATGAAACTTATCAATGGCAACACGGAATTTGCCGATCCTTTTGGGATTGGACAAGCTCCTTCATTGTTTTTAGCTGTTATTGGTGAATTTATCTGCCCCCTATTAATGATCATCGGATTTAAAACACGATGGGCCGCTATTCCCGCAGCCATTACAATGTTTGTTGCTGCTTTTATTGCCCATGGTTCAGATCCTTTCGGAAGAAAAGAGTTGCCATTGCTTTACCTTACAATTTTTGTGATCATCATGCTATTGGGTCCGGGCAAGTACAGTGTGGATAAAAAGTAATCTTTAGATTATTTCGGATAGTAGTTCTTTCAGCAAATCGGCCTGTCCCATATTGCTGGCACCTACCCCTTTTCCCTTTAAATCTAAATTCCTTAAGCTGGAAATAATGCCGCTCACTCTTTTCATTGGGTAATTTTTTGCGGCCACTACATACTCGTTTACAAAATATGGGTTAACGCCAAGTACCTTGGCCACATTTCCCGGAGAATGGTCCTTGAGCCCATGATATTGCAAAAGTTGGGTGAAAAAGGTGTTAAGTAGTGTAACCGTAACCACAAAGGGATTGTCCTTTGGGTTCTGTACGAAATAATCAATGATTCGTGATGCCTTTTTAACATCACGCTCCCCAATCGCTTTTTTCAGCTCAAAATTATTGAAGTCTTTGCTTATCCCAATATGCTCTTCGATAAGATCAGGGGTTATTTCCGTAGCAGGCGGGACAATCAAAGCCAATTTATCAAGTTCGTTGCTGATTTTGCTCAAATCAGTTCCAAGATACTCCACCAGCATTACACAGGATTTGGGGGAAATCTTGTACTTTTTACTCGCTAAGGTCCTTCGAATCCAATCCGCCACTTGATTATCGTAGAGTTTTTTACTTTCGAACAGCTCGCCACTTTTGTTAATGGCCTTGTACAGTTTTTTACGCTTATCCAGCTTCTTGTATTTGTAGCAAAGCACCAAAATTGTGGTCGGCTGTGGGTTCTCTGCGTAAGAAACAAGGTTTTCGATAGTTCTTGACAAATGTTGGGCTTCCTTTACAATTACCACTTGGTACTGGGCCATCATAGGAAATCGTTTGGCGTTCGCAACTATGTCATCCACAGAGGTGTCCTTACCGTACAATACCATTTGATTAAAGCCTTTCTCATCTTCCGTAAGTACATTTTCGGCTATATATTGAGAAATCCTATCAATATAATAGGGCTCCTCCCCCATTAAAAAATATATAGGTTTTGGATTTCCCTTGTTGATTTCCGATACAATCTCCTTTACTTTGTCCATTCAAATTATATCATCAGTTTTGTAGAATGCAAGATTTGAATTTTCCACCCTATTCGTTTCGAATCAAAAATAGCCAAAATAGGCAGTACATTTTTGATGGGCTACGTAAAAAATTTGTAGTCCTCCAACCGGAAGAATGGGTTCGCCAGCACGTGCTCAGATATTTGGTCTTTACCAAAAATTATCCGAAGAGCTTGATCAATGTTGAAAAACAGTTGACGGTCAACAACCTAAAGAAGCGATACGATGTTGTCGTGTTCAACCCTGATGGCTCTATTTTTCTTTTAATCGAATGCAAGGGGCCGGATGTAAAAATCACTCAGGATACTTTTGACCAAATAGCCCGCTACAATTATGAGTTAAAGGCTGAATACTTAATGGTGACCAACGGCCTGGATCATTATTATTGTAAAATGGACCATGAGAATGAAAAGTATACGTTTTTGAAGGATATTCCTGATTTTAGCCGTTAATTTGCCTCCGTTTTGAAAATCGCCGTCGTCATACTCAACTGGAATGGAGAAGCCTTGCTCGAAAGGTTCCTGCCTTCTGTTATGAAGCATTCGGATGGAGCCGATATATATGTGGTGGACAATGCCAGCACCGACGGATCGGTTGATTTCTTACAACAGCACTACCCTACCATTGGAATAGTTCAAAACAGCTCTAATGGTGGTTTTGCCAAGGGATATAACGATGGCCTTGAACATATTGAAGCTGACATATTCTGTTTATTGAATTCTGACGTGGAAGTAACTCCCAATTGGCTGGAGCCTATCAAAGATGCCTTTAAGTCGATTCCCGAAGCATCCATTATTCAACCAAAAATTTTGGACCTAATCCAAAAAGACCACTTTGAATATGCTGGTGCAGCAGGTGGATTTATTGATATGTTCGGATATCCATTTTGTAGGGGGCGTATTTTTCAGACCATCGAAAAAGACGAAGGACAGTACAACGATATTAGAGAAGTATTTTGGGCCACGGGCGCCTGTATGTTCATTAAAAGTGACGTGTTTCAGAAATTAGGAGGGTTTGACGAGGACTACTTTGCCCACCAAGAAGAGATTGATTTATGTTGGCGCGCAAAAAATGCTGGTCATAAAGTATATTATGTAGGCCTCAGCAGCGTGTATCATTTGGGCGGGAGCACCCTTTCCAATATGAACCCGAAGAAAACATTTCTCAACTTTAGGAACTCGCTGTACTCCATCACAAAAAATCTTCCCAGAAAAAAAGCAATCCCTTTGGTGCTTGCCCGATTAGTTTTGGACGCTTTGGCCGCATTGCGTTTTGTGTTCCAATTAAAATTCGACCATTGTTTCGCCATTTTGCAGGCCCATCTTAGCTTTTATGCTAACTTTATAAAAATGTATAGAAAACGCGAAAAAGCTAATTTTATATTAAAATACCATATTACGACATCCATAGTATGGTCCTACTTCGTACATCAAGTAGAGAATTTTAACATTTTAGTAAAAGATTAACGAAGCCGAAATATAGGTACTTTGCTTTTTATCTAATTTTGGTATAGTTTTTTAACATTTGATATATCTAACAATCCTTAAATTATAATCTGAACTATGAAAAAAGTTTTTCTAGGAACATTGGCAATGACGATTCTATTATCCTCTTGCGTATCGCAAAAGAAATATGCCGAATTGGAGGCCAAGCACAAAGAAACACAAGACCTATTAAATTCCGCAACCGTTAAATTGAACGATTGTTTGGAAGATAAAGCAACCGCTGACTCTAGGTTGAAAACTCTCGAAGACCAAAATGCATTCCTTAAAGCGAACAACCAAGAACTCATAAACAATATGGGCAACTTGACTACGCTTACCACAAAAGGTGCTGAAAACCTTGAAAAGTCTTTGGAAAGCCTTAAAGAAAAAGACCTTACCATTAGAAAACTGCAAGATGCCGTTACACGTAGAGATTCTGTTAACCTTTCTTTGGTACAGAGCTTAAAAGGTGTATTGGGCAACTTGGACGATGAAGACATCGAAATCAGTGTTGAAAAAGGTGTTGTATTCGTTTCTATCTCTGACAAACTATTGTTTAGAAGCGGAAGCTACAACGTAACCAACGCTGCTAAAGAAGTACTTGGCAAAGTAGCCAAAGTAGTGAACAACAAGCCTGATTTTGAATTTATGGTAGAAGGTCACACAGATAACGTACCTTACAGAAGCGGTGTTCTACTTGACAACTGGGATTTGAGTGCCAAAAGAGCAACATCCGTTGTTAGAATACTACAAGATGATTTTGGTGTAGATCCTGCAAGAATGACTGCTGCCGGACGTAGCTACTACGTGCCACTAGTAGGTAACGATACTTCTGCAAACAGAGCCAAAAACAGAAGAACAAGAATTGTTGTACTTCCAAAAATCGATCAGTTCTATAGCATGATCGAAGAAGGAATGAAGGATCCAGCAATCGGTGGTTCTGGTAAATAAGAAATAAGCTTAAGCTTTAAAAGAAAAGCGGCCAAATTGGCCGCTTTTTTTATTAATATATCTCAAGGCTGCCCTTGCCTTCCCGAATTACTTCCGGTTCGTCTCCTGAAAGGTCTATTACCGTAGAGGCAACGTTATCACCGTATCCGCCGTCGATCACAATATCCACAAGATTCTGCCATTTCTCATAAATAAGTTCAGGGTCGGTAGTATATTCCAAAATATCATCATCATCCCGTATAGACGTAGAAACAATGGGATGTCCCAACCCTGTCACCAAGGCACGTGCAATTGAATTGTCGGGAACACGGATACCTACCGTTTTCTTTTTTTTAAAGTCCTTTGGTAAATTATTGTTTCCCGGTAGAATAAAAGTATAAGGCCCTGGCAAGGTTCTTTTTAGAATCTTGAACGTAGGGCTATCTATTTGGCGAACATAGTCCGAAAGATTGCTCAAATCCGCACAAATAAACGACCAATTGGCCTTTTCAAGCTTTATTCCCTTAATCCGGGCAATTCGCTGCAATGCCTTGGTATTGGTGATATCGCAACCAAGTCCGTAAACCGTATCCGTAGGGTAGATCACAAGGCCGCCCTTTCGGAGCACGTCCACAACTTGCTGCACCTGCTTAGGGTTCGGGTTTTCTTCATAAAGTTTAATAAACTCTGCCATTTTTTATTTAGATAAGTAAAATGAAGCCAAAGAGCCAAGTACAAAGATACGCTTATAATTCAGCAGAGCGTTTAAGCCGTCCATATTAACAACGAGCTTAAATCGAAATATTATAGTAAAATATTGATGCTTTATCTCCCTGCTCGGTATAACCCAATATCATCAAGAATCACTACCCCAATAGAATCCTTATCAAAAACCATATGGATACTTTTAATCTTGTCCAGCTTTAAGCTATCGTTTTCTTTTAAGAAAGATGACATCGGCAAATAGCAGCTTTTTAATTGGTCTTCAGCGTTTTTTCCTATCATGTTTTTGTCCAGAAAATCGAACTTGGTAAACTTGGTCTTGATAATTCCGGGCAAAGCATTGTAATCCGATATTGCCACCGATGCGGTGTTTCCAGTGCTATCTTTAAGCATTACACTAAAATTGAAACCAAACTTTGGTGGATTGTCCTTTTTGTCCCAATCCTTTAGTTCCAATTCTGAAATATCACCCATAGCCATGGATAAAGCGAGGGTATCTGCATCACTGAAATTCTTCAATGTATCGGGCAGCGAAATACTGAACACCGGAATGGAATCCTTTTGCACATTCCTGCCATGGTGCCAACCCAAGACCAAAATATTGTTTTGCTGGCTCCCGCCATCTCTGGACATTAACTCGGTTTCACGCCAAACTTTGAAGTTATTGGCTGCAAGTAAAATGCTGTCAGAAGCATTGGTCAAGTCTATGTCACCTTCAAAATTTACCAGCACGTTCTTATGTATGTCGCTATATTGACTTCTATAGGTTTCTTTGGGCAACCAATCATGCACCAAATCAACATTTTTGAACATGGGTCGGTAACTTTCATCGCCTTTAAATATGCTCTCGGCAAATGCACTGACATAAACCTTTGCCACTTGCCTTTGCTCCTCCCCCGTGACCAGTGGTTCAAGATTGAGCAACCATTTCATAGGAGCGCCAAAATCCGAACGTCCCCACGATGAATTAAATTGACCATGATTGGCATGGTTCATATACAATCCGGTTTTAAAGCCATCAAAATCATCGGAAAATTGCAGTCTGTGATATGGGCGCATTCCCCAAAAACTTGTTTCATCAGCGTCTGATGCACCTTGAATGCTCAAATAGTTGATGTCCTTTAAACTAATCTCACGATTGTACCTATAATCTGTGGGTGCTACGGTAATAATACCTTTAATCCCAAAACCAAAGTCGAACTTCTCATTGCCATTATCGGGAAACCTCTCTAATTTATTAAAAGCTGCCGCTATGGATACCGCTTCGCCCCCTCTGGAATGCCCCATTAAGATTACATTGTCCAAATCTGCCTTTCCTGATAATTCGGAAGTCTCATCATTGTTCCAATTTCGCCATTGTTCCAGATGTTTGAGCAACAACCAACCACGCGTTGGCATTTCCTTGCCCATAAAATCACCGGACCAATGTCCGTTGATGAAGTTTTCGTCAACCGAGACCCCAATAATACCTCGGCTGGCCAAAAGCTCTCCGAGATAGGCATAACCGCCATCGGAATAATCGAGCATACTGTGGTTGCCATGTACCATCATCACCATTGGGAAAGGACCTTCACCTTTGGGCATATATACCCGGGCATTCAACGGGAAGCTGTCCACGCCAAACCCCCAATATTTTTCGCGCCATTTTTTCTTTTTGCCCTTCCATTCCGGAAGTAACAAAGTTGCGTTTACAGTAGGTGTCTTGAATCTGACACCTTCCGCATATTCTGTTCTTTTCTCATCGGTTCCACTGCCGTAGGTAAAGACTTCAGTTTCAAAATCGCCATTTTTTGATGGGTCAGCAACGCCAAGTTCACTCAAAGTTGTTTCGGGCATTCTTTCTTCGGATGATAACTCTTCCAAATATGGGTCGCCATCCAAAGCATTGAATCCATAAAGCCCTAATGCAATCAGAACAATCCCAATAAGAATAAGTGCGCTGCCCTTTCCAGTATTTTTATTTTTTATGATTTGCCAGACACCCAAAACAATCAATACCAAACAGATAAACCCGAACAAGGCGAGACTATAGAACAAAAGGGATGGCCACCTAAAGGCATACATCCTCATAATATAAAGCGCCAAAAAGCCTCCCAAGATTGTTGTTGCAATCGGCACTGGAATCTTCTTGGCCAATGGAAAGAGCCAAGTCAGCAATAATTTTAAAACTAGAATCAGCACGATGCCTATCAATATTCCGGCCACCATGGTAACCCAAGCGGGATATCCAATGGCGTAATGATAACCGGCCACTCCGAAAAGGGTGACAACCAGAATGGCAACTGCTATAAATACAGGTCTGAGAAATAGATTCTTCATAGGGGGAGGTTGGTTGGTTTGGTCTTAAAATTCAGAATAATAGCTCTGAATTTAAGCATTTTTGTCCATAGCAACCTACTCCCAAAAATTAATTAGAAAATCCCCAAACCAGTAAAGGTTAAATTATCAGAAAGCAAAAATTTGCATTAGGCATTGTCCAAAACCTCAAGCTTGGCAAAGCGCAGCAATAATTTTTTTATTCCACCCTGATCAAAATGTATTTCCGCTTTTCTATCGTTACCGGCACCTTCAATATTAAGGATTTTTCCCCTTCCAAAACGCGTATGGTTCACACGAGCACCTGTTACCAGACCTGGGTCCAAATCCATTGGTTGTGAAGGAGAAGATATTTCGGGCTTTAGTTTGCGCAGCTTACGCAATTGGTTTTCATTTGGCCCCTGAACACTGGGAGGTGTTCCGTTCGATGGCTTTACCTGACGTAGCTTGCTCTTGTCCACCTCGCCAAAAATATTCTTATCGATTGTTGATTTGTATCGGTAGCCATCATTGACCGGCGTTAGGTTCTCTACATATTTTTCTTCAATTTCCTCCAAAAAACGACTTGGTTCGGCATCAATCAATTTTCCCCAACGATAGCGATTTTGTGTATAGGTAAGAAATGCCTGTTTTTCTGCCCGGGTGAGTGCCACATAAAACAGTCGTCGCTCTTCTTCCAGCTCGCTCCTAGTGTTCATGCTCATGGCGGATGGAAACAAATCTTCTTCCATTCCCACGATATAGACGTAGGGGAATTCCAGACCTTTGGCCAGGTGAATGGTCATGAGTGCAACTCTGTCATCATCCTCTATATCCTTGTCCATGTCCGTTGCAAGGGCCACATCCTCCAAAAATTCGGTTAAACTTCCTGTGGCATCTGCAATTTCTTTTTGGCCCTCCACAAAATCCTTGATGCCGTTCAAAAGCTCCTCAATGTTCTCCATTTTGGCAATGCCTTCCGGAGTACCATCCTTTTTAAACTCCAACAAGAGACCTGTTTTTTTGGCCACATGTTCCGCCAAAACAAAAGCATCGGAGCCTTCGTTCATAATTTGGAAGCTCTTGATCATGGTGACAAAATCCGCCAGTTTACGTTTGGTACCGGCATTGATGTTCATATTGAGCTTATCCAAATGTTCCATGACCTCGTAAATGGAACGCCCATAATGATTGGCTGCAACCACAAGTTTATCAATCGTGGTCTGCCCTATTCCGCGCGTAGGAAAGTTTATGACCCGTTTTAGCGCTTCCTCATCTTTGGGGTTGATGACCAACCGTAGATAAGCCAATACGTCTTTGATTTCCTTGCGCTGGTAGAAAGATAATCCACCATAAATACGATATGGGATATCCCGCTTGCGCAGTGCATCCTCAATGGCGCGGGATTGTGAATTGGTACGATACAACACGGCAAACTCACCGTTCTGCATCTGGTTCTGCATTTTGTTCTCAAAAATGGAACCTGCCACATAGCGACCCTCCTCGGCATCGGTAACGCTTCGATGGATTTTTATGAGCCCCCCATCATCATTGGAAGTCCATACATTTTTTTCCAGCTGATTTTTATTGTTTGCAATGATGGAGTTTGCTGCATTTACAATATTCTTGGTGGAACGGTAATTCTGTTCCAATCGATATACGGCCACATTGTCGTAATCCCGTTGAAAATTGAGTATGTTACTAATGTTCGCACCACGGAAGGAATAAATACTCTGTGCATCGTCCCCCACCACACAAATATTTTGGTAACGGTCCGATAACGCCTTTACAATCAAATACTGGGAATGGTTGGTATCCTGGTACTCATCTACCAAAATATATCGGAAACGATCTTGGTATTTCATCAATACCTCAGGAAATCGGGTCAGTAGCTCATTAGTTCGTAGCAACAAATCATCAAAATCCATGGCACCCGCCTTAAAGCATCTATCTACATAGTTCTGATAGATTTCACCCAAACGTGGACGCTTTGCCATGGCATCGGCTTCCATTAATTCAGGATTTTGAAAGTATGCTTTCACGGTAATCAAGCTGTTCTTATAGGATGAAATGCGGTTCTGGACCTGTTTGTACTTGTAAATATCCTTGTCCAGCCCCATTTCTTTGATAATGGCAGCAATCAAACGTTGTGAATCTTGGGTATCGTAAATAGTGAAGTTGCTCGGATAGCCCAGTTTGTCACCATCAAAACGGAGCAATTTGGCAAAAACGGAGTGAAACGTACCCATCCAAAGGTTCTTCGCCTCGGAATTGCCAACAATTGTAGCAATCCGCTTCTTCATCTCACGTGCTGCCTTATTGGTAAAGGTCAACGCCAAAATATTGAAGGAATCCACTCCTTGCTCCATTAAATGTGCGATTCGGTACGTAAGCACTCGGGTCTTCCCAGAGCCTGCACCGGCAATCACCATTAGAGGTCCATCCTTATGCAGCACGGGGGCGCGCTGCGCATCATTCAATTCATCTATAAAATTACTCAAGGGCCAGAAGCTTTTAAAAGTAGCCGTGAAATTAGCCAATATTGAGCTCTTGCTAAAATCAAGCTTTCAATTTTTATAAACATCGTTTTCGGATTTGGACCTATTTTTAAATATATTTAACGTCTCAACTCAAATAGCTGATGAATTTTCAACGTTTACCTCAATTCCTTTTACTTTTTCTTGTGTTTTCTGGATTTTCTCAAACCACCAAATCGGGCCCCGTGATAGAAGGCTACGGTGCGGTATGGGAAATCAACGACCCCGACTTTGAGACGGACACATCCCAAGAATTTAAAGTGGTTTTTGATGTTAAGGATGGCCCTGAGTCTAATACAGAACTTAACAGGAACATTAATACCGTTGCCCGTTTTTTGAATATGCACGCCCAAAGTGGCATACCAACCGCGCAATTAAAGGCAGCATTGATAGTGCATGGCACCGCAGCAAGAAATTTACTTTCCGACGATGCACATAAAGCTAGGTATAAAGTAGAAAATCCAAATAGAGAACTCGTTGAAGAACTGTTATCCGCAGGTGTGGAAATAATCATGTGCGGACAGTCTTCCAAAACAAGGGACCTACCAAAAGAAGATTTGATTCCTGGGGTAAAAATCGCGCTCTCCGCCATGACAGCCAATATTCAATTGCAAAACCAAGGTTACCGCCCGATTAAACTATAAACTAACTCAACACAATTATATTATGAAGAACGTTTTAGCACTTGCACTTTGCACAGCAAGTTTATCCATGTATGCCCAAGATCATGGGCTGGAAAAGGACATCGCTGCCGTTGAATCCAAAGTGATTGAATGGCGTCGAGACATGCATCAACATCCTGAACTGAGCAACCGAGAGTTCAAAACTGCGGAGAAAATCGCTGCCCACCTAAAATCCCTTGGCATAGAGGTACAAACAGGTGTTGCCCATACTGGGGTTGTAGGTCTCTTAAAAGGGGACCATCCGGGAAAAGTGGTCGCTTTGAGAGCGGATATTGATGCCCTACCGGTGACAGAAAGAAACGACCTACCATTTAAATCAGAAGTAAAATCCGAGTATTTGGGCGAAGAGGTCGGAGTGATGCATGCCTGTGGACACGATACACACATTGCTATCATGATGGGAACAGCTGAAGTCTTGGCCAAGAACAAGGACAAAATCCATGGTACCGTAAAATTCATATTCCAACCTGCGGAAGAAGGTGCTCCTCCCGGAGAAGAAGGTGGCGCAGAACTTATGGTCAAAGAAGGTGTTCTTGATAATCCAAAAGTTGATGCGATTTACGGACTTCACATTGGCTCCTACTTACCTGTGGGTCACATTGCCTACAAACCAGGCGGAGCAATGGCCGCGGCACAACGCTTTGTTGTTAAGATCAAGGGAAAACAATCCCACGGTTCACAGCCTTGGGGCGGTATCGACCCCATTTTTGTGGCATCCAAGATTGTAGATGGGTACCAGTCCATCATCAGCCGGGAATTGGAATTGACCAAGGAAGCTGCCGTTATCACGGTCGGAAAAATCAGTGGCGGAGTACGTAACAATATCATTCCGGAAAGTGCCGAGCTTATCGGAACCATTCGTACGTTGGATTATGATATGCAAAAACAGGTAAACGACAGAATGAAGGAAATGGCGGAAAACATTGCCAAAGCCTACCGCGCCGAAGCGACCGTGGAAATTGCAAAAGGTGTTCCAATCACCTACAACGACCCCGATTTAACAGCAACATCGTTGCCCAGTCTTCAAGAAGTGGCAGGAGCGGAAAATGTACATTTGATCAAGGCCATAACAGGAGCTGAGGATTTTTCGTTCTATCAAGAAAATATACCCGGTTTCTTTTATGTTTTGGGAGGAAAAGACCCTAATGCAGGTCCTGATGAGCACTTTCCCCATCACACTCCCGATTTTAAAATTGACGATAGCGGATTACAATTGGGTGTGAAAGCCATGACGGAAATCGCTTTGGATTACTTGGATAGAAGCAAATAATCAATATTAATAAATACATATTTTTAGGCCCCAATGTCCTCCAATATTTGGAATTTGGATGTTGGGGCTTGATATTTGTAGCTACTATATCAAATTGAATAAATGGAAGGATTCCTTGATTTTTTAGGCGACGTCCCTTGGTGGACTTGGGTTTTGATTTTTCTGGCGATAGTGGCCATACGTGACATCTTTTTTCAAAAGGCCCATACCATCAGCCACAACTATCCGGTGGTGGGGCACCTAAGGTACTGGCTGGAAAGTATAGGTCCGGAAATGCGGCAATATTTTGTTGCCAACAATCGGGAAGAACTTCCTTTTAATAGAATAGAGCGAAGCTGGATATATGCATCGGCCAAAAAA
The DNA here is from genome assembly GCF_019457905.1 of Flagellimonas abyssi. GTDB lineage: Bacteria > Bacteroidota > Bacteroidia > Flavobacteriales > Flavobacteriaceae > Flagellimonas > Flagellimonas abyssi. The sequence goes on along the minus strand of NZ_JAHZSV010000001.1, from coordinate 67,213 downwards.
GAAAACAATTATGAAGGGTTTGGTACCGATAGGGACATTTACAAGCACCAACATCTTTTTATAAAAAATGCAATGATAGGGTTCCAGGTCCCAGAAAAGCATCCAAATATTGAACATCCATATTTTATACCGTGCGCAAAGGTAATGGGTGCCTATAATAAACGAAGAAAACCATACCGCCCGGCATCCATCATCAATGTATCCGCAATGAGTTTTGGCTCGCTTTCCGCGGCTGCCATCGAATCATTGAACAAGGGAGTTGAAAAGTGCGGCGCCTATCACAATACAGGTGAAGGGGGCCTTTCACCCTATCATAAACAAGGCGGCGATGTGATTTTTCATTTTGGAACCGGATATTTTGGAGTTCGTTCAAGAGATGGAGGGTTTTCAATGGATAAATTAAAAGTCCTTGTTGATGAAAATCCATGTATCAAAGCTATTGAGATCAAGCTTTCCCAAGGAGCCAAACCTGGAAAGGGAGGAGTACTTCCTGGTTCTAAAATCACCCATGAGCTTGCTGAAATCCGTGGCGTGGAAGTTGGAAAAGATGTCATCTCCCCTCCTACACATAAAGCATTTTCCACAATTCCAGAGCTTATGGAGTTTATTGAGTCCATAGCTGAGGAAACAGGACTCCCCGTCGGAATTAAGGGTGCCATAGGTAAAATTGACCAATGGCAAGAACTTGCCGATTTAATGAAGAAAACGGGCAAAGGCCCAGATTTTATAACCATTGATGGCGGTGAAGGAGGCACAGGAGCAGCGCCTCCAAGTTTTGCCGACCATGTTTCCTTGCCTTGGACCTATGGGTTCTCTTCGGTCTACAAGCTATTTCTAGACCATGGCCTTACGGATAGAATTGTTTTTATTGGAAGTGGAAAATTAGGTTTCCCCGGGAAGGCCGCCATGGCATTTGCTATGGGCGCGGACTGCATCAACGTGGCCCGGGAAGCCATGATGAGCATTGGATGTATTCAGGCACAGGTTTGCCACACCAATAGATGTCCTGCTGGTGTTGCTACGCAGAACAAATGGAGACAGAGCGGAATCAACGTGCCGTTGAAATCGGATAGGTTGGCCCAATATTTCAATACCTTCAAAAAAGAATTCTTGGAAATCACCCATGCTGCGGGTTATGAACATCCCTGCCAATTTCATATGGAGGATATACAAGTGAATGTGGACGATGATTATCTTAGCAGCGATATTAGAAGGGTCTACAAGTACCAAAAAGAGAAAGTGCCCTTCACCTCTATGCAGGAGCTCTATAATTGTGAGCATCTTGGAGGCAAGAAAACAACTTAATTAAAAACATTATAACTTAGACCCAAATAATTGTACTACTTATGAAAAACAATCTACTCGTCATTGCGCTTCTTATTATCACCACAAGTGTTTATTCGCAGAGAAAAAGTGATTTAATTGCTGAAATAGACAATCTAAAATCAAAAATATCCGAGGTGGAACAAGAACTCGCTGTTGCAAAAAGGGAAATATCATCCAGTAATGCCGAAGCAGAGGCCTTGAAATCGGAAAATTTAACCCTTCGTGATGCAAATGCAACCCTGTTGGGCAACATGAGCAATTTTTCACAGTTGTCAAAACAGAACTCGGACAATGTAGACCGGGCCATGGCTGCTCTTGCCAGAAAAGAAAAACAGTTAAGTGGAATTAACGATATGATTTCTGCAAACGACTCTACCGCTATTGTTTCTCTGACACGAATTAAACAGACCTTGGGAGAAAATGCCAAAGTAAGTGTTGAAGCTGGCGTAGTGGTCATCAGTAATAGTTTGAATACACTTTTTGGCTCGGACACCTCTGATAAATTGACGGAAGAAGGCAAAACGTGGTTGGCCGGTGTGGCAGATATTATCAAATCCAATCCAAGTTTTAAGGCCGAAGTCGAAGGATTGAACATTACCGGTGAATTTGGCCCTACCTATGACCAAGTGGCTTCTGTGGCCTCCGAACTCGTAACCAGTTTGGAAGTTCCTGCCCAAAACATAGGCATTTCCGCCAAGGATGGTAATTTTAAAGAGGGAATCAACATAAGACTGCAACCCGATTACAAAGGTTTTTACGCTAAGGCCAAAGAAAGTGCCAAGGCGACCCAATAACCTTTAGTCAAAAATACTTTTTACAATTTTGATGCGTTCTTGGTAGTGTAAAATCAATAAAAAACCAGACTACCTTATGAGTGGAGATCAAATCCTTCAGTTATTCGCTTATTTAATGCCGGCCGTTGTAACGGGCGCCGTGGCCTTCTACTTTTTTAGATTGCATACCCGAAACGAAGATGGGCGCAGACGATTTTTATTGCACAAAGATTCCCAAAAGGACACTTTACCGATTCGTTTACAGGCCTATGAGCGCATGGCCCTATTTTTGGAACGAATTGCCCTCAACAGTTTAGTAGTTCGCGTTGCGCCGGCCAGTAAAAACAAAGGTGATTATGAAAACTTGCTCATAAAGCAGATAGAAACTGAGTTCGAACATAATCTATCACAACAAATATACATGTCGGATGCTTGTTGGAACATCATCAAAACTGCAAAGAACACCACGATACAGATAATCCGTTCAGCTGGAATGAGCGCAACTGATTCTCCCGATAAATTGCGAGAAGATATCTTGAACCAGACCATGGAAAAGGAATCACCTTCGAATGCAGCCTTGGCTTATGTTAAAAAAGAGGTGAGCGACCTTTGGTCTTAATCATTCCTGTTTTTCAGGTTCGATAGGGCTCGTTTCGTCGTTCTTGTTCTTGGCATACAGATAACCGCGTTTCCACCACAAGGTCATACGTTCCTTATTGAATATCAATGAGTTTGTGGTGAGAACCGTTGGTGTATAATAAAAATTGATGATAGCATCTTTCTGATTGGCCACCAATTTTCCAATACGCACATTTTGGTTCTCGATACGGTCGAGCATAAAACCAAAAATGGTTGTTATCAAATCAAAAGGGTTTTTAGAGGACATACGGTTCAAGTGGTTTACCTCGGTATGAAGTACCACAACATCCACTTCGGTCGCACCTCGTAACAAAGCCTCCTCTATTGGCACCAGAGTACCAAGCCCTCCATCGGCATATTCACATCCATCTTTCTTTACCAAGCTCATAAATGGCGTATAGTTGGAGGAAATCCAAATCCAATCACAGAATTCGTCGTAGGTGCAGTCATTAATGGATTTATATTCGACCTGGTTCAATGATAAGTTGGATACGGTAACCACTACATCTACCTTACTTTTTTTGAGCTTATTGAACTCTTGGACGGTAATGGAACTACGAATCAATTTTCTAAGGTTCTCACTTTCTCCAAAGGTCTTTTTTCCTTTGATAAAGTTTTTGATAACGTTCCAGTGGTTGATAGCAATGGTCTCTACTCCGTGCTTTTTCTTGATGATAAAAGGGCAATTGTTGAAGATGCTATCCTGATTAACGTTTGAGTAGATATTCTTGATCTTGTCCAACTTGTTCAGGGCCAAATGGGAAATCAGAAGGCTTCCTGTGGATGTTCCGACGAAAAGATCATAATCATGCTTGGCCTCTTGAATCAAAAATTGGGCAACGCCGCCCGCAAAGGCACCCTTGCTACCTCCTCCCGAAATGACCAATGCCCTCATTCACCTAAAGTTTTCTCCAAATATTGCTTTTCTTCCTGACTTAACAAAGGGTAAAGTCCTTTAATACGGGCCGTATTTCCTTCGGATTGCAGAAAGTCGCCCAAAATGGTTCGGGCCGATTTTTTAAAGTGCCACACGTGATGATTGCATGCATCCACGAGGTTTTTTAGCACGATATCGGTAAAGCCACCAATATTTTTAAGATACTCAAAAGCTATCAAACGGGTCTCAAAATGGTGTTCCGCACCCGTGTAACCGCTCAATTCGTCAAAATAAAGCGCCTTTGAATCGGGATTATATTCAGGGGTTACCAAAGCCAGTGTCAACCAGAGCAGTCGAATGTTTTTATTTGGGAAACCTATAATACCATCGGTTTCATTGAGGTATTTGCTCCTATTTTTGGGGAAATCCGTCCATAATCGGTACAAAGCAGCCTCTTTGGTGGTATAGCTTTTGTCCTTTAAAAGGTTCTCCATCTGCATTTGTAGCTCTGCTGGAATTTTGTCTTGGGAGAGGATTGTCGCCTGCCTGGTCTTTAAATCTCCAGATTGAAGGATAGTGCCCAAAAAATCGGCCGACAACTTGTCCCCATAATCCAAAACAAGGTTTTCCTTTAATTGACGGGATTTTAATTTTCTCCAATTGTGCTTTAATATTGCTTCGGCCTTGTCGGGTTGCTCCGCTATCTGTTTTTTAAGCTCAAAATACGTTTTAATGGATGCATTCTTTTCTTGCAAAAAAGAAACCACCTGATTATAGGGAAAATCTGGGTTTTGCAACCACAATTTTTCAAAATCCTCAAGATTATCGTTCGCTGTTTTTTCAATTTCCGCTATAAAATTGGGAATGGTCACATTCTTAAATGCGTATTTGCCAAGGTAGTTTTGAACCCCTTTTTTAAAGGCCGTCTCTCCTACCCTGTCTTGTAGCATCACCAAGGCCCATGCACCTTTTTCGTAGAAGGTTAAGCTACCTGCTCCAGAATTTCGCAAAGCTTCGCCCTGATCATCCTCGGAAAAATTCCGCAGCGCTTGTGCTGTCTTCAATAAATGCCAATAATAATGATCATCGCCAAAAATATCCTTTTCCGCCAGATATGCGTAAAATGTGGCAAAACCTTCGTGCAGCCAATGGTGTTCACTACTGGTTTCCGTGACCAAATCGCCGAACCACTGATGCGCAAGTTCGTGCGCATTGACGTTTACATAGTTTTTGTCCACAAAGGCAGTAGAATCTATCACATACTGATTGGAAAAAATGGTACAAGTGGTATTTTCCATTCCAGCGTAGAGAAAATCCTGAACCGGAACTTGCTTATAGTTTTGCCAAGGATATCCCACGCCGATTTCGTCCTCTAGAAAGTCAAAAATATGTTTGCTGTATCGGTACGTGGGCTCCACTTTAGTAAAATCCGTGGGTTCATAGTACAGTTCAATTGGAATTCCAGAAGAGGATTCAACCGTTTTTTTATTGTAGTCCCCAATGGCAAAACCCACCAGATAGCTGCTCATTGGTTTTTCCATATCAAACTGCCAGGAATACCCTTCGGAATCGGGCAAGGTGTCTTTCTTGACCAACTTGCCGTTCGCAATTACCGTATAATCCTGTTCTAGGATGATATCCAGATCAAACTCGACCTTTTCGGTCATATCGTCAAAACTGGGCAACCAGCGACTGGTATATTTCCCCTGTCCCTGCGTCCAAACTTGCTCATTGTTCCTAACGCCATCATTCCATCCTAAAAAATATACCGTTTGTTTAGGTTTGACTTTATAATCCAGCTTCAAGATATGGGTATCTCCTTTTTCCATCTTTTTATTGATGGTAATTTTTCGGCCATTGTAATCAAAATCTATCTTTGTATCATCCAGCAAAACCGATGAAAATTCCAAGTCCACAGCATCAAGGTAAACGGAACCTACATCTTCAATTACATCAAATTGATAGGTCACGCTACCATTTATGCGGTTTTCGGAGGGTGTGGGTTCAATTGCGACTTGGGCGTGGACAAAGTCCACCTTATCCTGAATTTGGGCGGACAACAACTGTGCGAATAAGAAAAAAACAAATACGGGGCTCAGCTTCATACCATCATCTTATCAAAAGTCCTTCCAAATTACATATTTTAGTTCGATGAATCCCAATTTTCTGCAAACTCCCATAGCATATCTCAAAGGAGTTGGCCCCAATAGGGCCGATGTCCTAAAGGCCGAATTGGGCATTGAGACCTTTAGGGACTTGTTGCATCTCTTCCCGAATCGCTATTTGGACCGGACGAGTTATTATAAGATCGATCAACTGCAGCCCAGCGGTGCGGATGTCCAAGTGGTTGGGAAAATTGTTCATATAAAAACGGTGGAACAAAAACGGGGCAAACGTTTGGTGGCCTCTTTTGTGGATGAAACGGGGCAAATGGACCTGGTTTGGTTCCGAGGGCACAAATGGATCAAGGAAAATTTAAAACTGAACGAGCCCTACGTGGTTTTTGGAAGGATAAACAAATACGGAAGTGCCTTCTCGATGCCACATCCCGAAATGGAGACTTTGCAAAAGCATCAACAAGGGTTGAAAATGGTAATGCAGCCCATCTACCCTTCTACGGAAAAATTGAGCAACAAGGGGATCACCAATCGGGTCATCGGAAAAATGGTTCAACAATTGTTCCTGGAATGCCAAGGCAAGTTTCCCGAATCCTTGTCACGCCCCATTTTGGAAGAATTAAAGTTGATTTCCAAGAGCTCTGCACTCTTCAACATTCATTTTCCGAAGAATCAAGAATTGTTGGCAAAAGCGCAGTTTCGATTAAAGTTTGAAGAGTTGTTTTTTGTGCAGTTGCGGTTGATATCCCAGAATTTACAGCGGAAGCAAAAGATAAAAGGGATGCCCTTTGAGGCCGTGGGCGAAAAATTTACCGAATTCTTTGAAAACCACCTACCCTTTGAGCTTACGACAGCGCAAAAAAGGGTAATCAAGGAAATTCGGAACGATTTGGGCAGCAACGCCCAAATGAACCGATTGCTGCAAGGCGATGTGGGGTCTGGGAAAACGATTGTGGCCTTGATGTGTATGCTTTTGGCCATTGACAACGGTTTCCAAACCTGTTTGATGGCTCCCACTGAAATTTTGGCAGCCCAACACTACAATGGGCTCAAAGAACTGTTGGAAAACATGGACGTTAAGATTGCCCTGTTGACCGGTTCCACGAAAAAGTCCGAACGCACCTTGCTCCACAATCAACTGGAAAATGGCAATTTGAACATACTGGTCGGCACACACGCGGTTTTGGAGGACAAAGTGCAGTTTCAAAATCTTGGGTTGGCCATAGTGGATGAACAGCATCGGTTTGGTGTGGCGCAGCGGTCAAAATTGTGGCATAAAAATCAGACGCCTCCCCACATTTTGGTTATGACGGCAACCCCTATTCCCAGAACCTTGGCAATGAGCCTTTATGGAAATTTGGACATCTCTGTGATTGATGAGCTACCACCCGGAAGAAAACCCATCAAAACGGTCCATAGATACGATAGCAACCGACTAAAGGTGTTTGGTTTTATCAAAGATGAAATTAAAAAAGGCAGACAAATCTATATTGTCTATCCACTGATTCAAGAATCCGAAGCGCTCGATTATAAAGATTTGATGGATGGTTATGAAAGTATTGTCCGTGATTTTCCGCAACCCGAGTATCAGATTTCGATTGTACACGGCAAAATGAAGCCGGCTGACAAAGATTATGAAATGGAGCGTTTTGTTAAGGGCGAAACACATATCATGATCGCCACCACGGTCATCGAAGTGGGCGTTAACGTTCCCAACGCCTCCGTAATGATCATTGAGAGTGCCGAACGCTTCGGGCTATCGCAATTGCATCAGCTTCGAGGTCGCGTGGGCCGAGGTGCGGAACAGAGCTTTTGTATTCTAATGACGGGCCATAAACTATCTGAAGATGCCAAAACCCGTTTACAGACTATGGTACGCACCAATGATGGTTTCGAAATTGCCGAGGTCGACCTTAAGCTTCGTGGCCCGGGAGATTTGATGGGCACCCAACAAAGCGGTATGCTGAACCTCAAAATAGCGGATATCGTTAAAGACAATCAAATTTTGAAAACGGCCCGCTATCACGCCATTCAATTGCTGAAGGAGGACCCAAGGCTGGAAAAAACCGAAAATGCGCCTATTCTAAATGCCTTCACCAAAATGATGGCCAACAAAACCATTTGGAATTATATTAGTTAGCAGCGATTTAGGTTTGTAATTGGAAGACCATACAATTCCGCACACTTCTTTGTTATAAATTGAAAATCAACCCTTAAGATTTGTTAACTTTAAAAACAACCCATTGAAATTGCGGTTGAACATCGTAATTTTACCAGAACCGAAAATCGGTTTCACATACAAATTTTAACTTTGTAGGCTTACAAATTATGGAAGACACAATGAGCAAGACACTTTTTGATAAAGTTTGGGATTCCCACGTGGTAAAGCATATTGAGAATGGTCCGGATGTACTCTTTATTGACAGGCATTTGGTCCACGAAGTAACGAGTCCCGTAGCTTTTTTAGGATTAAAGAACAGAGGAATTAAAGTATTGTACCCAGAGCGCACCTTTGCGACCGCAGACCACAATACCCCGACCCGAAACCAGCACTTGCCCGTTAAGGACCCTTTGTCCGCCAATCAATTAAGGGCATTGGAAGAAAACGCCAACGCCCACAACATACCGTATTGGGGACTTGGACATAGGAAAAACGGCATTGTACACGTAATTGGCCCGGAAAACGGAATAACGGTCCCCGGAGCCACTATTGTTTGTGGAGATTCGCATACCTCTACCCACGGAGCCTTTGGTGCCATTGCCTTCGGTATTGGAACCAGTGAAGTGGAAATGGTATTGTCCACCCAATGCATTATGCAGCCCAAGCCCAAAAGTATGCGTATCAATGTAAGTGGAGAATTGAGCGAAGCCGTCACTCCCAAAGATGTGGCGCTTTTCATCATTTCCAAATTATCCACCTCCGGTGCTACTGGATATTTTGTGGAATACGCTGGAGATGTTTTCAAAAATATGTCCATGGAAGGCCGTATGACGGTTTGTAACCTGAGTATTGAAATGGGTGCCCGTGGTGGTATGATTGCTCCTGACGAGAAGACATTCGACTACATCAAGGGAAGAGAATATACTCCAAAAGGCAAGGACTGGGATGCTGCGATGGAATATTGGAGCACGCTTTATTCTGATGGAGATGCTGATTTTGACAAAGAGGTCATTTTTGATGCGAGCGAAATCGAACCTATGATCACTTTCGGTACCAACCCGGGTATGGGCATTGGAATCAGTAATACCATTCCTTTGGCCGAAACCATTGATGGTGCCGTTGCGACCTACAAAAAATCCTTGGAGTATATGGACTACAAAGAAGGAGAGCCTATGGTGGGCAAGCCTATCGATTTTGTGTTCCTTGGAAGTTGTACCAATGGTAGGATTGAAGACTTTAGAGCTTTTGCATCGATCATAAAAGGAAGAAAAAAGGCCGACAACGTAACCGTTTGGTTGGTTCCTGGCTCGCACAAAGTGGAAGAAGCCATCAAGGAAGAAGGTATCTTGGATATTTTGACCGAAGCTGGTTTTGAATTAAGAGAGCCTGGATGTTCTGCTTGCTTGGCGATGAACGATGACAAAATTCCCGCAGGCAAATATGCCGTAAGTACTTCCAACAGAAACTTTGAAGGGAGACAAGGCCCAGGTGCCCGCACACTTTTGGCCAGTCCATTGGTGGCCGCTGCAGCTGCTGTTACAGGTAAAGTAACCGACCCAAGGGAGTTAATTCACGAAGAAGTATTGGCGTAACAATAAACAATGTGCAATTATCATTGGACAATCCATTGGTAATTGAGAATTGAAAAACTGATAATTAAATTAGAAATGGCTTACGATAAATTCAACATACTAACCAGTTCAGCGGTACCATTACCCATCGAAAATGTGGATACTGATCAGATAATTCCTGCTCGATTCCTAAAAGCTACCGAGCGTAAAGGGTTTGGCGACAATTTGTTCCGTGACTGGCGATACAATTCAGACGGAACACCAAAGGAGCAATTCGTGCTGAACAACCCCATCTATTCCGGAAAGATTTTGGTGGGCGGAAAAAACTTTGGTTCCGGTTCTTCAAGAGAACACGCAGCTTGGGCGGTTTACGACTACGGATTCCGCTGCGTAGTATCCAGCTTTTTTGCGGATATTTTTAGGGGCAACTGTCTGAACATCGGTGTACTTCCTGTTCAAGTGAGTCCAGAGTTTTTGGACAAAATCTTCAAGGCAATTGAAGCCGACCCAAAAACGGAGTTGGAAATCAACCTGCCAGAACAGAAGATTACCATTCTGGCAACCGGTGAAAGTGAAAGCTTCGACATCAACGATTATAAAAAAGGCAATATGCTCAACGGATTTGATGACATCGACTATTTGTTGAACATCCAAGGAGATATTGAAAAATACGCAGAAAACACACCCCTATAACTCATTCGTCGGAACGCTACGTCCATTACAATGAAAACACGCACCATAGAAATTATGGACACCACCCTACGGGATGGTGAACAAACCTCTGGGGTTTCTTTTTCGGCTTCAGAAAAACTTACCCTGGCCAAACTCTTGTTGGAAGAACTCAAGGTAGATCGCATCGAGGTGGCTTCGGCCCGTGTTTCCGAAGGAGAGTTGCAAGCTGTAAAAAGCATTACCGATTGGGCCGCTACGGAGGATTATTTGTCCAAAGTGGAGGTATTGACCTTTGTGGACAATGGGGTATCGCTCAAATGGATGCAAGAAGCTGGCGCCAAGGTTCAAAACTTGCTCACCAAGGGTTCATTGAATCATTTAACCCATCAGCTTAAAAAAACTCCAAAACAACACTTTACGGAAATAGAAAAGGTTGTTTCGGAAGGGAATAAACTAGGGATAGACACCAACGTTTATCTTGAGGATTGGAGCAATGGAATGCGCAGTTCCAAGGACTATGTTTTTCAGTTTTTGGATTTTTTAACCGAGCAACCCGTTAAACGAATTCTGCTTCCGGACACCCTAGGAATTCTTACACACACCGAGACAAGCGCTTTTCTAAAAGAAATCATTGAAAGGTATCCCAATACCCATTTCGATTTCCACGGCCATAACGATTACGATTTGAGTGTTGCCAATGTAATGGAAGCCTTAAAGGCCGGGGTCCACGGATTGCACCTTACCGTAAACGGGATGGGCGAACGCGCGGGAAACGCACCTTTGGCAAGTGCAGTTGCAGTAATCAACGATTTTTTACCGGAAATCAAGATAGGCGTAAAGGAATCATCTCTTTACAAAGTAAGTAAATTGGTATCTGCCTTTACAGGCTTCAGCATACCTGACAACAAACCTATCGTTGGAGACAATGTTTTTACCCAAACTGCTGGAATACACGCAGATGGAGACAGCAAGAAGAATCTTTACTTTAACGACTTGCTCCCTGAAAGATTTGGTAGAAAACGTAAATATGCACTGGGCAAAACATCAGGAAAGGCCAACATCCAAAAGAACCTTCACGAGCTTGGATTGACCTTGAACGATGATGAACTGAAAAAGGTTACCGAACGCATCATTGATCTTGGAGACAAAAAAGAACGCGTAACCAAAGATGATTTGCCCTACATCATTTCCGATGTGCTGGACAACAAGCTGCATCAGCAAAAGGTATTTGTAAAATCGTACGTGCTGACCCATTCCAAAGGTTTGAAGCCCTCCACTACCCTTTCCATCGAAATTGAAGGAAAGACCTATGAGGAACACGCCCAAGGGGATGGTCAATTCGATGCTTTTATCAACGCATTGAAAAAAGTATACAAAAAGGAAGGGAGAGAACTCCCAAAATTGGTGGATTATGCCGTTCGTATCCCGCCAGGCAGTAACTCGGACGCACTTTGTGAAACCCTGATCACTTGGCAGACCAAGGATAAGGATTTTACCACACGCGGGCTGGATTCAGACCAAACGGTATCTGCCATAAAAGCCACTGAGAAAATGCTAAACTTGGTTTAACCATACATTGATAATTGTTTATTGAAAACTGATAATTGAAGAAATGAAATTAAACATAGCGCTCTTGGCCGGAGATGGAATTGGCCCAGAAGTAATAGATCAAGCCGTAAAAGTATCCGATGCCGTAGCTGCGAAGTTCGGACACGAAATTAGTTGGACACCTGCACTTACGGGTGCTGCAGCGATTGATGCTGTTGGCGAACCATATCCAGATCAAACCCACGAAGTCTGTGTGGCCGCTGATGCCGTTCTTTTTGGTGCCATTGGTCATCCACGTTTTGACAACGACCCATCTGCCAAGGTACGTCCCGAGCAGGGTTTGTTGAAAATGCGTCAGAAGTTGGGATTGTTTGCCAATGTACGCCCAACCTTCACCTTTCCATCTTTGATAGAAAAATCCCCTTTGAAAAAAGAGCGCATTGAAGGCACCGACCTTGTTTTTCTGCGTGAACTCACTGGAGGCATCTATTTCGGAAAAAGAGGTCGTGAGGATAACGACAACACGGCTTACGATACTTGTACCTATACCCGTGCAGAAGTGGAGCGTTTGGCCAAAAAAGGTTTTGAAATGGCGATGCAGCGTTCAAAAAAGCTATGCTGTGTGGACAAAGCAAACGTTTTGGAAACGTCCCGTTTGTGGAGAGAAACCGTTCAGAAACTGGAAAAAGACTATCCTGAAGTGGAAGTGTCCTATGAATTTGTGGATGCCGTGGCCATGCGTTTGGTACAATGGCCAAGCGCTTATGATGTGTTGATCACAGAAAACCTATTTGGCGATATTCTAACGGATGAAGCTTCTGTGATTTCAGGATCTATGGGCTTGATGCCTTCCGCTTCTTTGGGTGAAAAGACATCGTTGTTCGAGCCCATCCACGGTTCTTACCCACAAGCGGCCGGAAAAGATATCGCCAACCCATTGGCGACGGTTTTGTCCGCTGCAATGATGTTCGAAACGGCATTTGGACTTAAAGACGAGGCCGAGGCCATTCGCGAAGTGGTAAACAAATCACTGGCCGAAGGTGTGGTCACCGAAGACCTTGCCGATGGCGGAAAAGCTTACAAGACCAGCGAAGTTGGCAACTGGTTGGCTGAAAATATTTAATCGACCCCCCACATAAAAACCAATAAGAAAGCCCCGAATTTCGGGGCTTTTTTTATATGAAAAATGTGTTTCTCCTCTACAAAATATAATCGGTACTCAAAAAATTGCTCACTTTGGCTTCCATTAGTTGCTCCACGGTTTGAACGTTCAAATTGTTGTCCTTAAATGCGACAAATGTTCGGATAGAGAACGAACGCAATGCATCATGCACGCTCAATGTGGATTGCGCAGAGTCCTTTCTTCCCGTAAATGGGTACACATCCGGTCCACGCTGGCAAGAACTGTTCAGGTTCACCCTGCACACCAAGTTGGCCAAGCTGTCGATAAGCGGTGACAAAGTATACACGTCTTTCCCGAACAAGCTTACTTGCTGGCCATAGTTGGATTCTGCCATATCATCCAATGGCTCTTCAATATCTTGAAAAGAAAGTACAGGAATTATTGGTCCAAATTGCTCTTCTTGATATACTCGCATATCCTTGGTTACAGGATAAAGCACTGCTGGCCATATGTAATTGTCAAAATGCTTCCCTCCTTTTTTGTTGATGATTTTAGCGCCTTTAGCCAAAGCATCATCCAACAACTCCTGAATATATGCAGGCTTATCGGGTTCGGGAAGTGGTGTCAGGTTAACGCCGTCGTCCCATGGATTACCGAATTTTAATCCATCGACTTTCTCTGCGAAATTCTTTAGGAATTTATCCTTGATTTCATCGTGAACGTAGACCACTTTTAATGCGGTACAACGCTGCCCATTAAAGGACAAGGTACCCGAAATACACTCGTTGACGGTTAAATCCAATTCAGCATCGGGAAGTACAATGGCGGGGTTTTTGGCTTCCAAGCCCAAAACCAAACGCAATCTGTTGCTCTTGGGGTGTTGTTCTTGTAAGGCATTCGCTGATTTACTGTTTCCTATCAAGGCCAGCACATCCACCTTTCCTGTTTGCATTATGGGGGCCGCTACGGTTCTTCCTCTGCCGAAAAGTATATTCACCACTCCTTTTGGAAAACAACTCTGAAAAGCTTCCAGAAGTGGCGTAATCAACAAAACTCCGTGTTTTGCCGGCTTAAAAATGGTCGTGTTCCCCATGATGATAGCGGGAATCAACAAAGCAAAAGTCTCATTCAACGGATAGTTGTATGGCCCAAGGCACAACACCACTCCAAGAGGCCCCCTGCGAATGTGGGCATAAACACCATCATGCTTTTCAAATTTCGCATTATTGCGGTCTAATTGCTTATATTCCTCAATGGTGTCGTAAATATACTCAACGGTACGATCGAACTCCTTGTAAGAATCTGGCTTGGATTTTCCTATCTCCCACATCAAAAGCTTCACTACTTGTTCACGCTTTTGCTCCATTTTTTTTACGAAGGCTTCCATACACTCAATACGGTCCTTCACTTTCATGGTTGGCCAAAGCCCCTGTCCTTTGTCGTAGGCTGCCAAAGCGGCCTCCAAAGCATCCAAGGCCTCGGCTTCTCCCATATCGGGCACACTCCCCAAAGCGGTAGGCGCGTATTCTTCAGTTGATGAAATGGTAGATACTACTGGGGTGGTTTCACCCTCCCATTTACGTAATTCCCCGTTGACCAAATATGTTTTTTGATGAATCTCTTCGGTTATCTGAAAAGCTTCTGGTATTGCCTTTGTAGTTGTTGCCATTAGTTATTGTTTTTAAGCGATTAGTGTTGATAAATGGTCGCCCATTCTACACAAAGCTAACAGAAAAACCATTGAAAATCACGTTGTTTTTTACGCAAACGCTTTCGTGTAGATCGAAAACCAACCTTTATAATAATGATGCTTGAAAATGTTGGTGGCATCACACCAAATACTGGAACAAATCAGGTTTGTTATTGAGATAATCCCCATAGAAATTGTTCTCTTTCATCCGTTGGATCAAAGGCTCCAGATCGTCGGGCGATTTTAGTTCCACCCCAACAATGGCAGGCGCATTTTCCCTACTCGATTTTTTGGAATATTCAAAATGTGTAATGTCGTCATTGGGCCCCAAGATATCCACTACAAACTCTTTCAAAGCTCCTGGACGCTGCGGAAACCTCACTATAAAATAATGCTTCAATTGGGCATACAACAAGGCCCTTTCCTTGATTTCGGCCGTACGGGTAATATCGTTATTACTTCCGCTTACCACACAAACGACGTTTTTGCCTTTGATTTCTTCCTTAAAATAGTCCAAAGCCGTAATCGTCAGGGCGCCTGCGGGTTCCACCACAATGGCATCCCTGTTATAGAGATCCAAGATGGTCTGGCACACTTTCCCTTCGGGAACGGTGATCATTTTATGTAAATGCGCTTTGCAAATGGGATAGGTCAACGACCCAACCTTTTGAACGGCTGCTCCGTCGATAAACTTATCGATGTTTTCCAACTCCACCAGTTCACCCTCTTCTATGGATTTAAGCATGGATGGTGCTCCTTCCGGCTCCACCCCAATAATCTTTGTCTTGGGGGACAATGCTCGGAACGTGCCACACAATCCCGATGCCAATCCACCACCGCCAACGGCCACAAAAACGTAGTCGATGGGTTCATTGGATTGTTGCAGTATCTCCAAACCAACGGTTGCTTGGCCCTCGATGGTTTTTTCATCATCAAACGGATGTACAAAGGTTTTACCCTCTTGCTCACAAAATATTTGGGCGGATTTTTTGGAATCGTCAAAGGTGTCTCCCTCCAAGACCACATCAACCCATTCACCACCGAACATCTTGGTCTGGTCTATTTTCTGCTTTGGAGTCACCACGGGCATATAAATGGTCCCTTTTACCCGCAAACGACTACAGGCAAAGGCAACCCCCTGCGCGTGGTTTCCAGCACTGGCGCAAACCACACCGCTGTCCAATTGTTTTTGGCTTAACGAACTTATTTTGTTGTACGCACCGCGGATTTTGTAGCTGCGTACCCTGTGAAGATCTTCTCTTTTGAGAAGAATATTGGCCCCATGCGATTTGGAATAGCGGATACTTTGCTGCAAGGGTGTTTCCTCTGCCACTTGGGCAATGGTCTTTGCTGCTTGATAAATATCCGCTATTTGCGGAAAATAGGTTTCCACAGTTTCAGTCATGGGGCCAATGGTTTTGCGTTATCCTATTGGCTTCATTGCGGTCATGGATGCACGCAATCTTGCACCGACAACTTCTACATCATGCTCGCGGATCGCTTTGTTCACAGCAATCAACCTTACGTTGTCCACGCCGGTATCTTTGCCTTCGCCAAAGTGTTTTCCAATGATTTCCGTATCCACCTGCTTCATAAAATCGGTCAACAATGGCTTACAAGCATGATCGAACAAATAACAACCGTATTCAGCCGTATCGGAAATCACACGGTTCATTTCGAACAATTTCTTTCTTGCAATGGTGTTGGCAATCAATGGTGTCTCATGCAACGATTCGTAGTACGCGGACTCGCCGATGATCCCTGACTCGGTCATGGTCTCGTAGGCCAATTCCACACCGGACTTCACAAAGGCGACCATCAACACGCCATTGTCGTAGTATTCCTGCTCGGAGATTTCCATATCCCCTGCCGGTGTTTTTTCAAATGCGGTTTCTCCCGTGGCAGCTCTCCAGTCCAATAGGTTTTTATCCCCATTGTCCCAGTCTTCCATCATGGTTTTGGAGAAATGTCCGCTCATAATGTCATCCATATGCTTTTGGAACAATGGACGCATGATCACTTTCAATTCTTCGGCCAAATCAAAGGCTTTGATCTTGGCTGGATTGGACAAGCGGTCCATCATATTGGTAATACCTCCCTGCTTCAAACCTTCGGTAATGGTTTCCCACCCGTATTGAATCAATTTGGAGGCGTAGGCTTCATCCACTCCTTTTTCGACCATTTTGTTGAAGGAAAGAATAGATCCTGTTTGCAACAAACCACAAAGAATAGTCTGCTCTCCCATCAAATCTGACTTTACTTCCGCCACAAATGATGACTCAAGAACCCCTGCCTTGTCCCCACCGGTTCCAGCCGCATACGCTTTGGCCTGTTCCAAACCTTTTCCTTCCGGGTCGTTTTCTGGATGAACGGCAATCAAAGTAGGTACACCGAACCCTCTTTTGTACTCTTCACGCACTTCCGAACCAGGACTTTTTGGGGCCACCATAATCACAGTAAGGTCCTCACGTACCTGCATTCCTTCTTCCACAATATTGAAACCGTGCGAGTAGGACAACGTAGCTCCTTTTTTCATCAAAGGCATTACTGTGCTTACCACATTGGTGTGCTGCTTGTCCGGGGTAAGGTTGATGACCAAATCAGCGGTTGGAATCAATTCCTCGTAAGTTCCCACCGTAAAGTTGTTTTCCTTTGCGTTTTTGTAGGATTGACGTTGTTCCTTGATTGCAGCTGGACGCAGAGCATAGGAGATGTCCAAACCGGAGTCACGCATGTTCAGTCCTTGGTTCAACCCTTGGGCACCACACCCAACAATTACAATTTTTTTTCCTTTTAGTGCGGTAACACCATCAGCAAACTCGCTGGAATCCATAAATCTACATTTCCCCAACTGTGTCAGTTGTTCGCGAAGTGATAGTGTGTTAAAGTAATTTGCCATTTTTAATATTTGATTTTACGCTATTTAGTTTTCTTGAAATTCCTGTAATATTTCGCTGATCGGCATTGCCGCCTTCGTCACCGCAATGCGACCCGAACGCACAAACTGCATAATGCCGTAGGGCAAAAGCGCATCGTGCATTTCGTCTATTTCGTGCCTGCGACCTGTTTTGGCCAAGGCAAAAAACTCACGGTTCACGGTTACGATCTGTGCATTGCTTTCTTTGATGATATTCTGAATCTGCCTTTCATCGAACAACAAATGCGAAGCGATCTTGAACAATGCCGATTCTTGATAAATGGTTTCATCATCGGTATGGTAATAGGCCTTAATGACCTCTATCTGCTTTTCAATCTGACCCACGATCTTGCGTGTCCAATCCTCTGTCGTGAAAACCACAATCGTAAATTTTGAAACACCCTCAATCTCTGATTTTGAAACATTTAAACTTTCAATATTAATGTGTCTCTTTAAGAATATTCCTGATATCCTATTGAGCAATCCTACATGATTTTCGGAATACACCGAGATGGTATACCATTGTTTTCCCATGCTGTTCTTATTTTTTTACTGCGACTATAAGTCCTGTGGACCAGTCCATCTTTGTTATTGTAATGTCTTTTCTTTTTTCAATTGATTTGATCAATTGGTTTGCCTTTTGTTCATGTCCTTCCGGCCAATTGGGCTGTTTTTTCATATCGTCGATTACATAGTAACCGCCCTTTTTCAACAATCCCAAGGTTCTGTCCAAATGACTGTACTTTCCCGGCCACGCATCTGCAAAAATCAAATCGAAAGTATCGCCATTGTATTCCTCCAACCATTTCCCTCCATCATCACACACAAGCTCCAATCTGTCTTCGTCTTCAAAAAACAATTTTGCCACTTCGATGAGCGAAGCATCATTGTCTACACTTATGATTTTTGAATCCTCGTCCATTCCCTGAATCAACCAAGACAATGATAGTCCGATTCCTGTACCCAATTCCAAAAACTTACCTGATGGTTTTGATGCCACCAATGTTTTCAATAAAGTGCCAATATAAATATCGGAAGGCATGGTAAATCCCATCTCCTTGCTCTTCTCAAGCAAATCTTGATATTGCTTGGGTTTTTCTGTGATAGTGGATTGATCCATTTACTTCAACCTGATATCTGAAACGGATGCCCCTGATGGAATCATTGGGAATACATTATCCTCTTTTTCCACCTTAACTTCCAAAAAGTATGGGTCCTTGGAGGCCATCATTTCTTTTACCGCCTCTTGAAGGTCGCCACGTTCGGACACTCTTCTTGATTTGATATGATACCCCTCAGCGATTTTTACAAAATCCGGGTTGGTCATTACCGTAGAAGCATAGCGTTTGTCGAAGAACAATTCTTGCCATTGTCGCACCATTCCCAAGTGATCGTTGTTCAACACCACGATTTTGACGGGCACATTGTGCTGGAAAATAACACCGAGTTCCTGAATGGTCATTTGATAACCGCCGTCACCGATAATAGCGACCACTTCGCGATCCATTGCACCCATTTTGGCACCAATGGCCGCTGGAAGTCCAAATCCCATGGTTCCTAGGCCTCCAGAGGTTATATTGCTCTTGGATTGCTTGAATTTGGCATAGCGACAAGCAATCATTTGGTGTTGTCCCACATCGGAAACAATCACGGCTTCATGGCCAGAAGCCATATTGATTTGCTCGATTACTTCGCCCATCGTCAACCCTTCCTTGGTCGGATGAATATCGTTGTTGATCAAGGTGTCATATTCAATTTGATACATTTTATCAAATTCGGCTTTCCATTCTTTATGCTCATTTTTATTGACCAAAGGCAATATCTGGCTTAAAGTTTCCTTGGAATTGCCCAAAACAGCCACATCCACTTTCACGTTTTTGTTGACCTCTGCTGGATCTATCTCAAAATGAATGATCTTCGCCTGCTTCGCGTAGGTATTCAAATCTCCGGTCACACGATCATCGAAACGCATTCCGATGGCGATGAGCAAATCACACTCGTTGGTCAACATATTGGGACCGTAATTTCCGTGCATGCCCACCATACCCACATTCAACGGATGGTCGGTATCCATGGCAGAAAGACCTAGAATGGTCCAAGCTGCGGGGATTCCGGTTTTTTCAACAAGGGCTTTGAGTTCGGCTTCTGCTTCGCCCAAAATCACCCCTTGACCAAATACAATAAATGGCTTTTTGGCACTATTGATCAATTCGGCCGCTTTTTCAAGACTACTAGGCTCCGGTTTGGGAGCTGGTTTATAGCTTCTTACCGCTGTACATTTTTCATATACAAAATCAAGCTCATCAAACTGGGCATTTTTGGTAATGTCCACCAATACAGGCCCCGGTCTTCCTGAGCGGGCAATGTAAAATGCCTTCGCCATAATCTCTGGAATCTCTTCCACCCTGGTAATCTGATAGTTCCACTTGGTTACTGGCGTGGAAATGCCCACGATATCCGTTTCTTGGAACGCATCGGAACCCAAAAGGCTTCTGGTCACCTGGCCCGTGATACAAACCATGGGGGTGCTATCTATCTGCGCATCGGCAATTCCAGTGACCAAATTGGTCGCACCAGGGCCTGAAGTTGCCATAGCGACCCCTACTCTGCCGGTAACCCTTGCATAGCCTTGGGCGGCGTGCGTGGCACCTTGCTCGTGACGCGTCAAAATATGCGTCAATTTATCTTGAAACTTGTAAAGTTCATCGTAGACGGGCATAATGGCACCGCCTGGGTAACCGTATATCAAATCGACCCCTTCCGCGAGCAAACAATGGATAATGGCTTCTGCACCAGAAATCCTGATTGATTTTTGACTTTTACTATCTTTTTTTTGTGCTTTTAATGTCTCCATAAGCCTGTATTTAGGGAGATACCCCTATCATAATTGTTAAAACAAATCGGTAACACAGCCTTTTGCTGCAGATGATACCGTTTTGGCGTATTTGTACAAGCTTCCCGACTTTATTTTAAGTTCAGGTTGCTTCCATTCTTTTCTTCGTTGTTCGAACTCTTCGTCCGAAATATTAATATTGATGGTATTGTTTACCGCATCAATGGTGATTTCATCGCCATTTTTTACCAAGGCGATGCCCCCACCTACTTGTGCTTCGGGGGAAACGTGACCCACAACAAATCCGTGGGAACCACCGGAGAACCTTCCATCGGTAATCAGGGCCACATCCTTTCCAAGGCCTGCGCCCATAATGGCGGAGGTAGGCTTCAACATTTCGGGCATTCCCGGAGCTCCTTTTGGCCCCTCGTAACGGATGACCACCACATCCCCTTTTTGGACCTTGCCTGTGTGGATGCCTTCGTTCACCGCTGTTTCGCTGTCAAAAACACGGGCAGTTCCTGTGAATTCCAGTCCTTCTTTCCCTGTGATTTTGGCCACGGCACCTTCGGAAGCTAGGTTTCCATATAATATACGAATATGTCCCGTCTCCTTAATAGGTTGCTCCTTTTTTCTTATGATATCCTGCCCTTCTTGTAAATCCGGTGCATCCAATAGGTTTTCCGCCAAGGTTTTTCCAGTGACCGTCATACAATCACCGTGAAGCATACCTTCCTTCAACATATATTTCAATACCGCAGGAACCCCTCCCACCTTGTGTAGGTCTTCCATCAAATATTTTCCACTTGGTTTTAAATCGGCCAACAATGGCGTCGACTCACTGATTCTTGTGATGTCCTCCAAGGTAAAGTCCACTTCAGCAGCGTGCGCAATGGCCATAAAGTGAAGCACCGCATTGGTAGAGCCACCAAGCACGGTCACCAACCTAAAGGCATTTTCCAATGCTTTTTTGGTAACAATGTCTCTTGGTTTAATATCTTCTTTCAATAAATGATACAGTGCCGCTCCCGATGCTTCACAATCTGCTTGTTTTTTATCGTTAACCGCCGGAATGGACGAGTTGAACGGCATGGACATTCCCATGGCCTCAATGGCAGATGCCATAGTGTTTGCAGTGTACATACCCCCGCAGGCGCCGGCTCCCGGACACGCTTTGTGAATGACTTCCTTATATTCTTTTTCATCTATCGCTCCAGCAACTTTTTGTCCGTAAGCCTCAAAAGCGGAGATGATATCGAGTTTTTTATTGTTATGGCAACCTGGCGCAATGGTTCCGCCATATACCAAAATGGACGGACGGTTCAATCGCAGTTGCGCCATTAGGGCACCGGGCATATTTTTATCGCATCCTACCACAGTGACCAACCCATCGTAGCTCATCGCTTGGATCACGGTTTCAATGGAATCTGCAATAATATCCCTTGAAGGCAAGGAATATCGCATTCCTGGTGTTCCGTTGGAGATTCCATCGCTGACCCCAATGGTGTTGAAAATAAGGCCGACCAAATTGGAAGACTCCACTCCTTTTTTCACTTCGAGGGCCAAATCATTTAAGTGCATGTTGCAGGGGTTTCCCTCGTAGCCCGTACTCGCTATTCCGATTAGGGGTTTTTGTAAATCTTCGTCTGTGAGCCCAATCGCGTGCAACATGGCCTGGGCGGCAGGCAGCGTGGGGTCCTGTGTTACTTTTTTGCTAAACTTGTTCAATTCCATTATCAAATTTCATTCAAATACAGTATTCTTCTGAATTTATACCGTAATTCAAAGATATATGTTTAAAATACCCTAGATTTTTAACAGTTGTTCGCTGTTTAAATCCACTGGAAACATAATAAACATAATTTACTGTATTTCAGTTTTTTAGATTGATTAAAATTCCAATATTCAATTAATTTTATTGTAATAAAAAAGGCCTGTATCGTGTGGGATACAGGCCTTTTTAAGTCAATTGCAAGTCCGTATCACTCCATTTCTGGAATAATCACGACCTCGACAATGACTTGTTTATTTCTTTTCATATTGTAATGGTACGAAAAATATTATGAATTTAGAATCAAGAATTAGAATATGTTTCTCAAACCAGTTTAAACTTCAACTCATCCCCATACTTTTTCTGGGCCAATATAGATATGGATTCCTCGCTCAATTGAAGTATACGGGGATACCCTCCTGTGGTCTGGCCATCCTTCATTAAAATGATCATTCGGCCTGCTGGTGTCAATTGTATAGTTCCCGGCAAGGTTCCAGAGGTCAGCATGGAATGGGAATGTCCGGTAATCAATTCGGAGAGCTGATAGGCCATTCGGTTGTTTTCTTTGGAAACGGTATACGGTTTGGCAAAAATCTCTGTAAGCTGGCCATCGGATAAAAGAGAAAACTCAGGCCCTTTATAGACCTTTAAAATATTATTTTCGAAATGTTCTTCAATTTTCACCTCTGAGATTTTTGGTTCATAGTTCTTGGTTTCGCTGTATGGCACCTCATCACCATCTTTAAGTCGTGCCGATTTTGTAACAGGATAAAACTGTGAGCGACTATCGAGCACCTTTTTGGTCTGAAAACCGCCCTTTATAGCGATATATCCTCTAAAACCTAATTCCAATCGGCCGTAGGACAAAATATCTCCCTTTCCAATTTTGATGACTGAGTAATTATCTATCGGCTCATTGTTCAAAGTGGCCACAATATGGGCTCCGGACAAACTTATATATGTGTCCGTATCAAATTGGAGGGTTGGCCCGGTCATGGTTATTTCAAGAACCGCATCATTTTCATCATTTTCCAATAGCAGATTGGCTTTCTTTACCGATTCCACATCCATGGCTCCTGCAATCGGCACTCCAATATCTCTGTGACCGTACCTTCCTAAATCCTGAACGGTCGTATAAAGTCCGGGTTTTAAAACTTTAAGCATTCAGTACAACTTTTTCGGGTTCGTAAATACCTACTTCGCCTTCAATCTTATGGAGTTTATACTCTGCTTTGGAGATGCGCTCAAACTGTATCTTATCCCCTACTTTTACAAAACAAGGGTCGTCCTTCATCGGGTTGAATAAATCAACGGGGCAATTCCCGATAATGTTCCATCCCCCGGGAGAATCCTGCGGATAAATGCCGGTTTGCTTACTGGCCAAGCCTACGGAACCTTTCTGCACTTTTAATCGTGGTTCTGCCCTGCGTGGAATTTCCAAAGTTGATGGAAGTCCGCCCAAGTACATAAATCCGGGCAAAAACCCGATGCCGTAC
Source organism: Flagellimonas abyssi (assembly GCF_019457905.1). Lineage (GTDB taxonomy): Bacteria > Bacteroidota > Bacteroidia > Flavobacteriales > Flavobacteriaceae > Flagellimonas > Flagellimonas abyssi. The sequence continues at coordinate 43,699 of NZ_JAHZSV010000001.1, read as the reverse complement.
ACCACATATTGGTGCGATGTGTGCTGCTCAATAAGTTCTTTGACCGATAAACCTAATGTTTTGGAGGCCTCTTCAATGTCCATTCCGAATTCGAGGTCATAGCACACGGGTAATGTCCATAAATGTTGTATGCGCTCTGTTTTGGATTTGGCCTGCTTTTCGTGGCACTCCAGAATCATGTTTTTGGTCTCCTCAAAATCAATATGGTCTTGGTTATAGACCATGGTCAAGGAATTATAGGCCACGGACATTTCCCAATCTGGAATTTCCAGTTCTTTGAAAGCATCCATAAAATCGAGGATGTCCGCTAAAATGGATTCACTCACCTTTTCGGGCCATTCTACTAAAACGGCTCGTTCTCCGAAAGGCTTAATGCTAATGGGGTAACTTTTCATTTTTGTATCCGCACCTGGTTTTGGGGTAATTGTTTAGAAAGATACATTAATATTTTTAAGGCAGAAACTGTATCGCCGTGTATGCAAAGGGTGTCCGCCTGAATATTTAAGGATTGGCCTTGCACCGATAACACTTCTCCCTTTTTGATGATGGGCAAAATATGTTCCAATACCGCTTCCGGGTCTTCAATTAGCGCATTTTTATCTTTTCTGGAGACCAGTGAAAGGTCGGAATTGTAATTTCGGTCCGCAAAGGCTTCAAACCAAATTTTAAATCCACGCTCTTCTGCCATTCTTGCTATTATGGAATCAAAAGGAACATAAAGAATGGTCTTTTCTTTATAATCGGCAATGGCGTCCAAATATACTTTGGCCAAATTATCGTTCATTGCAGTCTGATTATACAATGCTCCGTGGGCTTTGATGTGATGCAGGCTGACTTCCGTCTTTTTCAATACTTCATCAAAAACCGACAATTGCTGCCTAATACTATGTATTAGATCTTGGTTGGAAATATCCATCACTTCCCTGCCAAAATTGGCTTTATCGGGGTATGATGGGTGCGCGCCCACTTTAAGTTGATGCTTTTTGGCCAGTGAAGCTACTCCCAACATGGTTTCCTTGTCACCAGCGTGGCCTCCACAAGCAATATTGCAAGAACTTATAAACGGGAAAATATTAGCCTCATTGTCCACACCCTCACCTACATCACAATTAATATCAATAGTGAATTTATGCATCTAAAACAGTCCGATTACTTTAAAAATACTTTTTGCGCCCAAAAATATCGTGAACAGCACAATGGCCGCACCAAATGCATTCTGGACCAGGGAATTTTTGTTTTCGCCCATTACGGATTTCTTATTTACCACCCATAAAAGCAACAAGGCCATTACGGGGAGCAAAATGCCATTGGCGACTTGGGCAAACTGGATGACCTCGATGGGTTTAATATCAAAGGAAAGAAATAGGACGCCGCACAAAAGCACAATGGCCCATACCATTTTAAACTTTTTATTCTGCATGCCACCTTCCCATCCAAAGCAACTACTGGCCACATAGGCTGCGGCCAAAGGAGCGGTAATGGCCGATGTGATTCCTGCCGCCAAAAGCCCGATGGCCATGAACAAAAACGCCATTTTTCCAAAAAGAGGCTCCAAGGCCTTGGCCATATCCAATGCATTGTTGATTTCTGATATTGGCGCTGCCGAAGCTGTGATCAGTATGGCCATGGATACCAACCCTCCCAATCCAATGGAAACAATGGTGTCCCATTGCACTGCTTTTAGATCGGTTTTGGAATTCCATTTTTCCTTGACCAATGAAGCATGCAAGAAAAGGTTATAAGGCACCACCGTAGTTCCCACTAGGGCAACGACCGTAAGCAATCCATTTTCAGGCAACCTTGGAATGAACATTCCTTTGAATATTTCAGAAATCGATGGTTGAACCATAACGGCACAAATCACAAAACTGACCCCCATAACACCAACAAGTCCAACGAATATCTTTTCCAAAATCTTGTAGCTACTGAACCATAGCAATAGAAATATGATGCTCCCGATAATGGTCGGCAAAAAGGGTCTCAGTTCCGGTTGGGGCAACAATTGTTCAAGTCCCAAAGTTGCACCTCCAATATTACCGGCTTCGTAGGCTGCGTTGCCCACCAAAATAGCACCCAAAACAATGGCAATCACAAAATTTTTGACCCACCGGGTCTTAAGTTCTGTCCTAACGACATCCACAAGACCGCTTTGGGTCACTAAGCCGATTCTGCCCGCCATGCCCTGCAATACGATGGTCGCCAATACAGATACGAGCAAGGCCCACAGCAGGGCGTATCCAAAGTTTGTTCCCGCCAAGGTACACATCGTAATGGTTCCAGGACCCACGAATGCTGCAGCTACCAACACTCCCGGACCTATTTTATTGAACATGGGCACTATATTTAAAACGATGAATTTAAAAGATATCTTAACAAAAAATGCATTTCATCCAAAAAAAGGCAATTCGTATAAAAGTGGGGTGCCGTACGTCGAATTTTTATACTATTTCAAAAATCTCAAAGTTATAATAATCCCAAATCATACTTTGACATAAACTTGACTAAAACTAATGAAATGTAAGGATTGCGGCAAAGATATTAGCCCCCAACAGTTTAAGGCCTCAAAAGAAGCTTTAGGTGTAGCGCTTTGCGAACGACATACACGACTTATCAAAAAGGTGATTCTAGACAATGATACCCCAATTGATGCGGTCCATTTATTTTACGCCCTAAAAGATGCCGGTGTTCACCCCATGTTGGAATGGTGGGATGGTAAAAAATCAGTGGATATTGCCATTTCCAGGGTCAAATTAAATATTGAAATCGACAGGAATTACAATATGATCACGCATGAGCAGGCCATAAACGACCTAGAGGATGCAATGCACTCCTTTAAAAACGGTTTTACCACCGTTAGAATTCCTCATCTTGCGGTTAAATATTATTTGGAAGAGACGGTAGAGAATATTTTAGGCATCATATCCGGACTTAAGGCAAATATCAAGGCGATTTAATTTGAAAAGTGCATGTTGCTCTTTTTTTCCACAGTCTTGTATTCAAGGATATTGATGACAATGGCGTACTCGCCGATGTTCTCTAGATCATTGATGTAATTTTTTCCTCTATTTTCGAAGTAATCGGCATCTCCCTGATTCAGTTTGATCATGTCAATTTTACCATTTCCATAACGCGTGATTACAAGGCCTCCGGTGGTGCACACCCATCCATAATTGGTATTGTGCCTTCTAAAATCAAGCCTTTCGCCGGGTAAAAGTCTGAGGTCCCAAAGTTTAACGCTCTCGTTCTCGAATACCAATTGGTCCGTTAACGACTCTTTGATTTTTTGATGTAGCAACTCATCAATCTTCTCCTGCTCCCAAGGGTCAAAATTGCCCATTGGGTTCAACTCCACACATTGCATTCCTGTACTTTCTTTTAAAAACGGCGCAAATATAGATTTTAAAATACTTAAAAACAGTAGATTAAGTAATGTTTAACGTAATCCATGAACATTCGTCCAATTAAACCGATTTAATTGACAATTTGATCAATCACAGTAGATTAAATTATTTTTTTCTTATCGATTGCTTAGCGATTTTTATCTAATTTGGAGGCATCAACCATAACCGACCATGAAAAAAATTCTCCTTGCCATTCTGGCTATCATTGTGATTCTTATCGCCGTACTGACAATCAACACCTTTTCCCTTACATCAAAACAAGTTGCTTCGGAACCTTTGGAAGCAATGGATTTCCCTGAAGGTGCATTTCAAAATCTATCAAAAGCCATACAGTTCAGAACCATCTCCTTGAGTGAGGATGCCATCCCCGATTCTACTGCGTTCAACGGCTTTCATCAGTTCTTAAAAGAAACCTATCCTCTCCTGCACCAGAACCTCGTTTTGGAGAAAATAAACGATTATAGCCTGCTCTACAAATGGGAAGGTTCCGACCCGTCACAAAAACCTATTGTATTGCTTTCCCATCAAGATGTGGTTCCTGTGGACCAACCCACCCTATCCGAATGGGAGGCGGGACCATTCGAAGGGGCTATCACGGACACCCACATTATCGGTAGGGGCACTCTGGATGACAAAAGCTCCTTGATGGCCCTTATGGAATCCGTAGAAATGTTGTTGAAAGAATCCTTTGTGCCAAAGCAAACCATTTATCTGGCGTTTGGACATGATGAGGAACTTGGAGGTGGAAACGGCGCAAAGGCTATTGCAGCATACCTGAAAAATAAAGGCGTCCATACCGCCATGACCTTGGACGAAGGTGGGTTTTTAGCAGAAAATATGGTTCCCGATTTTGACAAGACCGTCGCTATGGTCAATTTGGCGGAAAAAGGCTATGCTTCATTTCAACTTATTGTAAAAACCAGCGGGGGCCATAGTTCGGCACCGCCGGAAAACAACACCCTTGGCATGCTGGCCCAGGCCATTGTGGATTTAGAGAACAATCAGCGTCCCTATAAACTGGTAAAGCCCATCGATTATCAATTCGAATATATGGGTGCCGAAATGCCCTTTTTCAAAAAAATGGCATTTGCCAACCCATGGCTTTTCAAAGGCCCTGTCCTAAAGGCTTTGAACGCACATACCACTACGTCGCCCACCATAATAGAAGGCGGGGTCAAGGACAATGTGATTCCCACGGTGGGCAAAGCCACTATTAATTTTAGGATATTGCCCGGTGAGACCATTGAATCGGTTAAGGAACATATCAAAAAAACCGTTGGGGATGGAATCGAGGTTGAACTGAATGGCTTTGCCACAAACCCTTCCCCTGTTTCCGGAATAGATTCCGATGCCTTCAAAAACCTTGAAAAAACCATACGCTCCGTGTTTCCCGAAGCCGTTGTGGTGCCGGGCCTGATAGGTGGCGGTACGGATGCCAGATACTTTTATGATGTATCCGATGATGTGTACAGGTTCTACCCTATTCGAATAGGTCCGGACAGTATGACAAGATTCCATGGGATCGATGAAAAAATTGCGAAAGATAACTATAAGGAAATGATTGTTTTTACCTACAACTTGATCAAAAGGTTCGATTAAAATCAAATTTACATATGAAAAACATTGGAATCGTTATTACTTTGATGCTTACACTAAGTGTTGCAATTGCTAATGCGGGTAACCCTAAAAACGATACAAACGGTAAAATTGAAACTCCAAATGATTCGTTAAGACTAGCAGAACTAAATAATTTTTGGGCCGAGGTTTCGAGAACTGTAAATGAGGGGGACTTTGAAGGCTATAAAGCTACCTACCATGAAGATGCGGTTGTTGTATTTACAACTGGTGAAAACAAAGGATCCGTACCTATTGCAAAGGCGCTACTAAATTGGAAGCAAGGTTTCACAGACACCAAGACAGGAAAAACACAGAATAGTGTGGAATTCCGTTTTTCACAGCGAATAGGTGACGAAACTACCGCACATGAAACAGGAATTTTTGCTTACCAATCCAACAATGGGACTGGTAACGCCAATCAAAAACAATTCGTACATTTTGATGCCCTACTGATAAAACGCAATAAAGCTTGGTTGTTGGTAATGGAATATCAAAAATCCAAAGCAACTGAAGAAGAGTGGAACTTATTGGAATAATCTTGCAATCCTTACTAAAAAACAACATACGTTTTAAGATATAAGATTGTACAACAAACTTCGGAATACCATACCATGGCACATGTAAGTTTGTGAAGCGGAAAAACTATTCGAAGTGGTTAATAAGGTAAAGTATCCTTTATCACCCCAACCAGCCTTCTCTGTCCAGACTCCGGTACTGAATGGCTTCCGATATATGGTTTTCCACTACCCCTTCAATACCCTCTAAATCTGCAATGGTACGTGCCACTTTCAAAATTCTGTCGTAAGCTCTGGCCGACAAATTCAGTCGTTGCATCGCTTCTTTCAAGAGATATTTAGAGGATTCGTTGAGTTTACAGAACTCCCTAATATGCTTAGTACCCATTTGGGCATTGTAATGAATTCCTTCAATCTTTTTGAATCTTCGGGTCTGTAACTGGCGTGCCGCCTCTACTTGTTCCCTGATAATGGCACTGCTCTCCCCTTTTCGTTCCTCGGACAATTTATCAAAAGGGACCGGGGTCACTTCAATGTGGATATCGATCCTATCCAATAATGGTCCGGATATCTTGCCCAAATAACGTTGCATTTCAGCCGGTGAGGAAGTGACCGGCGCATCTGGGTCGTTAAAATAGCCCCCTGGGCTCGGGTTCATACTGGCCACCAGCATAAAACTGCTAGGGTATGTTACCGTAAACTGGGCCCTGGCTATAGTAACCTCTCTATCCTCTATCGGTTGTCGCATAACTTCGAGCACACGGCGTTCAAACTCGGGCAGTTCGTCCAAGAACAGAACACCGTTATGTGCCAACGAAATCTCGCCTGGCTGCGGATAACTGCCTCCTCCTACCAAGGCAGCGCTGCTAATGGTATGGTGAGGGCTTCTAAACGGTCTTTGGCTCATCAACCCCCTATTCTTTACCTTTCCGACAACACTGTGGATTTTGGTAGTTTCCAGTGCTTCGTGAAGTGTCATTGGAGGCAGAATGGAAGGCAACCTTTTGGCCAGCATGGTCTTTCCCGCACCCGGTGGACCTATCAAGATGACGTTGTGGCCTCCGGCAGCAGCAATTTCCATACATCTTTTAATACTCTCCTGCCCTTTTACATCTGAAAAATCAAACTCGGGAAAGCTCAGGTGTTCATAAAATTCCTGTCGGGTATCCACCACCGTTTGTTCCAAAGGTGCATCGGTATCAAAAAAGTCGATTACCTCTTTTATGTTCTCGACCCCATATACTTTCAGTCCATTTACCACCGCTGCTTCATTCGCGTTTTCTTTGGGCAGTATAAACCCCTCAAAACCTTCCTCTTTTGCTTTGATGGCAATGGGCAAAGCGCCTTTTATCGGTTGCAGGCTCCCATCCAAAGACAGCTCCCCCATAATTAAATACTTGTCGATATTTTCGGAACGAATCTGATTGGATGCGGTTAAAATACCGATGGCCAGTGTCAAATCATAGGCAGAACCTTCCTTTCTTAGGTCGGCAGGTGCCATATTGATGGTGATTTTTTTTCCGGGAATGCGATACCCGTTATTCTGAAGAGCCGCAGCTATCCTAAAATTGCTTTCTTTAATGGCGTTATCCGGCAATCCAACCAAATGATAACCAATACCCTTATCTATATTGACCTCTACAACAATTGTTGTTGCTTCGATTCCAAAAACGGCACTTCCGTAAACTTTTATAAGCATATAACCTTTCTAATTGAAAAAGGCTAAGAAAATAGCCAATCTCCAATCAAAAAAATCAATGGTTTGACGATACCCTTATTTGAATTGACGAATGCCCCTTTTGAATTAACGAAAGATCAAAACAGATGCAGCAGTTTCTTCAATTTCCTTCTTGTTCATCATCATTTTACGGAACTCTCCGTTGACATACATCTGTGCTTGATCATCGTAATGTTTGCTCAGGGGGTTACCGGATTGCCCGGTCGGCAAAATACTGATGCTGTTCTCGATATCGGAGAAATCTATGATTCTACGGGTCGAAGGTCCTGAATTCACCTTATAGAAACCGGTGCTGTCGTAAGGAAAAGCAAGATTGTTTATTACCTCACGTGTACCTTCTACAGGGAATGGCCCCACATTGAAGTATTTTCTCAAGGATGCCACTTGGCCAAAGGGGTGCCCATGTTCCAAAGTATGTACCTTGTCCCAAGTCCACTGGCTAGTATCCTCTCCAAAGTCTTTAATCAATGATTCCCATGTCTGAGCGAACGACATCAACACGATATCCTGCCTTGTTTCCACTACATCTGGAGTGTTGACGTTGTCCCACCATTTTCCGGATTTCATACTGGAGCCCCAAGCTATCTGTCTCTTAAATAGATGTGTGGACAAGAATTGTTTGAACATTTCTGGGCCCAATTCGTCTTCCATGGTATTCTTTACCATAAAATATAGTGTCCTGTGATATATCACCGGGCTAATGGATTTGAGCCTATATTCCCCATTCCAATTTTTCATGGAGTCCAAAAGCACCAATTGTTCATTGTTCAAATTTGAAACATCGAACAATTTAATCAACTCGGTGACCACATCCGTGTTCACTGGAGAGGTAACATCCAATATCATCTCAGAAATGGATTCCCTGTCCCAATCATCTTTAGCGTCCAATAACTGCACAATCCGCTTGGCACGGTTTTCAGGCAAATAATAACCAGGATAGAGCATCCCTGCAATGGAGTCGGGCTGGTTATTGGCAGAATACACATAGTTCCATGGTGGATTCTCGGCCATGGGATTCTCTGAAAAGTCCAAATAGCGCAATGGCTCTTCTTTGCCTGATGTGCCATCCAAAATAAACTTGGTGGACAGAATGTCCGGCATCTCGTAAAGCTTGGCGGTGGCCCACCATGCCACATTTCCTTGGGCATCACCATACATTACATTGAGTCCCGGTGCATGAATATTGGGCAAAGCGTTTTTAAACTCTTTCATATTGCTTGCATGGCTCAATCCGTATAAGGCATGCATCACCATATTCTTGGGTTTGGTATATATCCAAGACATGGCAACTGGTTTTTCCTCCGAAATTTGGTCAGCTATATTGTTTAAGACAGGCCCGTGATGTGTTTTCTTGTAAGTAAACGATACATCCTCACCATCTTTTACTTTGATGGTTTTATTTACAAATTCATAGTCCTTCCATCCTTCTGCTGTTTTGTATTTGGTACTATCGGATGGGTGGGTTTCTTCATAATAAAAATCGATGTCGTCGTTCTCGAACATGGTGAGTCCGTACGCCAGATTTCTGTTGTGTCCCAATAAAGGAAATGGAACTCCTGCCAAATGATACCCGTACTTTTCATAGGTTGGGGTACTTATGTGGGCCTCATACCAAACCGAAGGTTGTGCAAACCCAATGTGAGGGTCGTTGGCCAAAATCACCTTTCCATTTTTAGTTTTTTGCGGAGCAATCACCCAACTGTTGCTTCCTTCGAATTGCGGAATGGGTAGCTTGCTTAAGGCTGTATTCACACTTGCGGTAATATTTGTACCGAGAGTATCGGTAACTTCTCCTTTAAAATTTTTAATCCATACAGTAGAGGTATCCGAACTTATGGCCAAGTCCTTCATGTACTCGTCCCCCAATTTGTTGCGCATACTTGTCAACAAAGGGTCTGTTTTGTGGGCCATGGCAAAACTGAATGCCATATATCCCACCGCATTGTACACATCTTCAATGGTAAAGGGCTCCTTATCGATGCCGGTCAAATAAAACTCTATGGGAGTCGGTCCCTGTTTTAGAAATTCATTGACTCCATCCAGATAGGCTTCGGCGAGCACAATGGTTTCACTATCGGTAGCAAGACTAGCAACAGTTTCTTTTGTGTGATCGGCAATGCCCAGAGAGAGAAAAAACTTGTCAGTTCCAATCATATCCTTCCCAAAAACCTCAGAAAGTCTTCCTTTGGCCACCCTTCGCAACAACTCCATTTGCCATAATCTGTCCTGAGCATGAACATAACCCAATGCCTTCAATGCATCAGCCTCGTTCTCGGCATAAATATGAGGAATTCCATAGGAGTCAAAATAAGTGGTTACCTCATTGGAAATACCTGGCAGTTTTTTTTCACCGCTATAGTCTGGTTTTAGGGAATTTAAGAATATAGCAATACCTATAATTACAAGTAGAAGGAATCCTGCAAGAACAAGAAGAATCTTTTTGTACGTTTTCACGAAGATGGGTTAAGTCAATTAGTACTCTAAGGTATAATTAATTTCTTAGATGACTTTAATAAAATATTGACAAATATCAACTATTTGATCATGGAAAGATGGTGTTTTTCCAAGCCTGACTTTAACCATTTCTCATAGGTTTCAACGTCAACATATTGTACCGCTTCGTTAAGAATTTCAAGATTTGGAGAAAGCAATACATAATAGGGTTGGGATGCGGCATTAAAATTAATGGTCTGGAACGTCCCCCATTTTTGGCCAATCGTCTGGATGGATTTCACCCGTCCAGAGTCATATTTAAAATCGAACTGCTCGGATTCAGGCAGTTCTTTTCTATCATCAACATAAAGTGAAATCAACACATAATCTTCCTTTAAAATGGGGTAAATATTGGAATCGCTCCACACATTTTCCTCCATTTTTCTACAATTTACACAGGCCCAGCCCGTAAAATCGAGTAAAATAGGCTTGTTTACTTCTTGCGCGTAAGCCACGCCTTTTTCAAAATCTTTATAGCAATCCAACCCTAACGGACAATCGCTCTCTGTTTCTACCACACTGTAAAAACTTGGTGGCGGGAACCCGCTCAACAATTTTAATGGTGTAATATTGAACAATCCGAGTACCAAATACACCGTGAAGGCAAAACTCAATAAACCAAATCCTTTTCGGGCCGTTGAGAGATTCTTTTTGGGTCCATCATGCGGAAACCTAAAAATTCCGAATAGGTAAAGTGTCATCAAAACAAATAGCACTACCCAGATACCAATAAAAATTTCTCGTTTAAAAATGCCCCAGTTCCCCACCAAATCTGCGTTGGATAAGAATTTGAAGGCGAGTGCCAATTCCAAGAACCCAAGCACCACTTTTACGGTCGTCATCCAACCACCAGATTTTGGCAACGAATTTAACCAAGCTGGAAACATGGCAAACAAAGCAAACGGAAGCGCCAATGCCAAACCAAAACCAACCATTCCCGAGGTTAAGTTGGTGGCCACGTTCCCTTCAGCCAAGGTTGTACTTCCTAAAAGACCTCCCAAAATGGGTCCTGTACAAGAAAATGATACTATGGCCAGCGTCAAGGCCATAAAAAAGATACCCAATCCCCCTCCTACTTTGGACGAGGCCGAATCCATTTTGTTCGCCCAAGAACTGGGCAACGTCAATTCATAGTAGCCAAAGAATGAAAAGGCAAAGAATACAAAAATGACAAAGAAGAACACGTTCAACCAGATATTGGTGGCGATGGTGTTCAAAATTTGCGAGTCCACCGAATTGAACAAATGGAACGGTAAGCTCAACAAGAAATAAATCAAAACGATAAAGAAACCGTAGAGCAAGGCGTTTACTATTCCTTTGGATTTATTCTGGGTCTGCTTGGTGAAAAAAGACACCGTCAAAGGAATCATAGGGAACACGCAGGGCGTCAACAAGGCTATTAATCCCCCGATAAAACCCAATCCAAAAATCATCCACAGATTGGACCTTCCTTCAGAATCCGTAACTCCGTTTTGATTCAAAAGATTCTTGTTCTTAAAATTAACCTTAAGTGATTCACCCAGGGCAACGCTCCGTTCGTCCAGAGCTGCCTCTTCTGCAACAAACCCTGTTCCGTCCAACGAAATCTGGAACAGTTCGTCAACAGGAATGCAAACCTCCTTGCAGATTTGGTAGAACAAATTCACAGAAATCTGGTTGACATCCGGGTCGAGAAGTTTAATTTTTTGGGTGAATATGGCCTCTTCTTTGAAAAAAGTTTCATCTACCTCAAAAATTTCGCTGTATTCTATGATTGTTTCACTTTCCTGCGTTTTACCTACCAGCTCGTAATCCTCACCGGATTTTTTAAAAGTAAATTCGCTGGGCAAAGAACCACCTTCATCCGTATACTGTGAATAGATGTGCCACCCATCCATAATTTTTGCCTTGAACACCAATTCGTATTCGGTATCGGACAATTTATGCACCTCATGGCTCCAAACTGCGGGGTTCTTATCAGTTTGGGCAAATGTGCTCAAATTGATGAGCAATAATCCTAAAAAGAGAAGCGATAATTTTATTTTAGCCATGAAATCTTTACTATTTTTCGGGTTGATTCCTCAACCTTGAACCTTTCGTCAGCGCGCTTGCCTACAATCCAGACAATTTTATCGCCTGAACAAAGCAACCATTGCTTTTCTTTTGAAATGAGGTCCATTTTTTCATCCTTGAAAAATTTGGACAACTTTTTTTTTCCTTGCATCCCAAAAGGATAAAAATAGTCGCCTTTTTCCCAGTTTCTTAACACCAACGGAAAGATTAACTTTTCCATATCCAAAAATACGACATTTTGTGTCTGTTTTTCAAAGGATTCTACCTCTTCTAACTGTATTTTAATGGGCAATCCATCCGAAGTTTTATCCAAATGAAGGTTATACGTTCCTTTTATTTCAGGAATGATTTCAGCAAGAATCAAGAAATCCCTGTTCTTAAGAAGTCGATGGGTCTTGGAAAAGACTTGTTTGCCACTCTCGGCCGTCAATAAATCCTTCACATCGTTCCACTCGGTAAATCCATAACTATGTAACAATCCATAAATATAAGCGTCCAAGGGATTTAACTGCTGAAGCTCGGCAATTGGAATTGCAACAGCCCCATCTCGTTGACGAAACAATTTTGATTTTAATTCTTCCAAATAATTGTGTGCCAAATCGCTCGTCTGCCTTAAAAAATGTTGGGTATGCTGAAAGTTTTGAAGAAATGTTGGATTGAGTTCCTTTACGATAGGAACTATTTGATGACGAATCTTGTTACGAAGGTATTTGATACTCGCATTGCTACTGTCTTCCCGCCACTCCTTACCTTCCAAGGTGGCAAATTCCAAAATTTCTTCCCGTGAAAAGGACAATAACGGTCGCACAATGTTCCCGTTCATCTTAGGAATGCCCGAAAGCCCTTGAATACCTGTTCCTCGGGATAAATTGATGAGAAAAGTTTCCAAACTATCATCCGCATGGTGGGCCGTCAGCACATAATCGTATCCCTTGGATGTCAACAGTTCATCAAACCACTGGTAGCGCAATTCCCTGGCGGCCATTTGCACGGATAAACGCTTTGTTTTGGCTTCTTGTTCCGTATTGAACTGCTTCACAAAACATTCTACCCCTAATTGTGATGCCAAATCAGCTACAAAGGTCTCGTCCCCTTCACTTTCTGCGCCTCGAAGCGAAAAATTGCAATGTGCTATGGCAAAATCAAATTTTGAAGCAGCGCATAAATGAGTTAAAACAACGCTGTCAAGTCCTCCACTGCAGGCCACTAAAAGTTTTTTCTCTTTGAGAAATGGCAAGCTTTTTACAATGTGCTCATTGAATTTTTGGACCATGATGCGAATTTACAAATAAACCCTAAGCCTTACGGCTAGGTTATATTGTTAGTATGTTTCTGAGTTATTGTGTTTTTCTATCCGTGTATGAGGTTGAATTGATACTTGATAGCATCTTTAAATCCGTCCTTATGTCCAACGGCGGAGTGGTCTTGGTACTTTTTCTCTTGCACTTCATTCTTTTCTCTTTTTGACACCAATTCCACAAATCCTCCCGAATGTTTTTTATCGATTTTGACGTTTGAACTTTTACACCTGCATACTGATTACTGAGTTATCTGTTTATAGGTCTGTGTTCTTTTATCCAAAAGCGCAGCGGTCTTGTTTCCTTACCTATGTTTCTCTTTCCTCCAAAACCGTTCGCATTGCTTTAGCTTTCAGCAAACATTCCTTATACTCCCTTTCTGGGTCGGATTTAGCTGTAATGGCACTGCCTACGGAAAAGGACACATATTTATTGCTTGCATTGTACAGAATACTGCGAATCACGACATTGAAATCAAAATCACCATTTGGTGAAAAATAACCTACCGCTCCGCTGTACAGACCTCGTTTGGTTTCCTCCAATTCCTCGATGATTTTCATTGCGGAAATTTTTGGAGCTCCGGTCATACTTCCCATTGGAAAAGTTTCTTTGATTAATTCCAGCGGATATTTATCCTTAGGCACGTTTGAAACTATTGTGGAAATAAGTTGATGTACTTGCTTAAAAGTATAGGGGTTACAAAGTTCCTCTACTCGCACCGAACCCTTTATTGCACTCTTGGACAAATCATTCCGAACCAAATCGGTGATCATAATATTTTCGGAGCGTTCTTTTTCATCTTGAGCTAAATCTCTTTTGAATTTTTCATCTTCCCGCTCATCATCACCTCTCCTTGCAGTTCCCTTTATGGGTTGTGAAATTACTTTTTGTCCTTGCTTTTTTAAATATCGTTCAGGCGAAGCGCACATCAAATAGTTATCGTTGAGGCGTGCAAAAGCGGCAAACGGCGGTTCCGATATGCCATTCAACTTTTGATAGGTCTCCCATGGATTGATGGTAGCATCTTCGGCATAAAACTCTTGACAAAAGTTGGCTTCATAAATATCTCCTCTGTGAATATGTTCCAAAAAACGATGGGCCTTTTCAAAATAAGCATCCTTGTGAATCCTCATTTTTATTTTGATAGCATCTTGTGGCTCGGGCGGCAATTGTAAAGGGACAAAATCTCTGATTTCTTCAAAATCCGCTTCAATTTCCTGAGCAACCTCATTCAAATAAATGAAATGAAGCTCATCATTTTCTACCCGGATAACCTTTAACGGCTGAAAAAACTGCACCGCCGGAAACCCGAGACCGTCAAAATTATTTGAGGTCAAGTCCTCCAACTCGTTCTTTACATCGTATGAAAAGTAACCAAATAGCCAATCTTTTTCGTTTTCTAAAAAATCGTGGAGCGTTTTAGTGATTTCAAATTTTTGAGATGCGCCAACCGCTAAACAGGCTTCAAAACTGGAATATCGGTCCTGATGGGAATTGCTGTCCAGCCAAACGGCCGTTTCAAATTGTTTGGACCACCAAAAAAGCGCCTCTTTACTTTGTAAAAGGGATTTTATCTTAAAGGAGCGATGCGTCCGCAATAGTTATGAGTTTAGGGAATCCAAAAATGTATCCAGCGCCTGTTGGTGTTCAATCTGCAGGGTCTTGTCCAAAATACCATCATCACCAAAATTCTCATAAAAAGAGGGCAATGAAAAGCTCGCTGTTATTTCCGCTCCAAATCTTGGCAGCATACCTTCAATCACTGTAAAAGAACCTTTTGCGCCACGTCTGCCGCCCGATGTGGACATCAAAAACACCTTGGTGCCTTCCAAAAAATTACGGTCCATGCGGGACAACCAATCCAATACATTCTTAAAATATGCAGACGGATTGCCATTATGCTCGTTTACGGACAAAATAAGTGCATCCGAACTGTTGATTTTTGCTTTCAAATCCTGTAAGGAATCAGCATATCCATCTGATTTCTCCAAATCTTCACTAAACATGGGAAATGCATGTTCTGACATGTTTAGGAGTTGAATATCATGCTGTTGAACCAAGGAAACGGTAAATTTCACCAATCTAAAATTGATAGAAGTGGAAGAATTACTCCCCCCTAATGCCAAAATTGCAGCCATATCATGGAATTGTTGATTGTTTCGCTAAAATACCCCAATTGGAAGTTAGATGCGACTATTTTGCATATTTTTGATGCGGCCAACATCTAAACTACTTGCTAAACAAGTATATAGGGTGAATCAAATACAAATGACTGCAAAGACTGACAGACTATTTTTTGTGGATGCCATGCGTGCATGGGCAATTTTGATGATGCTGCAAGGACATTTTATAGATGGCCTACTAGACCCTGTTTTTAGGGATGCCGGCAACACGACCTATAACATCTGGTTATATTTTAGGGGGATAACTGCTCCCGTGTTTTTTACGGTTTCCGGTTTTATTTTTACCTACCTATTGATTCGGGTTCCACAAAGTGGTATGGAAAACCCAAGGGTGGCCAAGGGAATCAGACGTGGGATACAATTACTGCTCATTGGCTATTTGCTTCGAATGAATCTTGGAGGATTATTTAAAGGAGAAATTTATGATTCTTTCTATCTGGTAGATGTTCTCCACTGTATTGGTCTATCTATTTTGGGACTTATAGGTGTTTATGTACTGACTGCAAAAAAGAAAAGCTATGTTTTTCCGACTGTTCTTGTGATCATCACATTGGTGCTTTTCCTGTTCGAAAGGGTTTACAAGGATTGGTCCTTTGCATTTTTGCCCGACTTTTTGGCAAATTACTTTACAAAGTCCAACGGTTCTGTATTTACCATCATACCCTGGTTCGGCTACACCACTATTGGGGCATTTGTATCCGTGCTCTTTACCAGATTCAAAAATTATAGATATTTATACCCTGTCGCTATTTCCATAGCATTGGCAGTAGGTTATCTGTTGATTTATCAATCGTCCAATTTCTTTGAAATCGTTTACGAAAGAACTGGGTTCAATTTTCTCAAACAACTGCTCACCAACAACTACCTATTTATTCGGTTGGGCGATGTTTTTGTAGTTTTTGCCGTGTTTATGGTACTCCGCAGATTAATGACCAACAAGACTGTTTTGAAAATCGGAGCAAGTACTTTGTCCATCTATGTGATTCACTTTGTTATCCTTTATGGCAGTCTTACAGGCTTGGGGCTCTATCGGTTCTTTCACCATTCACTTTCTCCCGAGATCGTGGTTCCCGGTGCACTTGCATTTATGATTACGTGCACATGGTTGGCCCTTCAATACAACAAGTACGAATTGGGCATCAAAACACAGATTTCTACAGGTCTTGCGTTCATCAAAACCCAGGCAATCGAACTAAAAGAAATATCCATTCCGGTACTTCGAGAAGTTTTTATCCGTGTTCGTATTTTTCTAAGACGCGTTTTCCGAACTGTCAGGAGCTAAAAAAAGCATCCAATCCTAAGACTGAATGCTTTTAGTATAAATCGTTCTGATTTTCTATCTACACATGCAATGCCCTATCATCCGTAGCGGCCAACGCAGCTTCCTTAACGGCTTCGGCAAAGGTTGGGTGTGCATGGCTCATACGTGAAATGTCTTCGGCAGATGCCCGGAACTCCATAGCAGTAACACCTTCGGCAATCAAATCGGCACAACGTGCACCAATCATATGGATACCTAGAACCTCATCTGTCTTTTTATCAGCAAGGATTTTTACAAAACCATCCAAATCCATACTGGCACGGGACCTTCCTAGTGCCCTCATTGGAAACTGACCTGATTTATATTCCACGCCTTCTTCCTTCAATTGCTCCTCTGTTTTGCCCACAGCGGCAACTTCCGGCCAGGTGTAGACCACTCCCGGAATCAAATTGTAATCGATATGTGGTTTCTGTCCCGCTAAAATTTCAGCGACCATGGTACCCTCTTCTTCGGCTTTGTGGGCCAACATGGCTCCTTTTACCACATCGCCAATGGCGTAAATGTTGGACACATTGGTCTGTAGATGTTCGTTTACCTCTACTCTACCCCTATCGTCCAATTTTACTCCCGCTGCTTCAGCGTCCAATCCATCGGTGTAGGGCTTACGACCCACACTTACCAAACAGTAATCACCTTTAATGGTGACTTCCCCTCCTTTTTTGTCGTCGGCTTTTACGATGACCTCATCACCTTTACGCTCCACGGATTTTACTTTGTGGGACAGGTTGAACTTTACTTTTTGTTTCTTCATCACCTTGGTCAGCTCTTTGGACAATGCACCGTCCATTCCTGGGATTATGCGGTCCATATACTCCACTACGGTTACATCGGCACCCAAGCGCTTGTATACTTGGCCCAGTTCCAATCCAATGACACCGCCTCCAATAACAATCAGGTGTTTTGGGATTTCTCTCAGCTTTAAAGCTTCGGTAGAAGTGATCACGCGCTCCTTGTCAATTTCAATAAATGGCAAGGACGATGGTTTGGAGCCAGTTGCTATAATTATATTTTTAGCTTCAATGGTCTCCTCTCCGCCCTCTTTTGCAATGTTGATGTGCGTGGCATCTTTAAAGCTACCTACACCGTGGTACACATCAATTTTATTTTTGTCCATCAAAAACTCGATGCCCTTGGTGGTCTGGTCCACAACGCCTTGTTTACGGGCAATCATTTGCTCCAAGTTTACTTTGATCTCACCCGGTATATCGATACCGTGTTCCTCGAAATGCTTTACGGCATCCTCGTAGTGGTGCGATGAGTCCAACAGTGCCTTGGACGGGATACAGCCTACGTTAAGACAGGTTCCGCCAAGGGTGGCATACTTTTCTATAATTGCGGTTTTCATTCCCAATTGGGCACATCGAATGGCCGCCACATAGCCTCCTGGTCCAGAGCCGATGATGGCTACATCATATTGATTCATATGGTATTGTTTGTAAGGATAATTGCTAAAAAACTGTGTTTTTGTAAAAACAAGTGTAAAAATACGAATGTTTTTCGGGACAGTACCAAGGAATTATGTGGGATTGTTGGGTTGATGGAGGTTTGATTGAATGGGTCAAGGGTGATGGGTAAAAGGTAAAGGATTGAATGGGTGTGAACATTTAGATAATTCGGTTGTTGGTTGATTGCTCATTGTTAACTGCTTACTGACTTCCAACTTCTAAAATCTAAATACTAACATTTCATATCTAATTATAAAAAAACCGGAAAAGCACGTGGCCCCTCCGGTTTGTAATTGCTGATTCTTATTTTTTAATCGCAGGGTTTCACACCATCTGAAATAATAGCCCAGTTATTGGGCGCATTAGTAAGAGTTATAAAAGCATTGATTCCATCATCATCGTCTAAACAGAGATACAAACCCTCCGCTCCTAAAATGATATTTGACTTTACCCCTGGAGCTGCCCAACCGATCAAAGTGTTGGAAAAGTTGAGAGGCGACATATTACTATCATCGAACATATTTTCCATCATTATTACACTGCTGATATCCCAACTACCCAAATCCTGATCAAACGATACAGCTCCATCGAACATGAACGTCATGCTCTTTATGTTGGCAGTGTTCCATCCACTAATATCCCCATTAAACGAGGTAGCATCCAGAAACATAGCAATAACGTTTTGCACTTTAGTTAGGTCGGGGAGATCCATGGCATTGTATACCATATTACTACATTGGGCAAAAGTAGCTTCAAAATTTTCCCATTCTATTTTTCCCCATTGCTCTATACTCAACAAACGAGACTCAAAACCCTGATCTGCATTAACTATACTAAAATAAGGAATTTGACCCTGAATAGCCACGGTATAGGTGCCTGCCGTCTCGTACTCATGCTGTATACTAAAACTATCAGGAACCTCATTAATATCAATAGTTTCCACGATACCATCGCCCCAGTCAACAGTAAAATTGTATTCGTAGTCAACAGAAATGTAAAACCCTATTTCCTCTCCATTAGCCTCTGTTTGCCAAGTAGTGATAAAAGAGGTCGGGTCTTCTACCATACTATCAATAACGTTCTGGACAGTTATGGTAATGGTGGCCTCCACGGTCTCCTCACCATCTGTAGCGCTAACCGTAAGGCTGTGAGAAGTCTCTGTTTCATAATCCAATGCTTTGCCTTCGGCAAGTGTCAACACACCAGCATCCGAGATATCAAACAGTTCGCTGTCGGCAATACTAAAGGTCAAGGTGTCGTTATCGGGGTCAGTGGCCACTACCTGCCCTATTTCATCTGCATTCGTAATACTTTCTGAAACCACAAATTCCTGATCCTCCATCAAAGGGGATTGGTTGTCAGGGTCACCTTCCAGAACATTTATAGGGACCTTGGCCTCTGTAATAGTGCTCCCATCGGATGCCCCTATGGTAATTTCGTGCTCCGTTGCAGATTCAAAATCAAGGCTTTTGCCCTCGGCAAGGGTCAATATTCCCTTTTCTGTTATATAGAACAGGTTGTTGTCGTTGGCAACAATGTTAAAGGTAAGTTCGCCCCCTTCGGGATCCGTGGCCTGGATCTGTCCTATTTCGTCCGTATCCGTAATGGTCTGTTCAACGCTGAATTCCTGATTTTCCATTACAGGGGATTTATTCTCCGTATCAGCTTTTGTAACGATAAACGTACCAGTACTGGTCGCGGTATTTCCACTCACACTAACGGAAATCTTGGCCGTTGTTGCTCCTGTAGGTACGTTCACAACTATCTTGGTGGCCGTAGCAGTAACAACACTGGCCGCTACCGAACCAAACTTAACTGCATTGTCGGCAGCGATGGTGGAGAAATTGGTTCCTGTAATGGTAACCACTGTGCCCACTGTGCCCGTTTTGGGGTCGAAATCAGTTATGGTAGGTTTGCTCTGTACTGGCGGAGTAGCTGGGCCATCGTCCTTGCCACAAGACCAAAGGATGGCCATGGCCAACAACACCGAAAAAAGTATCTTTTTCATAATCTTAAAATTTTAGTTATTAAAAAATCAAGATAAATTCGGGAGTTCTCGTGAGGTTTTTGCCCACCAATTGACCGATGCCCCTTTTGGGTTGACGGATGAGGGGTTTGGGTTGATGGGGTTTGGTTGAAAGGGTAAAAGGTGAAGGGATAGTTGGTTTTTGGAAGTTGGATGGTTTAGGGCTGTTCTGTTATTTGGTTATTGGTAATTGTTCATTATCAACTGCCCACTGACTTCTGCCCACTGACTTCTGACTTCTGATCGTTAATTGTCGTCCTATGTCTTATGTCTTGGCTCTTGATTATTTGGTGATTCGGTTATTGGTAATTGTTCATTGTAAACTGCCAACTGCCCACTGACTCCTGACTCCTGACTCCTGACTCCTGACTCCTGACTCTTAAAAAACTAAATATGAACCGAAGGGCTGTTCTTCACCTCGTTGATCACAAAAGAGCTTTGCGTGTTGCCGATATTGGCAATGGCGGTAAGTTTGGTGAGCATAAATTCGCGGTAGCTCTTCATGTCCTTTACGAAGATTTTAAGGATATAGTCGTAGTCCCCACCCACATGAAAGCACTCGGATACTTCCTTAAGCTGCAGTACCTCGCGCTCGAACTTTATCACATTTTCCTTGGTGTGCTGTACCAACCGTATTTGGCAAAGTACCATAAAATCACGGCCCACCTTCACCTTGTCCACCAAGGCGGTGTACTGGGTGATCACCCCGTTGCGTTCCAGTCGGCGAATACGCTCGTAAACGGCGGTCTTGGACAAATGCAAAGCATCCGCATATTGTTTGGTGGTCTTTTTACTGTCCTTTTGCAGCAGCCTGATCAATTCAATGTCCACGTTATCCAATTTCATACCGACTATTTTTCTATGGTGAACCGCTAAATTCCAATTTTACGGAATAATTTCCTAATTTTTATAGCTATTCCGACCAATCATCTTCATTTTAATACATCTATTGATTTTAGGTCTATCAATTCCTAATTTTACTAAAAACAGCACATTATGGAATACAAAGCATCGGAACACATACAGGACCTTCAATATTTTGGTGAATTCGGAGGTGTAAACCCTTCCATATCAGATTCATCGACCTACACATTTCTATCGGCAAAAACCATGTTCGATACCTTCGAGGGCAATACCGAAGGGTGCTACCTGTACAGCCGCCACTCCTCCCCTTCCAACCTGTATTTGGGCGAGGCCATGGCACAACTGGAAGGCACGGAATCGGCCAATGTGTACGCAAGCGGAATGGGCGCCATTACTGCGATGATTCTTCAATTGTGTGATACAGGCGATCATATCGTTTGCAGCCGAACCATTTACGGAGGAACCTATGCGTTCCTGAAGAATTTTGTGAAAAAGTTCAATATCGCAGTCTCCTTTGTGGACATTACCGACTTGGAAACGGTGAAGAACTCCATCACACCAAAGACCAAGATGGTCTATTGCGAGGCAGTAAGCAATCCATTGTTGGAAATTGCGGACATTCCTTCGTTGTCGAAAATCGCAAAGAACAATGATATGCCCTTGGTGGTGGACAATACGTTTTCGCCGCTGACCATTAACGCAGCAAAGCTGGGTGCCGATATTGTAGTGCACAGTCTTACCAAATTCATCAACGGCACCAGTGATTGTGTTGCTGGCGCTGTTTGTGCATCCACAGATTTCTGTTTGAGTTTGAAAGATGTGAACAACGGAGCGGGAATGCTCTTGGGCAGTACGTTGGACAGCCTTCGTGCCGCTTCCATTTTGAAGAATATGCGAACGTTGCACATCCGAATAAAAAAACATAGTGAAAATGCCCACTACCTCGCCGAACAGTTTGAAAAAGATGGTTTAAAAGTAGTGTATCCCGGTCTGGAAAGTCATTCCGGGCATCGTTTGATGAAATCCCAAATGAACCCAGAATACGGTTTTGGCGGAATGCTTACCCTTGATGTAGGTTCCGTGGAACGTGCCAATACCTTGATGGAACTGATGCAAAAAGAAAAATTGGGCTATTTGGCAGTAAGTCTTGGCTTTTACAAAACATTGTTCAGCGCTTCGGGAACCTCCACATCTTCAGAAATTCCAGAAGAAGAGCAAAAGGAACTGGGTCTATCCCAAGGACTTATCCGTTTTTCCATTGGTCTGGACAATGATATCCGAAAGACATACACCACCATGCGAAGCTGTATGGAAAAGTTGGATATTCTATCGCCAGATGCAAGTTTGGCCTAGTTAAGTCGACTAATGGGGTTTGCACAACAAGGTGCAAAATCGTAATATTACCTCTTAACAAACTCAGACCAAATGCCGAACAAAGAGGAAAAACCAAAATTTAGGGAAGACGAACATATTGTAGAGAACAAACAACTGAGCATCACGGAAGCGTTGATACCCGTATTCGCCCTTGTTGCCATGCTGGCCTACAATGTTTTTGTTTTTGGTGATGACGCCCTAAGCGGTTCCAACCAGTTTATACTCTTAATGGGCGGAGCGGTCGCGGCAATCGTTGGTTTTTTCAACAAGGTATCCTATGATCAAATGATCGATGAGGTGGCCGAAAATGTTCGATCCACCACAGGTGCTTTGCTTATCCTTTTAATGGTGGGCGCATTATCCGGAACATGGCTGGTAAGCGGAATTATTCCGGCAATGATCTATTACGGACTTCAAATTTTGAATCCAACCATATTTTTGGCGGCCTGTGTGGTAATCTGCGCCATTATTTCCATTGCTACGGGAAGTAGCTGGACCACTGCCGCAACTGTTGGTATTGCATTGATAGGTATCGGCGAGGCCTTGGGCATTTCGTTGGGGATGACGGCAGGCGCCGTGCTTTCCGGTGCTTACTTCGGGGATAAAATGTCACCATTGAGCGATACCACCAACTTGGCCCCCGCCATGGCGGGAGGGGATTTGTTTTCCCATATTCGATATATGACCCTCACTACGGTTCCGACCATTGTGGTGACCTTGATTGTTTTTATTATTCTTGGTTTTACAATTGATACATCCGGAGTGGCAGACACAAGTTCGCTCCTTACCAATATTGGGTCTACCTTCAATATTAATGGTTGGCTGTTTATTGTACCCTTGGTCGTAATTGGATTGATTCTTAAAAAGGCGCCGCCATTGATGGCTCTTTTGGTAGGAACTTTGTTGGGCGGTGTTTTTGCGCTAATTTTTCAGCCTGACATCGTAGCCAATATCGGTGGAGGCACCGCATTGAATTTTGAAACAGGGTACAAAGGAATTATGAATGCCATCACAGTTGATACTGAAATTGCCACAAATGATCCTGCCCTGAACGATTTATTCTCTTCGGGTGGAATGTCGGGTATGCTCGGCACCATTTGGCTGATAGTCTGCGCCATGGTATTTGGCGGAATTATGGACGGTATCGGGGCTTTGGAGCGTATCACGGAATCCCTTTTAAAATTGGCCAAGACCACTTTTGGACTGTTTGCAAGCACCGTGGGAAGCTGTTTGGCATTGAACGTAACCGCTTCCGACCAGTATCTGGCGATTGTAGTGCCCGGAAAAATGTTCTCGAAAGCCTATAAGGAACGTGGTCTTGCCCCCGAAAACCTGAGCCGATCATTGGAGGATTCAGGAACGGTGACCTCCGTTCTGGTGCCTTGGAACACCTGCGGTGCTTATCATAGTAGCGTTTTGGGCGTTGGTGTCGGTGAGTACTTCCTATATGCTATTTTTAATTGGTTAAGCCCTATAATGACGTTGCTTTTCGCTGCTTTCCGAATCAAGATCAAGCAACTTACTACCACGGCCTCTGAATAAATTTTATTTTCAGCTTTTTCAATAGCCCGGTATCTTTGAGAAGTCGTTAAAATTCGATGTGCAATTTTGCCACAACCTCAATATTGATAGTGCTTTTTTATGGCATAGTCACGGCTTATCCAACCATAAGAAATACTAATTTTTAAGTTGGTAAAAGCCGTAAAACCACCCTATTTTTGCTACTCGAGAATTTAAAAAACATCCAATAAATGACTTTAGTAGGAAGAAAATTTCCAAACATTGAAGTAAACGCCATCGACGAATTGGGCGACACGTTCAAAATCAACATTTTAGAGAAAGCCAAAGCAGAAAACAAGAAGGTTTTGTTGTTCTGGTACCCAAAAGATTTCACTTTTGTTTGTCCGACCGAGCTTTTTGCCTTTCAACAAAACCTAAGTGAGTTTGAAAAGAGAAATACCATTGTTATCGGAGCTTCTTGTGATACTGCCGAAGTACATTTTGCTTGGTTGAACACCGAAAAGGACAATGGAGGCATCGAAGGAGTTACCTACCCTATCGTTTCTGACAGCAATAGAAACTTGGCATCCGCATTGGGCATCTTGGACATTATGAAAGAAGACTATAACGAAGAGACCAACTCTGTTGTAGTGGAAGGCGACAACGTAACATACAGAGCTACGTACTTGATTGATGAAGAAGGAACCGTATTCCACGAAAGTATCAACCACATGCCGTTGGGAAGAAACGTAAAGGAATTTTTGCGTTTGGTAGATGCCTACACCCACGTGCAGGAAAAAGGTGAGGTTTGCCCAGCCAACTGGGAAGAAGGAAAACAAGCCATGAATGCGGACAGAGCCGGTGTTTCCGATTACTTGGCCAATCACGTAAACTAAGAGCGCTATGGTTGTAGAATTGGACAAAGACAATTTAAGCGAGGTCATTGCCAACAATGACAACGTAGTGGTGCAGTACAGCGCATCTTGGTGCGGCAACTGTAGGATCATGAAGCCAAAGTTCAAAAAGGAAGCGTCTTTGAACGAGAACGTAACCTTTGTTATGGTCGATGCCGAAAAATTCCCGGAATCCAGAAAACTGGCCAATGTGGACAACCTACCCACTTTCGCCGCTTTTTCAAAAGGATCTTTGAAGAATCAGGTGCAGACCAATAAGTATGATGTTTTAAAAGACTTGATCCATGAAGTTGCCCATAATTAAACAATTGGTCAATTTTGCCGAGGAGCACGATGAGGACTACTTGCAGGAAACTGCGGATACCCTCGAAAGTGTTTGCGAAGTTTCCAGTTTAAAAGATGAGGAACTGGATATGATCGGGGAATTGATCTCCAATATTTACGGAGCCATCGAAGTGACGCATGAAATCAAGAACGGTACTCCCAAAAAGGAAGCACTCAATGGTTTTATGTCGAGGGTGCTTGGCTCTATAGACAAGTAACGGACATTGTCACAAACACTATAATAAGAACCTT
This sequence comes from Flagellimonas abyssi, assembly GCF_019457905.1. Taxonomy (GTDB): domain Bacteria; phylum Bacteroidota; class Bacteroidia; order Flavobacteriales; family Flavobacteriaceae; genus Flagellimonas; species Flagellimonas abyssi. The sequence continues at coordinate 18,382 of NZ_JAHZSV010000001.1, read as the reverse complement.
CCCGGAACAGACTTCGGGAAGGTTTTTTTAGTATTTTTGGTTCCGAATCAAAACTACTACTATGGCAACTGTAACACTTAAAGGAAATGAAATTCATACACTTGGCAACCTACCAGAAAATGGTTCCCAAGCCCCAAGCTTTACTTTAGTAAAAACCGACCTTTCCTCCACTAGCCTATCCGATTACAAGGGTAAAAAGGTTGTTCTTAATATTTTTCCCAGCATCGATACGGGAACTTGTGCGCAATCTGTGCGACAGTTCAACCAAGAAGCTGCTGAATTGGATAATACCGCAATATTGTGCATCTCCAAAGATTTGCCTTTCGCCCAGGCACGTTTTTGTGGCGCAGAAGGTATTGACAAAGTAGAGACCCTTTCCGATTTTAGGGATGGGAACTTTGGTAAATCCTACCATGTTGAGTTTACTGATGGTCCGTTACAAGGATTGTTATCTCGCTCCGTTGTAGTGGTCAATGAAAATGGAGAGGTAGTTTACTCTGAACAGGTATCGGAAACTGTAGATGAGCCAAATTACAAAGCCGCTCTTGAAGCTTTGATGGATGCCTAAAGAATCTTTTTTTAAGAACAGGATCAAAAGCATTGGCTTTGCCCTTAAGGGCATGTTTCTGTTGTTACGGACAGAACCCAGCATCAAAATCCAGTTCTTTATCACATTGATTGTCACTGCTTGTGGCTTTTACTTTGAAATCTCCTCCACCGAATGGATAGTTCAGGTTTTGGCGATAGGGATGGTGATGGGCGTAGAAGGTGTTAACACGGCCATTGAAAAAATCTGCGACTATATCCAGCCCAATTTGGATCCTAAGATTGGTTTTATAAAAGATATTTCCGCAGGGGCCGTTATGATAGTATCAGTCTTGGCAAGTATTATAGGTTTGATCATCTATGTCCCCAAGATTTTTTAGTAAAATCCAAGACCCCGAGTAGCAACGTAAATTTGTAACTTAGCCCTGCTTAAAAACGATTAATGGCCAAAAAAAGAACAAAATCAAAATCAAAAAAAACTACCACAACTGCCAAAAGGAAGCTGTCCTTTAAACCTTCCAAGCAGAACAAGATTATTTTCGGTAGTCTTTTGATCGTTCTCAGCATAGCGCTTTTCTTCTCCTTCATGTCTTTCTATTTTACATGGCAGGAAGATCAGAGTATGCTATCACAATTTGCAGACCGCAATGTCGAAGCCAGCAATCTGCTCAACAAATTTGGTGCCAACGTAAGCCACTTTTTTATGTACCGGGGATTTGGGCTTGCCTCCTTTGTATTCCCTTTTTTATTGGCCATTACCGGACTCTATTTATTTCTTGCTTTAGATGGCAAGCGACTGATATACAAATGGATTTGGGGATTGGTCGGAGTTATCTGGGGGTCTATTGCCTTGGGCTTTTTTGCGGCCGATTATCCTCTTTTAGGCGGACTGATAGGTTATGAGATGAACGATTTTCTTCAAGATTACACTGGTAAAATTGGTGTGTTCTTGATTCTGATATTTGTTTTGATGGTAATCTTGGTGCGATTGTTCAATTTCACCCCCGAAGGGTTCGCCAACTTCTTCAGACGACAAAAACAAAAGATAAAATCAGATTTTAAGGAAGAACCAACTGTCCACACCAAGGATACCCCAGTTCAAGAAGATGACGAAGACGGTCTGATATTGACCACAGAAGAGACGGTTCCCGAAAAAGTGGACACCTACACGCATAAAAAAGATATTCCTCCTTTGGATGAAGCTGGGCTCGACGTAAACATTCCCGAAGAGGAAGAATCAGACATAGCATTAAAAGTCGAGGAAACTCCGGTTGAGGAAGAAGAAACCGATGCCAAAGCAGCCAAACTGGTAGAGGATTTTGGAGAGTTCGACCCCAAATTGGAATTGGGCAACTACAAATTCCCTACCATGGACCTGCTCGAAGCACATGGGGCTTCCGGTGGAATCACCATCAATCAAGAGGAGCTTGAGGAAAACAAAAACCGAATCGTTAGCACCCTCAAAAACTATAAAATTGGGATTGCGCAGATCAAAGCGACCATAGGTCCGACCGTAACCCTATACGAGATTGTTCCAGAGGCCGGAATCCGAATCTCCAAGATCAAAAACTTGGAAGACGACATCGCTTTGTCATTGGCTGCATTGGGTATCCGAATCATCGCCCCTATTCCCGGAAAAGGAACCGTGGGTATCGAGGTACCGAACAAAAACGCCACCATCGTTTCCATGCGCTCGGTGATTGCATCGAATAAATTCCAAAAGGCAGAGATGGAACTGCCGATTGCCTTCGGAAAAACCATCAGCAACGAAACATTTGTGGTGGATTTGGCCAAAATGCCCCACTTGCTCATGGCAGGTGCCACCGGTCAAGGTAAATCCGTGGGTCTAAATGCCGTCATTACTTCCCTCCTCTACAAAAAGCATCCAGCGGAGGTCAAATTTATATTTGTTGACCCCAAAAAAGTGGAATTGACCCTCTATAACAAAATTGAGCGTCATTTCTTGGCCAAATTACCAGATTCCGATGAGGCCATCATAACGGACAATACCAAAGTAATCAACACTTTGAACTCTCTCTGCATTGAAATGGACAACCGCTACGAGCTGCTAAAAACGGCAATGGTACGTAATATTAAAGAGTATAATGTGAAGTTCAAGGCGAGAAAGCTCAACCCGAACGACGGGCACAAATTTCTTCCCTACATTGTTTTGGTGATAGATGAGTTCGCCGATTTGATCATGACAGCTGGCAAAGAAGTGGAAACACCCATTGCCAGATTGGCACAGTTGGCACGTGCCATCGGTATTCACTTGATCATTGCAACACAAAGACCTTCGGTAAACGTGATTACGGGTATTATCAAAGCAAACTTCCCGGCGCGGATTGCGTTCAGGGTAACTTCAAAAATCGACTCAAGAACCATTTTGGACGCCCAGGGGGCCGACCAGCTCATTGGTCGAGGGGATATGCTCTACACTCAAGGGAACGATGTTACCCGATTGCAATGTGCCTTCGTTGATACACCCGAAGTAGCCAAAATCACCGATTACATTGGATCACAGCGTGCCTATCCGGAAGCCCACTTGCTGCCAGAGTATGTAGGTGAAGAATCTGGCACAAGTCTTGATAATGATATCGAGGACAGGGATGCCATGTTCCGGGAAGCTGCCGAAGTAATCGTTACAGCGCAGCAAGGTTCGGCCTCTTTGATCCAACGAAAATTAAAATTGGGATACAATCGTGCCGGTAGAATCATAGATCAATTAGAAGCTGCCGGAATTGTTGGGCCATTTGAAGGCAGTAAGGCCCGACAGGTTTTGGTCCCCGATATGTATGCCTTAGATCAATTATTAGAAAATGAAGCAAAATAAAATCATGATCAAGAAAAGTATTCTTTTTATAACATTGTTTGCAGTTGGACTTTTTTCTTACGGGCAAAACTCAGGTAAAGCAAAAGCTTTGTTGGACGAGGTGTACAACAAAGTACAGAGCTACGATAATATTTATATTGATTTCCAATCCACTTTGGAGAACACAGAGGCCAACCTAAAACAAGAAACCAACGGAAACGTGACCTTGGATGGTGAAAAGTACCTACTGAACTATTTTGGGGCCAAGCAAATGTACGATGGCAAAAAAGTCTACACCGTAGTGCCCGAAAACGAAGAGGTTACCATTGAGGACGTTAATGAGGACAACGACAACGTAAGCCCTTCCAAAATGTTGACCTTTTACAAAACGGGGCATAATTACGAATGGGACATCCTTCAAAATGTGGGGGGCAGGAAAATTCAATACGTAAAATTGATTCCGATTGATTCCAATACCGAGATCAAATCAGTGCTTTTGGGAATCGATACGCAAACAAAACACATCTACAAGCTGATCCAAACGGGAAGCAATGGTACCAAAACCACTATTACCGTTAATTCTTTCAAAACCAATCAGCCCATATCGAGTACTCTGTTTACCTTTGACGAGAAAAAGTACGAGGACAAAGGGTACTACATCATAAGAAACTAGGCATTGAAAATACTTGACCAGTATATACTAAGAAGATTTCTTTACAACTTCTTCAGTTCCTTTTTCATCCTGATCGTCATATTCATTTTTCAGGGAATATGGCTTTTCATCGATGATTTAGCTGGAAAGGGACTGGGCATGGTCATTATTGGCAAGTTTATTTTTTACTTTATTCCCACATTGGTGGACAAAGTACTGCCCCTCACAGTACTCCTCTCCTCCATCCTTACCTTTGGTACGTTTGCGGAAAACTATGAGTTCGCCGCCATGAAAGCTTCCGGGATATCCCTACAAAGAGGGATGCGCAGCCTTATCGTATTTGTATTGTTCTTGGGATTGGTGACCTTCTTTTTTGCCAATGATGTTATCCCAAAATCCGAACAAAAAATGTTCAATCTTAGACGGAACATCGCCAAGGTGAAACCAGCCGCGGCAATTACCGAAGGTGTTTTTAGCGACTTTGAGGGAACCGGTCAAGGAATGAACATCAAGGTGGATAAAAAATATGGCGAACAGGACCGTTTTTTGGACAATGTAATCATCCACAAGAAAACGGACCAAAACATCAATAATACGGTCATCAAGGCCAAAGCGGGTGAATTGATCAGTAGCGAGGAATCCGATATTATCCAATTGGTACTGAAAGATGGGAATTACTACGAAGAAATCGTAAAAAAAGACGCCCAAGAAAAACGCAAACAACCCTTTGCAAAATCCAATTTTGATACCTACACCATCAATATTGACATTTCGGAACTCAACGACCAAGATTTGGAAGAGGACCAAAATATCACCACCAACAAAATGAAAAATGTTGGCCGCCTGATCAAGGACATCGATTCCCTACGGGAAAACAATCTGGAAAAAGTAACGGCGTTTTCCAAAAACGTGGTGAACCGTATGGGAGCCTTTCCTGTTAAGGCACCCATAGACACTACAACACAGAAATTAGAACTTTTAAAGGCAAAGGACACCATTCAAAGGGATTCCATTAAAAGTATTGACCAATTTGTGTCCGGTTTAGAACAATGGGAACAGATTCAAGTCATGAAAAAAGCTCTGAACGAGGTTTCCAGTATCATAAATACGGTAGATTCCAAAAAAGACGAACTCCAGAGCCGATATAAATTTTACAACAGCCATATATTGTCGCTGCATCAAAAATACGCGCTTGCACTTTCCTGCATTATCCTATTTTTTGTGGGGGCACCTTTGGGAGCCATCATCCGTAAAGGAGGGTTGGGATTGCCCATGGTTGTGGCCATTATCCTATTTTTGACCTATTACTTTATCGGCGTATTTGCCGGTAATTATGCCAAGGAAGGAAACATTCATCCCGCTATCGGAGCCTGGCTGCCCACTATGATCATGCTGCCGTTGGGCATTTCGCTGACCAGAAGGGCTACTGCTGACAAGGGATTAGTAGGGTTTGGTCATTTTATAGACCGTATCAAATCATTATTTAAAAAGAAAGAGAAAGAAGCTGAAGACCAATGATCGCCAAGGATAAAAAAATACAATTGAACGCCATTGAAGAAGCCATTGCCGACATTAGAGACGGTAAGGTAATTATTGTAGTTGATGATGAAAACCGAGAAAACGAAGGTGATTTTATTGCCGCTGCCGAGAAGGTCACCCCCGAAATGATCAATTTTATGGCCATGCACGGTCGTGGGCTTATCTGCGCGCCACTTACGGAAGATAGATGCGAAGAACTGGAATTGAACATGATGGTGCAGAACAACACTGTACTTCATCAAACTCAGTTTACCGTATCCGTGGATTTATTGGGATATGGTTGTACTACAGGTATCTCGGTCCATGATCGGGCCAAGACCATAGCTGCGCTTGTAAATAAAGACATAAAACCTCACGAGTTAGGGAAACCTGGTCATATCTTCCCTTTGAGGGCCAAAAATGGAGGTGTTCTACGCCGTTCCGGACATACAGAAGCTGCTATTGATTTTGCACGATTGGCGGGATTGGAACCAGCCGGTATTTTGGTTGAAATATTGAATGAAGACGGAACAATGGCCCGTTTGCCACAACTATTGAAAGTGGCCGAAAAGTTTGATCTTAAAATTGTTTCGATTGAGGATTTGATCGCCTATCGAATGGAACACGATAGCTTGATAGAGCTCAAGGAAGCTTTTAACATACAAACAAGGTTTGGCGAGTTCCGTTTGAGAGCTTACAAGCAAACCACGAACGACCAAATCCATATCGCCCTTTTGAAAGGAAATTGGAAAACCGGGGAGCCTGTGCTGACACGAATCAACTCTACCTTGGTGAACAACGATATTCTGGGCACCCTGACCAATAATCCGGATGAGGCGCTTCAGCACATGTTCGATGCCTTGAACAAAGAGGAGAAGAGTGCCATGATTTTTATTAACCAAGGGAACCAATCCATGAACTTGTTGAACAGACTGTCCGAATTCAAAAAATTACAGGACGAAGGCATAAGTAAAGCCCCTAAAGTTGAAATGGACAATAAAGATTTTGGCATTGGAGCTCAAATACTGCATGATATCAACATCTCCAAGATTAGATTATTGACAAACTCTGGTCAAACCAAACGTGTGGGCATGGTAGGCTACGGTCTTGAAATTGTGGAGTATGTGAATTACTAACAGACGATTCCAGTTCCACTGATCACCATCAGATTGATGCCTTTATGGCCTCTGCCATTGTGTTGGCCCGGGCAACGGTTTCTTCTTCCGACCATCCCAATTTAATCAAACAGGATATGTTTCTGGACATCCATTTATCAGATTCGGAAAAATCAGCTTTGCTGTAATCGGGCAAAGCCTCTTGTACATCTTTTGGCAGCTTACCCAAAGATTTCAAATTAGTGAGATGTTCCCATTTTTTATAGTAGTGCCAGTTATTGTCGTACCAATAAAAACAACCATCCACCCCTGCCTCAATCAATTCTTGATGGGCCACTTGGGCCAATTCTTCTGTAGGCATGAAAAAGTTTAGAAATGAATAGTTCTCCTCTCCCCCATCTGGAACAGTTCTAAAAACAACCTCGGGAATATTGGACAACGCTTCCCTCAAAATGGTATAATTCCGCTTTTGAATGGCCAAAAACTCATCCAAACGGGCCAATTGGGCAACACCTACTGCGGCATTCATTTCAGAGATTCTAAAATTATATCCTAAAAATGGGTGTTCTTCCGCCCCTCTGTTGTTTCCCATATGATCATGACCGTGATCGGAATATTTATGGGCATTTTCATAATAATCGTGATTGTTGGTAATCATTGCACCGCCTTCTCCACAAGTAATAGTTTTTACATAATCAAAAGAAAAACAGCCCAAATCTCCAATACTCCCCAGTGGTTTTCCATTATAGGTGCCTCCTATGGCCTGACAGGCATCTTCCAGTAATAACAGACCATGTTTGTTACAAATGGCTTTCAAAGCATATAAATTGGCCATAGAACCACACATGTGCACGGGCATCACCACTTTGGTCTGTGGGGTAATGGCCTTTTCGACCGCCTCAGGTTTCAAGGTAAGGGTATCATCAATGTCGACCAAAATAGGTACTGCTCCCAAAGCGAGAATGGACTCAAAACTGGCTACAAAGGTAAAAGTAGGTATAATCACTTCATCCCCCGCTCCAACTCCTGCACTGGCCAAAGCCACTGTCAATGCAGCAGTTCCACTGCTCACAACATGTGTATATTTGGATTGCATTCGTTGGGACAGTCCGGACTCCAGCTCCTTGGTTTTCCAATGTCCGTTTCGCAAATCATCAAACCCGTAGCGCATGAGCACTCCGGAGTCCATTACATCTTGTACTTCTTTTCTCTCCTTATCCCCAAAGAGTTCAAATCCCGGCATAGTAAATATTATTTAAAAGAACCATAGTTTGATGGCCATCAAAACCACTGCTATGATCAAAAACGTTTTTATAAATCCGTCTCCTTTTTTTACAGAAAACCTACTGGCGAACCATGCTCCCGACCCATTTCCGATAGCAAGAACAAGGCCCATTTTCCAATCCACTTTATCGTTCAATACAAAAACCGCCAATGCGGCCAACATATAAACAAAAACCACGGCCACTTTGGTCGCATTGGACCTTACTAGATTCATTTGATTAAAATAATGCAAAAACAGCATCATTAAAAATCCAAGACCCGCATTGATAAAGCCCCCATAGATACCAAAAAAGAAGAAAACCACAAGAGCAATCCAAAGATATTTGCCCGTGAGTCGTTCTTGCATCTCGTCTATCCTCATTTTGGGCTTAAAAATGATGATAAGTACTACGGCAATCATTACTATGGCCAAAATCCTATTGAAGGTTTCCCCATCAATATCCACTGCAATGTATGCACCTATTATAGCTCCCAAAAAAGCCGATATCCCCAAATAAATATTAAAAGGATACGTAGAAATCCCTTTACTCTTGAACCCTGCAGTACCCATCACCGTTTGGATAACAATGGCCACCCGATTGGTGCCGTTGGCAACGGCCGGCGGTAGCCCCAAAAAGATTAAGGTTGGCAATGACAGTAACGACCCACCCCCTGCTACGGTGTTAATAAACCCCACTGCAAAACCAACAGCAATCAATAGCAAATAATGGTACCACTCAAGCATAAAAACAAAGGTATGACCATTGTTTTGAACGGCATATAGAATTGATGAACTTTAGTAAAATCAAGAATCATCAAAATAAGCAAGAAAGAATACTACTAATTTGCCAAAAACATATTTTAATAGTGTTAAAAATGTCATTTTTTTAAAAATTATTACATTTGATTTAACCTTAAATACAATCTCATGAAAAAAATCGCATTATTTACACTAGCCGCATTTTTTGGATTAACCTGTGTACAAGCACAAGGTGATTTCAAAGCAGGAATCCATGCAGGTCTTCCCATCGGGGATGCTGGAGACTTATCGACATTTGCAATTGCCGTGGAATTAGGCTACTTGTTCGATGTGTCCGATGAGTTCCAAGCTGGCCCGACTTTGGGCTATTCACATTCTTTCGGTGACGAAATAGATACTGGTTTTGGAACTATCGATGTTGATGACGTGCAGTTCCTACCCATTGCCGCGGCAGGTCGTTTCAGTGTTTCCGATGAATTCTCGCTAGGCGCGGACCTTGGCTATGCCCTAGGAATAAGTGATGGCAACGATGGTGGATTTTATTATGCACCAAGAGCCGCATACTCCATAACCGAAATGATGGACATTGTGCTAGCTTACAGGGGGGTAGCCCTAGATGGAGGTAGTTGGGACATTATCTCCTTAGGATTGGAGTTTGGCATTGATTAAAACCCACCTATCCTTAAAACACTATCCGATGTGCTCCAACAGGTACATCGGATTTTTATTTTTATACAACAATAAACCAAAAAGGTCTTTTGGGATAAGAAAAAGCTTTATATATTTGCACCCGCTTAGGAGGAATGGCAGAGTGGTCGAATGCGGCAGTCTTGAAAACTGTTGAGGGTCACACCTCCGGGGGTTCGAATCCCTCTTCCTCCGCTGAGAGATATCATCTCAAAACATTAAACCCTGTAAATCAATAATTTACAGGGTTTTTCATTTTTTATAGTATCAAATAATATCATTTGAAACTATATTAAAAAGCACCCCTTTCGGTGCCCCCTCCAATCTCATCAAAAAGGGGCACCTAATAACATTTAAAATATTGTATATCAGATATTTATAATGATTATTGTTTAATATTTTTTTTCTAATTTCAAGGCAAATAATGTTAAAATCGGTGTCACTTTTATGGTATCTCTTCTCTTCTATCTCAGAAAATACAAACAAGACCGCATTGGCAGGTCAACCATTTATGTCAGAATTACAATCGACGGAAAGCGTGCTGAGTTCAGTACAAGACGCAAGGTGCACCCCAGTGCATGGGATGCGGCATATGGTAAGGTATTGGGGTTCTCCCAAGAAGTAAGGCAGTTAAATTCCTATTTGAGCAAGATACGCACTGACCTTTACCTCCATGCAGACAAGTTGAGGGGTCGAGATCAAGTGCTCACCGCGGTGTCACTTAAAGAGTCCTATTTGGGATTGGACAGGCCCAGCAAAATGCTTTTGGAGATATTTCAGGAACACAATGACAGGGTCAATGAATTAATAGGAAAAGATTTCGTTGCCGGTACAGCAGAACGGTACAAAACCGCAAAAAGCCATCTGTGCGAATATCTCCGTAGGGAACTCAGAAAAAAGGATATTCCAGTACAGCATGTAGACCATGCCTTCATTTCAGGGTTTGAATATTACTTAAAGACTAAAAGAAAATGTAGTCACAATACGGCCATTAAATATGTGGTGAACTTTAAAAAAATAATTCGGATTGCCTATGCCAATGGATGGATTACCAAAGACCCTTTTGCCAATTGGAAAGCAAGATTGAAAAATGTTGAACGGGAATTTCTGACCAATGAAGAACTACAACAATTGATGGATTATCCTTTTACAAATGAGCGCTTGGAGCATGTAAGGGATTGTTTTGTTTTCTGTTGCTTTACCGGATTGGCCTATGCGGATGTAAAAAAATTGACGCATGACGATTTTGTTGTAGGGATTGACGGAGACCTTTGGATCAACACAAAACGGACTAAAACTAAAACAAAAAGTAACATTCCTGTTTTACCTACTGCCTTGATGATCCTCGAAAAGTATGAGCACAGTCCCCTACTCGTGGATAAAAAAGTATTGCCCGTATTGACCAATCAAAAAATGAATGCCTATTTAAAGGAAATAGCGGACCTTAGCGGAATCAACAAACACCTGACCACTCATTTGGCCAGACATACTTTTGCGACTACTGTAACCCTCTCCAATGGCGTCTCAATTGAGTCTGTAAGCAAGATGCTGGGGCACAAATCACTCCGAACAACACAACATTACGCCAAGATTTTGAACAGAAAAGTGAGTGAGGACATGCAACTATTAAAAAAGAAACTTAACTTTCAGCAAAAGGTCTTATCCAAAAATACCTAAGCTTTTTGTCCCATAATCTTACCCCTAACTTTTGCACGCGTTTTCTGTTTTTATATTATAGCGTTCAGGATATTTATTTTATATATTTTTTTCATAAAAGCTTTAAAAACCTGTTTGTCAAGTAAGGGGTCGCGGGTTCGAGTCCCGTCCACGGGCTTTAATTAGATAATGTAGTGGAAAGTTTCGTAAGAGAACCGATTAGTCACCCATGGTCCTACATGACCATTGCAAGGGCTAGCATAAATTTTGCTTTGGTTATGTGAAAAATTTATTGTTCAATTTTTCACTCAAAAAATTAGAGTTGGGACCATTTTCTCAATATACCCTCGCAATCCAATAAATCATTGTTATGACACACCTTTAATTAGAATCCGGGTTCATCCAAATGAGTTCAGCTGTTATTATCTGTTGCAAGTTGCGTGGGGGTTTGGCCAAATTGTTTTTTAAATGCCACTGAAAAATGGGATAAACTTTCAAATCCTAGATCTAGGTAAATATCGTTTGGCTTTCTACGCTTTTTATCAATCAAAAAATAGGCTTCCGCCAAACGTTTTTTCACCAGCCATCGACTTGGGGATTCCCCAAATATTTCCTTAAAATCCCTCTTGAAGGCTGATAGGCTCCTCCCTGTCAACGTTGCAAACTGGTCTATGTTCACATTGAACGTAAAGTTTTTGACCATAAACTTTTCCAAGTCTATTTTTCCAGGTTTTCGGAAATCAAACAAGACATCGGCCAGTTCAGGCTTTTCTTTCAATAGAATGATCAAAAGTTCTTCATATTTTATATCCTCAAATTCCGCTTCCAATTCCATGGCTCCTTTGTAATACGGTTTAATGGAATCCATAAAACTGTTTATCAATGGTGAACTGGATATCCTTATAAATGCATCACGGAATGCATTCTGTTGTGCCTCAATCTGGTGTTTGTTTTTAAAGGCCTGTAAAAATGATTCACCAAAACAGAATATGACAGGCTCAAAAGACGTTTCACTTCCCACGAGTTCATACTTTACCAATCTGTTTTTTTGAGCTATTCCATATTCACCGGCCCTAAAAATCGTTCTTTGATTCCCATCATACGTTTGGATGGCACCCCTGGCCACATACATGAGCACAGTGTCCGGAACAAACTGTTCCTTCAACATATGGACTCTTGTATCTTCTGTAATCGCTCTCAGCTGTTGTTTTTTTAAATACTAATTGAACTTCAAAGGATGTCCCAGGTAAATCAGTAGCAAGGGCATTAGGACAAATGGGATTTCAACCAACGCAAATTTATAATTCCCTGCCTTAAGGGACAAGGCCATTAAAAATACCAAAAGTAAGGCCCTTATTGTGTTTCCGATGAAGAATGTCCTTGGCAATAGTATCAGCAGCACCGAACCAAAGGACAAAACACCGAACACAATTCTCATTGTGTCGGTGATGCCCAAAGAATTCATCATGTCCAAATATTGTTCAGAGGGCTTTTGAAACACCCTTAAACCATGGCTTATCCCGATATAGACAGTGATAAGCAATACGATTCCGCTAATGATCCTAGTGGTCATATGTTCACCCTTTTATTAAGTTATATTTTTTCATTGAATCCACTGCAGCCAAAATGGTCTCTTCCTGAGTGGCCATAGGGGTCCATTTTAATATGCTCTTTGCCTTTTGATTGCTTACATTCCGGTTGATTTTGGCCAGCAAGGCACTTTCCCTGGCTTTGGCATTGAACAGTGAAGCTATGGTAAGAACAAGGCTGGGAAGTGTTCTGGACGAAACATTAAGGGACACTTCAGGTCTTTCCTTTTTCAACAATTCGGCGATTTGGGGCAATGAGATCTGTCCATCAGCAGAGGCTATAAAACGATTACCATTGGCCTCGACGGTCTCCATGGCACAAATATGCAATTTGGCAACATCCCTGACATCAACGATATTCAATGGAATGTTTGGAATTGCCTTTAAGGAACCGTCCAATAGAGCCTCAAGCAAGTGAAAACTTCCGGAAACATGGGAATTCAAGCTAGGTCCCAAGATGGCAACTGGGTTGATGGTGGCAAATTCAAGGTTTCCCCCTTCTTTTTTGATAAACGCCCACGCTGCCTTTTCTGCCATGGTCTTTGATTTTTCGTACACGGAAATCGCCCTATGCTCCGTGTTTGTCCAATCTTCCTCGGTGGTGGGTCTGGTCCTATCGGTCTGGGTAAATCCAACCGCTCCAAAATTTGAGGTCATTATAACCCTTTTGACCCCCTCCTTTTTGGCCAATTCCAAAATACGTAATATCCCATCCCTTGCGAGGCCCATGGCTTCTTCTTCATTTTTTGGCCTGTCGAAAAATACCGGAGCGGCCACGCTCATGATATACGTACAGCCTTTAATTGCTTTTTCCCAGTTCTTGTCATTGGTTAGATCCGCCTCATAAAAGGACAATCCTTCAAGATTCGTGATGTCATTGTCCTTTAAGGTTTGTAGTATCCCATCAATACTTGCTTTATCTCTTATAGTTGTTCTGACGGAATAGTCTTTCTGTAACAATTGGAACAGGATGTGCATCCCTACAAATCCGGTTCCACCTGTTACCAACACTGTTTCTTTGCGGTTCATCATTTAGTTTTCATCTCCTGCAAATCTCAATATACTTTGACAGTTTTAGTTTATTGAAAAGCCCAAACACACTTTATTGAAAAGTCCAAAAAATAAGTTCACAAGTCCCTTTGGGTATGATAAGACTAAAAAAGCTTCAGAACTCTTGACGGTCTTTATCAAGAAGTGATCATACTGAAAAACTTTTTGTTGCCTATGACATTCAGAAGGAGATGGCTCAAATCAATATTTTAGAACCTGTTCGTGACAGATCCAAGCTTTCACAATACAGATCATTTTTCAAGGAATGAATCCACACCCATAAGCAAAGTGGTGATATCCCCTATGTGATAATCCTGCAATACTGTGATTTATGACTACAACAAAAGGCGTTCTAGATACGTCGGTCCATCCAATTAAACTGAATTTTGGGGTGTCATTACTCATCAAAATGATAGCATTTGGAAATGCCTCTGGTATCTACTAAAGCACAATGTGTAAGTGGGCTTGGACAGATAAGAAATACATCCTAAAAGTAGTGGACAGTAAAGAAGAAAGAAGCATTCAATCAACCATTCGGGTGAATCACATCCGTCTATTTGTTGAAGAGTTATTGGTAACAATTAAATAAGAATAAAATGGAAAAAAACATCAAAATTGACAAACTTTCTGTGGTTCAGACCCTACTATCAAACGCAATTCCACCCATTGGGTTCTTTTTGTATTTCAGGTACAGAAATGCCTTTCCCAACAAGGCCAAAAAGGCACTGATCAACGCTGCCGTAGGGATTCCAATCGCCATGATCATGGGATATATCTTCAATAATTACATCTTGACCTCATAACGTATTTGCCAGTACTTCAAAAACACACCTGAATAAAAAGTACAGTTCAAGTCGACCTAGGGGTTTCATTGAAATTACAACGAACTACAGTAACAGTTTAGAATTAAAAGCATCGAAGAATGAAAAACAAAATCAAAAATTGGACTGCATCCGATATTCCCAAAAGTAGCGGGGGGTTGGCAGTGGTAACGGGTGGAACCGAGGGTATCGGCTTTCAAGATGTCCTTGCACTGGCATCGGCCGGGTGGGAAGTCATCATGACAGGGCGTGACCCCAAAAAAGGTATGGGGTCCATTGTACAGGTCCACAAATCATATCAAAAGGCCAAGGTGAGTTTCGAGAAAATCGATCTTGCCAACCTTTCCTCGGTCAAGGCCTTTGGGGAGAGAATGAAGGAAAAAGGCAGATCCATTGATCTTCTTATCAACAATGCCGGTATCATGACCCCACCCAAACGGCTTGAAACCGCCGATGGTCTGGAACTACAGTTTGGCACGAACCATATTGGGCACTTTGCATTGACAGCCCATCTTGTGCCACTTTTAACCATGGGAAACAATCCCCGCGTGGTCACCGTTTCGAGTATCGGAAACCGCGATGGCAGGATCAATTTCGACGATCTCCAGTCAACATCTTCCTATAAGCCCATGGAAGCCTATGCACAATCCAAACTGGCCAATCTCATGTTTGCCTTTGAGCTTCAACGTCAAAGTTACAAGCATGATTGGGGCATCATGAGCTTATCAGCCCACCCCGGTGTTTCCCGCACCAATCTTTTGATCACCGGTGCGGGTAGATGGAGTTCTTCGGGGATAATGAGGACATTTCTTCCTTTTATGTTCCAACCACCCGCCATGGGGGCCTTGCCGACATTGTTTGCCGCTACCTCCCCTGAGGCGGAACCAGGAGCCTATTATGGCCCAAATAAATTGAGTGAGACCCGAGGATTTCCCACTCCGGCAAAAATACCGGTACAGGCCGAGGATAAAATGGTTGCCAAAAAATTATGGGACATATCCCTTGAGTTGGCCAATGTTACCTATGACCATAAAAAGTATTAATTTTAAATACGTGATATATGGTCTGATCGATTGGTTTGGCACTATGGCCGGGCAGCACCAAATTTGTCCTGGCCGGGTTTCCCTTTTATGATCATGCCTTAATAATCCATCGACATATCCTTTTACCCAAAATTCAAATGGATGAACACGCTACGAATTAAATCAATAACCGAACTGCACCGGATGATAGGTTTGGCCCCACCAGAGCATCCCCTAATCAGTGTAATGAACTATGCGGATGTACAAATGCCCGAGGGCTTCACTGAAATGAGGGCCATATTGGATTTTTATTACATCACCTTGAAAAGGGGATTCAAGAATAAACTACAATATGGACAACAGACCTATGATTTCGATGAGGGACTCATGGGCTTCATGGCCCCAAACCAATTGATATCGGGTGGTGGACCATCCCCTGAGGATGACCTTAAGGGATGGATCATGCTCATCCATCCCGATTTTATATGGAATACAACGTTGGCCAAAAAGATCAAGACATATGAATTCTTTGGATATGCCGTACATGAAGCACTCTTTTTATCCGACAAGGAAGAAACCATTGTCAATGGCATCGTCGCTGCCATCAAGAATGAATATCATTCCACCATTGATAAATTCAGCAAGCAAATTATAATAAGCCATGTTGAAAATTTGCTGAGCTATGTAGAGCGATTTTACAATAGACAATATATCACAAGGGAAAAGTCCAATCATCAAATTTTGGAAAAATTGGACATGCTTTTGTCCACCTACTTCGATGATGGGGACTTGGTTTCAAGAGGGTTGCCGACCGTACAGTATATCTCGGAAGGGCTGCATATCTCCCAGAACTATCTTCGCGGATTGTTAAAAATGTATACCGGTAAAAATACACAGCAGCACATCCATGACATGTTGGTCGATAGGGCAAAGGAAAAATTATCGACTACCGAACAGTCCGTCAGCGAGATTGCCTATGACCTTGGGTTTGAGCATCCACAGAGTTTCAGTAAACTGTTCAAAAAGAAAACGAGTATGAGCCCTTCCGAGTTTCGGATTTTATACAATTAGACAAAATCCCTTGGCCCCCATTTCGTTACTTTAAAATTCCAGAACCCAATCTTTTAAGGAGTCCAGGATAGGCAGCATTGCCTTTCCTTGATCTGTAAGCTGATATTCCACCCGTGGTGGTATTTCCTTATAGGCCGTTCTCAAAATAATGCCATCTTCCTCCAATTCCCTTAACTGTTCGGTCAATACCTTTCGGGTAACATCGGGAATGATTGCATCCAATTGACCAAAACGAATGGTCCGGTCACGGATTACATTGAAGATAATGGGCTTCCACTTATTCCCGACCTTCCCAATGGCCCTTGTGAGAGGGCAATGGGAATTACAAAATTTTTAATCCCTATGGATTTCATGGCAACTTTAGACATTCCATTCACTACAGGCCGCTCCATTGGAGCTGGCCTGTAGTAGAGATGGGATGATTGGTATCAAAGCTTCACTGAAGCTACCATTGCAATCAAAGATTATTTGCCGATCTTCTTTTGAATTTGTGACGGATAGCGCTCCCCTACAATTTTAATGGCCTCCAAGGCACCTTCAATTTTCTTCAGCTCGTCCTGTGACAATGCCACCTTTACCCCACCAATGTTTTCCTGTAAACGGTGTAACTTGGAAGTTCCTGGAATGGGAACAATGAAGGGTTTCTGGGCAAGGAGCCATGCGAGGGCTATTTGGGCCGGGGTGGCCCCTTTGTCGTTGGCCACGGAAACCACTAGGTCCACCAGTGCCTTATTGGCCTTTCTGTTTTCCTCTGAAAAACGGGGCAAAAGATTTCGTGGGTCCGTATCGTCAAATTTGGTTTCCGCAGATATCGTACCCGTTAAAAATCCTTTGCCCAAAGGACTGAAGGGTACCAATCCGATCCCCAGTTCCTCCAAGGTTTGCAACACTTCTGACTCGGGCTCCCGATAAAATAGGGAATATTCGCTTTGCAGTGCCGAAAGGGGTGTTTCCCCATGCGCCTTTCGTATGGTTGCCGAATCCACCTCACACAGTCCAAAGTACTTGACCTTGCCTTCCTGGATCAGGTCGTTCACGGTTCCTGCCACCTCTTCAATGGGTATGTTCGGATCAAGTCTGTGCTGGTACAGCAGATCAATATGATCGGTTCCCAATCGCTCCAATGAGGTTTCGACAGCCGACCTTATACTTTTTGGACGGCTTTCCACCTCAAATTGCGCATCCGGTTTGAACCCAAACTTGGTCGCGATGACCACTTCACTTCTAATGGGAGCAAGTGCTTCCCCTACCAAAAGCTCATTGTCCCCATAACGAAGTGCCGTGTCAAAAAAAGTGATTCCCTCGTCAAAGGCCGATCGGATCAATTTAATAGATTCCGTTTTGGAAGGGGCGCCAGGGAAACTCAATCCCATACATCCATATCCCAGGGTGGAGACTTCCAATCCACAATCGCCTAATTTTCTTGATTCCATTTTTCTAGATTTTTTGATTATCATTGATACAAAGGTTGCCCTTTGTAAAATGGATTCGTTTGACATAAGGCAAAAAGCAGGATTACCCAATACTTTTCCGGACCCTGCTCAAGGTCGATTGGGTGATTCCCAGATAGGATGCGATATAGGACAACGGAATTCGATTGACCAGGTTCGGGAATTTCTGCATAAATTCAAGATACCGTGTTTTGGCATCCTGTTCGATCAAAGGACTTCTTCGCTCCAATTTTTCCCGTTGTTGCTTGGCTGCAAAAAACGGGCATAGTATACCACCTTCGGCGGATTAAACTGAGCCACCCGCGGCGGACCAAAGTGAGCATAGTGGGGCGGATGAAAGTGAGCCACTAAAAAGATCGATTCTATTTG